>JAUQXK010000052.1 GCA_030834695.1 Desulfobacterales bacterium
CAGCTGATCATGAAGAGCATCCACACGGCGGCATCCGCGGCCGCGGAGCGCTACGGGATGAAGGGCAACTATGTGGCCGGCGCCAACATCGCCGCCTTCGTCAAGGTGGTGGACGCCATGATGGATCAGGGCGTCGTGTGAAAACAAGCGATGAGGACTGAGGGTTGAGGACTGAGGAAAAAGCCTCGGTTCTCTCCCTCGGGATTCTCCTCCGCTGGTGTTTTCGATATTGGTGTTCATTCGGCTCACTCCTCACTCCTCAGTCCTCATCGCTCAGTCCCGACTTTTAGGCCTTGACAGTCTACCTCCGCTCCCTTAGATACTCTCCATACCATTGGCCCGCACACGGGGTGGCTTTGTACAAAGCCTGAGATCATACCCGTTGAACCTGATCTGGATAATGCCAGCGTAGGGAAACGAGAGGGCGTGCGGTGACCGAAGCCGAGACGAATCGTTTCCCGTGAGGAAACGATTTTTTTTTGGAAAGGAGCCGATATGGACATTCGGCCGGTTCCGGCAACGGAACGCAATTTGGGCGGCCTGGATTTTTTTCTGCTTTGGGCGGGTGTGGCCATTTCTCTAGCCGAAATATGGGCCGGGGGGTTTCTGGCGCCCATGGGCTTCTGGTCCGGGCTCTGGGCGATCCTGCTGGGGCATTTGATCGGCAACACGTTGATGGCCTTGGGCGGGGTGATCGGCTCCGACCACGGCATCATGTCCATGGTGTCGATCCGTCCGGCGTTCGGCATCCGGGGCTCCAATCTGGCGGCGGTATTGAACATCGTCCAACTGATCGGCTGGGCGGCCATCATGCTGATCATCGGCGGTCGGGCCGGCGCATCCCTCGGCAAACCGCTGGGCGGCCTATTGGCGACGGACGCCTTCTGGATCGTCACGATCGGAATCGGAACATTGCTATGGGCGTTGTGGACGGGAAAGACGGTATGGAAGGTTCTTCAGCACATTTCAGTCATCGCTCTGCTGCTGGTCATCGCGGCAATGACCTGGGTGGCCTTCCGGGGGATGGAAGGGATGGTCGTGGTCTCACCTGGTCAGCCGATGGCGTTTATGACCGGTCTCGACCTGGTGATCGCCATGCCGATTTCCTGGATGCCGCTGGTGGCGGACTACTCCCGTGCGGCCCGCAGCAGCCGGTCGGCGTTCTGGAACACCTGGTGGGCCTATTTCCTGATGTCTTCCTGGATGTATGCGCTCGGGCTTCAAGCCGCTCTGCTCACCGGTGCATCCGATCCCGGGCTGCTCATCCTGGAGACCATGGGCGGTCTTGGCCTGGCGGCGCCGGCGCTCTTCATGGTGGTGTTCTCCACCATCACTTCGGACTTTCCCGATGTCTACTCGGCCACCTGTTCGCTATTAAACATTTCCCAGCGCATGAGCGCGCGAACGGTCATGTGGATCGCCGGAGGTGTTTCCATCTTTGTGGCTTTGGTCTTTCCCATGGAGCAATACGAAAACTTTCTATTTTTCATCGGGGCGATGTTCATCCCATTGTTCGGGGTGGTGCTGACCGATTACTTCATCCTGCGCAAAGGCAAGTTGGATGTCGGTGCAATCTACGAGGAGGGCGGCGCCTACTGGTACCATAACGGCTACCATTCGGCTGCCCTGGTAGCCTGGGCAGCGGGGTTCGCCGTTTACGAGGCTTTGGCGCTGCTGAAGGTCCCGATCGGAGGCTCCATCCCCTCCATGCTGGCTGCCGGAATCATTTACTGGACCGCCACTCGGCTGAGATGGAAATGATCCCACCGCAAATAGAGAAGCCGCCGGGCGGGGGCTGTGCCGTCCGCCCAGCGGCTTCCGCTGCTTCACAACGGTCTTAGAAGATTTCCCTCCAAAGCCGGATGCCGATTTCAGGCCACCCGCCGGTAAGAACCTGATTGTTGTAGATTCCGCTGCCGAAGGACTGGAGCCCCAGCCCCAGGCCCTTGACGTAGAGATGCTGATCCTCCACCATCGGCGAGGCCACCACATTGCCCACCCTCTGGCGGAACGCGGGAGTCGCCACGGGCGACGTCTGATGCATGTTAAAAGCGAAGATCTCGCCGTTGTTGTTGCTCACGCTATCCTCGGCGCAGGGGTCCTCGGTGTCGGCGGTGGAGGTGCCGAAATAGATGAGGCCGGCTGCGGAAAACGCCGAAGTGAACACCCGATGGCCTTCCGGCAGCTCGTAGAACCAGTCCAGCGACACCAGACTATCGTTGCAGGCACCCTTTTCCGCCAGGTCCGCATAAGCGAAGAAATAGTAGCGGGTGCCGGACATGTTGATGTCTTCGGCATAATATGGACTGTCGCCCGTGCCATAGAAAATGAGCACTTTGTAGTCGATATTGCCGCTTTCATTGACGCTGTTGTCGACACTGACCACCGGAGATCCGTAGATCGGCTGATAGCGCCGGTCGGAGAGAACTTCTTCGCCGGTCGGCTGGCTGAAGTCCCGGTTGATCACGCATTGGCTGATCGAATATTTGAGGCTGCTGGGATCATCCGGAATGTTGACCTTGTAGAGAAAGCCCTTGTCCGTGCCGATGTAGAAGCGGTCGATATACCCGTTCCCGTCGGAATCGATCACGGCGGGCTGGCCGCTGGGTACGCCGCCGATGCCGGAAGACTCGCAATCGAGCATGATGCGGCTCAACAGCTGGCCCGTCCCGACGTCGATCATGTAGACGGAAGGATACTGGGTGTGGTCGTAACGGTCGTCGTTTCCGGAGACGAAGAATGCGACCCATTTGGCGACGCCGTTGTGCACGATGCGGCCGATCTTGGCGATTGATGGTGAGGAACGGCTGCGGAAGAGGTCCGGATCGGCAAACTCCCACAGGAACGTCGGATGGTAGGGATCGGTGACATCCAGGCAGAAGACCGTGTCTCCGCCGTTGCCCTCGGCCGACAGCAGCACGGTGCGCCAGGCGCCGTTGATATAGACATCGGACAGCGCCGGTGAAGCGTCCACATAGGCCTGGTTGTAGTCCGTGGACCGGGCCTTGTTGAGCCGGGCGAGCAGGTTGTTCTTGAGCCGCGGCAGGAGGTTGGCTGGGATGAAGGACCAGAGCTCCTCGCCGGTTCCGTAGTCGGGGCCGGCCGTACAAGTGGTGCCCCAATCGAAATACCCGCGGTTTTCTTCGACGTTGAGCGTGCAGGTGTTGTCTCCGTGGCGGAAGGCGCCGGCGTCGAAGGCGTGCAGCATTCCGCTGCGGGAGCCAACGAATACCACCGCCCGCCGGTTAGCGTTGTCGACCATGAATTGCTTGAAGCTGTCGCGCTCCTGCTTGGTGGTGGCGGTGCCGAAGTACCACATGGGAAGGCCCGGCGCGGTCAGCACGGCCGGCACCGAGTGGTCGATGGGATCGAGCAGCCACTCGCGCTTTACCGTGGTGCCCAGCTCGTAGCCCTTGACCCAGTTCATCACCCAGTGGGCATCGGTATCGTCGACGTCGTTGTCCTGGTCGAAATCATACACCAGCCCCGAAGGGATAATGGCGGAGTTGTCCAGCGCCAGGGTCTCCTTGGTGATGTTAGTGGCCGTGAAACTCGCCAGGGCGCTGGAGGTGCTGTAATAGCTGTAACTGGCACGGATGGGCACCCCGGTCAGCGGCGCTTCATTGAACTCAAGTGAAAACACGCCCGTGAAACGGTTGATGGTGCCTCGCCCGCCTAGGTTGCCTTCGAGCACATCGGTGTGCTTGTCACGGAATATTTCCCGGCCGTCGGTGATCAACAGCGTCGTGGCCGAGATCGGAGTCGGGCTGATCGTTCCGCTGAAGGTCTTGGTCGTACCGTCGCCGACGGTGATCTCCTGGGCGGTGACCTGGCCGACGGAGACCTGCGGGAAGTAAATGCTGCGACTGCCCGGATTGCGGAGGCTGAGCACCTGGCCGGCATCCCACAATGCCAGCTCGGCCGTGGTGTTCGGGTCTATCGGGTCATAGAGCCGGGTCGCCGACAAATGGCCGCGCAGGGTCTTGTCGCGCCAGTCCAAAGCCGGCGTCTCATAATAACCCGAGTAGAGCAAGTTGGCCTTGGTCACGGGTGCGCTGCGCGAAAAGCTGCCATGGCTGGCGACATCCGCATTCAGAATCACATCCAGGACTTTCGGCTCGCAGCCCTGCTGTTCGCTGCGGAACTCCGCCTTCCAAAGCAGCTCCCGGCCGACGATGCTGAGCGCTGCAAAGTCCACGTGGACGTTGCGTCGGGTCAGGGCAGGGGTACCCGGGGTCCAGGTCGTCAGCTCGTGCAGCGGGTTCTTGCTGCTGTCGATCTCCCAGATTTCATCCCAGGTGGTTATCTCCACCCAGTTGGCGCCGTTGTCGATCGAGACGTAATAGATGATGTCGGTCTTGCCGGAGCAGGTCATGTTGTCGTAGACCGTCAGCGTGACGCCGGTGTAGTAGTCGCCCGCGTTGACGGGCGTGATCGCCGATTTCAGGACCGACTGGCCTCCGGTGCGCCGCTCGATGTGAAAAATCATGTCGTTGTGGTCCGTGTCGCCGCCGCCCAAGAGGTCCTCCCAGCCGAGGATCCACTCTTTGGACTTGTTGAGCGGCACGCCGACCAGTGCATGCTGGAATTTCTGGTTGCGGGTGATCGCCATGCTGCTTTGGGAGCCGGTGAAGTCCAGCCCGAAGACCGTGTTCACCCGGGTCAGGGCGCTGGCATTCATCCAATTGCTGGTGACATGGCAGGTGCCTTCGGTGGTGTTGGGCAGCCCCAGGTTGTAGAGCTTGGTGAAAGTGGCGTCGGTACACCCGCCGGTGTAGAGGTCCGTGTTCCAGTCCTTCTTGGTGTAGACATAGTTGGTGTCGTTCGGGTTGTCGGAATTGATATGCAGGTAGAAGACGATCTCGGTGCCGGCGGCGAAGGTGCCGAGGTTGACGCGGTTGATGAACACGCCCTGGGTGGCGGCATCCGGCCAACTCGCGCGGTTGTCGAGGATTCCGTCGTTGTTGTTGTCATTGACGTTGCTGTAGATCTCGTGTTTGGTTCCGGTGACGCCCCCGCTCGCCAGCATCCAGCCGAAATCGTTCATCTCATAGCCGGCGCCCTCGTAGAAGAAAGTGGCCGAGACCTCCTGAGTGAACGGGATGACGATGTGATTGGGGTCGATGGCGTAATAGCCGGTGTCCAGATACAGGGTCTTTTCGGGTGAAACACCCACGCTGATGAGGTCGAAATCGGCAGCGTCGAAGCCGGTATCGCTGTAGTGGACATTGATGTTCTGGGCGCAGCCGGGGATCACGCCCGTCGGCGGTGGCGTCACGGTTCCGGAGTTGATCGGCACATAGACGACCGTGATCTCGTGGTCCTGGCTGACGTTGGTGAAGGTGTATAGACTGTCGGTCAGGGTGACCACCGTGCCGTCGACCCGCACCTCGCTCACTAAGTACCCGCTGGCCGGCGTCACGGTGTAGGACTTGCTGGTGCCGCTTTCCACCATGGCGATTCCGTTCGGGGTGATGCTGCCGCCGGTTCCGGCCACGGCCGTGATCTGGTAGTACACCGGCGCGGCGATGTTCTCTTCGGCCCCGAGCGCATAAAAAGTGGATGGAGAGCTCTGGTTGTTGTACTCGGTCCGCACCCAGTTGGCGGAGCGGTTGGTGGTCGCAATCCGTACTTCGTCCATCTTGCCGTCGTAGCGGCGTTCGGCCGCGGCCGGCCGACCGAGCCGGAACCCGGTGTTCCAGTCCGCTCGCGCGGTCTCGGAAGTGGTGCTCGTGTCCGAGCCCCGGTCCACGCCGTCGACGTAAAGGGTCGCCGTCGGCGAACCGCTCATGCTGCTGACGACCACGGCTGCGTGATGCCAACTGGCGGTATCGGAAAAGGCATAGCTGATGCTCAAGGGGTTGCCGGCGCTGGCTTCACGGTAGCCTAAGAAGAAAACGAGGCGATTGTCATAGTTGTTTCCGCTGTTGCGGTTGCCCAGGGTGAGGTGCATTTCATTCTGGTTGCCCCAGCCGTTGCCGTCGCTTTCGCCCTGCCAGATCAGGTGATGCGCAAAATTGGTGGTGTCCGCTTTGAACCAGAGGCTGACGGTGAAATTGTTGGCCGTCTTGAGGTCTGTGCTGGCCGTGGACACGTAGGCCGATGAGCCGTTGAATTCGCGGCCCTTGGCGAACTTGCCCGCAGCGTCGGTCGTCCCGTTGTCGGTGCCGTTGTTGCCGCTGCTGGTGCTGTCCAGGAGCGAATTGTTGAGGTGCCAGACCCCCTTGTAGTTCGTGTCCCAGACCGAGGCCGGGTTCTCCTGCAGCGTGGTAACGCTGCTGTCGCCGTAGTACATATAAATGATCGTATCGGCGGACGACGACAGGGCCGGAACCTTCACCCAGGCGGTCAGCTGGCCGGTGAGCGGGTAATAGCTCTCGATTTCGTGGGGAAGCGGGGTGGTGCCGTCGGCGGCGCGAAAGACGATGTCGTAGCCGTTGCTGTTCTGGACATGCCCGCCGTTCGCCGCCGTTCGCAGTTGATTGTCGGAGGCGATCGAGACCAGCACCGGGAAATCGGCGACGCTGCCGGAGACGTTGGCGGCCTGGATGGTGATGGCCTTGCGGTAGTTGTAGGCCGCTTCCGCCGGCCGCGCCATGAGAATGAATGCGAGCATTACGCCCAGAAGACAGGGCAGTTGCGACTTCCAACCCGGCCGTGCGTTGCGCTTATTGAAATCGACAGCGTCCATACGCTACCTCCTAAGAAATTGTCCTCAATGTGACCTCGCCGACATGCGTGTCACCTGGTTTCGTCTGCGGCGGATATGAGCTTCTTTTCATCCGCCCACGTGCAGCGACTGCGCTCCGAACCCCGGGGCGCTGAAGTTGATGCCATTGGCGTCGTTGGAGGTGAAATTCTTGCCGGAGCCGCCGCCTTCCTGGGCGTTATACCCGTGAATCGGGTCGCTCGTAGCCGTGGCGGTCACCAGGGTTTCGATGCTGCAGCTCGAATTCTGCGGCCCGACCGCGTCCGATCGGATAAAGATAAGCCCGTCGGAATCATGGGCCGGATTGCCGTCGCCGTCGTCGTTGTCCCACACCGTGATCGTGTAAGTATTCACATCGATGCTCTGGTCCGAGATCCAGGTCACCCCGCCGGCGTAGGAGGTGGCCGTGGCACCGTTCAGGGCGAAGGACCAGTCCGGTCTTCCCATAATGGCCATCACCGCGATATTGGCCGGCGTGCGCAGGGTGTTTTTGAAGGCCTCTTTAACATGCTCCAAGCCGGCTTCGGCCGAATAGAAGACGCGCTCATAAAGCATGAAATTGGTCGCCGTGCGTCGTTCCGATGTGCTGGTGCTGATCGCGGCGATGCCGATGATGGTCACCAGCGCCAGAACCAGAATTGCACCGAAGATCGCAAATCCGCGCTGATCCGAAAGCGTCTTAATCGTAGTGATCATGGTAGCGTCCTTTCGCGCCGTGACGGCAGCATCTCAATCAAGCGGTTTACAGTCCCTGGCCTTTGATGAAAGAAATGCTCACCGGCCGCGCGTTCCGATGGTCCGAGTCGACCGTGAGGGCGATCATCTTGACCGGGATTCCGTCATAGACCGGGTCACCAACTGCCGGGGTCGTTACATTCCATTGCACGCGATAGGGGCCGATCGTTTGTTGGTGGGGGTTGTTGGCCGCGTCCTCGCTCAGGTCGTCGTGGTCATAGGGGGCGACGATCAAGCGTTCCATCGTATGGACGGCCACGCCGGTCGCTTCGCTTTGCATGCGGGCCCCCGCGTTTTGGTTGATGGCGGAAATTTGCATGGCCAAGACCGCCAGAATGCCGATCGAAAAAACCGCCAAAGCAATCAGGACTTCCACCATCGTGAAGCCCGCTGTAGCGGTCGGCACGGGTAAAGTTTGTGTTTTCAGCGTCGGCGCGATGCGCATGGGATCACTCCTTATGATGGAGCCAGTGCTCCGAATCGAATTGCTCCACGTCATGCCGCCGGCCTTTTGACGGGCGAACCAGCCCGGCCGGACGAAACCACCGCCCGCCAGGCTTATGACGGGTTCCGCGCGGTGATCATGCTGTTGAACAGACAGCGCTTGAATCCGTCGTTGGCGGCGATGTGGTGCGGACCCACCACGAACGCCTGGGCCTGAGCGTTGCGGCCTTTCATGGGCGCCTGCGAGCGGGTCAAGATCCACACCTGCACGGCGCGGACGCGGTTGCGGTCGACGTCGGCGATTCCGGCGGAAGCCAGGGTGTCGCCGTCCTCGTCGTCGTCCTGATCGATCAGGCCATCCATGTTGGTGTCCAGATGGCGGTCCAGGCGGCCGTCGCCGTCGGAATCGATGGCCCAGACGACGATTCCGCCCGGAACGCCGGGGTAGGTATCCAGGGCCCCGTCGCCATCCTCGTCGAACGCATAGGCGAACGCGGCCGCATGGACGTCGAATGCCAGGGGTTGAAGCCCCGTGCCCGAGCGGTGTTCGCGCCCCAGCACGGCCGCACCGGTGTCGGCGATGCCGTCCCCGTCGGCGTCGTCCGCATTGTCGAAGCCGTAGGTGATGTTTTCGTTGTCGTCGAGATCATCGCCGTCGGCATTGATGTCGAGTGTGAAGTTCAGGCGGTTGGCGCTCACGGTCTGGAAGCCGCGAACCACCGATTCGTCGGCTTCGTCGATGCTGCCGTCGACATCGTCGTCGATCCCGTTCAGGGCGCGTGGGGCATAATTCGCCATCCGGATTTCACGCCGCATGAACGCCAAAGCCGAACGGGCATTCTGCTGCATGTCCACCGTCAGCCGCTCATTCGCGTGGGCTTCCTGCTGGGTCTTGTAGCCGCTGTAAATCAATCCCATGCTGATCAACGTAAGGGCCATCGCAATTATCAACTCGATCAGCGTGAATCCCTGTTTGTTCGATGTCACCTGAGGGCTCCCTTCTTTTTCGCCGGTTCAGCACCCATTCCTGAAAGTGCCGCTCAGCGCTGATTCCTTGAAGTGCGTCCGACACCCGGGCGTCGTTCGGTCTTCCCCAGCCGGCGCACCCCGCGGCTGCGTCACAGGATCCGTGAATTACCGGTCACGGTGACCTGGACCACCCGGGACCCGTAGCCTGCGTTCGACAGGGTGATTCCGGTTCCGTTGGCGGTCGTTAGCCCGCGTCCGTTGAAGCTCAGCCGGTGGCCGCCAAAACTGGTCGTGAGGGTGATGTCGTTCTGGAAGCCGCCGGTGAGGATGGTGCGCTCGCCTGCATCCTGGGCTCCGTCCCCATCATCATCCGCAAAAACAGTAAAACGGTTCGGCAGCTGAAATTGGATCACGACCGTCGTATTGTCTTTAATGGCCGATGACCGCG
The DNA here is from genome assembly GCA_030834695.1 of Desulfobacterales bacterium. Classification (GTDB taxonomy): domain Bacteria; phylum Desulfobacterota; class Desulfobacteria; order Desulfobacterales; family SpSt-501; genus SpSt-501. Next base: position 9,306 of record JAUQXK010000052.1, read on the forward strand.
CCACCTTAACGGCTTCATGCACGTCGCTCACTGCCGTCGCAAAACGCTGTTTGGCCCTCCAGCCCGCGATGTTGGGTACGGCGATCGTTGTCAGAATAGCGATGATGGCCGTCGCCACCATGATTTCCACCAGCGTATATCCGCGTTCTGTCTGCATGCGAGTGATCTCCCTGTCTGGCCGTTGAATCAAATACCGTGCCACGCGCGGGGGGGCCCTCCGGCGCGTGATTCCGATTGAGTGTTTTGAGGCCTAACCATACGGTATTGAAGGTTAATTGACCGTCGATCGAGGGCCGGATCTCAGGGCGCCGCAGCGCCTGCCAGAGCGTGTCGCCCTAAAATTTTTTAATACTCTCTTAAAATTTTTAAGACCGGAGCGCCCTTGTCGGACCGTATCGAGCGGCGTACTCAGATGGAAACGCTCGACAAAATGTATGATCGGCAGGATGGATAAAAAGTTGAGGTTGGTTCGAATGAGGATCGAGGTTAGAGCAAAACCTTTTATTCAGCGGTTCGGATCTTCGGCGGCTGCATCTTCGATATCCTTCAACTCCCGGTCGAAACCGGCACTCAGACTCTCATGCTCGCGGGTGGCGCGGTCAAGGGCGTCAAATAACCGGTCGATCTCCTTCTGGCAGACGTGCATGGCCTGCGAGGTCTCGGTGATTTTTGGACCATCGCTGTTCTCGGAAGCCGCCTGCATTGACTGGGTGAGCTTGGTCATTTCGGCATCCCGACGGTCGATGTCGCGCTCCAGGCGCTTCATTTGGTCTTCCAGCGGTTTGAGCGCACGCGTGCGGCGAGTGCTGATTTCCGAGCGCCGGCGGCGCAGCTCCTTGCGGGCCGCCTTTAAGTTTTCGACCGACGCGCCGGCATCCGCGGCGTCGGTCGGGGCGGAGGGCCGTTCGTCCTGCCAGCCGCCCTTTTCGAGAAACTCCTGGTAGCGGCCGTCGAACACCTCCACCCCGTTCTCGCGGAAGACGATCAGGCGCTCGGCCAGGGCGTGCAGGAACATTTCGTTGTGGGTGACCAGAATCAGCGTTCCTTCGAAGGCGTCGAGCGCTTCCAGGAGCGCATCGCAGGACTCCAGGTCGAGATGGTTGGTCGGCTCGTCGAGCAGCAGCAGGTTGACCGGGGCGGCGATGATTTTCCCCAGCAGCACGCGGCTTTTTTCGCCGCCTGAAAGTACGGCGATTTTTTTAAGGGCGTCGTCGCCCGAAAACAACATGGCGCCGCAGATATTCCGGGCCAGCTGCCGGTCGACGCCGGCGTCGGAGTAGAGGATTTCCTCCTCGACGGTGCGGTTGGGGATCAGATGGCTTACATTGGTTTGTTCGAAAAACCCCTTCTGGATGGCGGGGTGGTAGAGTACTTCGCCGGTCTGGGGGGCCAGCGCTCCCGCCAGGATCTTGAGCAGGGTGGTCTTGCCCTTGCCGTTGGGGCCCACGATGCCGATGCGCTCGCCGGCCGTGATGGCGACGGAAAGATCCGCGAACAGGGGCTGGTCCGGCTGGTAGCTGAAACCTACGTGGTGAGCCTGCAGGGCGGATTTGCCGGGCAGCGGCTTCTCGCGGAAGGAGAACTCGAGGTCTTTCAGCTGCTCGAGTTTATCCCGCTTCTCCATTTTCTGCAGGGTCTTGATGCGTGACTGCACCAAGCCGGCCAGGCGCGCCTTGGCACGGAAGCGGGTGATGAAAAGCTCCACCTCCTTGCGCCGGCGCTCGTCGTTCATTCGAGTTTTTTCATAAACTTCCTCGTCCTGCGCGACCTGGCCGTAGTAGGCGTCTGTAGTTCCGGCGATCTTGCGGACCTTCTGGCGATGGATGCCCATGACGTGAGTGACCACCTTGTCCATGAAGCTGCGGTCGTGGGTGATGACCATGAGCTCCCGGGGCCAGGCCACTAGAAAACGCTCGACCCAGCGGATGGACGTGATGTCCAGGAAGTTGGTGGGCTCGTCGAGCAGGAGCAGGTCGGGCTCGGAGACCAGGGCCTTGGCGAGGTTGAGGCGCACCTGGTAGCCGCCCGAGAACTCGGCCGGCGGACGATCCATATCCGCTTTGGAAAAGCCCAGACCGGCCAGAATCTTTTCCGCCTTCCAGTGGTGGCCGCTTTCCTGGGGAGGGAGGGCCGTCATGGCCTCCTGCAGAATCGTCGGGTGCGTAAATTCGAGGCGTTGTCGGACGTAGCCGACGCGATAATGCTTGGGGACGACCAAGGCTCCTTCGTCCGGCAGCTCCTCGCCGGCAATGATGCGAAAGAGGGTGGTCTTGCCGTGGCCGTTGCGGCCGACCAGCCCGAGCCGCTCACGGGAATTCAAGGCGAAATCAACCCGGTCGAAAAGGACCCGGCCGCCGTAACTCTTGCTTAGACTTTCTGCTCGAATCATGTGCTTTCTCGGTATCGCCAACAAAAGCGGCCGCTGCGTGGCGCAGCGGCCGCAGCTTTCCGCGGCTCTCGGCCGCCGATCGGCCGTTTTACGCGCTTGACTTTAGGTTTGGAGTCGAATAGTAAACGAATCCTTATAAAGGAAGCTAATTTAGCACGTATGCCCATCCTTGTCACATTGAAAACGCCGGTGGCCGCCCTCGGCCGGGAGGTGCTGGTTTTTACCCGGGACCTGGGACGGGTGTTTCTTTTTTTTGCACGCGGGTCTTTGCTGATTTTCCAGCCTCCGTTCCAGTTCGACAAGATCCGCCAGCATATTTTCTTCATCGGCATGAAGTCGGTCTTCGTGATCTGTTTGACCGCCGGTTTCACCGGCATGGTTCTCGGCCTGCAGGGCTATTACGCGCTGGTGAAATACGGATCCACGGCCGCATTGGGTTCGGCGGTAGCGCTTTCGCTGGTGCGCGAGATGGGGCCGGTGCTCACGGCCATCATGATCATCGCTCGAGCCGGATCCGCGATGGCGGCGGAAATCGGCATCATGCGCATTACCGAGCAGATCGATGCCCTCAAGACCATGGACATCAATCCCCTGCGGTATCTGATCAGCCCGCGCATCGCGGCCGCCTTGGTGTGCTTCCCGCTGCTGACGGCGATCTTTGATGTGGTGGGCCTATTCGGAGGCTACCTGTCGGGGTCGGCCCTGCTGGGCGTCAATCCGGCTTTTTATTTTTCGCGGGCGCAGTCCAGCGTCGAAACCAGCGATATCATCGGCGGTTTCATCAAGGCCATCGTGTTTGCCGTGGTGACGGTGACCATCTGCTGCTATCAGGGGTATTACACTCACACTCGAGCCGAGTTCGGCGCCAAGGGGGTGAGCATTTCAACGACGTCGGCCGTCGTCATTTCGTGCGTGCTGGTTCTGGTAACGGATTACGTGTTAACCACCTTTTTGCTTTGAAGCCCTGTGCCATGACCGGCTCCCCGCTGATTCAACTGCAAGATGTCGTCAAGACCCTGGGCGTCAACCGGGTGCTCGACGGGATCAACCTGAGCATCCATCGGGGCGAGATCACGGCCATCATCGGCAAGAGCGGTTCCGGAAAGAGCGTGCTGCTCAAGCACATCATCGGCCTGCTGGAGCCGGATGGGGGCGCGATTCTCTTCGAGGGCCGCACCACCTCCGCCATGAGCGCTCCGGAAAAACGGGCGCTGAAGCAGAAATTCAGCTATGTGTTTCAGGACACCGCCCTGTTCGACTTCCTCACGGTGTTGGAGAATGTCGCCCTGCCGCTGGTGGAGCGCCGGGGGGCCGTCCCGGCAGAGATTCATCGCCGAGTGCGCGAGAAGCTGAACCAACTCGACCTTTACGACGTCGATTACAAATACCCGTCCCAGCTTTCCGGCGGCATGAAAAAAAGGGTTGCGCTGGCCCGGGCGCTGGTGACCGACCCGGAGATCGTGCTTTTCGATGAACCGACCACCGGCCTCGACCCGATCCGCAAGAATGCCGTTCACAGCATGATTTCCGACTACCAGCGGCGGTTTGGCTTCACCGGGGTGGTGGTCAGCCATGAAATCCCCGACATCTTTTTCATCGCTCAGCGCGTGGCGATGATCGATGCGGGCCGGATCCGGTTCGAGGGGACCCCGGATGACATCCAGCGGGCCTCCGATCGGGAGGTTCGCAATTTCATCGAGGGCCTCGAAAGCCCCCGCGACGATCTGACGGGCATCGTCTCTCAGTCCATCGGCCAGCAGCATCTGCGTCAGGAGATGAGCCGATTGCAGCGGCATCAGATTCCTTTTTCGATCGTGCTGATGTCCATGGACAATCTGGAGGACATCGATCGCATTGCCGGCCACATGGCCAGTCAGACCGTGTTCAAGCTCTTCGCCGACCATGTCATCCAGAACAGCTACCTGACGGACACCTGCTTCCGGTATGCCATCAACAAGATCCTGGTGGTGCTCCCGGACACGGACGAAGCGCAGGCCCGGAGCTTCTGCCTGAAAATTTCTCGGACCATGCGGCATAGCGCGTTGTTCGACTCGTTTGATACGGTGCGGGAGGTCTGTTATTCGGTCAGCGCCGGAGTCGTCCAGGTGCAACCGGACAGCGGGTTGGAGGATTTGATCGCGGCGGCCGAGAGCGGGCAAACCATTTTCTATGAATGCCGGAAATGACGAGGCTCGGTGCGAGACTCCGGGAGAAGCGGTCAGGAGGTAATATGAGGCAATCATCGGTCGAACTGGGGGTGGGGGTCTTTGTTCTGCTCGGTATCATCTGCGTGGGCTATCTCACTCTGCGTCTGGGGGAGGTCGAGCTGCTGCGCGACAACTATTATTCCCTGAACGCGCGGTTTACATCCGTGACCGGTCTCAAGGTGGGTGCCCAGGTGGAAATGGCCGGAGTCCAGGTGGGGCAAGTGGAGGCGGTTGCCTTGGACCCCAAGGAGTTTGTGGCGCTGGTTCGTTTAAAAATTAAGGAAACCATCCAACTCAGCGAGGACGCGATTGCCTCGGTCCAGACCGCGGGGCTTTTGGGGGACAAGTATATCCAGCTGTCCCAGGGTGGATCCGATCAGATGCTGAAACCGGGAGACCGGATCGTCGAGACCGAGCCGGCCCTCAACATTGAGGACCTGATCCGGAAGTACGCCTTTGGCAAGCTGGACAAGAGCGAATGACTTGACAAGTGACGGGTTTCCCGTATTGTATCGAAGCGGAAGCGTTAATTCCCCTCTCATAGGAGGCGTTATGGCCGAGCAGGAAAAAGGGTTTACCGTCAAGGACCGCCGATTGTTCTCCGCCGACGAACCGGTGGCGGAAGAAAATAAGGCCGCGGCATCCGAACCCTCGCCGCCGAAAACCGAACGCCCCGCCGACGCCGATCCGGAGCGGGCCCAGGCGCCCTTGCCCCAAATCAATTTTCCGACGTTTATTGCGTCGTTAAATGCTTCGGCGCTCGTGCATTTGGGGGTCATCGAGGATCCGGTTTCCGGCACGGCCGAGAAAAATTTGCCCATGGCCAAACAGACCATCGACATTCTGAGCATGTTGCAGCAGAAGACCACCGGCAACCTGACCCCCGACGAAGACAGCATGCTGAAAAGCATTCTTTACGACCTGCGGATCCTGTTCGTGAAGGAAAAAGGGTGAAGGCGGCGGCCCCGCTGCGAAGGCCATGAGCCTGCTCATATTGTCCCCCGCTAAAATCAATCTGTTCCTGCGGGTTACCGGCAGACGGCCGGACGGCTACCACGACCTTTTTTCCCTCATGTGCCGGGTGAGCCTCTACGACGAGGTCATTCTGTATCCCTCCTCCGGAACGATTTCCCTGCGGTGCTCCGATCCTTCCCTGCCCGGCGACGAAACCAACCTGGCTTTTCGGGCCGCCAGATGCTTCTTCGAGGCCGTCGGAAGCAAAGAGGGCTGTGACATACGCCTGACCAAGCGCATACCGATCGCGGCCGGTCTCGGGGGAGGCAGCAGCAACGCCGCCAGCGTGTTGCTGGGTCTCAACCATCTTTACGGTTATCCGGTGCCTCGGGAGAAACTCATGCGCATGGGCCGCAGCCTGGGGGCCGATGTGCCTTTTTTCCTTTTTCAGTCTCCGGCGCTGGCCTCGGGCATCGGCGATGAACTCGAAGCCTATCCTGGATTGGTTCCCTGGCCGGTTCTGATCGTCTGCCCGTCGTTTCACGTATCCACGCGAATGGTTTACCAAAACTTGAATTTGCAATTGACAAACCGCCAAAAACGACCTACAAGGACCCATTTAATTAAAGCGGCGTTTAACCCATCGTTCCATTTATATAACGACCTCGAAGCGGTTACGCTAGCGTTGCACCCCGAACTTGTCCGAATCAAGGACTGCCTGAGATCTCAAGGCGCCGTGGGAGCGCTCATGTCCGGGAGCGGTCCCAGTGTTTTCGGGTTATTTCCGGATGAGGGCGCTGTTCGCCGCGCACGAGCGGCGTGGCCGTCAGACGGCGGATTCCAGTTGTTTGCAGTCGATTTGCTGACCGGTCCGGTGAGCATGATTCGGGAATTTGAATCGTCGGCAGGTCGTTCCGGGGAGACCCGGGGGCGGCGATGATTTTTATGGGGCGTCGTCAAGCGGTAAGACACAGGATTTTGGTTCCTGCATTCGGAGGTTCGAATCCTCCCGCCCCAGCCAGACGTCTTAGCGGCCGTGGTTTCGGCCGAAACCGCGTGCCGGGCGATGCGGTGGGAATCTTTAGCGATCACTCGACGATCACCGGCGGGGCCATGCGCCGTTGTCCGCTGGCTGAAAGCCGGCAGGAGACATTAACCCAGAGTGAATGCAGCCATGGAAGGTAACGGACTTTTCATTTTCTCGGGCAATTCGAACCCGTCTTTAGCTGAAAAGATCTGCGGCTATCTCAAGCTCCCGTTGGGAGGCGCCAAAGTGACCACGTTCAGCGACGGCGAGATCCAGATCGAAGTCCATGAGAATGTGCGCTCGAAGGACGTTTTTGTCATTCAGTCGACCTGCGCGCCGGTCAATGACAGCCTGGTCGAGTTGCTGCTGATGATCGACGCGTTCAAACGTTCATCGGCACGCCGGATCACGGCCGTGGTGCCGTACTACGGGTATTCCCGCCAGGATAAGAAGGTGGTTCCGCGCGTGCCGATCAGCGCCAAGCTGGTTGCGGACATGATCACGGTGGCCGGCGCGCACCGGGTCATTACCATGGACCTGCATGCCGGTCAGATTCAGGGCTTTTTTAACATTCCCGTGGACAACTTGTTCGCGGCACCGGTTCTGATTCGTTACATCCGCAAGCATTTTGACCACAATCTGGCCATCGTCTCCCCGGACGCCGGAGGGGTCGAGCGGGCGCGGGCCTTCGCCAAGCGGCTGGATGCGGACTTGGCCATTATCGATAAACGTCGTTCAGCCCCCAATCAGGCCAAGGCCATGGCCGTCATCGGCAACGTGCGGGACAAGGCGGTCGTCATTCTTGACGATATGGTGGACACCGCCGGCACGCTGGTGGAAGCGGCCGAGGCGCTTGCTTGTCAAGGGGCTCGCGAAATTCACGCCTGCTGCGCGCATCCGGTGCTGTCCGGCCCGGCGGTGGGCCGCATCCAGGATTCGGCGCTAAAAAGCGTGGTGGTCACCGACACCATTCCACTCAAGCCGAATGCCCAGGCCTGCGGCAAGATCCGCGTTCTGTCCATTGCCGAATTGGTCGGGGAAGCGATCATCCGCAGTTACCGGGGGGATTCCGTCACCTCGCTTTTTGTTTAATACGGCTTTTTGAAAAGCCTGTAATTTTGGGTTAAGGAGGAACACCCTTTGAAACAGTACGAGTTAAACGCTACGATCCGAAAGACCACGGGCAACGGTCCGGCGCGAAGCCTGCGCCGGGGCGGCATGTTCCCGGCCGTCATCTACGGCCCTAGCACCCAGCCCATCCTGCTGGCGGTAAATGTCCGGGACTTCGAGCACGCGGTCCAGAAAGGCAACATCCGGAGGACGATATTCTCCCTCAGCATCCAGAACGGCACGACGCTCACCAAGCCGGCGGTGATAAAAGAGATTCAGACGCATCCTGTCTCAGGACAGTTCCTGCACGTGGACTTCTACGAGATCGACATGAATCGCAAGCTGCGGGTGATGGTGCCGCTCATGCCGAAGGGCAAGGCCAAGGGTGAGGAATTCGGAGGTATGCTGCAGATCATCGAGCGCGAGATCGAGGTCCTTTGCCTGCCGCGCGAAATTCCCGAAGCCCTGGATCTGGACGTGGCGGAGCTGGGGATCGGCGACGCGCTGCACGTAAAAGATATTGCGCTGCCAGCTGGCGTCGAACTGCCCTCGGGTGTCAACTACACCGTGGTCACCGTGGTCAGCCCCAAAGCTGAAGCCGCTCCGGCCGCCGTCGAAGCCGAAGCCGCCGAAGCGGCGGAAGGCGAGAAGACGGCCGAGGCTGAAAAGGCTGCCGAATAATTCTTCCTCCCTGCCGCCGGATGCAAAGACCGAAGCTGCTCTTGGCAACGGTCGCTCCAACAGGGTGGGCGCCTTTCATCGAGAATGTTCATGGGAACGGATGATTGCCGGGGGGAACCGGAAGGCCGTCTGCGCTTGGTCGTCGGTCTCGGCAACCCGGGAACGAAGTACGCTGCGACCCGGCACAACATCGGTTTCCGGGTGGTGGACCGGCTGGCCGCGGAATACGGCATCGGCATCCATCGCGAGAAGTTCAACGCGGTCTACGGCCGGGGCCGGATGGAGGGGGGCGACGTCGTTTTAGCCAAGCCCATGGCCTATATGAATCTCAGCGGGCCGCCCGTGCGCAGCCTCGCGGAGTTTTTCCGGATTTCACTCCAGGCGGTGGTGATTGTCCACGACGACATCGACCTGGACTACGGTCGCTTAAAAATAAAAGAGAAAGGAGGGCATGGCGGACACAATGGCATACGATCGGTGATCAATGCCTTCGGCGGAGGCGACTTTACGCGTCTGCGGGTGGGCGTCGGTCGTTCCGGCGGTGGTGCGCAGGTGGCGGATTATGTGCTGGATCAGTTTACGCGGGATGAGGCCGTCGAACTGCCGCATATTATCGACCGGGCGCGGGATGCCGTGATCACGATCCTTTGTAAGGGAACCAAGATCGGGATGAACCAGTTCAACATGAAACCTGTCACGCGGACCGATTAACCAAAGGATTGCAGGGAGGAGAGGATGAACTATCTACCGTTGGTGTGTACGCTAGTGGGAGTGGCCGGCGTGCTTTACGCGATCATCGTAGCCGGTATGGTTAAGAGCGCTCCGGCCGGAAACGAGCGCATGAAGCAGATTTCAGGCGCCATTGCGGAAGGCGCGATTGCCTATTTGAACCGTCAGTTGAAGAGTGTCAGTATCGCCGGCATCATCATTTTTATTATCATCGCCGTGACCATGAAAGTGACGACGGCGGTCGGGTTCCTGGTCGGAGCCGTGGCGTCTTACCTGGCGGGCTATATCGGGATGCGGGTGTCGGTCATCGCCAACGTGCGCGTTTCCGAAGCCGCTCGCAAAGGCCTGAATGCCGCTCTGCAGCTGGCGTTTCGGGGCGGCTCGGTCACCGGCATGATCGTGGCCGGTCTGGCCTTGACGGCCGTGGCCGGTTACTACGCCATTCTGATCCAGATGGGGATTTCCAGCCGCGATGCGGTCGTGGCCTTGGTGGCCCTGGGCTTCGGCGGCAGTCTGATTTCGATCTTTGCGCGGCTCGGCGGCGGCATTTTCACCAAAGGTGCCGATGTCGGCGCCGATCTGGTCGGCAAGGTTGAGGCCGGGATTCCCGAGGACGACCCGCGCAATCCCGCCGTCATCGCCGACAACGTGGGCGACAACGTGGGTGACTGCGCCGGCATGGCGGCCGACCTGTTCGAGACCTATGCCGTGACGGCGGTGGCTGCGATGCTGCTCGGCAACCTGCTGTTCCCGAAAACCATCATCGCAACCGAGTTCCCGCTGGTGCTGGGCGCCATTTCCATCGTGGCCTCCATCATCGGCGTGTTCTTTGTCCGCCTGGGCAAGAACGAGTACATCATGGGCGCCCTTTACAAGGGCATGTTCGGCAGCGCCATCATTGCGGCCATTGTCTTTTTCTTTGCCGTCCAGAACCTGGTTCCGAGCCTAACTCTCGTGGACGGTAAGCAGATCTCCAGCATGAACATCTACCTTGCCACGCTGGTGGGGCTCATTCTGACGGTCGTCATCGTCGTCATCACCGAGTACTACACCGGCAAGTACGGTCCTGTGAAAGGGATTGCGCAAGCGTCCACCACCGGCCACGGCACCAACATCATCGCCGGCCTGGCCGTCAGTATGCAGTCAACGGCAGCGCCGGTGCTCGTCATCTGCCTGGCGATCGGGCTGGCGTACCATTTTGCCGGCCTCTACGGGATTGCCATGGCAGCCATGTCCATGCTGTCCATGACCGGCATGGTCATCGCGATTGACGCCTACGGGCCCATCACGGACAACGCCGGCGGTATTGCCGAGATGGCCGAGATGGAAGACAGTGTGCGGGCCGTCACCGACCCATTGGATGCGGTCGGCAACACCACCAAGGCCGTTACCAAGGGCTATGCCATCGGCTCCGCCGGTCTGGCCGCCTTGGTGCTTTTCGCCGCTTACACCCAGGAATTCGCTCTGCTCGGCGGCTCCGCAGAGTTGAGGTTTGACCTGAGTGACGTCAAAGTCATCATTGGACTTTTCATCGGCGGCCTGTTGCCGTACTTGTTCGCCTCCATCGCCATGATGGCGGTCGGCAAGGCCGGTGGCGCGGTTGTGGAAGAAGTGCGCCGGCAGTTCCGGGAAATTCCAGGGATCATGGAAGGCACCGGCAAGCCGGACTATGCCGCCTGCGTGGACATCGTGACCAAGTTCGCACTGAAGGAGATGATGGTCCCGGCCCTGTTGCCGGTCGTCACCCCGATACTGGTCGGGCTGCTGCTCGGCAAGATCGCCCTGGGCGGTCTGCTGATCGGCAGCATCGTCACCGGTGTGTTCGTGGCTATTTCCATGACCACCGGTGGCGCGGCCTGGGACAACGCCAAAAAGTACATTGAAGACGGGCACTTGGGCGGAAAGGGCAGCGATGCCCACAAGGCAGCCGTCACCGGCGATACCGTCGGCGACCCGTACAAGGACACCGCCGGCCCCGCCGTCAACCCGATGATCAAGATCCTCAATGTCGTGGCGCTGCTGCTGGTTCCGTTCTTGCTGTAATCATCCACGCTTCACGGGTTGAGTTATGAAAGGATTGGCGCCGAAGGGCGCCAGTCCTTTTTTGTTGCTTCGGTACGCTGAATATGCTAAAGAAAATCCGCATAATGGGGCCAGAAACGCCCTGTCGGTATCTCAACCTCAGGGAGACAGGTGGTTAAATATGGCAGGGAAAGCTATCAAAGAAAACGTGCGGCCGACCAGTGTGCGGCCGACCAGTCTGAAAAGAAGCCGATTCCGGGTCGGAGACCTTGCGGTGTATCCGGCTCACGGCGTCGGTCAAATTCAAGCCGTCGAAAGCCGGGTGGTCAACGGCGAGAAACACGACTTTTACATTCTCAAAGTCCTGGAAAACGGCATGGTCATCATGATCCCTACCAGCAACGTCGACTCGGTCGGTTTGCGCTGTCTCATCGACGTGAAGGAGATCCCGAAGGTCTACGCCGTCATGAGGACCAAGCGGGAAATGCTGGCGGACAACCAGACTTGGAATCGGCGCTACCGTGAATACATGGAAAAAATCAAGACCGGTTCCCTGTTCGATGTGGCCGAGGTGTTCCGAGACCTGTTCCGCCTCAAGCTGACCAAAGACCTGTCTTTCGGCGAGCGCAAGCTCTACGACACGGCTCAAGTCCTGCTGGTCAAGGAGCTTTCCAAAGCCAAAAAAACCGACGAGAAGACCATCATCTCGGAGATCGAATCCCTGTTTGCCCACGAAGCCGCCTGATCCGGCCGGTCTTGCCGTCCTGGCCTGCAGTGGTGATTTCTCTTTTCATGCGGATGCCGCCAGCAGCGGCATCCGCATTGATGTTTTTCTGGCGAAACACCTGCCGGATTGTTCGCGCTCGTTTGCCAGCCAGCTCATTGCGAATGAATGCATCCGGGTCAACGGCCAGGCCCTGAAGCCCAGCTACCGCTTGAAGGCCGGAGACGTGGTGAGCGGGCGTATCCCCACCCCGCAGCCTGTCGGGTATCTTCCCGAACCCATACCGCTGCAAATCCTCCATGAAGACCTGGATATCGTGGTAATCAACAAGCCGCCGGGGCTGGTCGTGCACCCGGCCCCGGGGCATTATTCCGGGACGCTGGTCAACGGCCTGCTGTACCACTGCCCCGACCTGGGCGGGATCGGCGCTGAGTTGCGCCCGGGAATCGTCCACCGGCTTGACAAGGACACGTCCGGAACCCTGGTGGTGGCCAAGAATGCCGCCGCCCTTGCGCACCTCGCCGGCCAGTTCAAGAACCGCACGGTGGGAAAAGACTACCTTGCGCTGGTCTACGGCGCGATGGCAGCCGACAGCGGCACGATCCGACTGCCCATCGGCCGGCATCCGGTAGATCGCAAACGGATGTCCACCCGCAGTCGCAGAGGCCGGGAGGCCGAAACCGGCTGGCGAGTGGTGCGGCGCCTGGTGGGGGTCACGCTGCTTGAGCTTCGCCTGAAGACCGGCCGTACCCACCAGATCCGGGTCCACTGCGCTGCCATCGGCCGCCCGATCGTCGGCGATCCCGTCTACGGCCGGAGCAAGGCATCCGCCGATTCTGCCGGCATGCAGACCTTGCTCGGCTCCATTCGCCGGCAGATGCTGCACGCCTGGCGTCTGGAAATCATCCATCCGCGCAGCGGCGCGCGCATGCGCTTTGAATCCCCCCTGCCGCAAGACATGAAACGATTGATTGCGAAGTTGGAAGCTGGAAGTTCGAAGGCGGAAGGGGAGAAATAGAAAAACTCGACGTGCGTACGTGAAAGCCATCTAAATGAAAACGCGGACGAACGCGGTGTCTTTGATATTCAATAAACTGGCCCGAAAAAGGGCCTGCCGCGCCGTTACACCCAGCCCTTGAAAGCGAAGAAGGTCAGGGAGAGCATGCCCGCAGTCACCAGGCCGATGGCCGTGTCCTGGAAAGGCTTGGGCGTGCGGGCGAGCAGGATCCGCTCGCGTACGCCGGCGAACAGCACGAGCGCCAGGCCGAAGCCGACCGGATAGGCGAAGGAAGACACCACCATTTTGAAGAAATCGTAGTTTTCGTTGATGTTGATGAGGCAAACCCCCAGCACGGCGCAGTTGGTGGTAATGAGGGGCAGGTAGATGCCCAACCCCGTGTACAGCGTCGGAATGCTTTTTTTCAGGAACATTTCCACGAACTGCACCAGGGCGGCGATGACCAGGATAAAGGCCATCGTGCGCAGATACTTGAGATCGAAAGGCCCCAGCACGTACCATTCCACCAGCCACGTGATGATACCCGCCAGCACCAGCACGAATACCACCGCCATGGCCATGCCGGTAGCGGTTTCCATTCTCTTGGACGTTCCCAGAAACGGGCAGTTGCCCAGATATTGGATCAGCAGGATGTTGTTGATCAGCACACAGCTGAACATGAGGACGGCAAGGTCACTGAACATGGGCCACTCCTATTTCTTCCCAAGGATGTTCATGATGCCGAGCATGAGCCCCAGGCAGATGAAGGCCCCCGGAGCTGCCACCAGGAACTTGAAAGGCTCGAAGGAGGCCCCCAGCACCGCGATCGGCTTCTCATACAGCGTGATGGATCCCGTGGCGATAATCTCGCGGAACGTCGCCAGCATCGAGAGCGCCAGGGTGTAACCGATGCCCAGCCCCAGGCCGTCCAGGGTCGAGCGTACAATCCCGTAGCGGCTGGCGAAGGCCTCGGCCCGGCCCATGGGGATGCAGTTCACCACGATGAGGGGGATGTAGATCCCCAGCTTCATGAAAAGCGAATACGTGTAGGCCTGCATCACCAACTCCACCACGCACACGAAAGTGGCGATGGCCACGATGAAAGCCACGATGCGCACCTTGGGCGGGATGATCTTGCGCAGGGCCGAGATCAAGATGTTGGAGAAGGTGAGCACGAAGGTCACCGCAATGCCCATGCCGTAGGCATTCTCCACCGTATTGGTGATGGCCAGGGTGGGGCAGAGGCCGAGCACCAGTCGGAAGGGCGGGATTTCCGCCCACAGGCCTTTGGTGAACTCCTGAGTGAGGGTTTTGGCCATAGCGCCTTCCTATTTGACCTCTTTTATTTTTTCTAGGATCTGGGGTTTCAGCTTTTCGTATGTCGCCAACGCGCCCGCGACACCTCCGCACACCGCCCGCGAGGTGATGGTGGCTCCGCTGATGGCGTTGATCGATCCGCCGTCCTGGGTGACCTTGGGCGGGGCGGCGATGGACGCCCCCTTGAACTGCCCGCCGAATTTCGGGTCTGACTGGGCCTTGGCGCCCAACCCGGCGGTCTCGGCGTGTGTGGTGACGGCAACGCCGATCAGCTTGTTTTGCTTCACGTCGAGGGCCACCATCAGGCCCATGTCGCCCTTGAATCCCTTGGCGGATGTTTCCAATGCCAGCGCGGTGGGCTGGCCGTCGAAGACACCCACGAAGAACGTGCGCAACGCGTCGCCGTCCTTGATTTGGAACCGGCTGGTGATGGGGTCATTGGACGATCCCTCCAGAACGCTGCGGATGGCCGGCCCCTTGACGAATTCCAGGGTCTGGATTTCGATCCGCTCCTGAGTGCCCTCGCGCAAGGCCGCCAGCAGCCCGCCGGAGGCCATGCTGATGGCGGTCAGGACCACGATCATTTTAATCATTTCACGCATGGGTTAGGCGACCTTTCCGAGCGCTTTGGGTCTGATTTTGTCCAGCAGGGGCTGGATGAGGTTGCCCACCATCACGGCGAACACCAACCCTTCCGCGAAGACGCCGATATTGCGGATGAGAACCGCAATCGATCCAATCACGGCCCCGTAAATGAGCATGGGGATGAAATTCACCGGTGACGATGAATCTTCCGTCGCAAGGAAAAAAGCTCCGAAAAGAGTGAAACCGGTCAAGATATGAAAGGCCGGCGGGGCAAAGCGCACGGGATCTGCGGCGTGGAAGATGGCGGCGGTAGCCGCCACTCCCAAAAGGAAGGACACCGGAATCTCCCAGCGAATGATCCCTCTGAGAACGAGGTAGACGCCGCCGGCAAGCAGCCCGGCACCGCAGATCGTCCCGATGCCTCCCGCCTGGCGGCCCCAAAAAAGATCCGCGAGGGAAAGATCTTTAACTGCGTTGGCACCGAGAGCCTTGGCGGCGGCCAGCGGGAAGGCCGCGGAAAAATCGAAAACATAGTTGACCAGGGCCGTATCGAAATCCATCCGGTTCTTCCAGGCCAGCATCAGGATAGCGACGGCGACCGCTGCCGGGTTGAAGGGGTTGGCGCCGATGCCGCCATAGATCTGGCGCGCCACCACGATGGCGAGAAAGGTTCCGGTGATGACCGCCCACCAGGGCAGGTTGGCCGGCAGCATCATACCGAACAAAAGACCGATCACGGCCGCCGTGCCGTCGCCGACCGAAACCGGACGTTTGGCCACCCGGGTGAAAGCGAGCTCCCACAGGACGGCCGATGATACGGCCAGCGCCAATACGCTCAGGGCGCTGAAGCCGAACCGGTAAACGCCGAAAAGGGCGGCGGGCAGCGCCGCGAGGATGATCTGGAGACTGCGGTCGGTCACCCGATTGCCATTGTGCCAGAAGGGCGCAAAGGAAACGACGAGTTTTGTTTTATCAACCATTGTTGGAGGTCTCCGTCGAACGCATGCGCGCCAGTTCGTGCTTGGCGAGCATGATGTACTGCAGGATCGGAATCTTCGATACGCAAACATAACTGCAAAGTCCGCACTCGACACAGGAGTGCAGATCATAAGACTCCTCGGCGTCCTCGTACTTGCCGCCCTCGAGATACCGGACGAGCAGGTTGATCTGCATGCGGGCCGGGCACACCCGGACACACTCACCGCAGTTGATGCAAGGGTAGTCCGAGGCGTGGGCCGCAGCTGCCGATTCCAGAACGAGGAGGGCGTCGGTGCTCGGCTGGACCGGGTGATCGAGCGAAAACACCGCGGTTCCCCGCATGGGGCCGCCGATCACGATGCGGTCCCCTTCGGCGACCGGCACGCCGAAACGCTTCAGCACATCTCCGACGGGGGTGCCGATGCGAGCCTCCGCCAGCCGGATTCTTCCGTCCTTTGAGACAACGGTCATGGTCTTGACGACCGGAACACGGCCGGTGCTGAAGGCGGTACCGATGGATGCCACCGCCTCGGCGCTCAGAAAACAGAAGCCCTTGTCTTCACTGGTCCGTCCGGCGGGGACGATCTGCCCAAAGACGCGGGCCATGACCAGCCCGGGCAGCGCGGCCGGATAGCGGTGGTCCACCCCCATCACCCGGCCGCCGATGGACCCGTGGCCCTGCAACGCTTCGCGACGCGTCAGGATGACCACATCCTCGATTCCGGTCAACTGTTTCAAGACCTGGATGCCGCGTTGGATATCGGCGAGCCGAGCGGCGAGGACATACTGCCGGGTGACGACGAGAATATCCTCATCGACGCAGCTGACCACGATGGTTTTGATCGGGCGCTCCGGGTCGGCCAGGCGTCCAAGGTCCGGTTGCCCGGGGACCGACGATAGAAACATTCTAGCCAGTTCCAGGGACGGTGTGCGGCAGGTCGAGTCGAATTCACCGTCGAAAATGTCTTGCGGGTCCGCCGCAATCGCAACCGCCGTTTCGCTGCGTCCGAAACTGCCGGGGGCGGTGGACAGGGCCGCAATCTTGCCGGTGGCCGGGGAGGTCACGTAATCGGCGTTGCCGTAAAGAGAGAGCTTCTGGCCGGTTTGGACGGCATCTCCGAGTTTCAGCACCGGAACGGCCTTGTCCTGGGCTGGGCGGCGATGGATCAGGGTCATCGTCTGCGGCAGCGGAACCAACTCCGGCCGCTCCAACCCCGCGGGGAGCGGCGTGTGTTCCAGGTGCGGGTTGCCAAAGCCCCAGAACGGTTTTTTCGTCATCATCGTTGTTCAGTCCCTTCGCAAGCGCAGGCTCACTGCATCACATGACATTGAGCGCATTCCGTTGGTCCGCCGCCATACTCGCGGTGGCAGCCGATGCATTGTTGATGGAGGGCATCCGAGCGTTTGGGGACATCCTCGTCGCCCTCCTCCAACTGATGGCATTCGGTGCACGAGCCGGCCTGCGAATACTCATCAGGAGACAGAGTGTGGTGGCACTCCCCGCAGGATAGGCCGTAGCCCGATTCGATCAGATGCCGGTGGTGGTCAAAGATGACTTTGCCCGCCACCGTCTGGAAAGCAATTCGGATCGGCCGGTCAGGGGACGTGGACGGTAATGCGGCATAGCTAACCACGGCGATCACCAGAAGACCGATCGTCCATCCGTAGACTATCTTTAATTCGCCCCGCGAGAACATCATGGTTTGAAGCCCTCAACAGCATGGAAGTAAGGCCTGGCGGCGGGCTGTCGGTTCCGGTTGGCCGCTTCGCCGCCCGGTCGTCAAGATGTCATTCGAGCGGCCCCCGGCGGGTTTTCGCGCCCGGCGGGCGCGCCGGCGCTGACGGCATCCGGGTTGTAACAGGTCAGGCAGCAGTAGAGGCAGCGGTCGCTTTCACGCCGCGCGGCCTCTTCGGTCAACACCTGGTCGACTTCATCAAAGGATCGGATCCGTTGGCCGGCCGGCAGTTCCACCATCGTGGCGCGCGGCCGAGGCGCGATCCCGGGAACGCGGTCGAAAATCGTTTCGGCAAGAAGGTTTTTGCGCAGTTCGTTGGGTTCGGCCTCCACCGGGCGGCCGGTGACGAACTGGTGGATGGACCGCGCGGCCCGCCGTCCCCCGCCGATGGCCTCCACGACCAGGGAGGGGCCCGTGGCGGCATCCCCGGCGACGAACAGGAAGGGGATGTTGGTCTGCAAGGTGGCCGGGTCGGACTCGATGGTGCTCCAGCGGGTCGTCTTCAGCTCGGCGCCGGCGGCAAATGAAACATCCGGCGCCTGGCCGATGGCCGAGATCACCATGTCGACCGGCAGGAGGGTTTCGGAGCCCTTCACCGGGACCGGCCGCCGCCGGCCGCTGGCATCGGGTTCGCCCAGTTCCATGCGAAGCGTCTCCAAATGCGTCACGTTGCCGCGATCGTCTCCAGTCACCCGCACCGGCGCACTCAGGAACATCATCTCCACGCCTTCATGTTCGGCCGCTTCGACTTCGACTTCATTGGCGGGCATCTCCTTGCGCGTCCGGCGGTAGACCAGATAGACCTTGCGGGTCCCGAGCCGCAGCAAGTTGCGGGTGCAGTCGATGGCGGTGTTGCCGCCGCCGATGACGGCGGCAACCGGTTTGATGTCGAGTTTTTCCCCGGAAGCCAGCCGGGCCAGGAAATCAATGCCGGTATAGCAGCCTTGCAGCTCTTCGCCGGGGACCGCGAGCTTGCTGTCCTTCCATGCTCCGGTTCCCATGAAAACGGCATCGTAGCCGTCCGTGCGGAGGCTCTCCAGCTGAATGTCCGCGCCGAAACGGACTCCAGTGCGCACCTCGACGCCCAGATTGAGAATGCTTTCGATCTCCCAGTCGAGCACCTGCTTGGGCAAGCGGTATTCCGGGATCCCGTAGCGGAGCATGCCACCGAGCTTGGGCATGGCTTCGAGGATGGTGACATGGTGGCCCAGCCGCCGCAGGAAATACGCGCAGGTGAGGCCGGCCGGTCCGCCGCCGACCACGGCGATGCGTTTGCCCGTGTCGGGCGCCACCCGGATGGGCAGCCGCCGGCCCGATGTCATTTCGAAGTCGGCGGCAAAGCGCTTGAGCTGGTTGATCGATACCGCCTCGTCGGCGACGCCGCGCCGGCAATTCAGCTCGCAGGGGTGTGGGCAGACGCGGCCGCAGGCGAGCAGCAGCGGGTTGCGCTCGCGGATGGTGTTGACCGCGCCGGCATAGTCGCCGGTGCGGATCTGATGGATGTAAAGCGGGATGTCGATCTCGGCCGGACAGGTCTGGCGGCAGGGCGCCAGGCAGTCGCCGACCTGATTGAAGTGCAGCAAGCGTTCGGAGGGCGTGCTGATCTTGAGCAGATTCTTGGGGCAAACCCGGGCGCAGGCTCCGCAGCCCACGCATTTTTCTTCATCCACGACCGGGAACCCGTCCGGCCCCATGGCAATGGCGTTGAACTGGCAGGACCGTACGCAATCGCCGTGGCCAATGCAGCCGACCTCGCAGGTGCGTTTGCCGCCGAACAGCACGGCCTCGGCCTGACAGGTGGCCACGCCGATATAGAAGAATTTGTTTTCGGCACGGTCGCCGCCGGTGCACGGGTTGAAGGATTTCGGCGGCTCGACCGAACCGACCTCCATTCCCATGACCGCGGCTGCATTCTGTGCGGATTCCATGCCGCCGACGACACATACATTGGGCTGGGTCTTGCCGCCGACCACCGCCGCCGCCGCCGCCGAACAGCCGGCAAATCCGCATCCGCCGCAGTTGGCTCCCGCGAAACACGCTTCCACCTGGGCGATGCGCGGATCTTCGTAAACATAGAAGATGCGGGCTGCAATGCTCAGCACGATGCCGCAGGCCGCCCCCAGCGCCGTCATAAAAAGAATGCCTTCCAGCATGTTGATCAGGCCTCCCGGTTTCAGGCCGCTTTATCGAGCGAGCGCGATGCGGCCGCGCCCGGACCATCGAGCGGTTCTCGTCTGCGTGACGGGGAAATTCCATAGCAGGTCGATCAGCGGATTGCAAGGTCTTATGTGCCGGCTTCGGCCTCGCCGCAGGCGCCGCACAGACGGCAGGATTCCACCCGGCAGACGACTCCTGGCCGGCCTTCCAGGGCTCGGCGGTAATCCTTGAGAAGATAGGTTTTGGAAATGCGATGGTCGATGAAATCCCAGGGCAGGATCTCGTTGGGGTCCCGTTCCCGGAGCACATAGAAATCCGGATTGATCGGCCCGGTTTTAAGCGCATGGGCCCAGTTGCCGCCGGCGGCGTCCACCCGCAGCAGCAGGTCGGCGACCCGCCGGTCCCCGCGCGCCAGAAGGGCCTGGATGTAAGCCCAACGCGGCAGGTCGGCGTGAACCCGGACGTTGGGCACGCGCTTCAGGCCGGCCTGGATGCGCTTGATGCGGTCCTTGAGTTCGGCCGTGGGGGCCATGGCCACCCACTGAAAGGGCGTGAACGGCTTCGGGACAAAGGAGCTGACGCTGACCGTAAGGGTGCCGATGGCACCGCGGGTTCGACTGGATTTCAGGAAGGCGTGCTTGATGTGCTTGACCAGAACCACGATGGCCTCGACATCCGCATTCGATTCGGTCGGAAGGCCCACCATGAAGTACAGCTTCAGGTTCGGGATGCCCTGGGCGACAAGGGCCGTGGCCGCATTCACCACGTCTTCCTCTTGAATCCCCTTGTTGATGACGCGGCGCAAGCGTTCCGAACCGGCCTCCGGAGCGATCGTGGCGGTTTTGACCCGACTGCGGCTCAGAGCGTCCAGCAGCTCCGGGCTGAGCGCATCGGCCCGCAACGAACTGAACGACAGGGTGATATCCGGGCCGGCAAACCGTCTGCAGAGCGAGGCGATTCCGGGCAGGTCGGACACGGCCGCACCCACGAGGCCGATGTGGTTGCTGCGGGACAGACCCTGTTCGATGGTTTGCGCCAGGGCCCCCTCCGTACGGAAGCGCGGCGGCCGGTAGACGAACCCCGCGCTGCAGAAGCGGCAGCCATGCGGGCAACCTCGTCCGACCTCGACGAGAAAGGATCCGCCAAAGGCGGTGTGGGGGGTGAGCACCGTGCTGCACGTGGTCACCGTCGAGAGATCCTTGACATGCGGACGGACAATCCGGGACGGAACATCCTCGGCCGGGGCCCAGGCGCTCAGGGTCCCATCGGCGGCGTAGTGCGCAGCGTAGAAGCGCGGCACGTAGGCGCCGGCGACCGATTGGGCGATCGTTTTCAGCAACGTGCGGCGTTCGACACCCGGCTGGAACACGCGCAGGAATTCGGGCAGGATCACCTCGGCCTCTCCGATCAGAAAGCAGTCGACAAACGCGGCGATGGGCTCGGGGTTTAGAAAGCAGGCGACCCCGCCGGCAATCACCAGGGGGTGGCGCTCATCTCGGTCGGCGGTTCGCAGGGGAATTCCGGCCAGCTTCAGGAGCGTCAGCAGATGGGGATAGTCGCTTTCAAACGAAATGGAGAAGGCGATCGCGTCGACGGCACCAACCGGCAGACCGGACTCAAACGTCGCCAGGCGGCCGACTGCGAGCTCGTCGGTTTCAGGCAGGAAAACCCGTTCACAGACAATGTCGTCATAGCGATTGAGAAGCCCATAGACGGCGTGCAGCCCCAGGTTCGACATGCCCACGGAGTAGCGGTTGGGATAGGCCAATGCGATGCGGATTTTCCCGCGTCCGTGCTTGCGGACCGCTCCGTCTTCGGCGGCCGCGTACCGCTTCCAAGCTTCGTCTTGCTTCACGGGTTCCCGTCCGGTTGTCCAGCTCGCGACCGGCGAGGGGCCGGCTCGTCCATAATAAAACCGCCGAGGCCCCCTGACAACCGGGCCGGATCGGGCGCTAGGCCGAAAAGACCTCAGTCCGCCTTGCGCCGCAGAAAGGTCGGAACATCCAGATCCGTGTCGTCCAGCGCCAGACGTCCCACGCCGCGGTAAAGCGCTCCCGATGACTCGCCGACCGCCCGTCGGTGCCGGATGAACGTCGGTTCATCCAGATCGACGATGTCCGGGCGTTCCTGGTCGGCCGGGGTGATATCGCGGACCTTCCCTCGTAGCGGCTGTACGATCTTCTTCTCTTTTTCAGCGTCCTTTTCGCCGGGCCGGACGGCTTCGGCTTCGGCACCGATGCCGGTAGCGATGACCGTCACCCGCATTTCGTCGCCGAGGCTTTCGTCCACAGACGTTCCCCAGAAAATTTCGGCGTCGTCGCCGACTTCCTTGTGGATGCGTTCGGACGCTTCGGCCACCTCTTCGAATTCCATCCCGCTCGAAGCCGTGATGTTCATGAGCACGCCTTTGGCGCCGGCGATGGAGAGGTCCTCCAGCAGCGGGTGCGAGATGGCGCGCTCGGCCGCCTCGATCGCGCGGTTTTCGCCGGCCGAGATGCCGATCCCCATCAAGGCCATGCCGGCCTTGGACATGGTGGTGCGGACGTCGGCGAAATCGAGGTTCACCAAGCCCGGCATCACGATCAGATCCGTGATGCCCTTGACGGCATGCAGCAGGATCTCGTCCGCCTTCATGAACATTTCCATGAGGGTCGCCTTCTTGGAGGCCAGCGCCCGCAGGCGGTCGTTGGGGATGGTGATTGCGGTGTCGACCACCTTCTTGAGTTCCTCGAGGCCCTGCTCCGCGATCAGCGCCCGTTTTTTTCCTTCGAAAGAGAAAGGTCGGCTCACCACGGCGACGGTCAGCGCGCCCATCTCGCGGCAGATCTCGGCGATGACCGGCGTGGCCCCGGTTCCGGTCCCGCCCCCCAGCCCACCCGTAATGAATACCATGTGGCTGTCCTTCAGGGCGTTGCGGATTTCGTCGACGGTTTCAAGCGCCGCATCTCGGCCGATCTGGGGATTGGCGCCGGCGCCCAACCCCTCGGTGATGCTGCCGCCCAGCTGAATGCGGACATCCGCCCGGGAGATTTCCAACGCCTGGGCGTCGGTGTTGGCGGCGATGAACTTGACGCCCTGCAGGCCGGAGCGGATCATGTTGTTGATGGCGTTGCCGCCGGCGCCGCCGACCCCGATCACTTTGATTTTTGCCGATTTTTCATTGTCTACATACGTGAACATTGCTGGCCCTCCTGACGGATTAAAAATTAGTGTTAAGTGTTAAGTGTTAAGAGGTCGCCTTGGGTCCCGACACTGAAATCCGTTGAGCTTTGCTTTTTGTTCTTCTCTTTTGCTTAAAACTTAAAACGTAAAACATGAAACCGACGGCGTCGTCAGACGACGTCCTGGAACCAGCGCCGCATGCGGGTCATCAGACGGTTGAAAATGTTGCGGTCGCGGATCCGGAATTTCTTCTTTTCTTTTTGTCGGTGGCGCGCGCCATACAGGACCAGGCCGACGCCGGTGGCGTACATGGGGTTGTTGACCACATCCACAAGTCCTTTGATTCCCTGCGGGGTGCCGATTCGAGCGGGCAGGCTGAAGACCGACTCGGCGATCTCGGTGGCCCCTTCGAGCAGCGCCGTTCCACCGGTCAGAACGATGCCGGAGGGAATGTGATTTTCCATGGCGGCCCGATAGATTTCGCGGTTGACCAGCGCGAAGATCTCTTCCATCCGCGGCTCCAGGATCTCTCCCAGGATCTGACGCGGAAGTTTGCGCGGCTCGCGGCCGCTGACTCCCGGCACCTCGATCATCTCGTCAGCCTGGATGTTCCGGGCGACGGCGTGTCCGAATTTCTTCTTGATTTTTTCGGCTTCGGGATGGGGGCAGCGCAGGCCGATGGCGATATCGTTGGTGAGGTTGTCCCCGCCGAGGGCGAGCACGAAGGTGTGCTTGATGTTTTTACCCGCAAACACGGCCAAATCGGTGGTCCCGCCGCCCAGGTCGAGCAGGGCCGCGCCGAGCTGCTTTTCCTCTTCCGTCAGCACGGCTTCGCCCGAGGCCAGGCACTCCAGCACGATATCGCACACATCCAGCCCCGAACGGTTGGCGCACTTCACGATGTTGTGGGCCGACGCCACCGCGCCGGTCACGATATGAATCTTGGCTTCCAGGCGAACCCCGGACATGCCGACCGGGTTTTGGATGCCGGGCTGGCCGTCGACCATGTATTCCTGGGGCAGCACATGAATGACCTCGCGGTCCATGGGGATGGCCACCGCGCGGGCGGCGTCGATGACCCGCTCCACATCCTGGGCGGTGATCTCGGCGCCCTTGATCGCCACGATGCCGCGGCTGTTGAAGCCGGTGATATGACCGCCGGCAATGCCGGTGTAGACGGAAGAGATTTCACAGCCCGCCATCATTTCGGCTTCCTCCACGGCTTTTTTGATGGACTCCACCGTGGCTTCGATATTGACGACCATCCCTTTGCGCAGGCCGACCGACGGATTCGTGCCGATTCCGATGATGTTGACGCCGCCGGCGGAAACCTCCCCTACCACGGCACAGATTTTCGTTGTGCCGATATCCAGTCCGACGACGATATCTTCCTTGCGCTGCATCGCGTTAACCTCCTTGCGGGCCGGTTTTCTTCGGAATCTCGGCCCGGATCGGGTTGACAATGACCCGGTTCATATCGGTCAGATCGATCCGCTCGAAATCAGCGACGTTCGGCGGAGTGCGGAAAAAGGCCAGCAGATCCCGAAGCAGATGATATTTGGCGGGGTAGTCGTTGTATCCCAGCCGGATGGCGCGGTTCTCCGCATACGCCACCAGCGTCAGGCCCAATTCGCGGTCCACCTGGATCGATCGCAGCTCGCGGGTGGAGAGAACGCTGCCCGGCTCGCGCCCCAGGATGAGCACCTGCAACACCGCATCCATCGCCCGGCTGGGAGAGGGCGGCGGCGAAGCCGGCCCGCCCGCGTCGAAGACGGACAGGCCCCCCGCCGCGGCTGAACGATCCACCACGCGCAGGTCGGCGATGGCCAGACCGGCTACGGACGGAAGATCCGCCGGGTCCGACGACTCCCACTCCTTGAAAAGCTCACCCTGGGGGCTGAGCAGGAACTTGCGTCCGACGTCCACCACGGCCGCGCCGACGTGCTCCCGGATGCGGATGCGCAACGTCGACGGACTTTCACGCTGGATCTCCGCCTCGGCAATCCAGGGGTGCGACAGCAGCCGTTTGCGGGCGGCCGCCAGATTGACGCTGAGCACATTGATCCCCGGCCGCACGCCGGCCTGGTCGAGGATGAGCTGCGGTGACAGGCGTTGACCGCCTTCGACGTGAATCTGACGGGCCTGAAAATGCTCGCTCTGGGTGAACACATCGTGCACGAAGACGAAAAAGGCGCTCACGAAAATGACCACGGCCGCGCCGGCGGTCAGCCAGATCGCCGCAACCAGTCGCCGCAGCCAGGAGCGGTGGCGATGCGCCACGGCCCGCCGGCTGATGTTCTGGCGGGGGGCGCGTCGGGTGCCGGTCCGTGACGGCCGGCGCGCGCTGGAAGAGATTGGTCTCATCCGATCCTCAGGACCTTGCGGCCGCGTGAATGCGCCTTCATGAGAACCTCCGCCCAGCGGGGTTCCCGGACGCCGTCCAGGGGGCCTTCAACAGTTCGGCGCCGACCTTCCAGACGTCGCCGGCGCCCAGGGTCAGCAACAGATCGCCCGGCGCCAGAAGGGATTTCAGTTGCGCCGCCGCATCGGCGATCCCATCGGCGAAGACCACCTGCTTGTGGCCGTGAGCGACGATCTGTCGGCCGAGGGCGTTCCCGGTGACCCCTTCAATCGGTTCTTCGCTGGCGGCATAGATCGGCAGGATGACCAGCACGTCCGATTGATAAAAAGCCCGCGAGAATTCGTCCAGCAGGGCGCGGGTGCGGGTGTAGCGGTGGGGTTGGAACGCCACCACCATGCGGCGCTCGGGCCAACCCTCGCGGACGGCCTGCAGGGTCATCTTGATTTCCGTGGGGTGGTGGCCGTAGTCGTCCACAACGGTGATCCCGTTCACCTCGCCCTTGACCTCCAGCCGCCGCTGCACGCCGGCCAGGCTCTGCAGGGCGCTCTGGATGCGTGCGACCGGGATGTCGAGCTCGGTTGCCACGACGATGCTGGCGGTGGCATTGTAAACGTTGTGGATTCCCGGCAGGTTCAGTTTAAAGCGGCCGAGCTTGCGCCGGCGGCGAAAGACGCTGAAGCGGGTCCGACGGCCTTCGACCACAACATTGCGGATCTGAAAATCGGCCTGCGGGTTCATCCCGTAGGTGGTGTAGCGTTTCTTGATCTGGGGGAGCAGGTCCTGGATGGGTTCGTTGTCCAGGCAGAGGACCGCCAGGCCGTAAAACGGAATGCGGTCGATGAACTCCAAAAAAACCCGCTGAATGGCGGCCAGATCCGCATAAAAATCGAGGTGCTCGCGGTCGATGTTGGTGACCACCGCGATGGCCGGCGAATACCGCAAAAACGAGCCGTCGCTTTCATCCGCTTCGGCCACGATAAAATCCCCGCGGCCCAGCACGGCATTGGTGCCGACGCCGATCAGCTTGCCGCCGATCACCACGGTCGGGTCCAGCCCGCCGCTGGCCAGCACGGCCGCGACGATCGATGTCGTGGTGGTCTTGCCGTGGGCCCCGGCCACCGCGACGCTGTATTTCAGCCGCATCAACTCCGCCAGCATCTCCGCCCGCGGGATCACGGGGATCGACGCTTGATGGGCGGCCTGCACCTCCGGGTTTTCAGGCCGTACGGCCGAGGAGGTGACCACCACGTCCGCGCCCTCGATCTGTTCGGCCGCATGCCCCTCGTGGATGACACCGCCCAGCGCCCGCAGACGTTCGGTGATGTCGGTCGCCTTGAGGTCCGAGCCGGAAACGGTGTAGCCGAGGTTGAGCAGCAGTTCGGCGATGCCGCTCATTCCGATGCCGCCGATTCCCACGAAGTGGATGTGGTATTTTTTACGGTACATGTCGTCGTTAGCCCGTTAACCGGTTCGCCCGCTGGGCCGGGGCCCGTGCGGCCACCAGACGGAAGCACTCGTCGACGATTCGACGGGCCGCGTCCGGCTGGCCCAGCCGGGCTGCGTGATTTTCCATCCGGTTCAGGACCTCTGGGCGGGAGGCGAAAAACCGGATGCGTTCGCTTAACCGCGCGCCGTTCAGCTGCCGCTCGTCGATCAGTTCGGCCGCGCCAGCGTCCACCAATCGCCGGGCATTGCGGTGTTGGTGGTCATCGGCCGCGTGAGGGTAGGGGATCAAAACGGCCGCCTTGCCCAGCGCGGTGATTTCAGCCACCGTGGTCGCACCGGCCCGGCAGATGATCAGGTGCGCCTGTCCGTATTGAGCGGCCATGTCGTCGAAGAACGACTGAACACGGGCGGCTACCCCCGACCGTCGATAGGCCTCGGTCACCATCGCCTCGTCCGCGCTGCCGGTCTGATGAATGAAAAAGAATCCAGCCGCATCGCCAAGGCCGCCGAGCGCTTCGATCACCGCGGTGTTGATGCGATGAGCCCCCTGGCTGCCGCCGATCACCAGCACCGTGAAACGTCTCACCGGCGTTGTGCCGGGCAAGGTGGCGCCGGTGCTTCTGGCAACAATCTGCCGCCGCAGGGGGTTTCCCGTCCAAAGGACCCTGGCGGCGTCGAACCCGGCTTCGGTCTGATCGAAGGAGGTGAAGATCCGGTCGGCCAGCCGTGCCAGGACCCGGTTGGTGATGCCTGGCAGGACATTCTGCTCGCACAGCGCCACCGGGATCCTCCGCAGCCAGGCGGCCACTACCACCGGCCCGGCCGAGTAGCTCCCCAGGCCGATGACGAGATGCGGGCGGAAGGCCCGCAGCCGCAGGAGCGACTGGACGATGCTCCCCGGCAGACGGCAGAGCCCCCGCAACTGGTTCCATCGGCCGCGGCCCTTCAGCCCCTCGACGGAGATCGTCGCGAGCGGGAAGCCCGCGCGCACCAGGGCCGTGCGCTCGAATTCGTTGCCCCGGCTGATGAAAAGAACCTGGTGGGCGGGATGACGGGCCCGGATTTCTTCGGCCACGGCGATGCCCGGGAACAGATGGCCGCCCGTGCCGCCGCCGGCGATGACGATCCTCAAGCCGTGCTGGCCGGAGCATGGGTTGCATTCGCGCGCCGTCATTCCGCACCTCGCCCGTGCGGGCCGGCGGCACCGATATTCATCAGTATTCCGATCGTGGCCATGTTCAATAACAGCGACGTCCCGCCGTAGCTCAGGAACGGAAGGGTCAGGCCCTTGGTCGGGAGCAGTCCCAGTGTGACCGCCATGTTGATGCAGATCTGCAGGCCGAGCGCGGCGGTCAGGCCGATGGCCAAATAGCTGCCGAACAGGTCGGCTGCATGACGCGCGATGCGGATGCCCTTCCAGATGATCATCAGATAGAGCAGAATGATCACCATCACTCCCATCAGGCCCAGTTCCTCGCCGATCACCGAAAAAATGAAGTCCGTGTGGGGTTCGGGCAGATAGAACAGCTTCTGGTAGCCTTTGCCGATGCCAGCCCCCCACCAGCCGCCCGTGCCGAAGGCCATCAACGAGTGCACGATCTGATAACCGGCGTCGGCGCTGTACTGCCAGGGATCCAAGAAGCTCAGCAGCCGGCGCATCCGGTAGCCGGCCAGGGTGATGAAATAAGCTCCGGCCAACCCCAGAGCCAGGCAGGAACTGCCCAAATACAGCATCCGGACACCGCCGACGAACATCATCAGCCAGGTCAGAACGGCGAGGATGGCCACCGATCCGAAGTCGGGCTGCTTCAGGATCAGGGCCGCCATCCCCCCCAAGACCACCACATGGGGCACGAATCCGATCGAGAACTCCTTGATGCGGTCGGCTTTTTTCTCCAAGGAATACGCCAGGTAGACAATCAGCGCGAAACGGGCGAATTCCGACGGCTGGAAGCGCAGCGGTCCCAGCCCCAACCACCGGCTCGATCCGCCGGCGGTGATCCCCAGCGGCGAGAACAGCACCGCCGCCAGCAGGATCAGCGCCGTCGCCAACAGCGGATAGGCCAACGGCCGGTAGAGCCGGTAGGGTATGTGCCGAGCCAGTACGAGTACGCAGATGCCCACCAGCGCGAACATGGCCTGCTTTTTCAAAAAGTAGTAATCCGAGCTGAACTTTTTCATGGCCAGGGCCGAGCTGGCGCTGTAGACCATGACGATGCCGATGCCCACCAGAAAGAGCACCGGAAACAGCAGTTGCACGTCGTAGACGGTGCTGGCGGATCGTCCGCGGCTGACGCTCGGAATGGCCACGGCAGCGTGCCTCATGGGTTACCGGTCCTTGTCCTTATCGGCATCCGCAATGGCGGATGCGGGAGGCGCATCGTTTGGCGCCGGCTTCAACGCCTCGACCGCGCGGCGAAAGTCATCGCCGCGCTCCTGGTAATTCGCATACCGATCGAAACTGGCGCAGCCCGGGGCGAGCAGCACCGCATCCCCGGCGACGGCCATGTCCTGCGCCGCCTGGACGGCGTCCTGCATGGAGGCGGCCTCTCGCGTCGGCAGGAGCCCGCCGAGGGCTGCCCGCAAGGCGTCCCGGCTGCCACCGAGCAGGACGAGGCCCCGGCCACGGCAGCGGATGGCGTCTCGGAGCAGGCTGAAATCACCGCCCTTGTCCACTCCGCCCATGATCAGCACCACCGGCGAGCGGAAGCACTCCAGGCCGCGACGCACCGCGTCGACGTTGGTGGCTTTGGAGTCGTTCACGTATTCGACGCCGTTGATCGTCGCGATGGTCTCCAGGCGGTGAGCGGCCGGCCGGAAGGCGTCGAGGGCCGCCTGGATGCCGGCCGGGTCGGCGCCGGCCGATAGAGCCGCCAGGGCGGCTGCGGCTGCGTTTTCCGCATTGTGCACCCCGCGCAGCCGGAAGCGCGCCAGGTCCAGCCGGCTCGTTTCACGGCCCGGCAGCCGCAGGATCAGTTGGCTGCCGTCCAGACCGGCGGCATGGCCCGCATCGGCGGTGCCGAAGTAAAGCTTGCGGCTGCGGATGGTCGCGACGTGTGCGGCGATGACCGGATCGCCGGCGTTCAGGACGGCGATGTCCCCGGCGTCCTGGTTGTCGAACAGCCGCATCTTGGCCGCCGCGTAGTCGGCGAAGCCCGCATGCCGGTCCAGGTGGTCCGGGGTGATATTGAGCAGGACCCCGACGGCCGGCCGGAAAGATTCGATCGTGTCCAGCTGAAAGCTGCTGACTTCCGCCACCACGATCTCGGCGGTCATTCCGGCGTCCACATAACCGATGAGGGGGCGGCCGATGTTGCCGCCCACGAACACCCGCCGGCCCGACGCGGCGAGCATGGCACCCACCAGTTCGGTGGTCGTGGTCTTGCCGTTGGTACCGGTCACCGCCACGATGGGCTGGCGGATAAAACGGGCGGCCAGTTCGGTCTCGCCGATCACGGGAATACCGCGGTTGCGAGCGGCCTGCAGCACCGGCAGCGTGTGCGGCACGCCGGGGCTCAACACGATCATCTCGGCGCGCGCGAAACTTGCGTCGTCATGGCCGCCCAATTCCAGCGCAATTCCCATGGCCCGCAATTCGGCCACCGCGGGTCCGAGGCGGCCCTCGTCGGCCTGATCGGTCGCCCGGACGATCGCCCCCCGGCCGTGCAGAAACCGGGCGGCGGCGGTCCCGGTGCGGGCCAGCCCGACCACGAGAATGCGTTTGCGGTGCAGATCCATGCCGACGTCCTTAAGGTGGCGATGCGGCCCCGTCCGCTCCGCCCGACACCGGAGGAGGGCGGTCGTCGGATGCCGGGTCGGGGCGGACGGGTCGCATGCCGTGTTACCGGAGCTTCAGCGTGCTCATGGCGAGCAAGGCCAGAGCGATCGCAATGATCCAGAACCGTACGATGACTTTGGGTTCCGGCCAGCCTTTCAACTCAAAATGGTGATGCAGCGGCGCCATGCGAAAGATCCGTCGGCCGCTGGTCATCTTGAAAAAGCCCACCTGAAAGATGACCGATAAGGCCTCGATCACGAAGAGCCCCCCGACCAGCGCCAACAGGATCTCCTGCTTGGTAATGACGGCGATCACCCCCAGCGTGGCCCCCAGAGACAGAGACCCTGTATCCCCCATGAAAACCTGGGCCGGATACGCGTTGAACCACAAGAATCCCAAGCCGGCGCCGGCCATGGCGCCGCAGAGTACGGTGAGCTCCCCGCAGCCGGGCACGTAGGTGATTTGCAGGTAGCTGGCGATTTTGACGTGGCCGGCGACATAGGCAAAGACCATGTACGTGGCGGCGGCGATGATCACCGGGCCGATGGCCAGCCCGTCGAGGCCGTCCGTCAGGTTGACGGCGTTGGACGCTCCGACGATGACGATCATCGCAAAGATGATGTAGCCCCAGTCCAAGTCCGGTGTCACCGTCTTGAAAAACGGAACGGTCACTTCGGTTGAGAAATTCGGCGTGAGATAAACCCAAACCCCGGCGACCAGCGCGACCCCTGCCTGCCACACCAGTTTGCCGCGCACGCTGAGCCCCTTGCTCTGCTTTTTGACCTGCATGAGGTAGTCATCCATAAACCCCACGGCTCCGAAACCCAGCAGGACCCACAGGGCGATCCAGATGAACGGGTCGGTCAGGTCGCTCCACAGCAGCGTGGCCAGGGTAACCGCGGCGATCATCAAGACCCCGCCCATGGTCGGGGTTCCGGCCTTCCCCAGGTGGCTTTTGGGGCCGTCGTCGCGGATGTACTGTCCGACCTGCATCCGCGCCAGCCGGTCGATCACCCAGGGCCCCAGGAAAAAGCAGATGAAAAAGGCGGTGAGGCTGGCGTAGATCGTCCGGAACGTGATGTAGCGGAACACGTTCAGGATCGAGAACAGGGTGTGCAGCGGATACAGTAAATGATACAGCATCTCAGTTTCCTATTGGTGCGGCCCCGTCCCGCACGGCCCGGACAACCGCTTCCATCCCCATCGCCCGGGAGCCCTTGACGAGCACCCAGTCGCCGGCCTTCAATTCCAGCAGCAGAGCGGCCTGCACCTCGGCCCGGGAGCCGATGACGATGTCGGCGGCCGCCATGCCCTCCTGGCGGGCGCCGGCGGCGACCTCGGCGGCAAAATCCCCGCAGGCCAGCAGCTTGGCCGCGCCGCTGCGGGCGGCAAACTGGCCCAGCTGCCGGTGCCGGGCGACCGAATCGCGGCCCAGTTCGCGCATGTCGCCGAGCACCAGCAGGCTGCGGGCGCCCCCGCGCAGGCGATTCAGCGTATCCATGGCGCCCTCCATGGACGCCGGGTTGGCGTTATACGTATCGTCGATCAAGTGGATTCCGCCGGCCAGCGCGGCCACGCTCATGCGGCCCGCTACCGGGGTAAAGGCTTCCAGCCCGTCCCGGATGTCGGTGATGTCCAGACCCAGCAAATACCCGACCGCCGCTGCGGCGAGGGCGTTGTGCACCATAAACCGGCCGACGGCCTGCAGCTGAACCGGCGTACGTCGTCCCGGCAGCGCCAATTCGAAGCAGATTCCCCGGTCTGTTTCGCGGATCTGATCCGCGCGCACCGCGGCATCGGCCGATCGGCCGAACAGCAGGGCTCCCGCGCCGGATGGCCCGGCCAGCGCCCGCAGGCGAGGATCGTCCGCGTTCAGCACGGCCCGCCCGCCGGGTGCCAGCCCGGCCGCCAGAGCGCTTTTTTCCTGCAGGACCCCCTCCAAGGACCCGAGCCCCTCCAAGTGCGCCGGCCCGATGTTGGTGATGACGCCGATGTCCGGGGTGCAGATTTCGCTCAGCCGCGCGATTTCGCCGGGCCGGTTGGTTCCCAGCTCCAGGACCGCCCATTGATGGGTCGGCTCCAGCCGCAGCAGCGTCAGCGGGACCCCGATCTGGTTGTTCAGGTTGTGGGCCGGCTCCAGAACCGTGAAGCGTCGTGACAGGACCTCGGCGGCCATTCGGCGCGTGCTGGTTTTGCCGTTGGACCCCGTGATGGCGACCACCGCGGCCGGCGAGCGCCGGCGATGGAATGCGCCCAATTCGCCGAGCGCGCGGGTGGTGTCATCGACCGCCACGCAGACGGCGTCGCGGTGCACCTCAAGCAACGTCCGCACCTCGCCCGCCCGGTCGCGGCGGATGACGATGCCGCGGATGCCCTGGTTCAGCACATCCCCGATGAACCGGTGCCCATCGTGCACCTCTCCGTGAATGGCCACAAACGCGTCGCGGGCCGTAATGGTGCGCGAGTCGATGCCAATGGAATCGAAGCTTTGATCGCGTGCGCCCGTCACGAGCCCTCCGCGGGTGGCGTCGAGTATGTCTTTTACCGTCCAGGGCATTTTTCGCGCTGAGGACTGAGTGCGGAGGGCCGAGAAGAAATACATGCCAGCCCCCCATGCGCCTAACTCAGCCCTCCGTCCTCCTACCTCAGTCCTGCAAAGTGTCCAGCACGGCGGCCGCCTCTTCGCGGTCATCGAAGTGGACGGCCTGATGGCCGATGATCTGATACGGTTCATGCCCCTTGCCCGCGATCAGCACGGCGTCCCCCGGCCGCGCGGCGCGGATGCCCAGGGCGATGGCCTTGCGCCGGTCCGGCTCGACCACGAAGCCTTTGCCGCCGGCCGGTATATCGATCTCACGGGCGCCGGTCTCCGGAACGCCCTGCGTCCGGATCCCCGGAACGATCTGATTCAAAATGGCGACCGGGTCTTCGGTGCGGGGGTTGTCGGATGTCACGACGGCGAAGTCGCTCAGCCGCGCCGCGATGGCGCCCATGATCGGGCGTTTGGTGCGGTCGCGGTCGCCGCCGCAGCCGAACACGCAGATGATCCGTCCCGCCGTGAGCGCGCGCAGGGCCGTCAGCGCATTTTCGAGGGCGTCGGGTGTGTGGGAGTAGTCCACATACACCCATCGGCCGCTCCGGCTCTCCACCCGCTCCAGCCGCCCGGGGACGTGACCGACGGTTTCCAGGCCGGCGCCGATGACCTGGGGATCGATGCCCAGGGCCGCTCCCACGCCGGCCGCACAAAGCAGGTTCTCAATGTTGTGGCGACCCACCAGACGCGAGCGGATACCGATGCGCCGCGCTCCAAATACGATGGAACCGCGAATGCCCTGCAGGTCGCAGGACCAATGCTCGCCGCGCACGCTGCAGTCCGGCTGCGTACCGGCGCGGATCACCCGGAGCGCCGCCTGTTCGGCCAACTCGCAGCCATGGGCGCTGTCCGTATTAACGACGGCAACGGCCCGGCCGGCCTTGGGTCCGGATGCCAGGAAATGGGTGAACAAGCGCTTCTTGGTCGCCCAGTAAGCCGGCATGCTGCCATGGAAGTCGAGGTGGTCCTGACTCAGATTGGTGAACACGCCGACGTCGATCCAGCAAGCGTGGATGCGCTGAAGATCGATGGCGTGGGAAGAGGCCTCCAGGACGACGTGCGAGACGCCCGCCGCTCGCATCTCCGCCAGGATTCGTTGAAGGTCCAGGGATTCGGGCGTCGTGGTCGGGCTGGGATGGGAGCCCCCCGAATGCCGATAGTTGATGGTCCCGATCACCCCGGTGGGCCGGCCGGCCTGCGTGAGGATGCCTTCGACGAGGTAGGTGGTGGTGGTCTTTCCGTTGGTGCCGGTGACGGCGATCACGGTCAACTGCTCCGACGGGCGGCCGTAAAACGCCGCGGCCAACTCGGCCAGGGCGCGCCGCGTGTCGGGCACGATAGCGACCACCCCGGGGCCGGCGATCGGTTTCTCCGTGACCACGGCGACCGCGCCGCGCCGACGGGCGTCGTCGATGAAATCATGGCCGTCGGCGACCCGTCCGCGGACGGCCACGAAGACCCCGCCGGGCTGCACGTCCTGGGAACGGTAGTGCAGCGCCGTCACCTCCGGCCCTTCCCCCTGCAGGCCGTGAACGGTGCAGGGGCCTAAGACCGCCATGAGAGGGGCGACGTTCATCCGCGGCCTCCGTGGTCCCATGCGACCCGCAGCCGTTCCGTGGCGGGGCGCGGCGGCACGTTCAGATAGTTGAGCGCGGTCTGAGCGATTTTCTTGAAAACCGGAGCGGCCACGGCCCCGCCGTAGATCTGGCCTTTGGGTTCGTCGATGACGACCAAGACGGCGACCTGCGCCTTCTCGGCCGGTGCAAAACCGATGAACGAGGCGACATGCCGGTCGTTGGAGTAGGTACCGTTGTCGTCGATCTTGCGGGCGGTTCCGGTCTTGCCGCAGGCGCTGTAGCCGTCCAAGGCGGCGTTCACGCCGGTGCCGCCGGGCAGCATCACCGTCTGGAGGATGTCCCGGAGGGTGGCGGCCGTTTGCGACGAAACGACGCGGCGCACCTCTTCGGGTGCGAACTGCTGCAGGATCTGGCCCTGCTGGTCGGTGATGGCCTGGACGATGCGAGGCCGCATGAGCACACCGTCGTTGGCGATGGCGGAAAACGCGGTGATCAACTGGACCGCCGATACGGAAACGCCGTGGCCGAAGGAGATGGCGGCCGTGTCGATGCCCGTCCAGTGCTTGTGGGGCATGAGCAGGCCGGTGGTCTCGGCCGGGCTGTCGATCCCGGTTTTCTGGCCGAAGCCGAACAGGCGCAGGGTGTGATGGAGCTTCTCCGGTCCGACCCGCTCGCTGATCTTCACGGCGCCGATGTTGCTCGAGTACTTGATGATGTCTTGCAGGGTCAGCAGACCGTAGCGGTGGACGTCGTGCACGGTGTTCTTACCGATGCGATAGGCGCCGTTTTCGCAGTTGAACGTCGTCTTGGGCGACAGGTTGGCGAACTCGAGGGCGGCGGCGGCGCTGAAGACCTTCAGCGTCGATCCGGGCTCGAAGGGATCGGTGATGGCCCGATTGCGCCAGAGGGACTTCTTGGCGTCGTCAAAGGCGTTCGGGTTAAACGCGGGGGCCAGCGCGAGGGCGAGGATTTCCCCGGTCCCGGGCGCCATTACGATTGCGATTCCGGATTTGGCCCTGCTTTTTTCTACGGCGTCGGCCAAGGCCGTCTCGGCCGTGAACTGAATGCTTTGATCCAGCGTCAGCACCAAGTTCTTTCCGCTGGCGTCTTCGTCCGGCGGTGATTCCGATTGGAAGCCGTTGCCGTGGGCGTCCCGCAGGACTTTGACGCTGGTGTCGGCGCCGCGCAAGTGTCGGTCATAGAAGAACTCGACGCCCTCCAGTCCCTTGCCGTCCATGCCGGTGAAACCGAGCACGTGGGCCGCCAGGGCTCGGTTGGGATAGAAGCGGTTGGTCTCGGACACGAATTCGATTCCGGGAATCTGCAATTGTTTGACCGCTTCGGCTTCCTTCGGGGTGGCCTGGCGCTTGATCCACACGAACGGCTTGCGGCTGGCCAGCCGTTCTTTCATCTCCTGGGGGGGGCGTTTCAGAACCCGGGCGAGCTCTTTGGCCGCCGCCTCGGGCGCCTTCACCTGGGACGGCCGAACGGCGATGGATGTGACGTCGATGCTGACCGCCATTGCATGGCCCCGGCGGTCGAGAATCGTGCCGCGCTTGCCCACTGCTTTGAGCGAATCTTCGACCTGGTCGGACGCCTTGCGGGAAAGCCAGGATCCCTGGTAAACCTGAAGCAGAAGGGCCCTGCCGCCGATCGCGACAAAGGCCATCGCAAAGACCACGCCGATCAGAAGGATACGGAGACGGATGTATTTGGCGCGCTTGTTCATCAGGGCATTACCATCATTTGTCTGGAAGTGGGCAGTGTCAGTCCCAGCTTTTCCTGCGCGATCCGGATGATGCGCTGCGGGGCGCGCAGACGGGCGAGTTCCACCTTGAGATTGGCCTGCAACTCGGTCAAACGCTGCTGCTCTTTGGTCAATGCGGAAATTTCATATCCCACCCGCACGCATTGGACCCGCACCCAGGTGTAGATCAGGAGCTCGGCGATGAACACGCACAACAGAGAGATCCACAGGACGAGCAGCTTGGGGTTGCGGCGTCGGGTCTTCGGTGTCGGGTCGGTCATCACAGCTCCGTGAGTTTCCACGCCCATCCCCCGGCCGGGTTCATGTCAGACCCGCTCGGCCGCCCGAAGCTTGGTGCTGCGGGCCATCGGATTGGCGGCGATTTCCTCCGGGCCGGGGCGGACGACTTTGCGGGTCAGGATTCTCAAGACACCCTCCGGCCTGCCGGCTGCGTCGTTCGGTCCCGAGTCGCGGCGGTATTTTGTTTCCATGGCTTTGAGACGCTGCTTGACGATGCGATCCTCCAGCGAGTGAAAGGACAGGATGCACAGGCGTCCGCCGGGATTGAGCATCTCCGGCACATGATCCAGCAATTCCGATAGGCGAACCAACTCGTCATTGACGGCGATGCGCAGGGCCATAAAGACCCGGGTCGCCGGGTGAATCCGAGACCGGCGGCCGCCGGGAACCGCTGCGCACACCAGGCGGGCCAGTTCGCCGCTGGAACGAATCGGCTGTTTGCGCCGCGCATGGACGATGCGGCGGGCGATGCGGCCGGACCAGCGCTCTTCACCATACTCTTGAAAGATGCGCTGCAGTTCGTCTTCCTTCAAGCGGTTGACCAGGTCGGCCGCTGTTTGGGCCGTCCGGGTGTCCATGCGCATGTCCAGCGGTTCATCCCGCAGGAAGCTGAAGCCCCGGCCGCTGCCCTGCAAGTGGTGCAGCGAAATTCCCAGATCGAGCAGGATCCCGTCCACCCCCTTCAGCCCGAGCTCTCGAATCACTTCGACGAGATCTGTAAAATTGCGGTGGAACAGCCGAACCCGATCGGCCTGGTCCGCCAGAAGCAATCGGGCGTTGGCGATGGCATCCGCATCCTGGTCCAGTCCAATGAGCAGCCCATCGGGTGCGTTTTGCTCCAGGATGGCCCGGGCGTGGCCCGCACCGCCGAGCGTGCCGTCCGCATAAACTCCTCCCGGTCGGCAGCCGAGGTAGTTCAGTACCTCCGTGCGCATGACCGGGATATGGCGGTACGCCATGGGCTCAAATGCCGAGTTTGGCGATTTCGTTTCTGGCCTCCGGGTTCTTGAGATCGTTCAAGAGCATCCGTTCTTCGTTCTCGAAGTTTTCTCGGGACCAGATCTCGAAGTGGTCGAGGACCCCCACCAACACGATATCCCGGTTCAGGCCC
Source organism: Desulfobacterales bacterium (assembly GCA_030834695.1). Taxonomy (GTDB): domain Bacteria; phylum Desulfobacterota; class Desulfobacteria; order Desulfobacterales; family SpSt-501; genus SpSt-501. The sequence goes on from JAUQXK010000052.1 coordinate 46,995, forward strand.
GCGTATTGTCTCAAAGCGGGCGGGATGAGAATGCGGTCCTGTCGGTCGCAGGTGCATTCGTGGGCTCCGCCGATGAACACCCGGCGGAAGCGGCGCATGATGTCGTTTTTCTCGGCCAGCTGCAGAATCCGTTCTTCCAGCTGCTGCCATGCGGTCATCGGGAATGCGACCAGGCATTGATCCATGCGCGAGACCATGATTCCATCGCCGTCCTCCGAGCGCGCGAGCACCCGGAACCGGGACGGGATGACGATGCGACCCTTGTCGTCGATCGTATGGTATGAGCTTCCCCGAAACATGGTCATCAATTATTATCCACTTTCCGCCACTTTGCTCCATTAAATAATAAAAGACATTGAGAGTCAAGAAAAAAATACAGGCGGGGTTAATGTTTTTTAATGTAATTTAAAAACGTTAAACCGAATCATAGCCAGGAGGTGATACTGAAGATCGCGGTGTTTCCGAGAATGTGGATCAGGATCGGGACGAGCAGGCTTTTCTCGATTTCGTAGGCCGTCGCGAATACCAGGCCGCCGACGAGTTGGGGGATGGGGGCACCGGGGGTGCTGCCATGCAGAAGGGTGAACACCAGCGTGCTCAACAACAAGGCCGTCCAGAAGCCCCAGCGCCGGCAATATCCGTATATAAGGCCTCGAAAATAAAGCTCTTCTGCGATCGGCGCAATGAGTCCGCCGACCAGGAAAAGAAGCGCCGGCTTGGGAAAGAGAGCGGTTGGACCGGGGCGGATGATCCGGAGGGGATCGAATCCCGCCATATGAAGCAGTGCATACCCTGTCGCGGTCAGGATACCGAAACCCGCCGACCAAATGAGTCCCCTGATCAGACCGGCCGCCCATCTCCCGCGCGCCAATCCGGTTCGGCTCCACCCCCTCGGGCAGCGGGAGATGACCAGCACCATCCAGGCGATGTCCGCCAGGCGCGCCAAGCCGATGCCCGCCAGCGGATCGACTCCCTTTTGGGCGATGGCCCACCGGGCGAGGCTTTCGAATGCAACGACTCCGGCGGTGGCCAGGGCCAGGGCCCTCAATGCAATCGGGTCTGATCCCATCGCAGTGTCGTCCTTAGGGCCTGGTAGGCGTAGAGTTGATCATACCAATCATCAGAGGTCTTCAGAAGCTTCAAGATCGGGTTCACGGCGCGCGGATTCCGGTGTTGGGCCAGGGCTTCGAGCGCCATGGTTCGCACATTGATCTGCGGATCATCCAGCAGGCGGACCAAATCGATGAATGCCTCCGGGTTCGGGCTGGCCCCCAAGGCGCGCGCCAACCAGTAGCGCTCCTGTGGATAGGGGCTGTGCAGCATCCGTGCATATCCGGGGCGGGCCGTAACGTCAACATTGCGTTCCCGGATCGCTTTGAGCCCGGCTACGCGCGCCTGCCAGCGATCGGATGCCAGCGCGGTGTCGATGGTCCCGGGCGGCGGCACATCCTCCCGGCTGAGATGGAAGTCGGCCAGGACCGCCAATCCGATCAATAGACAGGCCGCTGCCGCCACGGCCTCCGCCGGGCGCGGGTCCAGGACGAGGCCGCTCACCAGGCGCAGCAGCGCAAACAACAGCACGTAAAGGCTGATCGGGAATGCCACCAGGACCCCGTAGTACGTGACACGGCGAAAGAATTCGAAGCGATCGGCTCCGGCCGAGATTTCGGAGACGGCCCGGCGCGGGTCGGCCAAGAAGCGGTCGGCCGTATCTTCCCAGACGACGCTCCCGCGATGCAGAAACGCGAGGCGGTCCCCTTCGAATCGCAGGCTGATATCCGCCGCCGGGGCGGCCCCGACGGGCAGATAATCCTGCCGGATCAACTCCCGCCTTACGGCGGGGTAACGGTTGCCGGGGTCCGCCGAAGGAACGGCGACCGTCTTGATGAGCCGCTGGTCGAAGGTCTTAAAAACCTCGGCGGGATAAAGGGTGTACCGATAATAGAACGAACTGATGCGTTCGCCTGCGCTGTTGGACATGAGCAGGTGGTCCCGCAGGTCAACGAACAAGCCGCGATCGTACTGGGTGAACCATCCGAGCGCCAACACGGCTAGCGGCAGAAACCGCAGGGCCGCCCATCGCAGGCCCGGTGGCGTATGGCGCACGAGAGGCGACATGCCGGTCAGCCAAAAGACGGTCGGTGGAATTGCAATCAGGTAAAGGGTAACATAGACATCAAACCCGTGGGCGTTCAGGCATACGACGATGACCGCCAGAACACCGGCGGCCGCTGCGGTCGCGGATCCACGACCCGAGGTGAAACGACGCCACAGTTCGGCCGCGGCCGCGCTGAGCAACGACAGCTCCGCCCCGACGCTGAGCGTGAACAGCCATCCGCCGCAGAAAGCGGTTTCCAGGTCCAGCAATCTGGGAAGCACGTTCAAGTTGGGAACGGGCAGAAATCCGGCGTTGGCCACCGCCGTCATCTGCGCGAAGAGCCTGTGGTTTGAAAAATACACCTGGGCGGTAGCGATGATCTGGGCGATGCCCATGCCGATCATCAGCTCCATGGCGGGGAACACCGCACGGTGGATTGCGCTCAACGAGTTCACTCTACCACGTCATCAAACGGCCGCCCGTCATTTGCAGCCGAAACGGTTTTGGGCCAGTGCATCTTGAGTTGAAGTCCGGCGGGGCGGGGTTACGGCCGCAGTGCGCCGCAGCCGAATCCCCGGCCGGCCGATGAGTGACATAGCCGAATTTGACATATTTTATTGCCGGATCAATAAAAAGATTGATAAGCTCGCAAAAAGTCGTCACTCCGGCGAAAGCCTGGAGTCCAGAGGATTTGTAACGGCCTGCAAATGCTTGATTCCGGCTGCCACCGGAATGACAGAAAGCGGCATTTTCAGACTTTTTACGAATCCATCAAGATTTTATGATAACATTTTTTCTTAACCGATGAAAACGTTCCGCAATAAAGGAGATGCCATCGTGCGCCGCAAGGAGAAAGAGATGGTCGACCGGGCCGAACTGGAGACCGTCATCAGCGAGGCGAGGGTGTGCCGGATGGGGCTGTGCGATGGGGGGATCCCCTACATCGTGCCGCTGTGCTTCGGCTACACGGCCGACACGTTTTACTTTCATTGCGCGGCCGAAGGCCGAAAGCTCGAGATCCTCGAGAAAAACCCCGAGGTTTGCCTGGAGTTGGAGGCTGGAGTCGCATTGAAACCCGGCGCGAAGGCCTGCGATTGGGGCATGACCTTCCGCAGCGTCATCGGGTTTGGTCGAGCCGAACGGGTCGAGGCGCCGGATTCCAAGCGACAGGCGCTGGATCTCATCATGGCCCGCTATGCCACCGGCGCCTTCGACTATCCGGAGGCGGCTATCGAAAAAACCGTCATCATCAAAGTCCACGTCCGGAACATGACGGGGAAACGGTCGGGGTGAGGCGCTTTGAAGAATCCCCCCTCCCTTTTTGCAAGGCCATCAAAAATTGCGTTCCAGCCATTTTTGGGCCAGCAGCAATGCACAGATCGATTTGGCGTCCTGCATTTCGCCGCGGGCGATCATGGCGGCCGCTTCCGTTAACGGCCGGCAATGCGCTTCCAACACTTCGTCCGCATCGAGGCGCTGAGTCACGGCGCTCAACCCGGTGGCGAGAAAAAGGTGGATGCGCTCGTCGGAATAGCCGGGCACCGGCGTGATTTCCCCCAACTGCCTCCATTCCGCCGCGGCATAGCCGGTTTCCTCGGCGAGCTCGCGCCGCGCGCAGTCCATGACCGGCTCCCCCGGGTCGAGCGTACCGGCCGGAATCTCCCAGATATACTGCCTGAGCGCATGGCGGTACTGCCGCACCAGCACCACGTTGTTTTCGTCCGTGAGCGCCACGATGGCGGCCGCTCCCGGATGTTCGATGAAATCGAGGTCGGTGGTCGTTCCGTTGTCCAAGGTCACGTTTTCCCTCACCAGCTGAAACACGCGCCCGCGGTGTTTGACTTGGCGGCAGTTGACGCTTACAGACATGGCCGGCCCTTCCTGAGATGCGATCGTTGCACGTACATTTTTGTTGTGTAACCGGCCGGAGAGGCGGGGTCAACCCATTTCTGAAGCTGCCCTGGCCCGCGCGCGGCCATCCTGCTGCGCTTGACCGCTCCAGCAATTGGGGATAGGCTTTCTTTAAACGGTGCCCCGCGCCGATATGCGATGCCATACGACCTGTGCCCGGAGGAAACGCCATGAGACGTCCCCACATCCGTACCCCGCTTCCCGGCCCGCGCGCCCAGGAATTGATCCGGCTGGACACCACCTGCGTTTCGCCCTCTTACACGCGGGTCTACCCGCTGGTGGTCGACCGGGCGGCGGGGCTCTGGGTCCAGGATCTGGACGGCAACTGCTTCCTGGATTTTACCGCGGGGATCGCGGTCAACGCGACCGGCCACTGCCATCCCAAGGTCGTGGAAGCCATCAAGGCCCAGGCCGATCAGCTGTTGCACATGTCCGGCACGGACTTTTATTACACGGCGCAAATCCGTCTGGCCCAGAAGCTGGCTTCGCTCGCTCCGGGAGAAGAGACGCACCGCGTCTATTTCGGCAATTCCGGAGCGGAAGCGGTGGAGGCTGCCTTCAAGCTGGCGCGCTGGCACACCAAGCGCGAGCTCAACCTCGCGTTTTTCGGGGCCTTTCACGGCCGGACCATGGGGGCGCTCTCGCTGACGGCCAGCAAGACCATTCAGAAGAAGAATTACAACCCCCTGGTGCCCGGCATCACCCACATCCCGTATGCCTATTGCTATCGCTGTGCGTACAACCTGACCTACCCCGAATGCCATCTTTTCTGCGTGCGCTGGGTGGAGGACACGTTGTTTCGCACCACGGTCCCACCCGAGGAGGTCGCCGCCATTTTCGTCGAGCCGATTCAGGGAGAAGGCGGCTATGTGGTTCCGCCGCCGGAATTTCACCGGGAGTTCGGCGCCATCGCCCGGAAATACGGGATTCTTTATGTGGCGGATGAAGTCCAGTGCGGCATGGGCCGAACCGGCAAGATGTTTGCGATGGAGCACTTCGGGGTGGCGCCGGATATCATCGCCCTGGCGAAAGGGATCGCCTCCGGGCTGCCGCTGGGCGCCATGATGGCTCCGGCCCGGATCATGGATTGGGAGGCGGGATCGCACGCCTCCACCTTCGGCGGCAACCCGCTGGCCTGCCAGGCGGCCCTGGCCACGATCGATCTGCTGGAGGAATCGCTGATGGCCAATGCCGGCCTGCAGGGCGAGCGGCTGATGGGGGGGCTGCGCCAGATGCAGGGCCGCTTTGAGTGCATGGGAGACGTGCGCGGCAAGGGCCTGATGGTGGGGGTGGAACTGGTCAAGGACCGCGAGCGCAAGACGCCGGCGGCGGACTGGCGCGCTCGGATCATCCAGCGCGCGTTTGAAAAGGGGCTGCTCATCTTAGGCTGCGGTCAAAACAGCATCCGATTCTGCCCGGCGTTGACCGTCAGCCCGGATGAAATCGACGTCTGTCTGTCGATCTTCGAGGAATGTATCCAAGAGGTCGCGGGATGAATGCGTCCCCGCAGCACCGGGCGCTCACTCGGCCGATCGCTCGCCACACCGGGCCGGCGCTGCGGAGGATCGGCTGGGTTTTGCGAGTTCGATCCAGCGTGCGATGGCTTCGGCGACGCCGCAGCCATCGTTCGATGCGACGGCCGGGAATCGCTCCCGGAGTTCCACCGGCGCATTGCCCATGACAAATCGCGTCCGCGCCCATTCGAGCAGGTCCAAATCATTAAAGTCGTTGCCCACCGCAAGGGTGTGTGCCCGAGAAACTCCGAGTTCGGCGGCCAACCATTCCGTGGCCAGGCTCTTTGATACGCCGGCCGGGAAGAGTTCGATCCACGTCGAACGACCGTCCAGCGGCGAAGTGGTCCGAATGATGCTCAAGCCTTTCAGCATCCGACGCACGGCGGCGAGAGCGGCCGGAGCCTGGGCCGGCGGAACAATCGCCACCAGCTGGGTGGCCGGTCCGAACCGGTCGATGTCGTCAGGGAGGGGAAACGCAAAGCGGCGATACAGGGCGATGCGGGCCTCGAAGTCGGGGTTGGCATCGGTTCCGGCGACGTAGCCGAAGATATGGGAGTCGGGGATGCTGCGTTGCACCATGAAATCCAGACGCAGCGATCGAAGGATGCCGACAGCGTGCCGGATTTCATCGGTCTCGAGGCTGGCGCTGCGCACGATCCGGCCGCCCGAGTGTTCGGCAATCCCCGCGCCGCTTGAAAAGATCACGTAATCGATCGGCAGGCCGGCGGGCCGGACGCTTTCGAACGAAAAAATCGAGCGTCCGGTCGCCACGACGCGTACGACGCCGCGTTCGCCCAGCCGCCGCAATGCGGCCAGATCGGCGGCTGCGAACGTTCGATCGGACCGCAGCAGGGTGCCGTCCAGATCGGTGATAAAAAGGCCGGCGGGTGGTTGGATCGGAGTTGAAGCGATGCTGCCGTTCGTGACGATGATGGCCATGGGATCCCGTTATTTCTGCAACAATCAGCCGGAGCTATCCGAGCGTTGAAAAGCAAGCGTCGAGCCGTCAGCCAAGGCGTGCAGTGATTTGGAAAGCGCAGCATATTCGCAGATATGTGAGCATTCACAAGAACCGCACAACGCCGGATCACGGCTTGAGGCGCCGTTTTTCAGCGCCCTGCTATATAAGCAAGCAGTCGGCCCGCCGTCAAGCCGTCGGCCGGACGCTAAAGTCGGCCAACCGATCGGACGATATAAGCCATACAGCGCCCGATGGCTGACGGCAAGGGGAGGGGGAACATTTTGGGTCCCGGTGAGGCAGCCTGGCGCGGCAGACGGAGGTTGAGATTTCAATGGCACAGGCAGAGGAAGCGATCATTTTCCTAGACAAACTGGGCTTCGGTTGGGTGATCGACCGCAGGGTTTTAAAGCACGTCAAACTGAGCGTTTTGGCAGAAGAGGACCTGCCGAATCGGTCCTTGATCGAAATGATCGAAAACATCCTGTCGGAAAAGCCCGTCATGTAATGGGGGCGGCCGCCGCGCGCCCGATTCCTTCCATCCAACGCCGATTCGTCAGCGCTTCCCTTGGATTCTGAATGGGTGTCCACGCGGTATCGCGCAGATGCTCAGCGCCGCACCGTTGGATCTCGGCTTAACTTGCACCCTATCACTTGCCGGAGCAATCGTATGGGACATCGCACCCGAAATCATCACGCGTTCCGAGGCCTTCTGCAGTCGGAGGACGGGGTCATCACGCGTGTGCTCAAGACCAGCCGCCGCAAGATCGTTTTTGAAACGACCTTCGGGCTTCGCCGGCCCATCGCGGAACTGCTCAGAGACCAGCCCAGTTACATCCTGTTCAGCGAGCGTTCGCGCATCGCCCGGCTGGGGGTCCAGATTGAAAGCATGCCCATCTCCGAGGCGCGTCTGTGCAACGGTCAGGCGATACTGACGCTGGAGGCATCCTCGGTCATTCCCGGTTACCCCGGCCTCGACGAATGGCGCGATTTTTTTAATCCAGGGCTTCCGGTGGGGCGCCTGGTCTACTGCGACCCCGAGGCCCTGCTGACATCGGAGGAAGTGCTGGATGCGGTCGAGCATTCGGTGCTCAAGCTGCCGGCTTCAACGGCCATTTCGAGCGACGGCAGCATCGTGATCGCCCCGCACAAGATCGCCTGCCGCCTGAAGGAGCCGCTGACGAAAGACCTGCTCGGGCGCATCCTGCTGCGGGAGGACGGGCGTGAAGTGCTCAACCGCTACCAGGTCCGTGATCCGGTTCCGGCCGTGATGATCGCCCCCGGCGAGGGATTGGTGACGACCTGCTCGATGTATCTTAACGAGCATTTCGTGGTGCTGCAAAGCGGGTTTTCATTGGGACGCAACCTGGCGGCCACGGTGCTGGACCCGATCAAGACCCGGGGAATTCGCATCTATCTGGAAATCATCAATCAAAGCGAGCACCCCATCGTGAATCCGCTCATCACCGCCAAGGTGTATCGGGCGGCGGCGCCGGGGCGCCTGCTGAACGGTCACCGGCCGGCCAAGGGGCCGCGCGTGTTTTCCTTCGGCAAGTTGGGCGGCCTCAGCCGGCGGTTCCAGCGCCTGAAGCGATCTCACTGCCATTTCATCGACCGGCCGATCGCCGTGGTGAGCAACCGGCCGGAAGGGCTGAAGCAAGCGTCCATTTTTCTCAACGGACCCGAATCGGCCTGCACCACGGCCCATTCCATGTGCGCCCTGGCCCGCCGGGACTTCGCTTCTCAAAGCGCCTGCCTCCATCGCTACGCCACCGGCCGGCTGTCCGGCATCCTGACCGACCGTTCGGCCGTTGTGGTAGCGAAATACTTCCCCAACCTCATCGAGCATCGCGATCTGGTCAATCTCACCTGCGACGGGAAAATCGAGGCGCTCTATTTCATGGAGCCCTCCTGCGAGCACGGCCCCTTTCTTTCGCAGATGGATCACAACCGGTTGCAGGAATACCACGCCTTCGGGCTGGATGTGTACTGGGTGTCCGGCCTCACCCGGCGCCTGATGGTGCATACCATGCGCGACGGCATGGGGTATTTCGTCGTGCCCGAACGCCTGGCCGAGTTTCACAAGTCCATGCTGTTTGCCCTTTACGGATCCAACCAGACTCTCTCCGCGCGCGGAGAGGCGCGGCTGGGCGAGCTGATGGATGCGCTGATCGCGTTCTGGGGCCGGAACATCGGCATCGTCACCGGCGGCGGCAGCGGCGTCATGGAGCAGGCCAACCGTCTGGCGCGCCAGCGGGGCATTCTCTCGGGGGCCAACTTTCTGGAGATCACCGACCAGTCCATGACGACGGACGTGGATTTCTGCCAGATGTTTCAGTCGACCTGCCGCCACAGCCGCCAGAAGTGGTTCGAGATCGCTTCGTTTCCGATTTTCAACGTGGGCGGCCTGGGTTCCCTGGAAGAGCTGGGCATCACCCTGTGCAACATGAAACTTTCCATCATCGAACCGGTGCCGGTGATCCTGTTCGACACCGAAAACAGCGGGGCGTTCTGGCAGGGGATCCAGCAGCAAGTTGCCGAGATGGTGCGCCAGAGACGGGCGCCGGCATGGGCGGCGGACAGCATCGTCATCACGGCCGACCCCCAAACCGTCATACGGACCTATCGCGAACGGCTGCAATTATTCTAAAGAAAAGAAGGGTGAGGGCCTGCGGGTTCAAGGGAACCGGTGCAAGAACCAGGAAAAACATCTGCCCGCAAAAGACTGCCTGCAGCCTATCGCCCGTTTCCGTTTTCATCGGAGGCCGGCTTCAGGGTGAAACGGATTCGCAGGACGCCGTTTTCATGGCTGGTGGAGATGATCCGGAAGCCGTTGATCTCAGCGGTTGAGCGCACGTGCCGGCCGATGCAGGGGCAGGCGTCGTAGTCTCCGACCGTGATGATCCGGATGCGGTCCCCCGCGTCCGGTGGCAGCTTCCCGGTGAAGTAGGTTTCTTCGGCCTCGGCCCGGTCGATCATGCGTTCGCCAATCGGCAGGTTTTCCCGGATCACGCCGTTAACCGCCGCTTCCACCGCGGCGATCTCCTCCCGTGTGAGCGGCCGCGGCAGTCGATAGTCGCACTTCGACTTGCGCTTTTCGATGTGAGCGTTGAACGAGCGGCCGCAGCCGAACATCCGGTCCATGGTCTGGTTTAAAATGTGTTCGGCCGTGTGCATGGCCGGGTCGTAATCCTTCCTTCCCATTTCAGCCGTCTCCTCACGAAGTTCCTCTCAGCGTTTCGGCGTCGAACCCTCTCAGGAAGCGTTCCGCGAGGCCGGTCGCAATCCGGTGTTCATAGAGCTGGCCCGCCGGCGTGAGCCCCCGAATGCGGCCGTCGGCGAAAAACCGGGCCAGCAAGTCGCCGCCGACCTGGATGCGATTCTCGGGGCTCGGGGCGGCGGCATCCGCCGGTATCGGCGGCGGAACCGCCAGGCCGTGATCGCAAAGATGTTTCATGAAATTCACGATTCGCCCCAGCCGCAGCAGCGTGGCGGACTCGATCCGCCGGGTGCTGTGCTCGATGGGCAGGGCGCTCGCCCGCATGCAGCCGAGAGATGCGGGAAGCAGATCGAGCTGCCGGCAGCGGTCGAAATCAGCGCTGCCCGGCGCCGGATAGAACACGGAGACTCCCGCCAGGACCCGGCGTGCGGCCAAAAACAGAAGGTCGTCGACGGACTCCTCGGCCGACTGATGAGGGGCGCCGACGATGATGTACCCGACCGCTGTGAGGCCGTGGTGTTCGGCAAGATCGAGGGACCGATCGAACGCCGCGCGGACGTCGGGCCGGTGAAACCGGCTGAGCTGCTCGGCATGCGTCGAGCCAAGGGATAGGTTGAGCGTCTTGAAGCCGGCTGCGGCCATGGCGGCCACGACGGCCTCGTCCAGGGTCGGCGGGAAAAGGCCGTTCATGGCGCGCAGCTCCAGTGCTTCTCCAGCGAAGCGCTGCCGGATCCCGCTTAGAAGGTCCATGAACCAGCCGCGGTTCAGGGAAAGGTTTTCGTCCTCGAAATCGATGAATCCGGCGCCGTGCGCCCGGACGGCGGCTTCGATTTCGGCCAGGACCTGGGGTATCGGCCGCAGCCGGTAGGGCATCCAGGCGGCGCCTCCCACGCTGCAATAGGAGCAGCTGAGGGGGCAGCCGCGGCTGGCGACGACCACCATACTCCCCCGGCCGCGGCGGCGATACCGGCGCCGGTCGACCAGTTCAACAGCCGGAAGGGGAAAGCGGTCGGCGGACGCCACGGCAGCCGGCGGATTGACATGCAACCCGCCTTCCGGTCGCCGAAAAGCGATGCCGGGGATGCCTGCCAGCGGTCGGCGGTCCCGCAGACCTTCGGCCAGAAGGGGCAGCGACGCCTCGCCCTCCCCCCGCAGCACGTAGTCGACCGAGGGCGATGCCAGAACCTGCTCCGGCATCGCCGTGGGGTGGTGGCCGCCCATCACGATCGTGGCATCCGGGTGCCAGGCCCTGACGGCGTCGGCGGCGGCCAGGGCCTCGTCCGCATAGGGCGTGAACAGCGCGGAGACGCCCACCAGCCAGGCCCCCGACATTCGGGCGCTGCGGCCGATATGGTCGAAGCTCGAGCCGAAATGCCGGAAGCGGTTGAAGAGGGCAAACGGCGAAACGTCCGGTCGGCCGTAGAACTCCTCCAAATCCGCCATTTCCGGCGGCAGGGCCATCGGCCGGCTCCTGGAGGCGGCCAGGGCATCCAGGATCCCAACCGCGAAGCCGTTCGACTTCAGGGCGGCGGCGATGCTGGCCAGACCGTAGGGGATGGTGCGCTTGGCCGTCAGGTAAAAATCGCGGATGGGGGGCTGGACGAGGAGCACGTCGATCATGCCGATCGCCCTCTTCCATGGGCCGCGCGGCTCTCCGCCGCGCGCTGCTTCAACAGCGGAATGAAGCGGCGGTTGGCCGTGGGAAAGGCAAAGCGGTCGATCTCGGCGATGCGGATCCAGCGGTGATCCACCGGCCCGTTCAGCCGCACGCGGCCCGCCGTAAACCGGCAGGCGAAGACGTGCAGACGGATGCGCAGGTGCGAGTAGGCGTGTCGAATCTGGGCCAGAGGTTTTTCGACGACCACATCGAGGTTGACTTCCTCCTTGATCTCCCGCACGCAGGCCGCCTCCGGCCGTTCACCCGTCCGCAGCTTGCCGCCGGGGAATTCCCACAGGCCGCCCAGCAGCCCCTGCGGCGCCCGCCGGGTGATCAGCACGCGGCCGCTTTTGGACACGACGCCCACGGCGATCTCTTCCTCGGGAACCGCCCGGGAGGCGACCCGGCGCGGGTAGCATCCGACCGCACCGCTGCGGTGCGCGCAGCAGCATGCGATCAACGGGCAGGCGGCGCAGTTCGGTGCAGCGGGCGTGCAGACCAGCGCTCCGAGCTCCATCATGGCCTGGTTGAAATCCCCGGGCCGGCGGTGGTCCAGGAGGCGGTCGGCCTCGGTCTGGAAGAATTTCCGGGAGGCGCTCCGGTTGGCAGGGACTGCGATCATCCGCAGGCGGGCCAGCACGCGCTTGACGTTGCCGTCCACCACGGCGTGCGGGCGGTCGAAAGCAATGCTCAATACGGCGGCGGCTATGTAATCTCCGACCCCGGGAAGTGCGCGGAATTCCTCCCAGCGGTCGGGGATACGGCCGTTGCCGCTGGCCGTCAGCATCCCGGCCGCCCGGTGCAGGTTGCGCGCCCGCGCATAGTAGCCCAGGCCTTCCCAGAGTTTGAGCACCGCTCCCAGGTCGGCTCCGGCGAGTTTGCGGAGTGTGGGCAGCCGCTGGAGAAACCGCCGATAATAGGGCAGGGCTGTTTGGACTTGGGTCTGCTGCAGCATGACCTCGGAGACCCAGATGCGGTAGGGATCGCCGGTCTCCCGCCAGGGCAGCCGCCGGCGGTTTTTTTCGTACCAAGCGAGCAGGTGCCGGCGCAAGTCGCGGATGTCGGCAGGCATGAGCGGCCTACAGCGAGAGGAATGTTTCCCCTCCATGGTTTCCGTCATTTCGATCCCGTAAATCCTGCCTGGCTGATTCCGGCCCTTCATTTCTTCCCCAGGATGCGATCGATCATCCCCTGCACGTCCGTGACGGATTCCTTGCAGGCCGAGCCGACGCACAAGTGCGCGGCGGTCCGGCCCTGTACGAGCTGCAGGCCGTCCGTATAGCCGGCGAAGCGGGCAAGCTGTGAGGCATTATCGCCTGATTTGAGCTGGGTCACCTGGTTCGGGGTGAACGCCAGGTTGAGGGCCGCCAGCAGCCGCTCGGCATCGGGTGAGCGGCCGTCGCCGGCAATGACGATGTCCTGACCGGGGCGCAGGGCGAAATCCAGGCCGCACAGGAAAAAAGTGAAGGCAGACGGCTGCCGGTCGATCGTGCCAGCGAAGGCGCGTACCAGTCGGTCGGCCGTTTCGGCCCAGCGCGGGTCACCGGTGAGCCGGGACAGCCACAGCAGGTTCAGCAGCGCGACCGAATTGGCCGACGGGACGGCGCCGTCGTAAATTTCCTTCGGACGCACGGGAAGCTCCCGGTTCTGCGGGCCGGCCAAGAAAAAGCCGCCGTCAGCCTCGTCCCATAACTCCTTGAGCATGACCGCCTGTAGGTCAGCCGCCTGCTCGGCCCAGGTGACATTGAAAGTGCTGCGGTAAAGATGCAGCAGGCCGAAGATGAGGAAAGCATAATCCCCGGCCTGGCCGGGGACGGCGCGTTCCCCCTCCCGGAATCGGTGGAAGAGCCGGCCGTCGGCGCCGCGCAGGGTGTCGAGAATAAACTGCGCCGCGTTCCCGGCGGCTTCGGCGTAGGCCCCGCGTCCGAGTACCCGGGCGCCCTGGGCCAGCGCGGCGATCATCAAGCCGTTCCAGTCGGTCAGGATCTTGTCGTCCTTGAGCGGATGAACGCGGGCCTGGCGCACATCGAACAACCGGGTGCGCGCATTCTCCCAGCGCCGGTGCAATTCCGCGTCTGGCAACCCCAGTTCTTGCGCCCAACGGCTGAAGGGCCGGGTGAGGTGCAGGATGTTGGCACCCGTCGGGCGGCCGCCGGCCTCGTCGTGGTAATTGCCCTCGGACTTGAGGTTGAAGATCGGTTCCCAGAAAGCGGCCTCGGCCGGGCCGAGGGCCTGGCGGAATTCGGCGAGGCTCCACACGTAGAACTTTCCCTCGACTCCCTCGCTGTCGGCATCCTCCGCTGAAAAGAAGGCTCCTTCCGGCGACGTCATGTCCCGCAGGACATAAGTGAAGATTTCGCCCGCTGTTTGAGCCAGAAGCGGAGCCGGAGCGACCTGGGAGGCTTCCAGACAGGCCAGGGCCGTCAGGGCTTGATCGTAGAGCATTTTTTCAAAGTGGGGCAGCAGCCAGCGGCCGTCGGTGGAGTAGCGGTGGAGGCCGGAGCCGAGGTGGTCCCAGATGCCGCCGAGCCGCATGGCGGTCAGGGTGCGGGTCACCATCTCCAGCGCGCGCGGTTCGGCCGTGCGGTCATAGCAGCGCAGCAGAAACAACAGCCGGTGCGGGGTGGGGAACTTGGGAGCGGGCTCGAAGCCGCCGTGCCGGCCGTCGAAGCTGAAGGCGATGTCGTCGTAGGCGCGGTCCAGCAGCCGGATGCCGGGTGCCTCGGCCGGCGCGAACTCGAAGGCCTTGCCGAGGGAGTCCGTCACGCCGGAGGCGGTCGCGTCGATCTTGTGCGGTTCCTGGACCCAGAGGGTCTTCACGCGCTCGCAGAGTTCGATCAGCCCGGCCCGTCCGAACCGGCTGCGTTTGGGCAGGTAGGTGGCCGCGAAGAAGGGTTTTTTGTCCGGTGTCATGAAGATGGTCAGGGGCCAGCCGCCGCTGCCGTTCAGCAGATGGCAAGCGGCCATGTAGACGGCATCGATGTCCGGGCGTTCCTCGCGGTCGACCTTGATGCACACAAACGTGTCGTTTAAAAATCGCGCGGCTTCCTCGTCTTCGAAAGACTCCTTTTCCATCACGTGGCACCAGTGGCAGGTCGCGTAGCCGATGGACAAAAAAATGGGTTTGTTCTCGGAGGCAGCCCCGGCGAAGGCCTCGTCGTTCCAGGCTTGCCAATCCACGGGATTATGGGCGTGCTGCAGGAGATAGGGGCTTTTTTCGTGGATCAGTCGATTGGGACTCATGCAGGCAACATAGCCATGAAGGCCGGTACTGGCAACGCCTGCGAATTCATCGACCGGAGAGATGGAAATAGGGCGGGTGGGTGGTGATCCGGGAATCGTCCAGGGAACGGCCGACCGTGAAATGGTACAGGCTCTGAAACCGATCCGACGCCAGGCCCAGGACCTCATGTACGGCGTCGTCGAAATAGCATCCGATGCCCGTGCCTCTCACGCCGTGCGCCTCCGCCTCCAAATAAAGCACCTGGCCGATCAGGCCGCTTTCCCAGAAAAGGTGCCGATACCGGAACGGTTCGCGCCGGAGAGTCTCGCCGAACCGGGCGATCATGCCCAGCGAGAAGGCGCCGGATCCGGCGATGTCCTGATGGCAGCTCAGCATGACGGCGGTTCGGCTGAAATCGCCGCGCGCCAGGCAATAAAGCGGAAATCCCGATTCGACCGCTTCCCAGAGAAAACCCGATCGGGTATGGGCGCGAACGTCCGGCAAATCCGACTCGTCACGGCAGAAGAAATAAAGGCCCGGCTCGAGATCGGCCACGCGATGAACGAAGAGCAGCAAATGCAGGGCCGGCTCGCCCAGGCCGACGTCGAACGGGGCGGTGCCGTCGCGGGGAAGGGTCCGGTCGATCATCGCCAGAAAATTTCGGCGCGACAGGGCCTCCCTCGGGTCGAAGGCGGTGGCGCTGCGTCGCCGCCGGATGATCTGCGCCGCGGAAAGACTGGATTCCTCGGCAGGCCACCATGCCCGGCGAGGCTGGCGGCGGATGGAGCCGCGCGTAACCGGCTTGCGGCTATTTCCGGCCGCTTGATCGATGATCTCCCAGCCGACGTGTTCCCGGCTGAGGGCATTCGGGACGCCCTGGAACGGGATGGCCGCAAAAGCAGCCACGGCATCCTCCGGAAGCGTCCGGGGAAGTCCTGCGGCGACGTTCGGATGGATGTAACCCAGAAGATCGGGATGTTCGACATCCTGGGAGGGAAAGCAGGTCTGCTTGAGGCCCAGCACGGTTTCGATCGCATCATCGGAAAGGTCGATGAGGCTGGTCAGCCTCCATCCGAAGAGGTTGGCGGCAACCCGCAAGGCGGCGAGCGCATGGCCGACGTCGTGGTTGCAGTAACGGAAGGCGCGCTCGCCGTACTTCCAGGACTCTCTCCAGAAGATGCTGGTCAGACCGATCAGAAATCCGTCTGCGCCGAAATGCGCGCGCATCGGCTCCCACCGGTCGGCGGGCATTTCAGCGCGGCGTTCCAGGCAGTGGTGCAACGGGGAGTAGTGGTAGATGCCGCCCGGGCATCCCTCCATGTCGGGCAAGACCAGATGAGCCTCGGTCGGATGCAGGTTGCCGCTGGAGGGATTCATGCGCAGGGCCCAACGGGATCCGGCCGTCTCTTTCCAGGCGGAAAGCCCCATGGAAAGCTCCAAGATCCCGGCGATGAGCGTGAGGCCGAACGGGACGGGAGGTCGGCAGGCTTCGAACAAGCCATGGTGGCCGGCCGGCGGGTCCTCGGAAAGCAGGGGCAGGGCGATCCGCGGAACCCCCTCGTACCGGCGAAAGGGATCCGGCTGGTTTTTCCAGTCCATGTAGCCCAGCGACCGCGCATAGCGATCCATATGGTGCTTGGTCTGCTCGTGGTAGCTCAGGACTGCTTCCGCGGCGGGATGGATCATGGCCGCCCCCGGGCTTCAATGTCGGCGGTCAAAATTCGTCCTGGTGCGTGAATTCCGCAATCTCCCGGCGGTTGGGGGCTGAGGAGATTTTGGCGGGAAAGCCCAGCGGGATCATGGCGACCAGTTCATATCCCTGGGGGACCTTCAATACGGCTCCGGCCCGGTCGTGGTCGAAGAGGCCCACGACCACCGTGCCGAGTCCGAGCGCGTGAGCCGTCAGGCAGATGCTCTGGCAGGCGATGCCCAGGTCGAACATGAACCAGTCTCCGAACTTGGTGGTAACCTGGTCCTTGTAGTAGCCCGAACTCTTGGTCCGGCCGCACAGGGCCAGTACCACCGGCGCCTGCACCATCGCCCCGGCGGCCGGGTTGCCCTTGGGCGGAAGGGTGGCTTGCAACTGCTGCTTGACAGCCGGATCGCGGACGACCACGATCTCCCAGCACTGGGTGTTGGCCCAGGAAGGCGACCAGCGGACAGCCTCCAGGACGGTGTCCAGCGCCTCCGCCGGCACATTCCGGTCTTCATATTTTCGGATGCTCCTGCGGGTCTTTACGATGTCCACGAATTCAGGCATGTCGGCTTCCTCCCCACTTTTTCATGTCGTCGTTTCCCGTTTTCGGTCGATTGGAATGCCGCGGGCTTCTGCTCGGGCCGCGCTAAACAATAGGGCGCCTGCCTCGAAATAAAAAGGGGCGACGTCTTGCGGACGCCGCCCCCCGATCGCATGGCTGGCATTATTTCTCGGTGCTGCACGATCCGTGGCAGCCTCCGCATCCCTCGCCGGAGTTGAGATTGATGCTCGAATTGATCCGGAAACCATATCCCATGAAATCCACGGTCACGGGTTTGGCCTTTTCGTAAAAATCCTTGTCGATCACGAATTGAAACCCATTCACGTTGAAAACGCTGTCGCTGTCGCGCGGCTCATCCAGAGCCATTGCCAGAGAAGGGCCGCCTCAGCCACCTTCGTTTAGGAAGATACGGATGGGCGAAACCTCTTTGTTTTTGAAATATTCAGCAATCTGATGATGGGCTGCCGGGGTGACCTCTACCATGTTGTTCCTCCTCGAATACGCCTGGTTATTTCAGGCGTTGGTGCAATGATTAAGGACAGATAATAGGGGTATGCATGCGGCTTGTCAATCAAAAAACAGGCAAAAAACAGGCGGGTTCAGGCGAGTCCGTTTTCATTTCAAATCGGCGAGGTAGTCCTGGTAGACCTTCAGGTGCCCGGCCGAAAAAAGCACGAAAATGACTTTATCGAGGGACGGGTGGTTTTCCAGCAGCCGCACGGTCGTATCGACGGCGATCCGGCAGGCCTCCCCGATGGGATACCCGTAGACGCCGCAGCTGATGGCCGGGAAGGCAATGGTGGCCAGACGGTGCCGAACCGCCAACTCGATGCTGTTGCGGTAGCAGGCGCTGAGAAGCTCTTTATCGCGCGGAATGCCCCGATACACCGGCCCGACGGTGTGAATCACGTGGCGGGCCGGGAGCCGGTAGCCCTTGGTGATCCGGGCTTCGCCCGTAGGGCAGCCGCCGATGCCCCGGCACTCCTCCAGCAGCTGGGGGCCGGCCGCCCGATGGATGGCGCCGTCCACCCCGCCGCCGCCGAGGAGCGATTGGTTGGCGGCATTGACGATGGCATCCACCGCCAGCTGGGTGATGTCATCCGCCCGGGCCTCAATCCGATTCAGGCAACCTGTTTTCATCATCATTGACATCCTCACAGGTCATACAAAGTGTCGTCCCGCCGGGGCGGCGGGCGATTTCCGGCTTTTTTGGCCCCCTTTTTCCCGGGCAGCAGAAAAGGGTCTTCGCCTTCGAGAAGATCCCCCATTTCGGCCTCGATCTGATCCGGGTCCTCGCCTTTCTCCATACGGCGGAGCGCCTCGGTCATGCCGGGGCCGAGTTCCATGCCGGTCATGTCGGTCAGCTTGCGCATCAGGTTGGCCGCCTGCCGGGGATTCTCTTCGTCGATGGATTCGGCCTCGCTCGCCAGGGTCTGCATCGCTTTTTCCATCCGACTTTCATCGAACGGCAAATCGTCCGGACCGCCGCCTTCCTTGGCCCGGCCGGTGAAGGCAAAGGCGGACATCATCCGGGACAACGGCCGGCTTCCGCATTTCGGGCATTTGGGTTTTTTGGACGTATTGATGGACCGGGAAAAGAAATTGAAAATGGTGTTGCAGTCGCTGCAATAGAATTCATAGATCGGCATCCGGGTATCCCCCTTGATCGTTGCCATGGAGCGGTTGTGTTGGAAAATTATAAAAAGCAACGTGCCGGATTGTCAACCGCATATGTGGTGCCATCCGAAAGACGGAACGATGGCACCGCAAGTTGACTTGTCCGGCGTCCATCTGCTATGCCACCGTGCAAAACCCATCGAAAGGGAGGAAGGCTAATTATGGAGCGAACACTGTCCATCATCAAGCCCGACGGGGTCGCGCGCGGCCTGGTCGGGAAGGTGATCCAACGCATCGAGGGCTTGGGCTTGAAAATCGCCGCCATCAAAATGGTGCACATGAGCCGGTTTCAGGCGGAAGGTTTTTATGCCGTGCATCGCGAGCGCCCGTTTTTTGAGAGCCTCACCGCCTTCATGAGTTCGGGCCCGGCCGTGGTCATGGTGCTGCAAGGTGACAACGCCATCGCACGTTGGCGCGAGCTCATGGGGGCCACGGATTACCGCAAGGCGGCCGAGGGGACCCTGCGCCGGGAGTTTGCAACCGACATCGAAAAAAACGTGGTCCACGGCTCTGACGCGCCCGAGACCGCGGCGTTCGAGATCGGCTATTTCTTCAACCGGTTTGAGATCATCGCCTGATGGCGGTTAAAATCAACCTGGCGAACATCGCCATCGTCCTGGTCCAGCCGAACATCTCCGAAAACATCGGCGCGGCCGCCCGCGCCATGTGCAACATGGGTCTCCGGCGGTTGATCGTGGTGGATCCGCCGCGATGCGACCTGACGCGGGTGTGCAAGATGGCCACCCACGCGGCCCTCGATGTGGTCGAGGGCATGGAGGTTTTTGCCGACTTGTCCGAGGCGCTGCGGGAGTTCGCCTATGTCGTGGGAACCACGGCGCGCCTGGGTGGTCAGCGACAGGTCATCAGCAGCCCCGCCCGTCTGGCGGAGATGCTGATCCCGATTTCGGCGGACAATTCAATCGCCGTCCTCTTCGGCCCCGAGGATCGCGGGCTGACCAACGAAGACCTGCGCTTCTGTCACAGCGTCATGACGATCCCCACGGCGGACTTTTCTTCACTCAACCTCGCGCAGGCGGTCATGGTCGTCTGTTACGAACTGTTTCGCTGCAACCTCGATGCGGTCAGGGAATTCGCCCCGCGCCTGGCCAACCGCTTCGAGCTCGATGCCATGTATGCGCAGCTCAAAGACGTGCTCCTGCGCATCTGCTTCATCAATCCGGCCAACCCGGACTACTTCATGAACAACTTGCGCCATTTCGGCACGCGCATGCGACTGCGCGCGAAGGAAGTGCAGATCGTGCGAGGCATCTGCCGCCAGATCGACTGGTATGGGAAGCACTGCTTCGAGCAGGGGAAGAAGTCCAGGGATGCCGGCGGATGAAGGTGCGGCCGCATCAATAGTTGGTGTCTGCGTATTCCAGCCAGCCGCCGGCTTCGACCAGAGCCCGATCGAACTCGGCGAGCGTAAACAGAATTTCTTCCGCACGGCCGTCGGCGCGGATGGCCAGCACGGAGCGGGCGACGTCCGCCGTGGCAACGGTTGCGCGGTGAGCAAACTCCGTGAAGAGCCGGTCGATGGTTTCGGCCGGCAGCTCCACGGCCAGCAGGCCGCAGTTGAACATGTTCTGGCGGAAGATGCGCGCAAAGCTTTCCGCGATGACCAGGCGGATGCCGTTGGCCTCCAGCGCCCAGGGGGCGTGCTCGCGGGACGAGCCGCAGCCGAAGTTGGCTCGGCTGATAATGACCTCGCGCCCCGGAATGTCGCGGTGCGGCGCAAAGCCGTCCAGCTTCAGGTCTTCGAACAGATAAGGCTTCAATGCTTCGCGCTCGATTTCGGTCAGATATTTTGCCGGGATGATCTCATCGGTGTTGATATCCGGCCGGTTCAGAAACAACACGCTGCCGCCGAAGGATTTCATTTGTGATCGTCCTATCCGTTGAATAGTTCTGAATTTTGAATATGACCGGCCAGCGCCGACGCCGCCGCGGTGGCCGGGCTCATGAGGTGCACCATGCCGCCGCGGCCCATGCGGCCGTTGAAGTTGCGGTTGGAGGTAGAGGCGCAAACCTCGCCTTCGGCCAGGACCCCGGTGCTCATTCCCAGGCAAGGGCCGCAGGTGGGGTTGGTGACACAGAACCCCGCGTCCAGAAAAATTTGGATGAGGCCTTCCGCCAGTGCCTGAGCGTAGATTTGAGTGGTCGTCGGGCAGACGATGGCGCGTACGTGCGGGTGGATCTTCCGCCCCTTCAGCACGCGGGCTGCGCTGCGCAGGTCATCCAGGCGGCCGTTGGTGCAGGAGCCGATGAACACCTGTTCGATGGGGGTGCCCTGCATCTCGCGGACCGGCTTGACGTTGTCCGGTTTCCATCCAAAGGTGGTGACGGGCTCCACCTCGGAAACGTCGTGCACGACCACCTCCTCGTAGACCGCATCCGGATCGGGCCACCATCGGCGGAAGGCCGTTACGGCGGCAGCCCGGTCCGGGTAGCCATCCCGAATGAACTCCCAGAGGTAATCGGCGGTTATCTCGTCGGGGTAACAGATCCCGCAGGTGCCGCCGGCTTCAACCGTCATGTTGCACAGGGTCATGCGGGCGTCCATGTTCATGGCCGCCACCACCGGACCGTCGAACTCGACGATGCGATGGGTGGCGCCGTTCATGCCGATGCGGCCGATGATGGACAGAATGACGTCCTTGGCGAACACGCCCGGCCGCAGCTGGCCGACGAGGCGAATCTTCATCGTGCGCGGGGTGCGGAAGGCGCCGACGCCCTTCAGGATGCCCACTGCCAGGTCGGTGGTGCCCACCCCCGGGGTGAAGGCGCCGAAGGCCCCGTCCGTGCAGGTGTGGGAATCACCCATGATCACGGTGTAGCCGGGTCGGACGAAGCCCTGCTCGGGAAACAGCACGTGGCAGACCCCGTTGCGGCCGACATCGAAGAAGTCCGTGATCCGGTGGCGGCGGGCCCAGTCCCGCAGAATCTTGCCCTGCAGGGCGGTATTGGAATCCTTGGCGGGGGTCACGTGGTCGATGACCGCTTTGATTTTGGAAGGGTCGAAGACCCGGTCCCGGCCCTTGCGCATCAGGTCCAGGATGGCGGTGGGAGTGGTGATCTCGTGGCAGAACACCGCATCCAGGCGCAGGATCCAGACATCGGCCGCCGGCCGATCCACCACGTGGGTATCGAATATTTTTTCAGCAACCGTTTTCCCCATAATTGTGTTCCTCTTTTCTGTATTTAGAAATGATCCGGTCGTCCGATTCTTCTGGACAACCGGATCATTTCTAATCCGTGTCCGTCTTCAATACCGCCAGAAACGCGGACTGCGGAATCATGACCTTGCCGACCATCTTCATGCGTTTCTTGCCGCGCTTCTGCTTTTCCAGCAGCTTGCGTTTGCGCGTGACGTCGCCGCCGTAGCACTTGGCCAGAACGTCCTTGCGCAGCGGCGAGACCGTCTCACGGGAAATAATGGCGCCGCCGATCGCACCCTGAATGGCGATCTTAAACATCTGCCGCGGCATTTCTTCCTTGATTTTTTCGCAGGCGGTGCGCGCCCGCGCCACGGCGCTGTCGCGGTGCACCAGCTGAGACAGGGCGTCGACGCGCTCACCGTTGATGAGGATATCGAGTTTCACCAGGTCGGTCTCACGATAGTCGAGCAGGTCGTAGTCAAAGGACCCATACCCCTGGGTGATTGACTTGAGTTTGTCGTAGAAGTCGAAGATCACCTCGGCCAACGGGATTTCAAAGATCATCTCCAGCCGGTCGCTGGTGAGATACTGGTAGTTCGTGTTGGTGCCGCGGCGCTCGAGGCAGAGCTTCATGACCGCCCCCATGTAGCGGTCCGGGACGATGATGGTGGCGCGGATGAAGGGCTCCAAGGTGGAGTCGATCAGGGTAGGGTCGGGATAGAGCGCCGGGTTGTCGATCGTCGTCTCCGAGCCGTCGCGCATCCGGATTCGGTAGCGGACCGAGGGGGCCGTCAGGATCAGGGAGAGCCCGTATTCACGCTCGAGGCGCTCCTGCACGACCTCCAGATGCAGCAACCCCAGAAAGCCGCAGCGAAACCCGAAGCCCAGCGCGACGGACGTGTCTTTTTCGTACACGATGGCGGCATCGTTCAGCTTCAATTTCTCCAGCGCCGTCGACAGCTCTTCGTAATCGTCGGCCGCCACCGGGTAGATGGACGAGAACACGACGGGTTTGGCTTCCTTAAATCCCGGCAGCGGCTCGGCGCAGGGCTGCTCCTTGAGGGTGATGGTGTCTCCGCAGCGCGTGTCGCTGATCGTTTTGATGGCGGCCGTGAGGTAGCCCACCTGCCCGGCGGATAGCTCGGTTACCGGGATCTGGCGCAGTTGGAAAATTCCGACCTCTTCCACCTTGTATGTGGCATTGTTGGACATGAAACGGATCATGTCACCGGCGCGGACGCGCCCCTCGAAGACGCGGAAATACACGACCGTGCCGCGGTAGGAGTCGTAGTGCGAGTCGAAGATCAGTGCCCGCAGGGGCGCTTCGGCGTCACCGGTCGGAGCGGGCAGTCGTTGGACGATGGCCTCCAAGAGCGCATCGATGCCGATCCCTTCCTTGGCCGAAACCAGCAGGGCGCCCGCAGGGTCCAGGCCCAGATCGGACCGGATCTGACTTTTCACCCGCTCCGGGTCGGCCGAAGGCAGGTCGATCTTGTTGATGACCGGGATGATCTCCAGGTTGTGCTCGAGGGCCAGGTACATGTTGGCCAGGGTCTGGGCCTCCACCCCCTGGCTGGCGTCGATCAGCAGCAGGGCGCCTTCGCAGGCGGCCAGGGCCCGGGACACCTCGTAGGTGAAATCAACGTGTCCCGGGGTGT
Source organism: Desulfobacterales bacterium (assembly GCA_030834695.1). Classification (GTDB taxonomy): domain Bacteria; phylum Desulfobacterota; class Desulfobacteria; order Desulfobacterales; family SpSt-501; genus SpSt-501. The sequence continues at coordinate 70,327 of JAUQXK010000052.1, forward strand.
CGATCAAGTTCAGGACATGGGACTGCCCGTTTCGAGCCGTGTATGGCAGACAGACCGTTTGGCTCTTGATGGTGATGCCGCGCTCGCGTTCGATGTCCATGCTGTCGAGGATTTGATCCTGGAATTCCCTGTCCGACACGATGTGGGTGGCCTGGATGAGGCGATCGGACAGCGTAGACTTCCCGTGATCGATATGGGCGATAATGCTGAAGTTGCGAAGATTGCGCATGTTTGCAGGGGTCGGAGAAAAAAAGTCGCGTGGCGTCGGGTGCGATCGAACGGGCCGCACGCCCGCGGATGGCTGCGAGCAAGTTGACTCCGAAAGCCTTTCCGGGTATATTAAAACCATTATAAAGATGAACAAATTAGCAGCGAACCTTTGCCGCTGTCAAGGTGTCGATTCTTTAAAACCTGACAGCGGAACGGCAGGGTTCGTCCGCAACCGGCTGAAGGGGGCAGGGATCGTGGGGCAGCGAATCCTGATCGTCGATGATAAGCCTGAAATCCGCGATTCCATATGCGAATACATGCGGATCGCCGGGTTTGAGACCGAATCGGCCGCCAGCGCCGAAGCAGCCCTCGACCGGATTCGGCAGGCTCCCTTTGACATCATGATCGCGGACATCGCCATGCCGGGGCTGGGCGGGCTCGAACTGACGCGCCTCGTCAAGCGGGACCACTGCGCGGATGTCATTGTGATGACCGGCTACACCCAGAACTACTCGTATGAAGACGCCATCAATATCGGGGCGAGCGACTTCGTGATCAAACCGGTGCGTTACGAAGAACTGCTGCTGCGCGTGCGGCGGGTCTTGCGGGAACGGGAACTCACCGACGAGCGCAACCGCATGCTGGAGAAGCTCCAGAGGCTGGCCATCACCGACGGGTTGACCACCCTTTTCAATTCGCGGCACTTTTACAGCCAGCTCGAGCTCGAGGCGGATCGTTCCATCCGCTACAAGCACCCGCTGGCCCTCCTGCTGATTGATATCGACCGCTTCAAGGAATTCAACGACGCCTTCGGCCATCTCGAAGGCGACAAGGTGCTGGTGCGGTTCAGCCAAATCCTGAAGTCCTGCCTGCGCGCCAACGACTCTGCCTATCGATACGGCGGCGAGGAGTTCACCGTGATTCTGCCGGAAACCGCTGCCGAAGAAGCCCGGACCGTGGCGCAGCGCATCCGCTCAGCGCTCGAAGCCGAGCGGTTCACCCCGCCTCCGGGGCGGGGCGTGTCCAAGACCATCAGCATCGGTGTTACCGAGTATGCCCCCATGGAAGACATGACCACCTTCATCCGGCGCGCCGACGAGGCTATGTACGTTTCCAAGCAAAACGGCCGCAACCGCGTTTCGGTTCTTGCTCCGCCGGTTGCCCGGATCTCCAACTCCACGGTTTAACAAACCTCCGCCGACCCGCAACCGCTTCAGACGGTGGGATCGACAATCGCGACCCGCAGGAAGAGATCCCCGCGTCGACCGTCCGGTGTCGGGCGGCCCAGCCCTCTGAGGCGCAGCAACGAATCCTGGGTGACGCCGGGCGGCACCGCCACCCGCAGCAAGCGTTTCGGAAAGCCGGTGGCGATGCTGACCATCTTGCGTGCGCCGGTGCGGGCCTCGTGGGAGGAGATGCTGACCGTCGCGTAAAGGTCCAGGGAATCGCCCTGAGCGGCGGGCCGGATCACCTGCAGGCGGTCGGTGGCCGTACGGGGGACGTAGCGGCGCAGGGCGGTCGAGGCGCCTGTTCCGGGCAGCGCATCGAAGATTTTGAGCATCCCCATGCCGACCACAAACCCGCCGATGTGGGCCCACCAGGCAACCCCTCCGGATCCGCCCCCGCTGCCCGCCGCGTTCAAGAACTGCAGCACGAACCAGACTCCCAGAAAAAAATAGGCCGGGATTTCGATGAAATAGGGAATGAACAAGATGGGGATCAGCGTCAGGATGCGCGACCGTGGAAAGCAGATGAAGTAGGCACCCATGACCCCCGCGATGGCGCCGCTCGCGCCGATCGTGGGGATATTGGAATACCGGTGGATCAACAGGTGGGACAGTCCCGAGGCCAGTCCGCAGAGCAGATAGAAGGCGGCGTATCGCAGCGGGCCGAGGCGATCTTCGACATTGTCCCCGAAAATGTAGAGCGACCACATGTTCCCCAGCAGGTGCCAGAACCCGCCGTGCAGGAACATGAACGATATCAACGCAAAGGCCTGCTCGCCGGCGGAAAAATAGTCCGCGATCTGCGGAACAAAATACCGGGCGGGCACCAGGCCGTATAAATAAACGAACCGCTCCAGGTACGGCCCCTGAGCCATCTGAAGCAGATACACGAGAACGTTGACGACGATGAGGGCCTGGGTGACGACCGGCCGGGTTCGGGCCGGAATCGTGTCACGAAGCGGAATCATAGCCCCTGATCTTATCCAGGGTGGTCTGGAGTTTCTGCTGCTTTTCCAGAAGCGCCTGCTGCTGGTCGCGGACTTTGGCCACGACATCCGCGGGAGCTTTGGACAGAAAGTCCTGGTTCTGGAGTTTTCGGACCAGGGAGGTGAGTTCCTTGGCGGCTTTCCCCAGGTCTTTTTCGAGCCGCTCGGTTTCCCGGGCGAAATCAATGACCCCCTCCAGCCGGACGTAGATGGTCGCACCCCCGCGGGCCACGGCGGTGGCCGAGGCCGGCGGCCGCTCGGGGTTGCCCGTCACCGTCAGCGACTTCAAACGCGCCAGGTTCACGATCAGGTCCTGATGGGACTCGACCGTCGAACGGACGGCGGCCTCGGCGGCATAGACCACCGTGTCCAGGCTCATACCGGGGGGGATCCCCATCTCGCCGCGAATATTGCGAATGCCCGAGATGACATCGATCAGGAGTTCCATCGTTGCTTCGGCTTCACCGTCCGGCCGCAGCGCATCCGCCTCCGCGTCCTCGCCCGGGAATGCGGCGCGCATGATCGACCCGTCGGTTTCCGACAGCTTGTGCCAGATCTCTTCGGTGACGAACGGAATAAACGGGTGCAGCAGAATGAGGGTGTCCCGCAGCACGCGCCCCAGAACCGCCAGGGCCGCCTCGCGGGCGCCGTCCCCGCGTTTTCCCTGCAGCGCCGGTTTGATCGCTTCGAGATACCAGTCGCAGAATTCATGCCAGACGAAGCGGTAGAGGGCCGCGGCGGCGTCGTTGAAACGGTAGGCGTCCAGGGCCTGGCTGACATCTGCGGTCGTTCGACTCAGGCGCGAGAGGATCCAGCGGTCGGCGAGCGAGAGCCGGTCGTGCGCCGGCATCTCATAACGGCGATCCAAGTTCATCAGGGTGAAGCGGGCGGCGTTCCAGAGTTTGTTGATGAAGTGCCGATACCCTTCGACGCGCTTGTCGGACATTTTGATGTCGCGGCCCTGGGCGGCAAAGGCCGCCAGGGTGAAACGGAAGGCGTCGGTGCCGTAGCGCTCGATGATGTCCAGGGGGTCGATGACGTTGCCCTTGGACTTGCTCATCTTCTGACCCTCCTCGTCGCGTACGATCGCGTGGATGTAAACGTCGCGGAAGGGCACTTCCTGCATGCAGTGCAGGCCCATCATCATCATGCGGGCCACCCAGAAGAAAAGAATATCGAAGGCCGTCACCAGGACCGATGTGGGGTAGAAGGTCTTCAGCAAGGGGGTCTGGTCGGGCCATCCCATGGTGGAGAACGGCCAGAGTGCCGAACTGAACCAGGTGTCCAGAACGTCTTCGTCCTGGACGAGGCGATCGCTTCCGCAGGCCGGGCAGGCGTGCGGCGTTTCCATGGCCACCACCATTTCGCCGCAGCCCTCGCAGGTCCAGGCCGGAATCTGATGGCCCCACCAGATCTGGCGGGAGATGCACCAATCGCGGATGTTTTCCATCCAGTCGAAGTAGGTGTTGGCCCAGGTTTCCGGGATGATGCGCGTGCTCCCCTGGCGGACGGCGGCGATGGCTTTTTCGGCCAGCGGTTTGGCGCGCACGAACCACTGCCGCGAGAGGTTCGGTTCGATGACGTTGCGGCAGCGGTAGCAGTGGCCCACGCTGTGCCGGTGGGGTTCGACCTTCTCCAGCAGTCCCGCGGCTTGGAGGTCCGCCACCACGGCCTTGCGGCACGCGTTGCGATCAAGGCCCTGGTAGCGGCCGGCCTCCGCGGTCATGACACCGTCATCGCCGATGACCTTGACGCTCGGAAGGCCGTGACGCCGGCCGATTTCAAAGTCGTTGGGGTCATGGGCGGGAGTGACCTTCAGCCCGCCCGTGCCGAACCCCATGTCCACATAGGAATCCCGAATGATGGGGATTTCACGGTTCATGAGCGGCAAGATCACGGACGAACGGTTCAGCGCCTGGTAGCGCGCGTCCTCGGGGTTGACGGCCACGGCCGTGTCCCCCAGCATGGTTTCCGGCCGGGTCGTGACCACCACGATGCCGCCGCTGCCGTCCGCGAACGGGTAGCGGACATGATAGAGGCTGCCGTCCAGATCTTCGTGCTCCACTTCGAGGTCGGCCAGGGCGGTGCGGCAGCGGGGGCACCAATTGATGATGTAATCGCCGCGGTAGATCAGGCCCTGGTGATACAGCTCGACGAACACCTTGCGCACGGCGCGCGAAAGCCCCTCGTCCATGGTGAACCGCTCGCGGTCCCAGTCACACGAGGCACCCAGACGCTTCAGCTGGTTGATGATGGCACTGCCGTATTTTTTTCGCCATGACCAGACTTCGGCGATAAAGCGTTCGCGGCCGAGCGCGTGGCGGTCGGTGCCGTCCTGAGCCAGCTTGCGTTCGACGACGTTCTGAGTGGCGATGCCCGCATGGTCCGTTCCCGGCATCCACAGGACGTTGTCGCCGCGCAGCCTCCGGTAACGGCAGAGAATATCCTGCAGGGTGTTGTTGAGGGCGTGCCCCATGTGCAGGACGCCGGTGACGTTGGGCGGAGGGATGACGATCGAGTAGCTGCGGCGCGTGTTTTGTTCTTCGGCGGCGAAAAGACGGTTCTCTTCCCAGTAGGCATACCAGCGACGTTCGACCTCGCCGGGTTCATAGCCCTTGTCCAGATGGTTGGAACTCATGCGGTGTTCCTCCTCCATGGTGATGCGCATCGAATGCGGAATTATGCAGCAATCCTCGATTTTTTCAATAGCTTTCTGGCGGGGCGGCGGAGCATTGAAGGCCGGCAGGCGCCGGCCCTGGAAAGGGATGGACGATCAGGGGGTGCGGTCGTCGGAATCGTCGTCCAGCAGCAGCGTTTTCAGCCGCTGGATCTCGTTGGCCACCGCCGTTTCGACCGCCCGCAGAACCAGCGATTCAAGCGTGCTGCCGAGTCGGCGTTCGATGACGCGCTCCAACGCCGCGCCGATCTGTTCGTCCGAAAGCGAAACGCGGTCGGCGATGGGCGGTTCTTCGGGAGCCGGTGGTTGGATCGGCGAGGCCGGAGACGGGGGCGCCAGGGAGGCAACCGCCGAGGCGATCGCCGTCGGTAAAGCCAGATCGGCGGGAGCGCTGTCGGTGATGGTTGAGCCGGCCGCCACGTTTGCCGCAAAGACATCGGCCGCGGACGTCTCTGGAAAAAGGTCCGCATCCGCGTCGGAGAGCGGGTTCGCCGGGGCATCCGCCTCCGGGCTCAACTCCGCGGCGGGGGGCGCCTCGCCAAGGTCCAGGTCGTCGAACCAGACGATTTCGTCGTCGTCCTCATCGTCCTCGATATCGATCAGCTCGATATCGTCGTCCTCGTTGCCGGAATCCGTTTCTATCGAGGGCGGAACCATCGTTTCGAGAATTGCTGCGGTTGCCGGAGCGGTCTCATTCAATTCAGTGTTCACCCAGTTCGTGTCAACCGATGCGTCCGGGCGTTGGTCATCCTCGGTCGAGGGTGCATCCGCTTCGGGCTCGAGCAGCCAGTCCATACTTTCTTCCAGGGCGAGGGCATCGGGTTCATTGGCGGCGGGTCCCAAAGAAAGGTCGTCGCCTTCCGGTTGATCCTCTTCTTCATCGAAATCCAGTTTTCCGAGGTCGGCAAACCCGGCGGCGGGCGTTCCGGCGGCATCAGGCAGTTGGCCGATTGCCGGCATCGATGGGTCCAGCGAAGGCAGAGCGTCGGGGGGGGTATCCTCCTCAATTTCCTCTACCAGATCGATAATGGATTCATCTTCCCCTTCCGATGATTCGGTCGGCGTGGTATGGGGTCTCAGTTTGTCGGAGTCGCTCATGGGGTCCTTCTGAAGCGGTGAGGTGATCGACACGCTGATTCGTTGAAAAAAATATCATGATAACCAAGCAACATCAAGCTATATTCAGCATGTGTATTAAGCACGGCGGCGTGTTGCCGCCCCTAAGCGTTTGTGGGTCAATAGCGGATGGAGGGGTGCGAGATGCGCTATTTTTTTGTTGATCCTTCTCAAATCGCGACATCCAGGGCGGTGATCGAAGGTGCCGAAGCCTCACACCTCAAGAATGTGCTGCGGCTCACGAGGGGCGAAACCGTCTTCCTGGTCGACGGCAGCGGCTTTGAATACCTCGCGCTGATCGACCGGCTGCTGCCCGGACGGGTCGAGCTGGCCATCACTGATCGGAAGCCTTCCGCGGGGATCGCTCCGATCCGCGTCCATGCTGCGCAAGGTTATTTGAAAGACAAAAAGATGGACCGCGTGGCGCGTCAGCTTGCCGAGTTGGGGGTTGCCCGGTTTATCCCTCTGATCAGTGAGCGCGCGGTCGTCCGCCCCGCATCCGGCCCGTCATCCTTTCGCCAAGAGCGCTGGCGCAAGATTTCCATCGAAGCCCTCAAGCAATGCCACCGCGGCGACCTGATGAGCATCGAAGATCTCATCGATTTCAAAAGCCTGCTGGAAACGGGCCGAAGGTACGACCGATGCATCCTGTTCTGGGAGGGAGGCACGCATGCCTTGACGACGCAACAGCCGGTTGGGGCGGCGGTGGAGGCGCAGTCGGTGCTGGTGGTCCTCGGCCCGGAGGGCGGATTTTCAGATCAGGAGGCCGCGGCAGCCGAAGCAGCCGGCTTTTGGATCGCAAAGCTCGGGCCGCGGATCCTCAGGGCCGAGACCGCTGCGGTCGCAGCCTGTGCAATCGTGCAGTACCTCTACGGGGACTTGGGACCGGGGCAAAAAAGCCTTGACAAAGAATGCCCCACCGCATAGAAAAGTGACGCTTAAAACAGGCGTTCAGTGCGTGCCGAGGTAGCTCAGTCGGTAGAGCAGGGGACTGAAAATCCCCGTGTCGGCGGTTCGATTCCGTCCCTCGGCACCATTTACCTAACCCACTGGAAACAGTGGGTTTTTTTAATTACTGCTGGGCATCTGCACTCAATTCCACCGTTACACAAATCCCTTGCACAAAAGTGCTGGGGGAGAAGGGTGGAATTGAAATGAAATGTACAATCCAAAGCCCGTCCTACCTCGTCCGTAATGCACACTCCTATTGTTTCCGGCTGATCATGATTTCTGAATTGAGTTGCAAATCCATCCAGCAATCAGGTGTACCGGTCACCCCGACATGGGTCGGATCGAGGTCATGGATTCAGAGAAACATTCAGCAAGAATTGCACCTCATGCTATCCGAAGAAGCATCACGTTGAAAGATCCTCCGGATCACATGGTGCTTTATTTCTTTCCTCCTTTTCCTTTCCCGTGACCATTACCTTCCCCATGGTCGTCATCGTAACCTTTCCCTTTACCCTTGTATTTTTCTTTGGGGTACTTCTTCACATGATCATGGTTGAAGTCGTAGGGGTGCTCCGTATCCAGACCGATGCTGACGTAGGTTCCCAAACCGGCAACCGTGAGATGAGTCGGAAGCGATGCTCCAAATGACCAGCTGTCCCCTGACATATAAAAATAAGCCCCTCGGGCAGGCTCGTAATAAACGTTTTGGTATGGGTAGTACCGGTACTGGTGCTTGGCTCGGTATCCATGTGCTGGAGCATGGGGTGGTGGTCCTCCAGGGGGATGATACGCCGGTCCAGGTGGAGGAGGAGGTGGCTGGGGAGCCGGGGGATCTCCCCACTGGATTGTGACGCTACCACTCTGAGCAAATCCAACCGTGCTCATTGTCAGAACGCTTAGACCGAACAACAATGCAATGACAAGGAACCTTTTCATGAACCCCTCTCGTATTGTGATAATGATATAACTCCAAGCATTATAGCCCAAGGGCACCTTAGAGGCAATTTTACGGGGTATCGGTTCAAGGTGCCGAAGGCTACCTGATCCATGTCACGGTCTTTTAAAAATACCGACTACGATGCCACCCAGCAGTTCGGAGAAGCCCGTGGCTGGCACCTGGATATGTGCTGAGTTGGAAGTAGCAGGGGAAAACAGATTGTAGCTCATCTCTTGATTCTGAGCAGCTTCCCATAGCAGGTGCCGATATCCACCAATCAAGCACTGGCAACCCGATCCTCACCCCGGTTGATGACCCTCCCTGATTGCAGCAAGGATGTCCTTGTCTGTGCTGTCCTGACTCAAGGGATAGCATGCACCGACCAAGCATTCGCTTACAGTCATGGACCCTCCAGATGAATCCTGGGATAAGAAGATGATCCTTGTGTCTTGAAAACTGGAAACGATTCTCTCGGTGGTTTCTATGCCTTCAGTGAAGGGTTGCTTGCTGTCCACGAGGATGACATCTGGCTTCTTTTCCTCCACAGCGTTGATACCGGCAATGCCGGTCTCTGCAACCACACTGATGTCAGGTGCCTTGCCAAGGATTTTCACCAGTTCCTTTCCGGAACGTGGATGTTCATTGAAGATAGCAACTTTAATCTGTTCTGAGTCCATGTATTTTATCTCGATGGGATTTACCGGCAGAAACTGGGCTTGATACCAATTGCTGGGGGCTTTAAGGTTTTAGGGAACGGTGCAAATACAACCAAGCACTCATCATGTCAAGAGCCATTGAGTTTGGCTGTTTTTGTTTCCGGAAGAGAGACCAGGGAGGGAAAGCTTCCAAAGGGCAGGCACAGACAACATGGTAGAGTTGAGTTTCCGTAACGATACAAAACAAGAAAACATGACAGGTCCGAAGAGTCGTATCTCCCTCCCCGGACCTGCAATCGCATCAGGATACCGGAGGTGCAAGCTCTCAGTATCCAAAAACTATGTTATCAAGTATTTACAAAAAAAGCAAGAATAAAATGCCGCTCTAAAAACCGGGAGATGAAAAGTAAATACAACAGATTCTCAGCGAGCAGCAGTTGCAGGAGCTTGAGCAGGAACAGATCAGCGGCATTGACCTTTGTGGAAACGGTGTGGTGGTAGTGCCTGGCAAGTTTGTCATATTTCGCAGCGGCGGGAGGAACCGTTTTTCCTCATCGGCTCCGATCAAAAACATCTATCGAAAAAACAGTTCCATGGTGGCGCGGGTCTTTCTCTTGTGTCCAGGCTACGAAACCGTTCAGGAGGTTTGCGGCGAGGTCAACCGGCGCAACATATTGGTGGAGCGTTGGAACAAGAGTCCCCTGAGTCTGTCCACCGTGTCCAAGTCGTTGAAGGCGCTTGAGGAGGATTTGATCATCGATCGAAAAGGGACAATTCGCCTGTTGCAGCCTGATAAGCTTTTAGAGAAACTAAGCCAGAACTATGCTCCCCCAAACACCAACAACAAAATCCGCATGAAAGTCCAGGTGGAGGGGGAAACACTCCGGCAGTTGCTGCGAAGACAATCAGAGGAACTGGGCCTTCCCATCGTAGCAGCCGGGACTTCATCGGTTGGGCAATACGCCGTGATGCAGCGAGGGGATCTTCTGTGCGTTTATTGCCCGAAGTTGGAAACGCTGTTGGAGCGGCTGCCTGGAAGCCGCACGGACCGTTTCCCGAACGTCGAACTCATCGAGACGGATGATGAAACGGTATATTTCGATGCACGGGAGAATGCGGAGTTCTGGTGGGCCTCTCCGGTGCAGGTTTATCTGGAGCTTATGGCCGGCGACAAGCGGGACAGGGAGACAGCCGAACAGGTAAAATCGTTTATTTTGAAGGGCGTTGAGCAGGCCAGGCAATGATCACCATCGTAGACCTTCAGACATCGCTGCTCGACCTGCTCCACGAAATGGAGGGCTCGGAAGTCAAAGTCATCATCGGCGGCGGCTTTGGTATCTACCTTAAAGTCGTCCACGTGGCCAAAGAGGGCCGTAGAACACTCTGGCGGGAATGGCCCGAGCCCCGTTCTACGAATGATCTTGACCTCTTTCTGCGCCCTGAGCTTCTCATCGAATCTGAAAAATTGAAGCCTCTGGCAGAGGCCATCGAACGACTTGGATATCAGGCCGTGGCCGGTGCGGAAAAATACCAGTTTGTTAAGCCCGGCGCGAAAGGTGCTGATCCTGGCAGTGTAAAAATCGATATCCTCACCGGGCCTCAGAGTCGGTTCAAAGGCACGAAGGTCAGAGCGGATGCTCGTCGCGCATGTCCGCATCCGTCCCTCGGCACCATTTACAAAAACGGGTACTTATCCTTAAAGGATAGCGCCCGTTTTCTTTTTGCTGGCGGAAGGATGGCTAAAATAGGGCTGTTGGCCGCTCCCGCCTTCTCCTACCCGCCCGGTAGCGCAGAGGAAAATTTTGGGGGAATCGGTTCAAGGTGTTGAAGTCTACTTGGTCCATGCCACGGGCTCAGGAAGATACTGACTTCGATGCCCACCAGGGGTTCGGAGAAGCCCGTGGCTAATACTTGGATGTGGATGAGTGGAGAGAAAAAGGCTGGGGAAAACAGGTTGTATCGTATCCCTCGGTCCTGTGACCAGGGTCCGGCAGCAGGTGCCGATATCCACCCATCACGCAGTCGATCCTCCCCCCGACTGATGACCGTCCTTGATTGCAGCAAGGATGTCCTCGGGACTGCAATTCCGGCACAGATGAAAGCATGCCCCAACCTGGCATAAACTGCCTTCCAGGGTGTGTTTTGAATGCAAAGGCAGCAAGGTGTTTTTTGAGTCCATTGAAAGGACGATGATCTTGGTGTTTTCAAATTTACCTACAATGGTTTCGGTTGTCTCCAAGCAATCGGTAAAGGGCTTCTTGTTGTCCAGCAAAATTACGTCCGGATTCTGTTCTTCGATCTCCTTGATCCCAGCATGACCGGTTTCAGCCACTACAAGAATGTCTGGATCTTTTTGAAGCAGCTTCTCCAGTTCCTTCCGGGCCCTTGAGTCATCATCGATGATAGCAACTCTGATCATTGGAAAACTCCGCAACTATGGCTTCAACTGGGATTTATCGGTAGAAACCTCAGCTGGAACAATAAGCAGGAGGTTAAGGTTGGGTGAGAAATCAGTGTGGTGGATGCCCAACAAGTCTTCCTGGTCCAGCTGAACATATCTGGATTGCCTTAAAAAGTTTCTCTTGCCCGCAATATTTGTTCAAGAATTGGCATGCACCAGCTTGAAGGGCCGTGTCTGAAATGGATCGGGCACTGTGCAGTGTGAGAATTATAACCTTGGTATCGGAGAACTTGGATCTTATGATCCGGGTTGCTTCGATCCCATCGAGAACGGGCATGCTAACGTCCATGAGAACAATGTCCGGGTGGAGAAACTCGACCATGTTAATGGCTTCAGCTCCATTCTTCGCTTCAGCAACCACCGTTAGGTTTGGAAGGAGGTCAAGGCTGGAATGTAAGATGCTTCTGAATAAATCGTTATCATCAGCGATGCCAATCCGTATAGGACGGTCTGATATTGCGGCTGTCATTTGAGTCACCTATGATTGATTCGTAAAGCTCCTCCTTGTCAAGAGGTTAAGGGCATCTGTGACCTGTGGCAATAGGGTCGATTACGTATTCAAGCAGGGTACCCGACTTATTGTGGCATTAACCTGGGACATGACGATCAAAGGGGCAGGTTCACAGAGGGCAGAATCCAGCTTTACAGATCATCCTCTCTTTCAATAGGGGTCTGCCTATCTCGGCAACTCTCACAGAATTTTCGACACATCCCCCTTCCAGTCCAATGGATCTTCATGAGGTGCACTTTTCCACAACCTGGGCAGATGCACTCGACCATGGATTTACCAGACTTCCTACCTTCGGCCCTTTGGTCAAACTCATCGTCTACGTCTTCCAAGTCTACGTCTTCCAACGGCACCCTTTTATTTTTTCGGGTAACGTCAGGTTCGCGTGTTTTCATTATGGACCTCCTTCAATAGGTGGTCGGAACCAAAAGTAGGGATTCCCTTACCGAAAGCAACGAGAAACCCCACAGGGTGCCTTGTCGCGGTCAACCCGCATGTGGTGGATACTGAGGCAACACCGGCTGAAGCTGGTGGGTGAGTGGGTGTTTTATCAGGAGGTTCTGAGCGGAATTACGCCAGATGGTGTTAGATTAAAAAGAATACCCCTTGGGAGACAAATGGGTCTTCCCAAGGGGCTTGCTGGTTTGGAAGGATAACACCCACGTGGGAACAACTGTTTGGCTCTTGGCTTCAGATATTGCCAACTGCCTTCTCCCACGTGTCACAACTAAAGACCCATTGCCCAGAAAAAGGTTACTGCACCCTCTCATTTACCTCAGCCGAATTTGGCAGGCTGCCCCCATCACCAAATCACCCCTGCCATAAATATACATTGTCGACCCCTATTTCAGCTGGGAGTCCACCGGGGTAATCGTTTGCCAAACAGGTGGAACTCGACGTCATCTGTTTCTCCTCCTTTTTTCTCTCCAGGCCTCCGATGCTGTGCAGGTAGATCCGCCTCTTGTTCTTTTTCGGAATGAAGGGTTTCAGGAAAAGGGGAACGTCTCGTTTCCGTGTGTTAGGGCCGGGCTGCCGATGAGCCTATAGCACAGGTTCCTCAAATGATTTTCTGCTCTGGGGAGAGCGAGCAAGGGGGATCCGGTGCGGTAGGTTCGCCCTGATGGCGTTTAGTGCGTCGGGCTTCTCATGGCCACTCAATCGCTTGTCCATGCAGTTTCTTAGGTTTTGGGCCAGATTGCGGACGTACGGTTCAACCAGGCTGCCTCTCGGCTTTACGGGCAGCGTAAACAGTTCGATCCCCTTCATGGCAATATCGCTCCAACCATACAAGGGGTCTTTGAACCCGGCTAACTGCTTCTGGGCCCCAAACAAAACCATTGCTCCATCGAATGCATTCGGTCGGTAACGCGTCAACGCTTCATCATAGACCTGATTCACCCTGACGTGTGGAAAATCAAAGCCGGCTTTCGCTCCTATGGCTTTCATTACGGACGACAATGAAACAAGAATGGAGATCTTAATTCGACTCATTTCGGTGTTCAGCTTGGTCTTAAAAAAGGCCCATTTTTCGCTGTTCCGGAATGCGAACAGATTGGCCACATGGTACCATGCATTCAAAAAACCGTTGGCGATGCGCAAGTGATACGGCAAGGGCCATTTCAGTGTCTGGATATTGTAGTTCTCAATCATGAAGAGCAGGCCGACCTCCTCGCCCTGCCGCTTCAACTGCTGCGCAATTTCCAGGGCCAGCGTTCCTCCCAGGCAATATCCTCCGATAAAGTAAGGCCCTTTCTGCTGCTGCCGCTTGATCGCTTCGAGATAGGTTTCGGCGACCTCCTCGAAATCCCCGTTGATCTCGGTTTTATTATCCAGCCCTCTCGACTGGATGCCGAAGACGGGCTGGTCGTCGCCCAAGTGCTTCGCCAGGTCCCGGTACATGAGGATATTCCCCTCGGCACCGTGGATCAGAAAAAGCGGAGGACGCGTTCCGCCGGTGCGGATAGGAACCAACGGCTGCCAATCGGACGAACCAACCTCCTGATGGAGGAGTCGGGCCATCTGCGCCGCCGTGGGCGCATGGAACAGGGAGGAGAGGGGCAGGGCTTTGCCGAAATCCTTTTCGATTTCGGCAAAGAGTCTTGCGGCCAGCAGCGAGTGACCCCCCAAGTGAAAGAAGTTGTCTTGAGGTCCGATGGAGGAGCTGCCGAACACGCGCTGCCAGACCCGCAAGAGTTGCCTCACCGTTTCATCCCCGCATTCGGATGTCGCCTGAGCCGGCAGCGTTTCAGCCAGGCGATGCGCTTGCAGTAAAATGGGCCGATCGATAGCCGCTTCGGGGGTGGCGGCAATCTTGGCGAGGGTCCCCCGGTACAGTTCGAGCCACGTGCGTATGGTGTCCGGTTTGAAAAGAGATTTCCTAAAGTGGCATTTCAACTCAAAGGCCGCGGCCGACTCGACAACGTTAAGATAGAGTTGGAATGATTCATAGGCTCTTGGGTTGGCGAAATAGTCCACCCTGGCACGGTCCATCCGCAACTCATTTTCTGTATATTTCTTGACGTGCGTCATCCCTGCCGGCAGCGGCGAGGAACCCGTCCGAGTCAGCGTAAATTCTTCTTCGTTCAGCAGGTCGATGAACGTGTAGATTTGGTGATCGTAGCCCTCAATAAGATTTTTCTGGACCGCAGCTACATACGCTTCGCAGGTGTCCATGTTCTCCAAAGAGCACCGGAAGGGGACCAGGTTGACGCAATGCCCGACGAGGTTGTCTTTTCCGATAGAAGGCTGTTCGGCTGTCGGGAGGCCGATGACGAAATCCCGCTGTCCGCTAATCCGGTGCAGCATGATGTTGTAGGTTGCCACCAGAACCGTGAACGGGCTCCACCCTTTTCGCCGGCAGACATCCCTTAGGGCTGCCGCCACCTCGCCCGATATCTCCAGGTCCATTCTTTGAGCGTCGTAGCTTCCCGTCCGGTTTTGCGAATGGCCCACGGGCAGACTCAAGACCGGGAATGTTTTTTTGAACCGATTGAGCCAGTAGGACCGCGCGGCGTCAAATTCCTTCCCGCCGCGCCGGCGATCGGCCGATCGGGCAAATTCGGCAAAGGCGGACGACCGCTCAAAGCGGATTTCCTTCTTCCGGGACAGGGTGTTGTAAAAGTCGCACAGCTCGGAAATCAGAACATCCAGCGACCAACCGTCGCAGACGATGTGATGCGAGGTCAGCACGATACAGAATTGCTTTCCCGGCATTGCGACGATGTAAGAGCGGAAAAGCGGCCCGTGCTCCAGATCGAAGGCGGCGGCCGCATCCTTGCGCAACAACGCGTCGAATTCGGCACGGGCTTGGGCCTCATCCATCGAATCCAGGTCGATGCAACGCAGGTCGAAGGCCGCCTCCGGAGAGATCACCATGGTATTGCCGTCCGGGGAGAAAGTCGCCCGCAGCGCATCGTGCCGTTGCACCAGAGCGGTGATCGCCTGTTCCAGCCAAGCGATCTCAACATCGCCGGCCATGTGTAAGGTGATGGATTCGTTGTAAGCACACGAAAGCTCGCTGCATAATTTGGAAGACAGCCACAAGCCCTTTTGCGGCACGGTCAGAGGCACCCGGTCCGGCCCCGCTGGCATTTGCAGTGGTGGGATCAGCTCCGGTTTTTCATCCGCTACGTCCTTTCCCGCGCTTTTCGGAATTTGTTGCCGGATATGCTCCACCAGCAGGGAAACCGTCGAAAGCTTCTGCATGAGCTGGCTAAAAACGATTTTAACGCCGAAATCCCTTTTTATTTTGTACGCGAGTTGAGACAGCAGCAGGGAGTCCATACCCAATTCGAGGAACGTTACCGAAGGCCCGACCCCGTCGAGGCTGAACCCGGACGTCTCCTCGATGCACCGCACCAAATCCCGAGTCAACGCGTCCGCCGGGTCCTGAGCGCGCACCTGAGAACGCATTAGATCGGGCGATCCGAACTTCAGGTCGATATCATCGTAACGCATCGCTGCGGCCGGCGGCGTTATGGCTTCGGTACGTTGCACCGGATCGAGCCAGTAGCTGCGCCGTTCAAACGGATAGGTGGGAAGGGGAATCCGCCGACGATTTTCATCGGAATAGAAGTTCCGCCAATCAATTGAAACACCGTGCAGCCACAAATAGCCGAGCGCAGAAAGCAGGGCCGTCCATTCCGCTTGGTCGCTGTGCGTTTCCGCCAGGGTGGCCGTTACCGGCACTTTCCCTTTATGCGTTACGTGTTGGCGCATCAGCGTGGCACATGTCGCCCGCGGCCCGACCTCCAGGAACACCAAACCGTCTTTCTTCAGAAGTTCGCGGACCCCATGGGAAAACCGCACCGGCATTCTCAGGTGGCGTCCCCAGTAGCCGGGATCGGTCGCCTCGTGGTCGGATATCCAGCTGGCGGTAACGGTGGATATAAACGGGATTTTGGGCGGATGGCGCCGGGCGGTGGATACTTCCTGGGTGAACCTTTCAACCACCGGGTCCATCATCGCCGAGTGGAACGCGTGCGAGGTGTGCAGGAGCTTGCACGCCGTTCCCACATCCTCCAGTCTCTTCTGGAATTGATGAATCGCATCGGTGGGTCCGGACACGACGCAAAGCGAAGGGCTGTTGACCGCTGCCAACTGGATGCCCGATGGTAATTGGGCCAACATTTCATCCGCGTTGCCTCGGATCGTGAGCATGGAACCGCCGGGGAGGCTTTGAATCAACCGCCCGCGAACGGCGACGAGTCGGGCGGCGTCTTCCACTGAAAAAACTCCGGCCAGGCAGGCGCAGACAAATTCGCCGACGCTGTGACCGATCATGGCGGACGGTGTGATGCCCCAATGCTGCAGCAAGCGTGCGAGGGCATATTCAATGGTGAAAAGGGCGGGTTGGGTATAGAAGGTGTTCATCAGGCACTGACCCGCCCGAACCGCATCGCCCTCCGCGGGGTAGAGAAAGTCTCGCAGGTCACAATCCAAATGGGGTCTCAGGATGTCGCAGCAGTGGTCGACGACTTCCCTGAAAAGCCGTTCATGGTCGTACAGGTTCTTTCCCATGTTGACGTACTGCGATCCCTGCCCCGGAAACATGAAGGCGATTTCAGGATCTCTTTCATCGCACGTTCGCGCCTGGCTTCTGCCAGAGTCAGGCGCCCCCAGCAGGTTCAATGCGTCCGATCGATCGCCGCAGACGAAAAACCGCCGCCTGGCAAAATTGCGTCTGCCGTGCTGCAGCGTGAATGCGGCATCGGATATCCGGGTGTCTGGATGCTGTTCCAGATACGATTGGAGATGGACCGATGCCTCGTTCAGCGCCGTCTCGGTTTTTGCGGATATCAGCAGCAGCTGCTTGGGCCGGGACGGACCCGACGGCGTGGGGAGCGGGGGCTCTTCCAGGATCGTGTGAACATTCGTGCCCCCGAAACCGAACGAGCTGACACCGGCGATTCTGCGTTTGTTCGTGCGCGGCCAGGGGGTCAACCGGTCAACCACCTTGAACGGGCTGTCGTCGAAGTCGATTTTGGGGTTCGGGGATTGGAAATGAAGGGTTCCCGGGATTTTTTCATGATAGAGGCAAAGCGACGCCTTGATGAGGCCGGCGACGCCGGCCGCGATCGTCGGGTGGCCGATGTGGCCCTTGATGCAGCCGAGCCAGCACGTCTGCTTCTGGTCGGTCCGAGCGCGCCACACCTTGGTCAGCGCTTCGACCTCGATGGGGTCCCCCAAGGGTGTTCCGGTGCCATGCGCCTCAATGTAGGAAATGTCTTCCGGGAGCACATTCGCCTGAGCCTGGGCCATGGCGATGACCCGCGCCTGCCCCTCGACGCTCGGTGCCAGAAAACTGGCCTTTCTGGCCCCGTCGTTGTTTTTGGCCGTTCCGCGGATGACGGCATATATCCTGTCGCCATCCGCTATCGCAGCGCTCAAACGTTTGAGGACGACCATTCCGGCGCCGTCGCAAAACATGGTGCCGGTGGCCTGGCTGTCGAATGGTCGGCAATGTCCATCCCTGGAAAAAATGCCGCCGGGCTGATAGAGGAAACCGCTTTTTTGGGGGACAAAGATGTCAACCCCGCCCGCCAGCGCCATGTCGCATTCATGGTCGACCAATGCTCTGAACGCCATGTCGACCGCAAGCAACGCGGTCGAACACCCAGTATTGACGCTGACGCTGGGGCCCGTCAAATCGAGCGCATAGGAGACCCGCGTAGCGATGTAGTCCTTTTCGTTCCCGTAGCCGACGATGGCTTTTCCGACCATGTTCGCCAGGTCCGGATGCGACAGCACATGGGTGGGATAATAATGGTTGTCTCCGACCCCTGCATACACACCGATCATGCCGTCGAAGGACTGTGAATCGTAGCCGGCATTTTCCAAGGCCGACCACGCCAGCTCCAAGAACACCCGCTGCTGAGGGTCCATCACCCGGGCTTCCCGGGGGCCGATGCCGAAGAACGGTGCATCAAATTTGTCGGCGTCCGCGATGATGCCGCGTGCCGGCACGTAATCGGGGTCATCGCGAAGCGCCGCGTCGATTTCGGGCGAAAGTTCCTCTTTCGAAAACCATGAAATCGACTCGACACCGTTGCAGAGGTTGCCCCACAGCTGATCAATGGTCGCCGCCCCAGGGAACCGCCCGGCCATGCCGACGATGGCAACGCCATCCTGGAGGGGGTCGTCGTGAAATCGGCCGATCCGCTGCCGTGTGGCGCGCTCGTTGATCTCATCCATGAATCCAGCCGTGTCCCGCCGGTGGTCTATGAAGTTCGCCAATCGAGCAACCGAAGCGTATTGAAAAAGTTTGACAACGGGGAGGCTGATGCGATGCGCGCTGTGCAGTTGGCTGACCATTTTGAGCGCCATCAGCGAATCGCCTCCGAGATCGAAGAAGTTATCGTCTAGGCCCACCCGGTCCAGCTGTAAGACGTCACGCCACACCTGGGCCAGCTTCTTCTCCGTCTCCGTGCGCGGTGCGATGTATGGGGTCGCCAGCTCAGGCCGTTCATGCCCCGGCTTGGGAAGGGCCCGTCGATCGGTCTTGCCGCTGGGGGTCAGCGGCAGACTGGGCAGGAGCACGAAGGCCGCAGGCATCATGTAATCCGGAAGTTTTTCGGCCAGCATCTTGCGCATGCCCGAAATCGTAAACTGGCCCGGCACCTCAACGACATACGCGACCAGACGCTTTTCCCCGGGCGAGTCCTCGCGGACGGCCACGGCGCACTGCCGCACGGAGGGATCCTGTTGGATGACGGTTTCGATTTCGCCGAGCTCGATGCGGTTGCCGCGTATTTTGACCTGGAAGTCGATGCGGCCGACGTAATCGAGGTTCCCGTCGGGCAGGTACCGGCAGAGATCTCCGGTTTTGTATAAACGGGCTGCCGGGTCGTCGGAAAAGGGGTCCTTTATGAATTTCTCGGCCGTCAGCTCAGGGCGATTCAAATACCCGCGCCCGACGCCTACGCCGCCGATGTGCAGCTCACCCTTCTGGGTCGCCGGAACCGGCCGGCCGGCCTTGTCGAGGATATACAGGCGAATGTTGCTGATCGGGCGGCCGATCGGCACCGTGGGCAGGGACGTGCCGGGATCACACTTCCAGTAGGCCACATCCACGGCCGCCTCCGTGGGACCGTATAGATTGTGAAGCGGCGCCTTCAGGATCGAAAAATAGCGCTGCTGCAGGTCGATCGTCACGGCCTCGCCGCTCAATAAGACATGCTTCAGCGAGGCGCATCTTCGGGGGTCCGCTGCTTCCAGGAAAAGACGCAGCATGGAGGGAACAAAATGAATGACCGTTACCTTTTCACGGGCAATGAGGCCGAGAAGGTATTCCGAGTCTTTGTGGCCCTCCGGTTTGGCAACGGCCAGACGGGCGCCGAACATGAAGGGCCAGAAAAATTCCCACACCGAGACGTCGAAGGAAAACGGGGTCTTTTGGATCAGAGTATCGGCTGGCCCGATCTGGAACGTATCCTGCATCCACAGGAGCCGGTTAACGATCCCCTTATGGGTATTCATAGCCCCCTTGGGGTTGCCGGTTGATCCCGAGGTATAGATCACGTAAGCCAGGTTCTCGGGCCCGGCCTCGATTTTCGGGTTCGAGGTAGGATACCCCTCTATAACGTCATTGATTTCTTCAAAATAGACAATATCGGCTGATGTCCGGGGCAAAACGGCATGGCATGATTTCTGCGCGAGGATGACGGATACGTTGGAGTCGCTGACCATGAACTCCAATCGGCGAGGTGGCAGGGTCGGATCGAACGGAACGTAGGCCCCGCCCGCTTTGAGGATGGCCAGCAAACCGATAACCATCTCTGCGGAGCGGTACGCACAGACGCCGACCAGCTTTTCCGGTGCGACTCCCCTTGACTTCAGGTAGTGGGCGAGTTGGTTCGCTTGCCGGTTCAGGTCTGCATAAGAAAGGCTTTGGCCCTCATAGGCCAATGCCTCGGCAAACGGGGTCTTTGAAACCTGTTCCTCAATGAAGGCCTGCAGGCATTTGTCCAGAGGGTAGACCTTTTCGGTGCAGTTCCAGTCCTTGGGAATCGTGAGTTTTTCCATTTCACTCAGAGAATCTGACATGGCGTTTACGGTAGGCTCTTTCATGGTTTAAGTGGGTGGGACCAATTGGGAATTAGACATTGCTTCGTCATTTGCGATCGTGGATGAAAAAAAGCGCCGGAAACACCAAAGTCGCAGGGCGCCGGCGCCTTTTTTCTATTATATCATGTAATTGAATAACTCAAAATTCAACTGGATATCGGAATTCACGGAATGAACCACCGGACTTCGGTCAAATTTTGTGTTCCAGCCCGGGCATTGGACGATCAGCTTAAATTCTCCGTTCAGTATAACATACAAAACGCGTATTTCCCAAGGGTTGGAAAATATTACTCCGGCAGGTGAACAGGTATAATTTGAGCCGGTGAGTGATATGGTCGCATTGAAACTATTTTATTGCCGGAGCAATAACTTGATCCCGGTTGTCTTGGCAGGGCGGGGAAATTGCATTACTTCTTGACCGTCGCGTTCGATCGGCGAAGATCAGCGTCTACGCTAACGAAGGTTGGTTTCATTGGGAGGGTTCAACGATGCGTGCAACCATTATGCGGGGTGCGATGACTATTCTGGCGGTCACGGCGGCTTGGGTCAGCGGCTGCGCGGTGGCGAGTTTCGGAACCATTCGGCCCAGCGCGGATATTACCCGACAGTTCCAGGATCTGGAGATCAATCCCAACTACCGCTACTGGTATTTAAATCAAGAGAACAACCCCTTCGGAGTGCTCGGCCTCGATCGCGAGTATGATTTCGAGGGCGGGCCGATGTGGGGTCTGCTTGATCCGGATGCCGCAACATTCAAGAAAGTCGTGGGGCTGGTGCAGGGCTTTCCGGTGAAGGGATCCATCACCACCGGTTTCGAAATCATCGACTCCCAGGGCCGTCTGATCGGCGTTTGGTTCTCCAGTCTGACGGCCGGGATTACCATCGACTTTGCCAAAAAAATGGTGTCGGTTTCAACCCCGACCCCCTGGCTCAGGCCTTACGGCATGTTGTCGCCGGAGCGAAACGGAGAATCGCTGTCAGGCTACCGTCGCATCAGGAGCCTGGGCTGACCGATCGGGCCAGGCGAAAACCCACGTGGCTGGTGCGGGCGGTGGGATTGCCATAGTAGCGTGCGGCCGACCGGCAGTAGCGCGCCGTGACGCCCCAGCCGCCCCCGCGCACGACTCGTGCGGAGCCGCGCGGAGTGCCGGTCCAGGCCGCGCCGTCCGCCGGCGCACTGGCATAGGTGGCATGCCAGTCATCCTCCACCCATTCCCAGACATTGCCGGCCATATCGTAAAGACCCCAGGCGTTTGGTTTTTTTTGAGCCACCGCGTGGGTCTTGTTTTCGGAATTCGCCGAGTACCACGCGAATTCGCCAAGCTTCGCAGCGTCGCTGCCGAAAAAGAACTCGGACTCGCTGCCGGCGCGTGCCGCGTATTCCCATTCCACTTCGCTGGGAAGACGGTAGTCGGCATGGCTTTCCATCTGGTTGAGTCGGCTGATGAAGCGTTGGGCATCTTCCCAGGACACCATCTCGACCGGGCAGTCCTCGCCGCAGCCCTTGAAGGACGACGGATGGTCTCCCATGACCCGCCGCCATTGACCTTGAGTGACGGGCGTCGTCAGCATATAAAAAGGCCGTCCGATCGTCACGGAGCGGGACGGCTTCTCGGTCTTGTACATGGCCTCCGCCCCGCCGAACCGTCGGATGAGTTCCTCGATTCCCAGGCGGCTTCCCATCGTGAACGCAGCGGCCGATGCCGGTATGAGAACAAACTCCATGCCGATGCTGTTGGCGACCTTCTTCCGAGGGGATGCCTCCCTGGGTTTGGCGGCTGCGGTCGGTTCTTCCGGCTTAACCTGAGGGGCCGCAGCCTTGTAATCAGGCGTTGGGAGGGCCGGCGCTGATTCCTTGACCGTCGACCGGGGCGGCTTCTGCAGATGAGATTTGGCCGGGGGGGATGACGTTTTTAAATCAGGAGCCGGCATTTCGGGCTTTGGTTCTTTGACGACTGGCAGGGCTGTTTTGGGCGGCTCCGCCCTTGCCAGAGGAGGCGAGGATTCAGCGGCATAGGTCGGTGCCTCAGGCTTCGCTTCCTCCGAAGAGGCCAGGGCCGGCAGCGCCGGTTCCGATTTGACGGGCGGAGCCGAAGGTTCCTTTTCGACAAGCGGCGGTTCCGCAACCGCCTCGCTGGCGGCGGATCGTGCCGCATCCGGTGGTTCCGGTTTGACCGGCTGCGCGGCAGTTTCGACTCCGGCTTTCGGTGCGGCGTATTCCAGCGTTACTCGGCGAGGCTGGAACAGCTCCGTTTTGAAGAGCACGGCCGCGCCGGCGACCAACAGCACGGCGAGCGCCATCCATCCGCTGATCCTTGCTGTCGCGCTTTTTCCGCGAGGTTTCATTATGGCGGGTTGCGGCCCGGAAGGTTCGGGGCGGGGCCGCCCGGGAGGATCTGCGGGTGTTTCAGCCGCAATCAGCACGGCAGAGATCGTCTCGGAGGTGCCGGGCGCAGGACCTTTGGCAGCGGGCGGTCCAAGCAGATCCGTCACTGCTTTGATCAGTTGCTGAAAGCCGGCATGATCGGATTCTCCCCTCCAGTCGATGAGGCTGGCCGCTTGAATCCGCTTGAATTCGAAAGGAATTTCGACTTCATCAAGCAGGGCCGGGATTAGAATCTTTCTTCGGGCACCTTCGGCAGCTTCGTTGCTTACCCAGTCCGATTTCACGGAGGTCGCGGTCCAGAGAACGATCAAACACCTGGCGGCGCCTAACGCTTCTTCAATCACCCGGGAGAAGGTTTTTCCGGGCGGGATGATCCGGTCCCACCACACCGACCATCCGTGAATCTCCAGGGCCCTTACAACCGGTATGACCCTCTCCCGATCCTCGCTGGAATAACTGATGAAGATGTCAGCCATATCCCCCAACTTTCTTTGCTCGTAATCGGAGACAAGGGATCAGCTACACGGATGTTTTCAAGCCTGCGGAAGGATATCTGATATCGATGGTTCAATAATGAGGGCAAAAGATGATAAGTCAACAGAACCGAGAGGAGGATTTTATGAACGGATCCTGTGAGGATTCAAGCAGAGGCTATCCTGCGAAGCTGGCCCCGCTGAGGATGGATATCCCGACGATCAGATGACCGTTGTAAGGGCCGTCTGCAATCTCCGTGATATGCTCGATCCGTGATCGGTAATGGCCGGACGGCCCTTTGTAATTTACGGGCAAAATCAGGCGAACGTTGAGCCGCTGGCCGACCTGAATCATTTTCAGAAGATTGGAGTCCGACCGCACCACAATGCCGGCGCCTTCATTGGACAGGTCTCTTACTTTAAGCAGATATAAGGGCCCGCCCGCTAATCTGATTTCCACCATCGGATCGGATAGATTCGTCGATCGATACCGGTTCCGTCTATCCGGGATTTGACTCAAGTTCGCGGCTTCGCCTGAATTCTTCATTGGGCACTCCCTCTGGCATGAGGCGATATTTATTCATTATTCGGCATTTTCCCGACATTACTTAAGTCCAAAAAATATATGTTGAGCCGGTTTAGACTGTGGTATTTTAGACGCGCCCACACGATGGATACCTTAATGCCCTTGGGGAGGACGTTGCAGCCATGCTGGAGCTGGTAGTGATCGCCGACGACCTGACCGGCGCCGCAGACACGGGCATCCAGTTTCGGGCCGTGTATGCACCGGTCTATCTGGTCGACCACCGATTACGATCGATCGATTCATTCGGGGAGCCTGCCCAAGCGCTGTCCATTTTCACCGCCAGCCGTGGTCTGCCCCCGGCCGATGCCCATCGGGTGGTCATAGACGTTTGTCGGGTGTTCGGCCGCCACACGCCGCGCCGAGTTTACAAAAAGATCGATTCGGCCATGCGGGGCAACATCGGCGCCGAGTTGGAAGCGGTGATGGACGTTTTAAATATCGCCATGAGCTTCATCGCCCCTGCCTTTATCGAACAGGGCCGGACCACCGTGGAGGGGGTGCACTGCATTCACGGAACGCCGGTCGCCAAGACCGAAATGCGGCGCGATCCGATCGCACCGGTATGTGAATCGCGTCTTTCCGAATGGATCGGTTTGCAAGCCCACCTCCCCATCGCGCACGTCGGTCTGGATGTTCTGAGCCAGGGGCCAGCCGCCGCGGCTGCCGCGATCGCTCGCGCCGCCGCCGCCGGGGTTCGGCATTTCACTTTCGATGCCGCTGCGGTGGAAGACCTGGACCGCATCGCCCACCTGGCGCTGAATCATTTTCCGCAGGCACTGCTTTGCGGGTCGGCCGGATTGGCTAAGAGCATGGCCCGAACGCTTGGAATCAACCGGACGCAGCCGCTCCCTGGCCGGTGTCGCGTGAATGCCCCGCCGGCCGGTCATTGGCTGTTTGCTTGCGGTTCCGCTTCCGAGCGTTTGCACCGGCAGGTGCAGGTGCTGGCCGAGCAGATGAATGTCAGCGTCGAGGCTCTGGAGCCGGCCGGCCATGCGGCCGACCACCTTCCGGAAAACTGGACCGCCGCCATCCGGCGCGCGGCCTCGCGGCTGGCGGCCGAAGACCTGGTCATGACGCTCGCGCCGCCGACAACGGACTCGTCGCGCATCGATTCAGACCGGCTCATGGCGGGGTTTGCGGATGCGGTCCAATCGGTGATCGAGGCGGTCCGACCGGCGGGTCTTTTTCTGTCCGGCGGCGATACGGCTCTGGCGGTGCTGGAACGCCTGGGTGCTCACGGCATCCGTCTGGAGTGCGAAATGGGCAGCGGGTTGGTTTTCGGCAGACTCGTGGGTGGGGCCATGGAGGGGGTGCCGGTAGTTACCAAGGCCGGCGCGTTCGGGCCGCCGGACGCCCTTCTCAAATTGAAAGAAGCCCTTGCGGGCGCATGCGAATGCGGCCGGCTTTGACCGTACAAGCCCCGGGGAGCCGGCTTTCCCGATAGGCCCTTGGGGGCGGCGGGAAGAGCCGATGCCAACTGATTCAGAACAAAAAGCGATCATGGGGCCCCCTTGCGGGACAGGGCCACGATCGTCGCTCCCCAGCCACCGGCTTCCAGGGGCGCGTCATGGAAGGAGAGGACATGGGGGTTGCCGCGCAGCACTTCGCGCACGCGCTGCTTTTGGATTCCCCGGCCTTTTCCATGGATGATGCGGACCGAAGAGAACCCCGCGTGCATGCAGGCCTCGATATAATCCTCGATCAAGGGAGCGAGCTCCCGCGGTTGGAAGGTGTGCAGATCGATGACGTCTTCAATCGGAATACGGACCGGCTTCATGGCGTCCAACAAGGTTTTGGGGTTCCGGCGGATGAGTGATATGGCCGCATTGAACTCATTTTATTGCCGGAGTCATAACGCGATACCCAGCGCCGCCCTGTTCCCGGCAGCTTCGCCTGTGTGACAGCCATGATTTCAGACCGGTTCATCATTTATGGATTGCCGCTGCTGGCCTATCTGTTGGGTTCCATTCCCTGGGGCCAGGTACTGACTCGCCTGTTTACCCGTGCGGACATCCGTCGCTGCGGCAGCGGCAACATCGGCGCGACCAATGTCGCCCGCGTGGCCGGACCCCTGTTGGGCCTGGCCACCCTTGCGATGGATTTTTTCAAGGGTTGGGCGCCGGCGGCCATGGCCGGGCATATGCAATTGTCGGAAACCGCCGCCGAGCCGTATGCGGTGATCCTGGCGCTGCTGGCTGTCTTGGGACATATGTTTCCCGTCTATACGCGCCTGCGCGGCGGAGGCAAAGGAGTCGCAACCGCCGCCGGCGGGTTTTCAGCGCTGGCACCCCTGGCGGTTTTGATCGCACTGGGGGTGTTCGGATTGGTTTTCGTGACGACCCGGCGGGTTTCAGCCGGCTCGCTGGCCGCAGCCGCAGGTTTACCGATTGCCGTCTTCGGCGTTAGCGGTTCATTTATCTATGGCGCGGGCGCTGCAATCGCGGCGGTCTTTATTTTTATGCGCCATGCGGACAACATCCGGAGGCTTTGGGCCGGAACGGAGCCGCCCTTCAGGCCCGGTGTCCGGCCAGACCGCTGATCGTTGCATCCGTCCGAGAATTCTGGCTCAGAGCATAACGGAAACGATGGCGCCACCCGCCAGACCGCCGAGCGGTTTAAAGGCCTGCCAGACTCCACCCGAGAGCGAGCACCCCTGCCAGCACCAGGTGGCTTTCCACCAGAAATTCCATCCGTACGCCCGGGAGGAGGAGGCTTCTTTCGAAGGCCAGGAGGACGGCAAACATGACCGCCGGGCAAAGGGATAAGCTGACGGTGAAAGCCGGCACCGGAGTCAAGGCGCTCAACACCGGCAGACCGACGGACAGCCCGGCCAGCAGCCCCTTGAGCAGCTGCAACGATCGCTTCTCTCCCAGCAAAATCGGGATGGTTTCTTTGCCGACCAAACGGTCGCCCTGCATGTCGAGAATATCAAAAAAAGCCGTCCGTACGAAGACCAGCGTGGTCGACCAGGCGAAGATAAAAGCGTTCGCTGCGTCATAGGTCCCGAAGATCGAAATCGGCGGCAGCACGGACGTGACGACCCCCCAGGCCAGGGCGATGAGAATGGTCTTGGAGCCCGGAATGTCCTTGATCCGGCGGTACTCGACGGATGCAAACATTTTGGGGATCAGCGTGAGGCGGTAGGAAAGTCCGAGCAGGCTGATCACCAGCAGGACCAGGAATGGGAGCCAGCCCTGGAGGCAGGCGATAACCAGGCCGGCCGCGCCGCTGGATAGAGCGATGACCGTCAGCGAGACTTTGCGATCGTCGTAAAACCGAGCACGGTCCGGTTCGTTGAAGCGATCGGCCTTGCTGCCGGTGAGGTGGTTAAGGATGTGCATGGACTGCACGTAGAGAAACGCGATGAGCACAAACGGCGTGAAATCGGAAATTCCTTGAAGGCGGGTGGCGGCGTAGCACAGGCCGGCCGCCCCCAGCGAGACATAGAGATTGGAGAGCAGGGCGGCCCGCAGAAATGTGTAGACCGCCTGGTGCCACCCCGACTGGCGTTTGAAAACCATGGTTTCAAGCGTCATGTAGACTTTGCGGATGACCCAGTTCGGGGTGGAGGCTCCGGCCGTGATGCCGATGGTCTGGACCGAGCGCAGGGAATCCAAGTCGATACGGCTCAGGTCGGCCTCGCTTTCCACGTGGAAGGCCGGCTTGCCGGTCCGGCAGGCAATTTCAAAGAGCCGCTGGGTGTTGCCGCTTTCGCGGCCGCCCACCACCACCACGGCATCCACGGATTCGGCCAGCCGCTGGACTTCCGACTGGCGCCTTTCGGTGGAGTCGCAAATGGTCTCGAAGACCTTGTAATGGGGGTAATGTCGTCCGGTCCACTCCCGTACGGCTGCATACCGTCGCGTATCCTGGGTGGTCTGGGCGACGATGATGGCGTTTTCGAATACCGGCAGCCGCCTGAGTTCTTCGACACCGGCCACGACGTGGCCGTTGGAGCCGGCATAGCCGAGCAGCCCGACGACCTCCGGGTGGTCCCTGTCGCCGACGATGATCACGGCGTGGTTTTGGCGGGCGTGTTTGCGGATGATGGACTGGACGCGGATCACGCGCGGGCAGGTCGCGTCGATGACTTTGTAGCCGGCCGCCTTAAGCCGTTTCTTGGTTTCGGGCGGCACGCCGTGCGCCCGAATCAACACCGTGCCGCTGCCGCATACGGGGATATCCTTGATCGTTGCAATGTCTTTGGACGCCAGCAGATCCAGCACCTGGGGGTTATGGATCAGGGGCCCGTAGGTGCAGATCGGACCCGGATGCCGGCCCGGGGCGTCCAGTACCATTTCGACCGCCCGGCGCACGCCCATGCAGAAGCCGGACATCTTGGCGATCACGATTTTCATAAGGACGGGGAATGCTTCAGGCGGTTTTGATGAGAAGTACCCGGTTCTCCACCAGCGACAGCGATTGAATCCGAGCCCTGAGAAACTTCTGTTCACCGAAGATGTTGACCAGGCGCAGACCGTCCCCCTCGGGTTCGATGGTGTCCACGCTTTCCATAACCAGGCGACGGTCGTCGCCCTCGATCATATAGGCATTGGCTTCACACATGGCAATCATCCCTCGTCTTGAAGCTGGGTCAGGTTCTATCGCCCCGGCGCTCCGCCCGCCTCCGCGGCGGCGGGCGACATGGTTCGAACGGGCATTTTACCGACCGATCCGATCGATGCCCGATCCGATGAGCCGGCGCAGATGGTTTGAGATCAGCTCGTCCACGAGCTTGGGCAGGGGCAGGGTGGAGGAGCCGATGACGGCGACATTCTCCTGGGACAGCGGCAGGAGCAGCTTCGGCGCCGGACTCGAGGCCACCGCCTCGGCCATGGCCGGGGTGACTTCGCCCATCATGGCATGCGCGATGATGATGCCGATGGGACCTAAGATGACGTCGGCCTTGGGCACCGTTCGGCGGATGGCGTTTTCACCGGAGGCGCCGCGGTTGGCGCGCGCTTTCAGCATTTGAGCGGTGGCCACCGCATTGGTGCCGAGCGCGATGACCTCCACGCTCTCCTCAAAGGCCTCTTTGACCTTGCGGATGATGGTGCTGCCGATGCCGCCGCCCTGGCCGTCTATGACGCAGAGTTTTTTCATGAGATCACCCGCTTCGCCCGCCCCGGCTGGCGTTGACGACCCGGCCGCTAGAGCTTGGCGGTCCTGCGTTGATTCTGCCGGAGCCGTTTGGGCAAGCGCCGGCCCTCTCCCTTCTTGCGAGTCGATACCCGCCGAGCCTGCTGGTTCTCTTCCGTCGGCTCGCCCGCTTCCAGTGCACCGGCCATCGCCATCCGGGCTTCGAATTCGGTGGATTCGACCACTGCGGCGCCGCAGGCCTGAGCGTTTCGGACCACCGCCAGATCGGAACTCACCACCAGGGCGGTTTCGCCCTCCCGACGAGCCATGCGCCCGATAACGGCATCGGCGGTTTCCCCGCCGCGCGAAAAGACGATTGCGATTCCCTTCATTCGGTCCCGGCCGGGAGACAGGACCGGAGCGCCGGCCCCGTCGAACACCACGGTGATGCGGTGCGGTTTGAACCGGCGATAGGCCGCGAGCATCTCGATCAGGGCCTCACGGCCCCGGGTGATATCGGTGCGGTCGATTCGGCTCAGCTCCCTGGATTGGCGCACCAGGTTGTAACCGTCGATGATGATGTGCATACCCATGGTGCCGAAGACCCGGGTCAGGCCTTGATCTGCCGCAAACGCGTGATCAATTGATCGAGGTCGTCGTTGTTGTAGAATTCGATTTCCAGGCGGCCCTGCCGGCCGGACTTGCGGATGGTCACCTTGGTGCCCAGGTGGCGGGAGAGCTCTTCGGAGAGGCTGGTCAAGTACGTCGCTTCCGAGCTTTTCAGGCTGACCCGCGGCGCCTTCTTCTCGGACTTCAGGCGTCGGACCATCTCCTCGGTTTCGCGCACGGACATGCCCTTGGCGACGACGGCCCGCCAGGCCGTCAGCTGCAAGGTTGAGCTTTCGGCGCCGAGCAGGGCGCGCGCGTGGCCCATGCTGACCGCGCCCTCGACGATGCTGGCTTGAATCGGCTCCGGCAGCTGTCGCAGCCGGAGAAAGTTGGCCACCGCCGATCGGCTTTTGCCGACTCGGGCCGCGGCCTGGTCCTGGGTGAGATTGAACTGGTGGATCAGGCGGTGGTAGGCTTCGGCCTCTTCAATCGGGTTCAGGTCCGCCCGCTGGATGTTCTCCACCAGAGACATTTCCAGCAACTGGTCGTCGTTGACCGGCCTCACCACCACCGGGACCTGAGTCAGCCCGGCGCGCCGCGCGGCCCGCAGGCGACGCTCGCCGGCGATCAGCTCAAAACCGGAGTCGGCCTTGCGCACCATCAACGGCTGCAGGATCCCCTGCCCCCGGATCGATTCGGTCAGTTCCTCCAGTTCGGTTTCCGCAAACTGGCGGCGGGGCTGAAATCGGTTGGGCCGGATGAGCTGGACATCGCACAGGAAATAATCCCCCGGGCCGTCCTCGGAACCGGGAACGGGGTCGGGGATCAGAGCCTCCAAGCCCCGGCCGAGGGCGAGTTTCTTGCGTTTGGAGGGTGGATCCTGAGATGACAGGGGTTTGTTCATGGCTTACCTTGGTAGCTCGGAATTGCTCCGGGTGTGGTTCATGAACTCCTTGGCGAGTTCGACATAGCTCTGGGCGCCGGGGGAAGCAGCATCGTATAGAATGATCGGTTTGCCGAAGCTGGGAGCCTCTCCCAGACGGATATTGCGAGGGACGGTGGTCTGAAAGACGAGCCCTTTGAAAAATTTTTCGGCTTCTTCCGCCACCTGATGCGATAAATTGGTGCGGCGGTCGAACATGGTCAGCAGGATTCCGGCGATGCTGAGTCCGGGGTTGAATGAACGCTTGATGCGCTTGACGGTCTGCAGCAGCTGCCCAAGCCCCTCCAGGGCGTAAAACTCGCATTGCAGCGGGATGAGCAGCGCATCGGCGGCCGTGAGCGCATTTACGGTGAGCAGGCTGAGCGACGGCGGACAGTCGAGGATAATGTACTCGAAGCGATCGACCAGGGGAGCCAGAAGCCGTTTCAAGGCCTTTTCGCGGTCGGGTTCAGACATCATTTCGACTTCGAACCCGATCAGTTGAACATTCGATGGAATAACCTTCAAGGCGGCGATGGCGCTGTCACGCAGCAAAGATTCGGCGTCCATCCGGCCGAGGAGCCCATCGTAAAGCGTGCAGGTGAGGCTGGCCTTGTCGATTCCCAGACCGGAAGTGGCATTGGCCTGGGGGTCGCAATCCACCAAAAGGGTGGGCTTTTCGAAAACCCCCAACGATGCCGACAAATTGACGGCCGTGGTGGTTTTGCCCACGCCGCCCTTTTGGTTGGCTATGCATACGACTTTTGCCATAGTCTGCGTTTAGCACAAAATTGATTCTTTGAAAAGAACCGTAAAATGTGAGATAGTCAGATGAAAAGGCCATAACTCCGATCGATTCACCCCCCACACGCGGTGCTGGCCGGCTTTATTCGGTGCACCCAGCCTGATTCCATCAGAAATCCAGCCTGCCGGCGTTGCGGGCAGGGTCGACGGAAGATCCCCGAGCAAGGAAAACGACCCGATGACACTCATTTACCGTTGCCGGCGTATAACGTGGATCCTGGTGCTGTTTCTATCCGCGGCGTTGGTGCTGCCGTCGCCCGGACACGCCATCACGATCGGCGAAGAGGAAGAGCTTTCGGCTGAAATGCTGCGGATTATTTTCAAGAAACTGCCGGTGGTGGACGACCCTTACGTTAACGGCTACGTTAACCGGGTGGGCAAACGGATTCTGTCGGTGATGCCGGAGCAGCCGTTCCGCTACCGGTTCTATGTCATCAACCAGGACATGTATAACGCCTTCGCCACCCCGGCCGGCCATATCTTCATCTATAGCGGACTGCTCGAGGCCATGGACGGCGAAGACGAGCTGGCCGGCATCCTTGGCCATGAAATTTCGCATGTGTACTGCCGGCACATTTCCCAGAAGATCGAGCTGGCCAAGAAGGTCGGCTGGGCGCAGCTGGCCGGAATCGCTGCCGGCATCCTGCTCGGCGCTGCCGGCGGCTCGGGAGCGGCGGCAAGCGGGGTGATGTTGGGCTCGGCCGCCACCGGGGCGTCGACCCAGCTCGCCTTCAGCCGTGACAATGAAATGCAGGCCGACCAGCTCGGGCTCAAGTTTCTCTCCGACGCGGGGTACGGCAGCGAAGGGCTCCAGAAAGTCCTGAAGAAAATCCGCAGCAAGCAATGGTTCAGCAAAGAGCAGATTCCCACGTACATGATGACGCATCCGGCCATTGAGGATCGCATTTCGTATGTCGGCTCCTGGATCGAGGATCATAAAGGCAAAACCCCACCGGTTCAGAAGACCAACCCAGCAGAGTTCGAACGGATTCTGACCCGTTTGATAGTGGAATACAACGACGCGAGCTCGGAGCTGGGACGCCTGGAGCAGATCCTGCAGCGCGAGCCGGGGAACACGCTGGCGCGCTATCGCTACGGCCTGGTCCTGGGCCGGTCCAACCGGACCACCGAAGCGATTGCCGAGCTTAAGGCGGTGCTCGCCCGCAATGCCTTCAATCCCTACATGCTGCGCGACCTCGGCAAGGTCTATTTTCTCGGCGGCCAGCTGGACGCCGCCCTCAGCGCACTGGACAGCGCCCGGAGCATGATTCCGGAGGATCCCGACACGTTGTTCTTCCTGGGCCGCACCCAGCAGGAACTCGGCCGGTCGGCAGAGGCCGTTGCGCTTTACACCGCCGTCATCCAGAAGACGCCGGACTACCGCGACGCCTATTATTTCCTGGGTCAAAACCTCGGCCAGCAGGGTGCCCTCGCCGATGCGCACTACTACCTGGGGATCTACCACTTGCGGGCACGGGACTTCAAAACGGCTGCAACCCAGTTCAGGCAGTCTTTGCGCAACAGCGACGCTCCCGAAAAGCGCGAGCGGGCCGAGCGGCTTTTGAAGCAGGTGGAAGAGGAGATCAAGGCAGAGAAAAAAGCCCTGGAAGGTTAACCTCCGGAAGTGAACAGGTTCAGCTTGAGCTGAGGTTCGCCGATGAATGACATGGCCGCATCGAACATATTCTATTGCCGGAGTAATAAAATGAAAGAAACGGCTTCGCATGAAGCCGTTTCTTTATGGGCGGTCGAAGCGCTTGAAGTGCATCGAGAACGTCCCGCGCCCCTGGGTGGCGGAGCGCAGGGCGGTCGAGTAGCCGAACATGCGCGAAAGCGGAACGGTCGCGGTGATGACCTGCACACCCAGCTTGTGCTCGATGGACTCGATTTTGCCGCTGCGGGCATTGAGGTCGCCAATCACTTCTCCCAGATAAGCCTCCGGAACCAGTATCTCTGTGATCATGATCGGCTCGAGCAGAAAGGGATTGCCCCGGGACAATGCCTCCTTGCAGGCCATGGAGGCGGCCACCGTAAAAGCGAGCTCGGTGCTGGTGTCTTTCGGGGCGGCGCCGGTCAGGCGGATCTCCACATCCACCGCCGGATAGCCCGAAACCGGGCCGCTTTCCAGTGCGCCCAACGCGCCTTTACGGACGGCGTCGACGAAGGCCGCCGGCAACGTTTCAACCGGAACGGTGGAAGTGAAACCGGACCCCGCACCGCGCGGCAGCGGGGCCACGTGCAGGCTGACCTCGGCAAAATGCCGCTGGCCGGCGATTTCCCGGTCGAAAGCGGCCGTGGCCCGAGCCGGGCCCGCGATCGCCTCGCGGTAGACGACCTGGGGCTTGCCGACGTTGACATTGGTGCTGAACTCGCGCTGCATGCGGCTGGTGATGATTTCAAGGTGTAGCTCGCCCATCCCCGATAGAATCGTCTGGCCGGTATCCTCGTCTTTGCGGACCCGCAGCGTCGGGTCTTCAGCGGTGAATTTTTCGAGGACCTCGTCCATTTTTTCCTGATCGCCGTGGGTTTTGGGCTCGATGGCGATGGAAATGACCGGTTCGTAGGATTCGATTTTCTCAAGCAGCACCGGTTGCTCGGCGGTGCAGAGCGTGTCGCCGGTGGAGGCGTCCTTTAGCCCGACCACGCCGACGATGCTGCCCGCGCCGGACTCCTCGATGCGTTCGCGCTTATTGGCGTGCATGAGCAGGATGCGCGCTACTTTTTCCTTGCGTTTGAGCGAGGGGTTGTAGAGCTCGCTGCCGGCCCTAAGCCGTCCGCTGTAGACCCGCACAAAGCATAGTTTGCGCCCTTCCATCATGGAGACCTTGAAGATCAACGCGGCCAGGGGATCGGTGTCCCTGGGGTGGCATTCGATCGCATCGCCGGTTTCGGGATGCATCCCCCTTGCCGGCGGGATGTCGGCCGGGCTGGGAAGAAATTGGGCCACGGCATCCAGCAGCGGCTGGATGCCCTTGTTTTTAAGCGCCGAACCGCACAAGACCGGCACCAGCTTGAGCTGAATGGTGGCGCGGCGGATGGCGGCCAGCAGCTGAGCTTCCTCGATCGGCGTTTCGGCCACGAAAGCTTCCATCAGCGCGTCGTCCTGCTCGGCCACCGTCTCGATCAGGCGCTCGCGGTGGTCGGCCGCCTGGTCGGCCCATTCCGCCGGGATCGGTCCGCTCGTGAAGAGAATGCCCAGCGAGGATTCGTCCCAACGGATCTGCTGCATGCGCACCAGGTCGATCACCCCCTGGAAATCCTCGCCCATGCCGACCGGCAGCTGCAATACCAGCGGGTGGGCACCCAGCTTGGTTTTCATCATCTCGACGGTGGCGAAAAAGTCGGCTCCGATGCGATCCATCTTGTTCAGGAAGGCGATCTTGGGCACATGGTATTTGTCGGCCTGGCGCCAGACCGTTTCGGACTGGGGCTCAACGCCCTCCACGGCGCTGAAGACGCCCACGGCGCCGTCCAGGACCCGCAGGGAGCGTTCGACTTCGATGGTGAAGTCGACGTGGCCGGGGGTGTCGATCAGATGGATTTCGATGTCTTTGTAGGGGCAGGTGGTCACCGCCGACGTGATGGTGATGCCGCGCTCCTGCTCGTCGGGCATCCAGTCCATGACCGCTTCGCCGTCGTGGACCTCGCCCAGCTTGTGTGACCGGCCGGTGTAAAAAAGGATCCGCTCGGTCACCGTGGTCTTGCCGGCGTCGATATGGGCGATGATGCCGATGTTGCGGATGGCGTTGATTTTGGTCTTTTTCATAAGTGCGTTGGCCGGCGGCAGCGGCCGGCCGGCATCGAAACGTTCGAGATCGGGTGTTACGAGACTCGACTATCTAAGCCAAAGGGCGAAGGATGTCAAGAAAGGGCCGTGGATGTGCGATGAGGGACTGGGGGCATGAAGATTCCCAGGGATAGGGGGACGGTGACTGGTTTTTACCATCGTCCCCCGGCCCCGGGAATCATAGAACCCTTCCTATTCCATCGTGCAGCCCCGGCTGGCGGGGCCTACCAGGCGGCGGTAGCGATCGAGCAGGGTGCCTTTCGGCAGTTCGACGTGGCTGGGCGGGCGCCAGTTTTCACGACGTTTTTTCAGGACATCGGGCGGCACCTCCAGCTCCAGACGGCCGGCCGGGATGTCGATGGTGATGCGATCCCCTTCTTCGACCAGCGCAAGGGGGCCTCCCAGGAAGGCTTCGGGGGTGATGTGGCCGACGCAGGCGCCCTGGGTGGCGCCGGAGAAGCGGCCGTCGGTCACCAGGGCCACGGATTTTCCCAGACCCATGCCGATGATGGCCGAAGTCGGCAGCAGTTGCTCGCGCATACCGGGCCCGCCCTTGGGGCCTTCATAGCGGATGACCACCACGTCGCCGGGCTTGATCTGCCCGCCGAAGATCGCCGCCAGCGCCGGTTCCTCCTGTTCGAAGACGCGCGCCGGCCCGCTGTGCCGGAGCATCTCGGGGGCAACGGCTGCTTTCTTGACCACCGCCCCCTCCGGGGCCAGGCTTCCGGTCAGCACCGCCAATCCTCCGGTCGGGCTCAGAGGGGTTTTTAACGGGCGGATGACATCCGCATCGAGAATGCGGCGGCCGGCCAGATTTTCGGCCATCGGGTTTGCGGTGACGGTCATGCACTCCCCATGGAAAAGCCCGCCGTCCAGGAGTTCCTTCATGAGCGCGGGCACGCCGCCGGCATTGAAGAAGTCCAGCGGGAAATGCCGCCCGGCCGGCTTGAGCAGGACCAGGTGCGGGGTCCTGGCCGCCGCCTGGGCGAATTCGGCCAGATCGAGCCTCAGGCCCGCTTCGGCGGCAATGGCCGGCAGGTGCAGACAGGTGTTGGTGGAGCCGCCCACGGCCATATCGACCGCCAGCGCATTGCGGAAAGCGGCCGGGCTGAGGATGTCGCGCGGCAGGATGTTTTTGGCGTGCAGCTGCATGATCAGCCGCCCGGCCCGCCGGGCGAGCGCCATGCGCGCCCCCGAGGTGGCCGGAGTCAGGGCGCCGTCGGGGACGGTCATGCCCAGCGCCTCGGTCAGGATGTTCATGGTGTTGGCGGTGCCCATCATGGCGCAGGCGCCGGGGCCCCAAACGGCCACCTCTTCGAAGGCCGCCAGTTCCTTGGCATCCATCTTCCCGCGTTCCACCAGCCCCTCGGCTTCCATCAGGTCATTGTAGCAGACGCGCTTGCCGTGAAAGCAGCCCGTGTCCATGGGGCCGCCGGACACCAGCAGGGCCGGAATATTCAGCCGTGCCGCAGCCATCAGCATGCCCGGAGTGACCTTGTCGCAGTTGGTCAACAGCACCATGGCGTCGAAGGCATGCGCGGTGATCATGATCTCGATCGAATCGGCGATCAGCTCCCGGCTGGGCATGGGCATCCTCATGCCCTTGTGGCCGGTGGCCAACCCGTCGCAGACCGCAATGGTCGGAAACTCGAGCGGAGTTCCACCGGCTTCGGCGATGCCCAGCTTGATGGCCTGGCACAGAGCGTTCAAGTGCACGTGGCCGGGCATCAGCTCGTTGAAGGAGTTGACCACCGCTACCAGTGGTTTGTCCAGGTGCTCCGAGCGCCAGCCCATGGAATAAAGCAGCGAACGGTGGGTGGCGCGATCCACCCCCTTGGTCATCTCCGAGGAGCGCAGCGGTCCGCGGGACTTCTGAATATCAGCCATATTTTTTTTCCAGTTTGGTCGTCTAATCTTTGTCCCGGGTTACGGGACCCCAGTATTCGTTCGCCAGTATCCGGTCAGTACCCCATGAGCGTCTTGGGCAGCCAGGTACTGAGCCAGGGCACGTAGGTCACGAGCGCCAGTACGATCAGCGAGACGAAAAACGGCATCCAGACGGCCCTGCCCAGGCGGTCGATGCTGATGTTGCCGATCCCGCAGACCGCGAACAAGACCGCGCCGACCGGCGGGGTGACCAGCCCCAGCACCAGATTGAGGCAGATGACGATGCCGATATGCACCGGGTCGATGCCCATGGTGGCTGCAATCGGCGCCAACACCGGGGTCACGATGACGATGCCCGGCGCGGTTTCGATCGGGATGCCCAGCAGCAGCAGGAAGATGTTGATGAGCAGCAGGATTGCGTAGGGCGAGGTGGTCAGCCTCGAGATCCAATCGATCAGGATCTGCGGGATCTGATCGGCCGCGACGATCCAGGAAAAGGGTTCCGAGAGGGCGATCAGCAGCATGACCATGCCGGATTCGAGCCCGGCCTGCAGCAGCACCTTGGGAAAGCTGCTCCACTTCAATTTCCGATAGACGAAGACCCCCACCAGCACGGCATACACCACCGTGACGCCGGCCGCCTCGGTGGGCGTGAAGATGCCGCTCAGGATGCCGCCCATGATGAGGACGGGCATGAAAAGGGCCGGAAGGGCATTCCATGCCGCAGCCAGAATGTCCCGGGTCGGTGTCTTGGGGTCGGTGGGGTAGTTGCGCTTGCGGGCCACGTAGTACATGTAAACCATCAAGGCCAGACCCAACAGAATCCCGGGCAGCACGCCGCCGAGAAACAGCGCGCCGACCGAAACGTTGGCCGCGACCCCGTAGATGATGAACGGGATGCTGGGGGGGATGATGGGCCCCATGCAGGACGCCACGCAGGTCATCGCGGCTCCCACGTCTTCGTCGTAGCCGGCCGCTTTCATGGCCGGGATCATGACGACGCCGATGGCGACCGCGGTGGCCACGGCGGCTCCGGAGATGGCCGCGAAGATGGCGCAGGCCAGAATGGTGGCAAGGCCCAGGCCGCCCTTGATATGCCCCAAAAGCAGGCGTGCGAAACGCACCAAGTCCGGCGTGATGCCGCCCTCGTTCATGAGGTTGCCCGCCAGCATAAAGAGCGGAATGGCCAGCAGCGGGAAAGTGGCCAGACCGCCGAAGGTGGTCTGGATCAAGGTGGTGATCGGGACGCTGCCGCTGATCAGGGCATAGGCCATGGCCGAGCCGCCCAACGCCACTGTGATGGGCGCGGAGATGCACAAGAGCCCGATGAAGGCAAAAGCGAAAACGGCGATCATGCGGCCGCTCCTTTCGATCCCCAACCGAGGAAGGTGAAGAACTCCTCCAGCGTCAGGAAAAACATGATGAAGAAACCCGCCGGCAACGACGCGTAGGGAAAGCTCATTATGAGACCAATGGCCGGGGACGTCTGTTTCCAGTTGTAGATGGTCTGGAAGAGGCCGAAGCCGAACATCATGCCGAAGAAAAACAGAGCCGATAGATAGGCCAGAAACTTCAGGGCCTTAGCCACTCCCGGCGGCACGGACTCGACCACCGAGTCCATCTTGACCTGGTAGCCTTTCTTCAAGCCCACCGCACCGCCGAGCATGGACGCCCATGCCAGGGAGTAGGTAGAGACTTCGCCGGACCAGATGGTCATCTTCTGGAATACGTACCGGCCGATGACTTCGTAAGGGATGACGATGCCGATAACGGCCATGAAGAGAATCGTTCCCCAGCTTCCGAACTTAATCAGAAATACGTTGAACCCTTCTAAAGCGCGCATTGCCGGTCCCTCTGAAATGTCAGGATAAACTACGGGCGCCCTTCCGTTGACCCCGAGGGCGCCCGTTGACAGGGCACAAATTACTTTGCGTTCATGATGGCTTCGATGTCGGCCTTGCTGAACTGGCTGCTGAATTGATCGTAAATCGGGGCCATGGCCTTCTTGAAGCTCTCGCGGTCCACGTCGCGCACCACGGTGACGCCCTTGCTGGCGATTTCTTGGATCTTCGCTTCCTCGGCGTCGCGGTTGGTCTTGCGCTGGAACGTGCCCGCCTCGTAGGAGGTCTTCACGAACAGTTCCTGATCCTCCTTGGGCATGGCGTCGAAGGTCTTCTTGCTCATGAGGAAGGGGGACGGCGAGTACACGTGGGCGGTGAGCGAGAAGTTCTTCTGAACGTCCCAGAACTTGGAGGCGTAGTAGACGGCGATCGGGTTTTCCTGGCCGTCGATGACTTTCTGCTGCAGGGCGGTGTAGACTTCACCCCAGGCCATGGGGGTGGGGTTCAGGCCGGCTTCCTTCCAGGCGGCCAGGTGGACCTTGTTCTCCATGGTGCGGATCTTAAGTCCCTTGGCGTCATCCACCTTCTTCACGGAGACCTTGGCGTTGGTCAGGTGGCGGAAGCCGTTTTCCCAGAACGACAGGGCCTTGATGTTGGCCTTTTCGAAGTCGTCGAGCAGCTTGCGGCCGATGGGGCCGTCCATCACCAAGTCGACGTGGGCGTTGTCGCGGAACAGGAAGGGAAAGTCCAGAATGTTGATGGAGGGGCTGAAGCCTCCCAGGGGACCGGTGGAAGTAACCAGCAGGTCGATGGCGCCCTGCTGAATGCCCTCGGTCATTTCACGTTCGCCCTTGCCCAACTGGTTGCTGGGATAGAGCTTGATCTCGATGCGGCCGTTGGTACGCTCCTTGATCAGGTCGGCGAATTTCTGGGCGCCGACCATGTAGGGATGGTCCATGCTCTGGGTGGATGCCAGCTTCATGGTGGCCTTGTACTGGGCCGCCGCCGGTCCGGCCAGCATAATCGCCATCAGCACTGCTAACCCGAATACCAATACTTTCTTCATGTTGGTTCCTCCTTGCCTGTGATGGGTTGGTGATGAAATGCAACGAAGCGAATAGTTAACATATCAGCCTATTTGGATCATTATCAACTGTCAAGGGCATATTCCGGCGCAGCCCCGGCTTGAAGCCGAGAACCCTGGATATCAGGATGGAGGCCGCCTTGACCTCTTTTTCGAAGCGTCGGATGGTTGCTGGGGTGAAACGCTGCGCCGGGCCGGAAAGGCTGATGGCGGCCACCACCGCGCCGGAGCTGTCTCGGATCGGTGCGGCGACGCATTTTACCCCGAGATCGAGCTCTTCGTTGTCCAACGCAATGCCGCTGCGACGGATACGTTCGAGTTCCTGCCTGAGTCGTTCGCGGTCGGTGATGGAGTTGCGGGTATGCGCCTTCAGCCCCCGGGCTTCGATCAAACGGTCGACGGCGTCGTCGGACATTCCGCTCAGGAGGACTTTGCCGACCCCGGTACAGTGCATGGGGTTGCGCTGCCCCACCTGGTTGATGATGCGGATCGGCTGGGAGCACTCCACTTTATCGACATAAAGACATTGGTCCTGGTCGGCTACGCACAGATAGCAGGTCTCCTGCGCCCGCTGCACCAGGTCGAGCATGATGGGCCGGGCCAGGGAGCGCAGATCCAGGCTCATCTCGGCCACATTTCCCAGGAACAGGATGTCCGGCCCCAGGCGGTACTCGCTGCGCCGAGGTGCGACCCTGGACAGGAACCCTTCCGTTTCAAGGGTGGCCAAAATACGCTGTACCGAACTTTTATGGTATCCCAGCGTGGCAACCATGTCTTCCGCGGTCCAAACGTTGCGCTGCGGCGTGAACAGTTTGAGCAGGCGCAACGTTTTCACCAGAGACTTGATCGTGCTTCCCGTTTTGGCATCGTCAGTCATGGCTTGCCTAACGCGCGGGAAGGCTGAAGGAAACGGAGCGTTTGCCATCATTCAGGTTGAATCGACGCAATGCCATGGATCCGCCTCTGCGGTGGGCTAAGGGTTTTTTTTAAGGAGTTCTTTCATCTTGAGGAGCTCGGTCTCCGGCATTTTGTAGCAGTGTTCAGCAGCCG
Source organism: Desulfobacterales bacterium (assembly GCA_030834695.1). Lineage (GTDB taxonomy): Bacteria > Desulfobacterota > Desulfobacteria > Desulfobacterales > SpSt-501 > SpSt-501. The sequence goes on from JAUQXK010000052.1 coordinate 111,128, forward strand.
GGAAGCCTCCGCGGGTCACATCCTGGGTGAACTCCTTCAGCGCTGCGACGATCTGGCCACCGATGTCCGCATACTTCTTGACGAATTTCGGCGTGAATGCGTCGAACATTCCAAGCATGTCGTGGACGATCAGGCACTGGCCGTCGACATGCGGGCCGGCGCCGATTCCGACGATAGGGATTTGCGCACGTTCGGTGACGATCTGGGCGACTTCGGGCGGAACCGCTTCGAGCAGGATCATGCACACTCCGGCTTCTTCCAGCAACCGGGCGTCCTCGATCAACCGAACCGCCGCGGCCGCATCGCGCCCCTGGGCCTTAAAACCGCCCAGCATGGCGATGGACTGCGGGGTCAAGCCCAAGTGTCCGACGACCGGCACAGTCGCACGGATGATCGCCCGGATGGTATCGAGCACCTCCCGGCCGCCCTCGAGCTTGATCGCGTCGCAGCCGCACTCAGCCATGAACCGGCCCGCGTTGCGAACGGCTTCCTGGGGGCAGACCTGATAGGTCATGTAGGGCATATCGCCGATGAGGAAAACGTTGGGAGCACCTTTGCGAACCGCCCGGGTGTGGGGGATCAACAGATCCATGGTCACCGGAAGCGTCGAATCGAAGCCAAACGTCGTCATGCCGATGGAGTCTCCCACCAGGATGATATCAATGCCGGCTTTTTCTTCGAACTGTGCCATGGGGAAATCATAGGCGGTCAGCCAGGTGATGGGCTGTTTGGCTCTCTTTTTTTCGATCAAGGTGTGCGCGGTCACTTTTTTCACGTTAAGACCCTTTCTTGGCGGTAAGCGGTGTTTGCTGGATGAGAGGCGTTCAACGTTCCCCGCAATATTAGAAAGGGGGGCGAGGATCTGTCAATAAAAAAAATCGTATAAAGATAATTAATTTCGTAATACGATATTTTAATCGATCTCCCCGGCGGTTGACATTCCCCAACTCGGTCGGCAGGTGGGCTGCGAAGGTTGACCATTCCGTGATGGCATAAAGCAAACGGCCCGCCGAACCATCGGCGGGCCGTTTGCTTTATGCGGTTGAATCGTCAAGAATTACAGCTGATCGCTCAGCTGGTTGCCAACTTGGTGGAGCTGAGGGGGGTCGAACCCCTGGCCTCATGAATGCCATTCATGCGCTCTCCCAACTGAGCTACAGCCCCAGAAAAACTTTTATTACTTACCAATGGCGGTTTCGAGTGTCAATATTTTTTTCAAGTATTGACAAATTTAGAATTTAAAAACTATTATAAAAAGTTAAAATTTTAATGACTCAACCGAATTGAAGTGGCTTTGGTTTCGACGAAGCGGCCGGTGCGAATCAAAATTGTAAGCAGGCAGGAACCGTTGTGAATCCTTATATGAAACCTCCTCGAATCTCCCGGCGCCCACCGAGCAGTCAGGGCGCTTTCAAAGAATTCGACGCGACGGAGCTTTATTGCCCGCGGTGCCGGCGGGCGGTTCCCGTACGCAAGCGCTTGCTTCTCGTGCTGCCGGAGGGCGACAAGTATGAATATCTGTGCGCCGTATGCTCCAGCACCGTGGGAACCAAGACCAGCCGGGGCGAGGCGTCGGTTCGGCTGATCGTCTGATCACGCCGGCAGCGGACATCCGGCGCGGCGTCGAGGGAACCGGTTGACCGTCCCTTGTCCGAAAGAGGAGAAGGAGGGGATGGATCCTGCCGGGCTCACTGTGGATGAAACGTGGCGCAAAGCGCCGAAAGCTTAGTGCGTGCTCAGCAAAATATGGCTCGCAGCGGAGAGAATGACGTATGCTTGACTTGATGCGCAAACACGCGGGAACCTGGATGATCAAGGCCCTGCTCGGGGCCATTGTCGTGGTGTTCGTTTTCTGGGGAGTTGGAAGCTGGACCAGTCAACGGGAGGGGATTGTGGCCACGGTAAACGGCGAGTCCATATCCCTGGAAGATTACCGCAACGCTTACAACCGCTTGATGGAGCAGGCGCGTCAGAGCCTGGGGTCGAATCTCAGCGATGAGATGCTCAAAGCCCTGCAGGTCCCGAAGCGCACCATGGAGCAATTAATCGATCGAACGCTCCTCAAGCAGGCCGCCGAGCATTTGGAGATGCACGTGACCGATGATGAACTGGCGCAGTCGATTCGCAGCATACCGGCATTTCAGACCGGAGGGGTTTTCGACCGTCGGCGTTATCAGCAGGTGCTGTCCCTCAACCGCACTACACCCGAGATCTTCGAGTTGAACCAGCGCGACAGTCTGCTGGTCGGAAAGCTGGCCCGGTTGGTGACGGACACGGTTAAAGTGTCGGAAAGCGAGGCCGAAAGCTGGTATCAATGGAACCAGGCCGCCGTCCGATTCGACTTCGTGACGGTCGACGCCGAGCGCTATAAGAACATCGCCGTGGCCGCCGATGAGGTTGCACCGTATTTCGATCGAATGAAGGATAACTATCAGATCCCGGCCGAGATCCAAGTGCGATACGTTCATTTTGCTCCCGAGGCATACAGCGGCCGCATTCAAGTGTCCCCCGAGGAAGTTCGTGAATACTACGAGGCCAACTCCGACCGGTTTGTCATCGCCCCAACCGTCGAGGCCAGTCACATTCTGATCCGGATTCCGGCCGACGCCGACCCGGCCGCGGTTGAGGCCGCGCGCGAGCGCATCCAGGGAATTTTGAAGCAGGCCCGCGAGGGTCAGGATTTCGCGCAGCTTGCCAAACAGTACTCTGAAGACGAGGGCACCAAGAGCCAGGGCGGCGACCTGGGAGCTTTCCCAAGGGAAGCGATGGTACCGCCTTTCGGCGAGGTGGCCTTCGCCACCCCGCCCGGCCAGATCAGCGAACCGGTGAGGACTCGCTTCGGCTGGCATCTGATCCGGGTGACGAAGGCCAACGAAGGGCGCACGCGCAGCGTGGAGGAAGCAACCGATGAAATCCGGAATCTGCTCAAAAGCGAGCGGTCCCGCAGCCTGGCTTACGACGATGCCGAAGCCGTTTACGACGCCGCATCGGTCGCCAACGATCTGATCGGTGCGGCGGGCGCTCGCGGGGTGGAGGTGCGCACGACGGAATTTTTCAGCCGCAACGAGCCGGTGAAGGGAATTGCGCAGGGGGTCGAGTTTGCGCAATCGGCATTTCAGTTGGCGCCCGGTACCGTCAGTGAGATCCTGGATTTCGGAAATGGATACTGGCTGATGCAGGTCGCCGAAAGTCGGCCGGCGCGAATTCCCGAGCTGGCGACCATTGAATCGCGTGTCCGGCAGGATCTGATTCGGGAAAAACAGCGGGAGCAAGCTCGAAAAGACGCCCAAGCGCTGTTGGAAGACGTGAAGAGCGGCGTTGCGTGGGAGCAGGCCGCAAAAAAGCTTGGACTGACGCCGCGGGCATCGGGTTTTTTAAAACGCAACGATCCGATCGGCGATCTGGGTTCGGAGCCGGAAATGCTTCGTGCGGCGTTTGAACGGTCCGGCGGCAACCCTTTGCCGCCCGAACCCATCCAGACCTCTAAAGGCTATTCCGTGATTCGCTTCGGCGAGCGCAAGCCGCCGGATATGGCGGGTTTCGAGCCGGAGCGCAGCCAAATTATGGAGCGCTTGCTGCAGCAGAAGAAATTCAGGGCCTGGGAAGCCTGGATGAAGCAGTTGCGCGACCGCAGCCAGGTCGATCAAAAGCGGGATTTCAACACGATCTGAAACCAACCGGCGCCGCGTCTGCGCCGATCCGACCGCGCCCGGCAGCCACTGCGCCGGAGGACCGGTCAGAGGAGGTTTGATGGCCGCAGCATCCAAGACCACGCCGAACCCGTCCTCCCACGTTCACATGACCAAAAAGTGCCCGGAGTGTTTCACCTACCTGCCGCTCGATTCCAAGCTGTGCCATTCGTGCGGAAAGGCCGTCGGGCCGGTGAACCGCTTGGGCTTGGCCGAAAAACCGCCAAACGTGAAAGGGTATGCGTTGGCGGCGATCGCCATTCTGGCGTTCGTCATTTTCATGTGGTGGGGGTTTTTTACCGAATAGTTATGAGCCCAACTAAAGCACAAGAGGCCACAGGCCCATTCGGGCTGGTGGCCTCTTGTGCTTTACCAGCGCAGTTGTGAAATCCCGGAAAAACCGATGGAGCGTTTCTTAAGGATGTCGTCCGGGATCATGTCGATGAAACGCGACGGGCGGTTGAGAAGGATTCCCTGACTGCGGTCATAGACTTGGCGAGGGTAGGTAAAACACAGGCTTTCGCGGGCACGGGTCGCGGCCACGTACATGAGGCGCAGTTCTTCTTCCATATCCTCTTCGTTGGCCATGGCATACAGGGACGGAAATCGACCGTCCAATGCCCAGATGACGAAAACACTCTGCCACTCTAAACCCTTGGCCGAATGGATCGTCGAGAGAACCAGGCGGTCTTCGGCCTCGGCCGTGTAGAGAGTTTCTTCCGCACTGATGTTGGGCGGCTCCAGGGCCATGTCGGTCAGAAAGTGCTCCAGTCGACGGTAGCGTTCCAGGATGCCCAGCAATTGATCGAGGTCTTTTGCACGCTTGGGGTGGTCGTCGAAAAGCTGCCTCAGAATCGGCAGGTAGTAGTGGACGACGGCGCCCCCCATTTCCGCCAACGGCATGGCCGTTGCGTTGATGGAGCGGTAGAGATCCTTCAGACGATCGAGACCCGCGTTCTTTGCCTTGAGCGAGAGGAGGCCGTTGACGCCCGTTCCGGCCGCCACAATGGACTCATAAATCCGTTGAGCGCCGCGAGGGCCGACTTTTTCGACCAACTGCAGGATTCGGTACCAGCTGATACGGTCGTAGGGATTGGCGATCACCCGCAGATGGGCCAGGACATCCTTGATGTGCGCCGATTCCGTGAACTTGAAACCGCCGACCTTGATAAACGGGATCCCTTGACGGCTGAGTTCGATCTCCAGGTCGAAAGAATGAAAGCCGGCACGGAAGAGCACGGCGATCTGCTCCAGACGCAGGCCACGGGCCGTGAGATTTTGGATTTGCTCAACCACATACACCGACTGGGTATGCTCATCCTCGGTCTCGATGAGTTCGGGCAGCGTCCCGCCGGACTTGCGCGTGAATAGGTGTTTGGAGTACTTCTCTCGAGCGCGCTCGATGACGACGTTGGTCAGGCTGAGAATCGGCTGGGTGCTTCGGTAGTTTTCTTCCAGTCCGATGACGCGAGTTCCCGGGAAAAGCTTGGGGAAATCGATGATGTTGCGAAAGTTGGCTCCCCGAAAGGCGTAAATGCTTTGCGAGTCGTCGCCCACCACCATGATGTTATGATTGGCGTCGGTTAGATGGTACAGGATCTCGGCTTGGACCCGGTTGGTGTCCTGGTACTCATCGACCATGATGTAGCGATAGGAGGCGGAGATGCGGCGGCGCACCTCCGGCGCATCCTGCAGCAACCGCTGGAACCAAACGAGCAGGTCGTCGTAATCCATGAAATGGTGTTCGCGCTTGCGTTGCGAGTAGCATTCAAAGAGCGCGGCGATGGCATCCATCTGCTCGGACAGATGGGCATAATCCGCAAAGACCACGTCTTCGACGGACTGCGCCTTGTTGGCGGCGCGGCTGAAGATGTCGGCTAAGGTATTTTTGCGCGGCAGGCGCCGCTGGCGGGATGCAGCCTCGCTTTCCTTGCGAATCAGCGCGATGAGGGCTTCCGCGTCGTTGCGGTCCAGAATGGCAAAGTCGGGCGAGAGGCCGGCGTACGAGGCGTATTGACGTAGTTTCAAATTGGCAAAGGAGTGGAATGTGCCACCGGATACCCGTTCACACCGTTGGTCCAGCAGCCGTGCCGCCCGTTGCAGCATTTCTTGGGAGGCTTTGCGGGTGAAGGTCAGCAGCAAGATCGCGGCCGGATGAACGCCCTCGGCTACTAGCCGCGCTACCCGATGGGTCAGCGTGCGAGTTTTTCCGCTGCCCGCCCCCGCGACCACCAGCAAAGGGCCGTCGGCATGCTCGACAGCGGCCCGTTGGGCATCATTCAGCGCTTCCCCCCACAGACCGGTCGATGCGCGCGGGCGGCAGGCATTGTCACTAAGTTTTTGCATGATGGAGCAAACCATTCATCCGGGCCCGGCCGCATCGCCGGTGCCGTTCTGCGTTGGAAAGGCGAGAAGCACCCTATCAGAAAAGACGGTGAAGGTCTTGTCTTTTTTCAGAGAGCCATCCTTGATTCGAATTTGGCTTAGATTGACTTCTTTTGCGGGCTGTACTACTCTTCCAACACGTACGCTTGAACGGGTTAGAATTCTTTCTTCCGGGAGGGACAGCACCCATGAAAACATTACAGGCACAACTCGCGTGGATCTCGCAGACGTTATCCGGTTTGTCCAAACAGGTCAGCAAGATCACCCAACAAGTCGGAAAGTTGACGAAGCCCCCCAAGGCGAAGCCAGGGCGCCGTTCGGTCCAGAAAACTTCCGGCAGAGTCGCTCGGGTGCGAAGAGATACCGTGCTTGATTCCGTTTTTGACGCCATTAAACGCAGTCGCGGCGGAATCAGCATCGCGCAATTGAAAAAGAAAACCGATCTCGGGGACCGCCAGCTCAGCAATGCGCTTTACAAGCTGACCAAGAAGGGTGTGGTCCACGCTAAAGCGCGCGGGCTTTACGTAAAAAGTTGACTACCGATCGGCCCGGCGGCCGACGGTGGCTCTGAACGGAAATGGTCTTCAACCGATGAGGTTTGAAGGCCATTTTTTTGGTGCAGCGGCTGCGTCAATCCGCTGCTCGCTTCAATTGGGCTTCGGCCTCTTCCAGATTCAGCCTGGCGGCCGGATACGCCGGGTTGATCGCCAGGGCCCGGCGGAATTTTTCAACGGCTTGGATTAGCTTTCCTTGTTCCTTCAGCACCAGCCCAAGATTGTTGTAGGCCTCGGCATAGTGCGGGTTGATGCGGATGGCCTGCTCCAAGTGGTAGATCGCACCTTCCAGGTCCCCTTTGCCATTAAGCGCTACCGCCAGGTTGTTCCGGGCGGTTTCAAACTCCGGCGCCAGGTCCACCGCCTGCTGCAGATGCCGTATGGCCTCCGGATAGTTCTCCTGAAGCAGGTACGCCACTCCGATGTTGTTGTGGGCCATGTAGTTGCCAGGCTCCAATCGAACCGCTTCCAGGAGTTGCTGCACGCCGTCCTGCAATCGCCCTAGCCGGACCCACGCATACCCGAGATTGTAACGCGCATCTGCGTAGTTCGGCCGCAGATCGATGGCCTTTTGGAAATTGGCCGCCGCTTCCGGCAAGCGGTTATGCTCGGAAAGGGCACTTCCAAGATTGTTATACGGGCGGGCCTTGGCGGGGGACTTGTTCACGCAGTCCTGCCATAGCGCCACGGCATCGCCCCAAACCTGGCTGCGCTGCCAGGTCCATCCGGCCCATAGCAGCGCGATTGCCGCAAGCACGGCCGCCGCCGCCCATCTGCGTCTGACCCATCGAAATAACGATGCAGTCAGTGCCGCGATCGGCATTACCGATGGAAGGTAAGTGCGGTGCTCGAATACCGTCTCCAGACGTATAACCGAGGATTCGATCACGAGGTTGCCTAAGAACCACAGAATGGCGTAGGCACTCAAGGCGTCGCGGCGGGCGATGAAAATGGCGAACGCCAGCAGCCCCGCCAGCGCGAGCACCGCCGGCAGCGTAGCGGTCGGATCGAGAAGGGAGAGCGAGAACGGAAAATCGTGGTCTAGGTTCAAGCGCGAGGAGGCCGGCCAGAAGATCAGGCTGATGTAAAAACACACGGCCCGTGCCTGGGTTAGCAGGCGTTGGGAGGCGGAGAAGCTGCCGTCGGCGTAAGGTGCCAGGATTTCTCCCACCGGGTCCCGACTGCCGATGTAAACCAGGCCGATGGCGGCCGAAAGAATGCACACGCCGGCCAACGCGGGCAGGCTGCGCCGCCACCATCCATTCTGGAGCCTTTGCAAAAAGAACCACTCGTAAAGATAGATGAAGAGCGGCAGGGTGGCTGCAATTTCCTTAGAGCCAAAGGCCAGCAGGCCGGCCAGCCCACAGACGCCATAAAGAGCGATGCGCCGGGGACCGCTTTCCGGCAAAAGCCGTGCGCGGATATAGCACAGCATGGACAGCAGGTAGAATAGAACCGCCAAACTGGTCATGCGTTGGACAATATAGCTGACGGACTGGGTATGAAGCGGATGCAACATCCAGACCGCGGCCGCCAGCGCGGCAACGAGGCCGGCCGTTTCCCTCTGGGCGGAGAGTGCCGGAGTCTCGAAAGTGATGCGGACCAGGCCGAACACCAGGAAACCGTTGATGATGTGGATCAGGATGTTGACGAAGCGGTATCCGACCACATTGGTGCCGTTGAAATAGTAATTGAAAGCAAAACTCACGTTGGCGACGGGGCGATTGGGCAGGGGGCTTTTAAACGCCGCGGCGTATAACCCGGACGGATCGAGACCAGAGATTCGGATGAAGCGGTTTTCGGTGATGTTGTGTTCGTCGTCAAACACGAAGGGTCCGCTGAGGGCGCCCATGTAACAGAAGACCACCAGCAGCGCTGCGGCGGCAACCATCAGAAATTCGCTTGAGGACTTGTTTGGTTTAGTGCCCATCGTCCGAAATTTAAAGTTAGAAGGATGCCGGGTTTCAAGCTCCCTTCTGACAAGCGGAAGAGAGGAAGGGTTGGGTCAAGATGATGCCATCCTATCACCAAAACCAAGCAAAAGCTTCTTTTTTCGATTGGCTGACAATCCGAACAATAAATTGACTCTTAAAGAATTCCATAATACTATAAAACAGTTACTGTTCAGCCTGACACTTCGGCGAAGAGGCCTAACAGACTCCCGCAGACATCCCTCGGCACGGAAGCTTATGGACGGAAGAAATTCGTACGACCGCATCTTTAACTCGATTCTGATCAGCGGTATCACCATTTCCTGCTTCTACTGGGTATGCGAATCTTTCATGTTTTTCTTCCTGGCGCCGGAGGCTAATTTCATCCAGCATCTGATGGGGCCGGACCGGTTCAACACCTGGACGCGGGTGCTCGTTTTGTGCTTGTTCGCCATCTTCGGGTCTCATATCCAGTACACGATCAACAAGGAGCGTGAGGCGGACGAGGCGCTGCGTTCAAGCGAGGAGAAATACCGCAGCATCCTGGAAAGTGTCGAAGAGGGATACTTTGAAACCGACCTTCTGGGTAAAATAAGATTTCTCAACGGGCCGCTGTGCCGCATCCTTGGATACGACGCCGACGAACTCAACGGGATGACGACGCAGGACTTCACTACGCCAGAAACCGCTGCGGCGGCGGAAGGCATTCTGGATCAGGTGCAGCGGACCGGTGAGGCGACCTCTGTCTCGAATTACGTAATTTGCCAAAAAGACGGCACCCGCAGGGACCTGGAGCTTTCCATTTCGCTCATGCAGGACGGCGTGGACCGACCGGTTGGATTCCGTTGGGTGGTGCGTGATGTGACCGAGCGAAGGCGCGCCGAAGAGGAAAGAAAAAAACTTGAAGGCCAGTTGCAGGCGGCGCAGAAAATGGAAGCGATCGGCACGCTTGCAGGCGGTATCGCCCACGATTTCAATAATATCCTCATGGGGGTCCAGGGCAACGCCTCTCTCCTTGAAATTCGGCTTGAAGACGGTCACCCGGGTCGCGAAAAGGTTAAAAACATTGAAAAATATGTTGAAAGCGGCACCCAACTCTCCAGGCAGTTGCTGGGTTTTGCTCGCCGGGGAAAATACAACGTCAAGGCCTCCGACCTTAACGATATTATTGAAAAAACCGCTTCCATGTTTGCCCGCACCCGAAAGGAAATCCGGGTGCACCGCCAACTGGCGCCGGACCTTTTGACTGTCGAGGTCGACCGGGGACAGATCGAGCAGGTATTGCTCAACCTCTACATCAACGCGTGGCAGGCCATGCCCAACGGAGGCGATCTCTACCTCATCACAGAAAACTTGACACTCGATGAGAATTACGTCCAGCCCTACCGCGTGAAACCGGGGCGATTTGTGAAGGTAACCATCGCCGACACCGGCATCGGTATCGATGAAAAAGACCTTCATCGAATTTTCGAGCCCTTTTTCACGACCAAAGCGATGGGGCGAGGTACCGGCTTGGGTCTGGCGTCAGCCTATGGAATCATCAAGAGCCACGGCGGCCATATCAACGTATACAGCGAAAAAGATCATGGGACGACGTTCAACTTTTACCTCCCGGCTTCGCAGCGCAAAGTCGTGGCGGAGGTGAAGCCGGTCACTCCGGCTGTCCGCAAGGGGCGAGAAACGATTTTGCTGATCGACGACGAAGAAATGATCATCGATGTCGGGTGCGGCCTGTTGAGAGAGTTGGGGTATACGGTGATCCCTGCCCGCAGCGGTCAGGAAGCCCTGAATATCTACCGCGAGCGCCACACAGATATCGACCTTGTCGTTATGGACATGATCATGCCCGGAATGGGCGGCGGCGAGACATTCGACCGCCTGAAACAGATCAATTCTCGAGTCAAGGTGCTGCTTTCCAGCGGCTACAGCATCAACGGCCAAGCCAGTCAAATCATGGAGCGCGGCTGTAACGGTTTTATCCAGAAACCATTCAATCTCCAGCAGCTCTCGGCGAAGCTGAGGCAGATTTTGGATGGGAAACAGCCGATAGCGGATAGCTCGTAGCTCGTAGTCGGAATAGGGATGAGGTCTGATTTGGGATGATGGAAGAAGATGGCTTTTGCGTTCGAAGAATTGCTGGTTTACAGGAAATCATTGGATTTTGCCGCCAATGTGGTTAAAGCCGCTGAAGAAATCAGTTCGTTACGAAAGCATTACAGGATCATAGAACAGCTGGAAGCCGCCCCTACGTCGATTGCCTTGAATATCGCCGAAGGCAAGGGGCGCTACTCGAAAAAGGAGTTCAAGCAGTTTCTTTATATTTCCAGAGGTTCGTTGTACGAAACGCTCGCCCTGATAGCTTGATTCAAAAAACTGGGTTGGCTGCCGCTGGAACCTTGCCAAGAACTATACGTTCAAGCCGAAGAAATCAGCAAAATGCTTTCAGGCCTCATCGCTTCGCTCACTGAAGAGAAATAATTGCTTCCACATATCAGCTTTCAACCTGCCCATCAGCTGTTTTATTCTGCCACCGGCTCTCTTAACAGTCGTTCTACCGCCCGGGTCGCAGCGGCGGCGGCGTCGGGAAAAAACTGGGCCAAGCCGGATATGTGCCGCAGGTTGTCGGCGGTGCGCAGGACCAGCATGGCCAGATCCCCTTCCTCCATTTCAGCCGCTTCCAGTGCGTGCTCCCAAGAGCCTCCCTTGACCCAGGCATACATGGCGGCGGCCGGGCGCAGGTAGAACCTTCGTCCTTCGAAACCACTGTCGAGCAGGTTTTTCAGAAAAGGCGAAAGCTGGTTCACCATTCGCTGGTAGCTGCGGATGAGGGTCCTGGTCAGAAAGCGTGAGTCGATGCGGTCGTCGACCTCCCGCTCGTTAACAAATACCGCTATAATCGCAGCCAACAGAGCAGGATCGCGGGGGAACGCGTTTTGTCGAAAACCTTCCGCGATTAATAGAGGCTGATCCACCCTCAGCCGGGACGCCCATCGCCCGTCTTCAGTCAACTCATCGCGTTCGTTCACAAAGGCTGTAGCGCGCAGAAACTCCATCCGACGCTTGAAATCCGCCCACAAGGGGGCGTGTGCTTCGGCCGCTTTCGGGCGTTTTCGGCGAGTGGCACCGAGTTGATGCGCTGCGAACGACTTTCGCAGAAGGTCTTCAATTTGTTCGGGCGGGTGGGACAACAGGAGATTCAGCACCATCGAGAAATTGGTCCGGATCTGGCTGATCACGTCCGACGGTGGGGACTTGAGCAACCGCACGATGTGCAAAAGATCCATGAACCGACCTGGAATGGCCAGTGCGAAGCCGATGTTGTCCATGCCGCGGCGGCCGGCTCGGCCGACCACCTGATGAAATTCGGTGGGGTCGAGCGGCAGGAACTGCGTTCCGTTGAACCGATCGGAGTTGAGCAGAACAATGGTGCGCGCCGGGAAGTTGACGCCAGCGGCCACCGTGGTGGTGGCAAACACGGCATCCAGCAAGCCTTCGGTCATCAAACATTCCAGCATCAGCTTCCAGGACGGCAGCTGGCCGGCATGGTGGGCGCCCACGGCCCGTTCCTGGAGCAAAGGGAGCTGACGGTGGTGAGCGAGGCGGGGACATTGCCGGATGAACTCGGCGATGCGGGTCCTGAGCCGATGCCGGCGCAAGTAATCCTCGGGCATATGGCCGCTGCAGACCTCCAACGCCTGGTCGCAGTCGGCGCGAGATTTCAGAAAGAAGATCGCCGGCAGCAGGTCATAACGGCCCAGGACGTCCAACACCCGGCCCAAAGAGGGCAGTTGGTTTCTGCGCGCAGACCTGTGCGAGCCGCGACTTGTGAAGTCGCTTACCATCGGATGGGGTTGGCTGCCTTTGCCTTTGCGGTTCGGGGTCGTCAACGGCAGCAGCAGGCCTGCGGGGTGCAGAAACAGTGGAAACAGGGGCACGGGTCGGCGCTGCTCTTGGACGACCGCGCAGGGCCGGCCGCGAATATCCGCAAGCCAGGCCGCTATACTGCGGGCGTTTCCGATAGTGGCCGAGAGGAGCAACAGCGGAATACGTGCCGGGAGGTAGATCATGACCTCCTCCCAGACGACTCCTCGCTCGGGGTCGCCCAGGAAATGGGCTTCATCAATGACTACAAAATCCGAGTCCAGGGATTCGCCACGGTGCATCGCATCATAAAGCTGGTTGCGCAGGATTTCGGTGGTCCCGACGGTGATGGGCGCATCCGGGTTTTCCTTGCGGTCTCCGGTCAGGATGCCGACCTGATCGGGGCCGAAGATCTGGCTGAAATCGCGGTATTTGGCATTGCTGAGAGCCTTGAGCGGGCAGGCGTACCATGCACGGCCCTGGCGCTCGAGCACGCGGGCGATCGCCTGCTCCGCGATCCAGGTCTTCCCGGACCCGGTGGGCGCCGTAACCAGGCAGTCCGAATGTCTTGTCGCCTCCAGTGCTTCTATCTGGAAAGGATCCGGGGAAAATGGGCGGCTCTCCGGGACCCCGATTTCACCGAAGATTTTCTTTAGGCTCGAATCGGCTCCGGGCGTGAAACCAGCCGCCGGAGTGGGGGGAATCCGCTTACGTCGAGAATGGTTGCGGGAACGGTGCATACGAGATGAAAATGCCTAAAATGCCTATAGTGTCTAAAGTGCCTAAAGTTCGGAGATAGAAACGACTTGAGGTACACGGTGCAGGGTGCAAGGTTAAAGATAAAAAAAACAGAAATTCATGTTTCCCTTTTCAAACTTTTTAGCACTCGTTTCAAATTTTAGGCACTATAGGCACTTTAGCGCACTTTAGGCATTTCTTAAAGCTTCCCTGCCATCTCCTTGACCCGCTCGCGGGCCGGGCTGTCCACATCATAGGGGGAAATGCCCTTAAGGTCGGCTTCGATCAGACGGTCGTCCTGGGGCAGGAAACCCAGGAATTCGAAGTCGGGCAGATGAGCCTTGAGAAATTCCTCGTCGGATGAGTTGCGGATCTTGTTGCCCACCACGGCAATGCGGTTCAGCGCGATCTCGGACGCCAGCCGGCGGATATGTTCGGCCGTATCGATGCTGCGGCGACCGGGTTCAACGACCACGATGAGCTTGTCCACCGCCTTGGCCGTGGCGCGGCCCAGGTGTTCGATGCCGGCCTCCATGTCCATGACGACCACCTCGTCGCGCCGCAGCACGATATGCATCACCAGCGCCCGCAGAAGGGCGCTCTCCGGGCAAATGCACCCCGAACCCCCCTTTTTGACTCCGCCCAAGCGCATGAGCTTGACGTTGCCGAGTTTGGCGGATAGGGCATCCGGCAGGTCGTCGACCTGGGGATTAAGCTTGAAATAGCCGCCGATGCTCCCGGGCTGGGCCCCGGTACGCTCGAAAATAAGCTGTTTCATTTCAGCAATGGGGACGATGTTGTCGGCGCCTGCGATCCCCACACCGGCGGCCAGATTGGCGTCGGGGTCCGCATCGATGGCCAGGACTTTTCGGCCCTGATCGCTGAGCGTCCGAATTAAAAGAGAGGCGAACGTCGTCTTGCCGACGCCGCCTTTTCCACTGACTGCCAGTTTCATGGATTCCTCTTCGGATATGAATTTATGATGAAGTCTAATGCACTGGATCGATATGGCAAGACACGCCGCATGGCAATGAGGCAATTAGGGGAAAAATAATGGGCAGCAGAACGTCTGCTGCCCATTCGCCAATTGAATTAAGAAATCGGTTATCGACGCCACTTGCCCGGAGTTTCAATGTTGGAGACGGATCGGACGAGGGCGGCGCTCGTGTCCAGTTTGAAGCGCAGGGTCCCGCCCGAGCTGAGGGGCCCGGCCGTCCAATCGTAGTCGGCGCCGATGTTGGTATCCATGCGGGGCCAGATCTGCCCGTCGTTGGCATAGCCCGAATCAGACAGTTTGACCAGTGCCCAGGTCAAGGTCTCACGGCCGTTCAATTCTGCAACACCTAGATCAATGGCTCTCAATCGGGAGTTCTCTTCGATCTCAACATACCTGGGAATAAGAACGGCCGCCAGGACACTGAGGATGACCATCGTCGAAATCACTTCGATCAGAGTAAACCCCATCTGTCCAATGCCAGACTTTTTCAGATGCGTGCGCAATCTTGATATCCCTGCTTGGATGCACTTTTTGGTTTATGTGAGGCCTAAGCCAGTCGGCATTGAGCTATGGCTTTCTCCAGGTCGCCGGCTGAGTCGATGACGATACAGTCCGGGTGAGAGCAATCGCCGAACCGCCTTTGAAGCTGACGCTGCCGCCGCCTGAAGTAGGAACTCCACTCCAAACATAGTCGGTTCCAAGGTCCGGGCCTAGGGCAGTGTTGTTGATGCGTGTTAGGACCCTTCCGTCGTCGATGTATCCGCTGGCTGAAATCTTGCTGTCTGCCCAGATGAGGCTCTCGCGGCCGTTCAATTCGGATACGGCTGCATCGATGGCTCTGGCCCGGGCGTTGGATTCAAGATCGATATATCTTGGAACAGCCACGGCTGCAAGGATGCCCAATATAATCAAGACAGCGATGATTTCAACGAGCGTAAAGCCCTCTTGCGATTTGAGAATCTCTCTCGCCTTCATTATTTCCTCCTGCTGTTGAATGTAATTTGAATCATTGTTTGATGAACTCATTCGTCGAGCAGGATATAAGCATAAAAAATGCCAACTTCATATAGCTTTCATTGTTGCGCGAATATTGATCTTTATTTAAGTGTGTTAGTTTAATTGCGCAAAAATCGAACATTATTCGAGAAGCTCCAAAAACTACATAATATGTTGAAGAATGAAGGTGAAAATCTTCATGCATCGTAATTTTTGATGCTTTTGACATCGATTTTCAGTTTCTTGATTCGATGCCAGAGGCTTCGTTGATTAATCCCCAGCAATTCCGTTGCTCGGGATTGCACCCCACCGGTTTTGGTTAAAGCATCTATGATCAGGCTGCGCTCTATTTCTTTGAGTTTATCGTCAAGCGATACGCTGGTAGGCAGTTTCAGCTCTGTGCCATCCTGAGAGGCTCGCGCGAAGAGCCCAGTAATTTTCCCAGGCAGTTGGGCGGGCTCGATATACCCTCCTTCCGTAACAACCGCCGCGCTTTCAATCACGTTTTTTAGTTCGCGGATGTTTCCAGGCCAGGAGTAGGCCATCAGCATCTGGAGGGCAACGGATGAAATCGTGACCGGTTTCGGCAGCGTCTTAAGGAAATGATCCACTATGACCGGGATGTCCTCTTTGCGTTCGCGTAAGGGCGGGAGATGAAGGGTGAAGACATTGAGCCGGTAATAGAGGTCTTCCCTAAATGTCCCCTCGCGAACCATTTTTTCGAGATTCTTGTTGGTCGAGGCTAAAAAGCGAACATCGACCTTTATGGTGTGGCTGCCGCCGACCCGGTAAAATTCTTTTTCCTGAAGAACTCGCAGAATTTTGGCTTGGAGGTTCATCGGCATATCGCCGATCTCGTCCAGAAAAATGGTTCCGCCGTGAGCCATGTCAAACTTGCCGGGTTTGAACGCCGCCGCCCCGGTGAACGCCCCTTTTTCATGGCCGAACAGCTCGCTTTCGAGGAGTTCCTCGGGAATCGCGGCGCAGTTCAGTTTGACGAAGGGTTCGTCCTTGCGCTGGCTGTGCTCGAAGATGCTGGTCGCAACCAACTCTTTCCCGGTTCCGCTTTCGCCGAGAATGAGCACCGTAGAGTCCGTCGGCGCCACCTTCATGATCAAGCTGAGCAGGCCGCGGATGGTCGTACTTTCGCCGATGATTTCCGGAAAAAAGTGGCGGGCTTCGATCCGGCTGAGGACCGACGTTACACGATCGAACACGCTGGTGAATTGTTCGATCTTGTCCACTGACCAGTTTTTTTTCGATTTCGGCTGAGGGGCTTCAATGAAGGCCGGAAGTTTGCTCGCTTTTTCTACAAAAAGCTCGACCGGCCGCAAGAGAAATCGCACCAATAAGAAGCCGGCGGCAAAAGATAGGATGCTGATGGCCACGATCAGCCAGAAGACCCAGGTGGCCGGTTCGGCTTTCTGCTCGAGGCTGTATATGGTCACCCGAAACGTCATCAGCGAAGAAAAGATGCTGAACCCGGCAAAAATGAACGGGATGATGATGTAAAGGCTGATGTGGAAGCGGAGGTGTTTCAAAACTGCCAGTGCCTATACGTTCTAATAGAGCCGAAAAAGCCGATGCGATCGCTGTGAGCATAGGCTTCCAACGGGCTATTTGGTTTTTAGCGTCAAATCCCACATCGGGAGGAATATGGCCAGGGCGAAGAAGCCGACCACGACGGCCAAGCTAATGGTCAGAATCGGAGCCAGGGCGTCCGATAGCTTTTTCGTAGCGTATTCGACTTCGGTGTCATAATGGCCGGCGACATCCCGCAGCAGGGTGTCCAGGTTACCGGACTCTTCGCCGACCGCGACCATGTTAACCACCATGGGCGTGAAATACTTGGTCTGGCGCAGAGGTCCGGAAATGCCGCGGCCTTCACGCAACCGGTCCTTAATTCCTTCCAACTGGCGCGAGATGGCGCGGTTGCCGATGGTACCGGATAGAATGTCCATTGCATCCAAAATGTCGACGCCGCTCGACTGGAGGATGGAAAAGATGCTGGCGAACCGTGAAAGAGACGACTTCTGGAGCAACTTCCCGGCCAGCGGCATCCGCAGCAGCAAGGTGTCACGTACGAAACGGCCCTGTTCGGTGCGACCGTAAACAAGAAACACGATGCCGCCGATGACCACTGCCGCCGCAAGCACATACCAGTATTGGGTGATCAGCTCATACAGCCCGATGCAGATGCGCGTCGGCAGTGGAAGGGTAAGCCCGGCGCCTTTGAAAACGTTGACGAAGCGGGGAATGACGCCGACCAGCAGGATGAAAAAGGCCATCGTCAGGAACGAAAGCACGATGATCGGGTAGGTCATGGCGGATTTGATATCCGATTTAACCTTGTGTTCGTGTTCGATCACGTAGACGAGCCGGTCGAGGATCTCCGGCAGGGCCCCGGAGGATTCTCCGGCCCGCAGCATGCTGCAGTAAAGCGGTGAGAACACGCTCGGGTGGCGTCGAAAGGCATCATAGAGGCTGGCACCGTCGCGGATGTCCTGATGGATTCGGCCGAGGATGGATTTCAGACGCTTGTGTTCGGTTTGGTCCTCGAGCACCTGCAGAATGGTCAGCATCGGGACCCCGGAGCGGATGAGCGTCTTGAGCTGTTTCGTGAATAGAATCAGTTCGGGGGTCTTGATGGCCGAAAACAGGCTGGAAATTCCCTCCGTGCCGCCGGTGGACGCGGCGCCCCGCACCGCCGTGACTTGGGTAGGAATGAGGCCTCGGGCGGCCAGCAGGCCGGAAGCGCTTTCCGCGGAGTCGGCGTCGATGTCGCCCCTGGTGGTGGCGCCGGTTTCGGTAATCGCTTGATAGTTGAATTTGGGCATACCCTCTCCTGGTTACATGAGCACGGCCGAGGCGGCTTCCTCCAGGCTGGTGATTCCCTGGATGACCTTCTCCAGCGCGTTGTCCCGCAAGGTCGAGAAATTTCCAGCGTCGATGGCGGCGCGATTGATCTCATGCGCCGAGTTTCGCTTCAGGATCAGGTCCTGCACCATTTCGTCAATCACCAGGACTTCATAAATGCCGGTCCGGCCCTTGTATCCCGAGTTCATGCAGTTGAAGCAGCCCTGTCCGGCGACGAATCCGCTCATGTCCACCTCGGACAGCCGCCAGTACTTCAGTGCCTCCGGCGACGGTTTGTGCGGCGTGCGGCAATGCGGGCACACCTTGCGGACCAGCCGCTGGGCAAACGAAACCAGCATGACCGAGGCTACCAGGAACGGTTCAATCCCCATGTCCACCAGGCGGGTCATGGCCCCGGCGGCGTCATTGGTGTGCAGGGTGCTCAGCACGCGATGGCCGGTGAGCGCCGCCTGGACAGCGATACTGGCCGTCTCGGAATCGCGGATTTCACCCACCATGATCACATCCGGATCCTGGCGCAGGATGGAACGCAAGCCGCTGGCGAAGGTCATGCCGGCCTTGCGGTTGAGCTGGACCTGGCGGATCTTGTCGATCCGGTATTCGACCGGATCTTCCACCGTGATGATGTTGATGTCCGGTTGGTTGATCTTTTTGAGGATCGAATAAAGCGCAGTGCTTTTGCCGCTTCCGGTGGGCCCCGTGCTCAAGATCATCCCGTAGGGTTTGGTGATGATGCTCTCCAGCCGTTCGCGGTCGCGTTCGTTCATTCCCAGAAGCTCCAGGGAATAAATACTGCTGCTGGTATCCAACAGACGCAGGACCAGGTTTTCCCCATAAATGGAAGGGATGGTGGACGCGCGGATGTTGATGTCCTTGTTTTTCATCTTGACGGTGAACCGCCCGTCCTGAGGCACCCGCGAGAGGGCGATATCCATGTTCGCCAGGATCTTCAATCGCGAAATAATCGGTAGGAACATGGACTTGGGCGGTGCCGGGACCTCATGCAGTTTGCCGTCGACCCGGAAACGGATTTGGACATGGTCTTTTTCCGGGCTGATGTGGATGTCGCTGGCCCCCTCGCGCACACCTTGTGAGAGAATGGAGTTGACCAGGCGCACCACCGGCGCTTCCTCGGCCATGCCCTGCAGCGAACTGACTTCAACATCCTCCATCGCCGCGGCCTTTTCCGGCCCTTTGTCGATTTGGACATCCTCCAACTCCTCGAGGACGCCGCCGATGCCGGCATACGTGCCGAAGAGCGTCGTGTGCAGGAGGTTCAGCTGCTGCTCGGTGCAGATCACCGCCTCCACCTCGCAGTTGGTGAAGACCTCGATGGCGTCCAACGCGTTGATGTCCAGCGGGTCCGTCATGGCCACCGTGATCAGCATCCCGTTCTTCTGCAACGGCGCAACGCCGAACTTGTGCGCGATGTCAGCCGGAATGAGCCGTGCCAGCTCCATGTCGATGACGTGCTTGTCCGGTCGGTACTTTTCGAGCTTCAGCTGATTGGACACCAAATCAACGATCTGGACTTCGCTGACGATGCCTTCGCGCACCAGGAACTGACCCAGTTTGAGGTTGCTTTTCTTCTGGAACGGCAGGGCCTGCTCCAGCTGCTTTTGTGTCAGAAGCCCGCCCTCGACGAGAATTTCACCAAGTTTCTTGCGTGCGATCACAGGGGGTTCCTTTGAATTTTAGGCAATATAGGCATTATAGTGCATTATAGGCACTTCACTTATTAACGTAGTAGGGATCCGCAAAAAACACGTTTTTTTCTCCCCACGAGCCCAGCACCTGGCCGGTGGCTCCGAAACTAGCGGGAAGCAGCCGCATCTGCGACTGGGCCGCCTCGGGAGTCGTGAACAACTGCTTTAGAATTACTGAATAGCGCATCCCGGTCGATGGGTTCCAGTAGGGAATCAGGCGGGCGGGAGGCGCGGAATCCGGGTAATTTCGCAGCAGGTCCAGTGCATCCTGCAACGAATTTTTCTCCGCGATTTTAACCCACCAAGATCCCTTTTTCAACGGAACGACGCTGGTGGGGATTGCCGGAAAACGGATGGGGTGCCCCACCTCCACCCGATCCGGGTCTTCGATCCGAGGGTTTGCCAAGATGATCGAACGGAAATTCTTGTTCGAGTAGGTCCCATAGATCCGGTGAATCAATCCGGAAATCGTCTCATTCCGGCGCAAGTTCAGCGTGCCGAGAAGGTCCGGCGGGCCGCCAGCCGTCGCCGCAGCCGCGGTGGTGGCATCCGCTTGGATGTGCTCGGGCGGCGTCAACGGTCCGGCGGGAGGTGTCGGCAACGGCGCCGCCTCGCGCAAAGCGCCTTCAGGTTCAGGAGCTGTGGCCGGGGGGGGCTGAGCTGAGATCGTCGGCGGGCGCGCTGAACCCGTTACGGCGAGTGCCTGCGTCTCCGCCACTGCCGCTTCTCGCGAGGGGCTTTCTTGGGGAAGGGGGGGCAACGGTTTCCGGTGCGTCGGCCAGCGATCGGTTTGCCAAGCCCACAACAGCACCCCGGCCAGGGCGGTCGCTGCAAAGACGGCAGCGGGGACACGCCACCGTCGGCGGGTTCCGACCGAGAATACCCGCAGCGCGCAACGCTGAACCGTTCCATAGCCCACCTTGGGCTTGTTCTGGATGATCATGGTCAGGATGCACTGGTGGCAGAGGTTGATGATTTTACGAGGGAAGCCGCCGGTGGCGCGGTAGATGGCGAAAATCGCCGGAAGGGTGAACAGATCCAGCTTCTTGGGCGTGCTGCTGGACTTCTCCAGCCGGTACCGGATCATCATGCGAGTGTCTCGCAGGTCGAGCGGCTTCAGGCGGTGAAAGAGATTGATGCGGTCCGCGAAGTTGGGGTGCCGGCGAACCACTTCCTCGAACTCTTTCTGAGCGAAGATAACGATCTGCAGCAGCTTGTATTCGTTGGTTTCGTAGTTGAGAAACTCGCGCAGCAGTTCCAGGCAGAAGGTGGGCACCTTCTGGCCCTCGTCGATAATGAGAACCGTGGTTTTCCTTTGATCGACTCCCTTGCGGAAAAGGTGGTGCTTGATGTGTTCCTTGATCTGCCAATCGGTGGCATCGTCGGCCGGCTTCTTGCCGCTAAGCAGCTTGGCGACCGTTGACAGGAAGTCTCTGCTGTCTTTGAACACGGGATCTAAAATGAGATGGGTTTCCATCTCTTTGCGCTGGGCAAAGCGGCGGATGATTTGTCGGCAGAGGGTCGTCTTACCGGTGCCGACGTCACCGATGATGACGTTCAGTCCCCGTCGCAAGTGCAGCGAGAGCTCTAACTTTTGAAGGCAATCCAGATGCTGCCGGGAATGGTAGAAATAATCGGGGTCCGGCGAGTTGGAGAACGGTTCACGGTTTAGGTTGAGGATGGTGAAATAGTCCATGGGAAATGCCCAATAAAAAATGCCTAACGTGCGCTAAAATGCCTAAAGTGCCTAAAGCCGGAAAAGAGTAAAAAGCGTCAGATGCGTGGGGAACCAGAACGATTGGTCTCGCATCCTGGAGGTTGCACCGCGTGCTGCTGGCCTCCATTTTTGCTTTAGGCACTTTAGTGCACGTTCGGCAGTTTAGGCACTTCTAAATGCCATTTCAGGCACGCTTTTGTCATCCTCCCGCGGGCGCGGAGACCTGCGGCTGGAGGATGGTCGGAGTGATGAAAATCAACAGGTCTTCCTTGGAGGAGCTTTTTCCCTCCTTCTTGAACAGCCAGCCTAACCCGGGCACATCCAACAATCCGGGAGTCCCCGAGCGATCGTCAATGTATTGCTCTTTGTTAAGGCCGCCGATGACAAGAGTCTGACCGTCGATTTGGATCACATTGGTCTCGGCTTTTTTGGTAATGATGGTTGGATTTCCCAGGACCGTTCGGGAAAAATCCACTTCGTCCTTGTTCACCTTGACGGCCAGTTTGAGGGTCTGGTAATCGATCACATGCGGGGTGACGTTCAGACTCAGGACCGCTTTCTTGTATTCGATGCTCACCTCGCCGTCCTCCACCGATTGATAGGGGACGTCGCGCCCGCTTTCGATCATCGCGGTTTGGTTGTCCAGGGTGGTGATCGAAGGGCTGGAAAGGATGGTGAGCTTGCCCTCGTCCTGCAGCGCAGTCAACTGGGCTGCCAGAAGCATCTTGCCGACTTCCTGGTAGATGAAGCCGAAGCTGCTGGGGACGGCGCCGGAAATGGAACCGGCAGACGCTGGCAGGTCAACGATGCTGCCGGTGACGGGATCAACCCTGGTTCCGACGCTCTGGCCCAAGGCGCTGTTGTCCCGGCCAGTTAGGTAGGCGCTATGCCCGCCCAGCTTCACTGCGCCGCCCCATTGCACGCCCAACTCTCGGGCGACTTCCTTGTTGGCCTCCACGATGTAAGCTTCGATGAGCACCTGGGGGGTGGGCTTGTCGAGCTTTTCAAGAACCGCCAGGATCGAGTTGACATCCCGCGGCAGAGCGTTGACGATCAGCGAGTTGGTGTGCTGGTCCACCAGGACCGAGCCGATCGCCTTATTGGCCTTATCCGGCGACAGGAACGATTTCATGTTCTCCTGCAGTTTGGTGGCTTCGGCGAATTTGACCGGTACGATACGGGTGACCGGCGCTTCGGCCAGCTGCAGCTCCCTGCGTCGGGACTCCTTGCGCAGCTCTTCTTCCAAGTCATCGGCCGTCATGATGCGGATGATGTCGCCCTGCCAGGCATAGGTCAAGTTGTGGGTGCGCAGGATGCCGATAAAAACCTGGTCCCAAGGGGCCTGGGTGATGTTGATGTTGGAGCGGCCGGTGACTTTGTCGTTCAGGATGAGGTTGACGTCTGCCGCGCGAGCCAGGGCGCGCAAGAGCACCGAGACGTCGACGTTGCTCATCTTCAGGCTGACCCGTTTGGTGGGCAGCGGTCGCTCGGTTTCGATTTTGACTTCACTCGGACGTACGGCCGCCTCTTTCACGATTTCCTTCGGCGGTTGGGCGGCGCCGGCTGAAAACCCCTTGGACTCTTGCGCCTTGGCCTTCCATTTGTCCAAAAAGGGGTCTGTCGGCTCCGACTTCTTCAGTGGGGCGCAACCCCCTGCCAGCAACGCGCTGAGAATTCCGATGATGGCCGCATGCCGCAAACAGTGCAATCTGGTCATAGCCAACCCATCCTATTCGCTGTCCTGGAGTGGAAGCACAACCTCCCCTTGAGAGGATGTCATGATCACTTTGTTGGGAAGAATGGTTTTGATGCTGAAGGCGCCGGGGCTCACACGATCCCCGGCTTCGTATTCCATGCCGTTGATAATCGCTAAACGCTTGGAGCCGATTTCAAGAAATCCGCTGAAGACCAGGTTGGGAATCGCACGGGCGGCCTCCTTCGGCGAACGGCTCTCTGTCGGCGGCGGGGCTTTATGAATGACCATAAACGGATCCTGCTTCCAGGCTGCTTCCGCCTTTTGGATGATGAGTGCGCTGGACTCCGAAGCCGCGCTTTTGGCGGCGTCCGCCACCTTGGAGATGAAGACGCTCAGGCTCTCCGTGGTTTGCGGTGCCGGCGCTCCGGTACCGGTCTTGGCCCGCGGCAGGAGAAGTTCGATCGCTCCGTACCCAACCGTGAGCACCATGATTCCGACGATGATTTTTTCCCGCTTGGTCATAAGAGGCAGCGCCTATTCTCTGGCCATCCAAATTTTTAGCCCGAACTCCCGGCCGCCCTCAACGGCTCGGATGTCGATCTCCTCGATGCTCTCAAAATACGGCAAGGCTCCCACATCGATCAGCAAACCGCGCAGATCCGAAAACTGGCCGGTTGCTGCAAACCTTGTAAGAAACCGGCCAGAGGCATCGGTGAGGGTGTTGACTTCCGGAACGATTTCCCGGACGTTGAGATGGTGCGAAGCCGCCAACTGCTGCAGGCGTTTGGGCACGCCGGCGATTTCAGTGCGGGTCAGCTTGGTCCGGCTCGGGGCTGGCAGGCCCTGAGGTTCAGCGGTCTTGGTCTTTGCAAAAAGGCTCTTAAAGACCGGGGAAAGAATCTTCTGCTCCTCAATACGAGATTGCAGGTTTTCGATGTCCCGGTCGAGTTCGGCGGAAAGCCGTTGCGCCGGCAGGATGACCAACAGCAGGAATACGAGAATCCCGACGCCGCACAACACCAGCATGATCAAGGTCTGGGGGGGAAGAATGAAACCAAGTTTGCCAGTTTTCATGATCTACACTAGATCCAATTGGGCGGTGAACCGGATGACCGGCTGATTGTCCATCATTTCCAACGACTTTTTGCTGATGGTCGTTTGCTTGAAAAGGGTTGAATTCCTTAGCGCCATCAGGTAGGTCGCCAAGTCCGCTTCAAGGGTCATGCGGTCGCCGAAGATGACACCGTCCAGAATCAGCACCTTCTTCGGAGGCTCGGCCCTGCCGGCCGCTTTGCCCGTCGGAGCAGGGGCGGCCGGCGAGCCGAGTCGGGTGGTGATGCTCAGCAGCCGAACGCTGGGCGGGGTGGAGTTGGCCACCTCTCCTAATACGGCCACGCCGAGAAAATTGTTTCCGATCCCCTGCAGGCTCCGATTCTGTGCACGAATCCGATCGACCAGTTTGAGAATCAGATTCTTATCTACTCGCAGATCAAAGCTGCTGAGTTGGTTTTGCAGGCCGGCTTTCTTGAAATCCCTATCCTTGATCTGTTGTTCCTGCCAAAAAGTAACGCCGGTGCAGGCAAGTATCAGAACCAAGAAGCCGGCGAGCATCCCGCGATTGATGTTTTGGGCGATCGCTGTCTTACGCTTATCCTTGTGGGTATGAAGGAAGTTCGGTGTGATGGAATTATGGGCCAGCGCCATTCCCAGCGCCGGCGCAAACGAGCTCTTCCCCGATCCGGATTCAGGGAGTGCGGCGTGCGCGCTAAAATGCTCGCCTTCGGTAAAGGGATCGATCACTTCAATGGGCAGGCCGAGCTCGTCGCTAATGTAATCCAATATGCGCGGATGCAGTTCGACACCACTGGAGATGTATATTTTTTCCACCCGGGCGTTGTCGAAGTTGATTCCAAAATGTCGGATGGTTCGTTCAACCTGCCGGACGAGCCGCTCCAGGGCCGGCAGGATCATCTGAAAAATTCGCTCCTCCTTGATGGCCAACTGTTTGTCTGAAGCGGTTTCCGCGGCGGGTCCATGAACCGTGCCGAAGAATACGCCTTGAGCGATTTCCAACTCCTGTTTCAGCCGTGATTTGATAGCCCGAATCCGGTTCTGATCCGTGGTCGGGGATTTGGCCAGTGTAAGTTCAAACCAGTTCTGCTCAATCTCGTGCTGCAACGCCTCGACCATGGTACGGATGCCGGCTTTGATGCCGCGCGACAGCACCAGGTTTCCGTCGGAGAAGATATCAATACGCGACCAGCCCCGGCCGATGTAAAGGCTGGAGACAGCAACGCCATGGGTTTGGATGCGACCGGAACGCAGCAAGGTCTGAAAAGCGAATGGAACAGTGGAGATGCCCGTCAGTGGGAACCCAGAACGAATGAACAGATTCTGAAATTCCTCCACCACTTGACGCGGGGCCGTATAGGCCATCACGGCTGTTTTTTTTACGCCCCCCTCTTCGGCTTCGCCAAGCAGGTCAAAATCGAAGATGGTCTCCTTTTCTTTGAAGGCGGAATGCTTCTGGTAGGACCAAAAGGCGGAATTTCCGATCTGATTCTGAGAAACCTTCGGAATTTTGAGATGACGGGTTTCCACTCGGGCCGATGGGATAGTGGCCCAGAGTTCGACCGCCTTGGCAGGGCCGCAAAATTTTGAAAGCGCTGCACCCAAGAACTGCGGGAAACTTGGATGGTCCCTAGGAATCTCCGGATCAAAGGGGATGCGTGCAAATTCCAGCAATTCGATCTTGCGGTCTGAGATCCGTTTGATTTTAACCAGCTTAAGATCCTCCCGGCCTAAGTCCACTCCCACCGTGAGGCTCCCTCGGGTCAACGAAAACGAACTACTCAGAAGAGTGCTCCATCGCCGGCCTTTCGGCTTTTCCGCGCCACTATTGGGCTGGTTCTCCGCGTCCGAGTCGCGAATCAGCTCCAAAAGCCTCTCGGTTGACGATAGCTCATCCTGCTTGGCCAAGGTATTATCTCCGTTGAAATATCAATCCTGCCGCAGAAAAGCGCGTTCGCAGAACGCTCCTGATTAACATTCACACCCGCATTCAGTGATCAGGATCAGGTGCCGGGACCGACTCGAAGATAGACCCAAAGCACCCTAACACCCATCACCCTGCAAGTGGATTTTGAATTATCAAATAACCACATTAATTAATTCATAAAATGTGCGGGAAGTCAAGAAGAACACTGCTTGGTGCGCTTGAAGCAAGAGAATCCGCCGGACAAATTGATTCTGACTGCCTTAATTTATGATGCGGCGGAAGATACAAGACCGGCGGCTGAAGTGCAAGTGAAAACAAGGCGGAACGATAGCAAATACTATTCTTTTTAGAATTTGCCTATTGTCAAAACCAAATTTCGCCGGTAATATGTAGTTTAGTACACACCTTCTGTTCGTGCCTTAAGGTCGGCAAAGGAGACGTTGGGTTGATATGGATAATGAGTTGATCGGTGTCAGCAAGAACATCCATCGCATCCGGGAACTCATCGACCGCATCGCGCAGACGGGTCTCAATACCATCGTATGTGGCGAAACCGGGGTCGGCAAGGAACTGGTCGTTCAGAGCCTTTATCAAAAATCCGACCGAGTCGGCAAACCCTTTGTCAAGGTGAATTGCGCTGCATTACCCGACAGCCTACTCGAAAGCGAAATGTTCGGCTACGAGCAGGGGGCCTTCACCGGTGCCGAACGACGGCGCCGGGGTAAATTTGAGCAGGCGCATGGCGGGGTGTTGTTTTTGGATGAAATCGGCGACATGACCCTGCCGCTTCAGTCTAAACTCCTGCATGTCTTGCAAGGCGGTGATTTCACCCCGCTTGGATCTGAAAAAACAGTTAAAACCAACGCCTGGGTCATCGCGGCGACCAACCACGAGCTGGAAAAAGAGCTGGCAGCCGGAAGGTTCCGGGAGGATCTTTACTTTCGATTGAGCGCAATCAAAATCCTTATCGAGCCGCTGCGCAACCGTCAAGAGGACATCCCCTACTTGATCGACTACTACATCCAAAAATACCAGCGCGAATTCAATGCCCGAGAGCTGGTCATGCCGAGGCAAAAGACAATCGACCGCCTTTGCGCTTACTCCTGGCCGGGGAATGTGCGCGAGCTGCAGAACATGCTCAAGCGGATAATGATCCTGGGCGATGGCGACGAAAATATCAGCGCACTGATGAATGTGACTGCTGAGGACGGCGGAACCGCTGCACCGGCCGCCTCCTGTGCAGTGCCGGCAACCGCTCCACCGGTATTCGACTCCCGAGACTTGGGGGATCTCTCGGTGCTGTCGTTGAAGAAGATGCGCAAGAAGGCCATGGACCAGGTGGAGCGGGAGGTCATTTCCTATGTTTTGCAGAAGACGGCGTGGAACCGCAGCAAGGCCACCAAGATTCTCAAGATCAGCTACAAAACCCTTCTCTACAAAATAAAGGATTTGGGAATCCAGCCGCCGCCAGACGCTTTGGGCTAAGAACCCCTTTAGAGAAAAAATTGACCAAAATAAAGAAATCAAGCTCTCACAAAAACGTATTTTTTAGCTCTCTCCTTTGATATCGTTTGGCAATCCCTGCTCGCAGTATTAACCCAGAAACGGCTTCAGACATAGAACAGCCGGCGAGGTGCCTTGACTTGGAGGGCGTCATGGCATGCAAAATGCTATCGGAGGCTCTATTCGGCATGGTGGACGAATCCGCCCGCCGATTTCAAGAGACTGATATGGTTGAGAACTCTATGATGCCGTCGAGAACGGGGGTCCTGACCTTCGTGGACAAGGGCGAGCGGCGGTCAGGTATTGATCGTCGCACTTTTTCATATACCTGCTACATCCCAGAGCGACGTATGGGGGCAGATCGGCGTAGCGGACCAGACCGCAGAAGGAACAAGCGTTTCGGCATCATTCCTGAGATAGAAGCGAGTCAAGGCGCCGGTCTGCCGGTGCCTGCCGTACCCCGCAATTCGGCAACTTCATAAAATTATTTCGAACGTTGACCCTGCCCATCTTTCGGCGAATCGACGCCGACCGAGTGCGTCCGGATCGATGCCCTCCAAAGCCCCTGCGCTTGCAACCTCCATCAGGCCTTGCTAAGTATCCTAAAAGCAAGGGCGAGGCGTGATGTTCGGTTCGCTTGCCCATGATCGCACTCGGTGATCGAACGACGGCGGAGACCAAATCAGACCCGCAGGCGGTGGAAGCGCGCATGAAAACCACACCCAAAGTTCGCGTCCGCTTCTGGGACCAGATGGTGTTGATCGGCATCGGTTTGGCGCTGTTCTACACGATCTTCGAATCCATTCTGTCCATCTTCCTGCAAGTTAACGTCGATTTCATGCAACGCATTTTCGGCACCGGACCGAGCACCATATACAGCCGCCTGACCATTCTTTGTCTGTTCGCCATTTTTGGTTCGCACGCCCAATATACCATCAATCAACGCCAGGCAGCTGAGGCGGCCTTGCGCGAAAGCGAAGAACGGTTTCGGCTCATCATCGAAAATTCACCGGTGGGCTACTTCGAACTCGACCTCAAGGGCAGCTTCGTCTTTTTCAACAATGCCACCTGCGACATCCTCGGCTATCCTGCGCACGAGTTGGGTTGGAAAGGGCAAAGCGAGGTGGCGGATGCCTCCAGTCGCAGTCGGTTGTCCGAAGCCTTTGAAAGGGTGCTCGCTTCGGCGGAAACGGCTAAATCCGTGGACTGGGTTCTTGTCCGCCGTGAGGGATCCAAACGATTTGCGGAATCTTCTATTTCCCTTCTCAGGGATCGCAAGGGGCGGCCCTCCGGCTTCGGCGTATTTCTGAGAGACATTACCGAACGCAAACGTTCCGAAGCGCTGATGCGAGCCAAATTGGCTGCCGAGGCTGCCAGCCGAACCAAGGGCGAGTTTCTGGCCAGTATGAGTCATGAAATCCGTACGCCCTTGAACGCCATTATCGGTTTGGTCGAGCTACAGTTGGGCACCGATTTGACCGCCGATCAGCGCGAAGACCTCGACGTCGTTAAGTCATCGGCCTATGCGCTGCTTTCGATCATTAACAACGTATTGGATTTTTCCAAGATCGAGGCCGGAAAACTGGAGTTGGAGCAAACGCGCTTCAGCATTGAAACCTTCCTTGATGAATCCGTCCGAATCATGGCCATGAAAGCCCATCTCAAAGGCCTGGAACTGGCTTACCGCATGGAGCCGGATGTGCCGGACCGACTCATCGGAGATCCCAATCGCTTGCGTCAGGTGGTGCTGAATTTGGTGGATAACGCCATCAAGTTCACTGAACGGGGAGAGGTCATCGTGCATGTGTCCCTGCGCGGACAGACACCGGCGGAGGTCCGACTTCAGTTCACCGTCAGCGATACCGGCATCGGCGTGGCTCCGGACAAACAGCAGCGCATCTTCAAACCCTATGATCAGGGGGACCCCGCGGTGGCGCGGCGTTTTGGGGGCACGGGACTGGGGCTGGCCGTCTCCAGCCGGTTGGTGCGGATGATGGGCGGCCAGATCGCCCTCAGCAGCCGTCCGGGGCACGGCAGCGCATTCGGTTTTACCGCGCTGTTCGGCCGCGCACCGGAAGTTAGAGAAACCGCCGCGGCCGTGCCGCCGGACGGCCTTCAGGGGATGTCCGTGCTGGTAGTGGACGACAATGCGATGACCTGCCGCATCGTCAAGGAAATCCTGGAAAGGCATCGGATCAAGGTCCGCCTGTCGGGCAGCGCCGATGAAGCGCGGCGGGCGTTTCTGGGAGGAGAGCCTCCGGAGGTGGTTTTGGTGGATTCTGGCCTGCCCGGAACCGATGGGTTTTCCTGCGTCGAGTGGCTGCGCCAGGAGGCCGGGTATAACGGGACGGTGGTCCTGATGTTGACCTTCACCCATCTCAAACGTAAATCGGAATGCGCCGGTCTGGGCGTAACGGCTACGTTGCTCAAGCCGTTCGGATCCCGGGAACTCATGCAGGTGTTGGCCAAGACCCGGGCGGTTGGATCCGATCCGCCTTCGGCCACTTTAGCAACCAGCGCAGCAGCCTCGGCGATCAGTGAACCGTCCGTCCGAGAGCAACCCACCGCTTCGCCGCCGGTCGGTGCCGTGCGCGGCCTGAGGATTCTCGTGGCGGAGGATACCCCGGTCAACCAGAAATTCATTCTGCGACTGCTGGATCGTTGGGGTCACACGGCCGTGCTGGTCGATGACGGCCGCAAAGCCGTGGCAGAGGTTGCAAAGACCGTATTTGACGTGGTGCTGATGGATGTTCAGATGCCGGAGATGGATGGTCTGGAAGCGGCGGCCGCCATCCGCCGGATGGAAACCGGAAGCCACCGGCACACGCCGATTATCGCCATGACGGCCCACGCCATCAAAGGCGATCGGGAGCGTTGTCTGACCGCGGGGATGGACGAATACCTTTCCAAACCCATTGATGCCGAGATGCTGAAGCAGGTCGTTGAGCGACTGACAGCCGCGCATCCAACGCCCGAAGTGGCCAGCGTCGGCGCAGGTTTGATGTCGGGAGTTCTGAAAGCCTTCGAGAATGACTGGAGTTTTTTTGCGGAGGTCGTGGAAGTGTTCTTCAGCGACTACCCGCGCCAGCTTGACAGCCTGCGCACATCCGCGCAAAGCCGCGACGCGGCCACCTTCCGGCGGGCCGCCCATTCGCTAAAGGGGATGCTACGGAATTTTCAGGCCGAAGACCCCGCCGAAAAAGCTTTTCGTTTGGAATCCATGGGCCAGTCCGCAAACCTTGCCGGCGTAGAGCCGTTGATCGAAGAACTGGCGACCGAAGTCAAGCGGCTGGAGGTTCAGTTGCGCAAATTGATTGAGGAAAAACGGTCCACCCTGCCCGAAAATTCCTTAAATGTCTAAAATCGGGCTTCGAACCAGAAATGGTGCCGCCACGACCCGCTTCGTTCTTGAATAATAGGCTTTTCAGCCAGCCTGTTGTATAATCGATCGATCATGCAGCGGCCCTAACTCAAGAGCACTTATGAAAAAGAAGAAAATATTGGTCGTCGACGACGACCGTGTCATTTTGACCTTTGCGAGCAAGTTGCTCGCCCGGGAAGGCCATGAGGTCATAACGGCGGGGGACGGGTTCGAAGCGCTGAACGTGCTCTCAGACTTCACCCCGGACATCATGTTCTTCGATCTGATCATGCCCAAAATCGACGGTGACAAGCTGATTCAGATCGTCCGCAGCATGCCGGTCCTGAAGAACTGTTTTCTGGTAATCGTCTCGGCGGCGGTGGCCGAGATCGATTTCAATTTCCAGGATACCGGAGCGGACTATTACGTGGCTAAGGGCCCTTTCAGCGCCATGGCCGAAAACTTTCTATCGGCCATTCGGGCTTCCGAGAACCCACCCACGGCGGAGGCTCCCAAACCCGTGGTCGGTCTCGAGCACGTCTATGCCCGCCAGTTGACCCGGGAGTTGCTCTCGCGTAACCGGCACCTGGAGACGATCCTTGAAAGCATGGCCGAGGGCATCCTTGAAGTGTATGCCGGCAAAATCGTCTATGCCAATTCGGCCGCCGTCGCCGTGCTCGGTATTCCCCAACAGAAACTGCTGACCGTCTATCCGCCGGACCTGTTCACGGGAAACGTTCGTGATCGGATTGAGAACCTTTTTGCGGCCGTTCCGGGGTTGTCGGCCGAGACCGGGGTGAACCAGCCCCTAGAGTTCAACGGCCGGCAGGTTATCGTTAAGAAGCTGCCGGTGAAAGGGGATGAGGCGACGGTCATCCTGATGATCACCGACATCACCGAGCGCAAGCGACTGGAGCTGCAACTCCAGCACGTGCAGAAGATGGAAGCCATCGGCACGATCGCCGCCGGAGTGGCCCACAATTTCCGTAACACGCTGACCGAGATTCTGGTGAACAGTCAACTCATCCAGCTCAACCACAAGGATCAGCCGGCGCTGCAGGAAACCACCGGACGGATCAATTCCTCGGTCAAGAAGGGTTCTCGTTTGGTGGATGGGCTGCTGCATTTCTCGCGCAAACAGATCAACAAAGAGTTCAAAGCCGTCGATTTGGTGACCGTCATTCGTGATACGTCTCAGATCATCGGGAAATCGTTTGAGGCCCAGATCGAAATTCAGGTCGATCTGCCGGAACGCCTGACGGTCCTGGGTGACACCGCTGGACTGAGTCAGGTCCTGATGAACCTGTGCACCAACGCCCGAGACGCCATGCCGAATGGCGGGGTGCTGCGGATCGAGGCCCGGCGCGAAGGCCCGCATGCAATCGTCCGCGTTTCGGACACGGGTATCGGCATGGACCGTGAAATCATCGAAAAATGCTTCGACCCGTTTTTCACGACAAAGCCGATCGGAAAAGGGACCGGGCTCGGGCTTTCCACCGCTTACGGCATCATCAAAAGCCATGACGGGTCGATCAACATCCAATCGCGTCCGGGCGCGGGCACAACCTTCGTCCTGCGTTTCCCATCGACGCGGGCGACGGAGGAGGCGACGGGCGAGGATCAGCAGGCGCTCATTTATGGCAAGGGCGAGTGCGTCCTGCTGGTTGATGACGAGGCTGAAATCCTGCGAGCGATGCAAGGCCTGCTCAAGACGCTCAACTACCGTCCGCTTTTCGCTGAAAACGGCGCCCAGGCGGTGAGTCTTTATGCGGCCTGGCGCCCGGAAGTGGTGCTTCTGGATGTGAACATGCCGGGGATGGATGGTATGGAGTGTGCGCGCCGGATTCTGGAAATCGATCCGGAGGCCCGCATCGTGATGTTTTCAGGCTACGAACCGGCCCAAGGCAAATTGCCGGACCTGCTTGAGCACAAACTTTTGAAAGGCTATTTGACCAAGCCGGCCGACATTGCCGAACTGAGCCAGTTTCTGGCGAAGGTTCTGCGCGAAACCACTTAGCCGCTGTTCAGCTCAGACGTTTCAAGCCCTGAATTCAACCAAATTGGTTGAACGGATGGTTGCGGCATGCTGGGGCCGAAAGCCTGATCATACCTAATTTTTTGCCGGAACAACAAAACGCTTTTAACCGGATTAGTTGGAGGAATCTGAATGAATTGCTTCAAAGCAGGTGGGGTGATCGTGCTGATGGCGGTGTTGCTTATAGGAGGCTGTTCCTCGGATGAGCAGAAGAAGCAGGCGCATTTTGCCAAAGGGCAGGCCTATTTCGAGAAGGGGGAATACAAGGCGGCGAAGATCGAGCTCAAAAACGCGATCCAGATCGACCCGAAGTTCGTTGCAGCGCACCTGCGGCTGGCCGAGACCAGCCTGAAGCTGGGCGAAGCGCAGGAAGCGTTTCGGGCCTATTCGTCCGTGGCGGAATTAGAACCGGGCAACCTCGAGGCCCAGCTCAAACTGGCTACATTTCTGATGTTGGCGCAGAAGTTCGACGAGTCCCGCAAGCGGGTGGACGGAATCCTCGAGCGGGAGCCGAATCATATCGAGGCGCTGCTGTTGCTGGCCACTTTATTGGACCACGAAAAAGACGTGTTCGAAGCAGGCAACGTTTTTCGCAAAGTGATCGATATCAACAGTCGAGAGAGCCGAGCGTATTTAGGACTGGCGCGAGTGCTGGCGCAGCAGGGCAAGGCGGAGGAGGCTGAGCGCGTGCTGTTGCAGACACTGGCCATCGAGCCCGCCTCGATCAAGAACCGCATGGCGGTGTTCAGCTTTTACGTCAGCCAGCGCAAATTCGAGAAAGCTGAGGAACATATCCGGCAAGTGGTGGCCGAGCATCCCGGGGATGCGGAGTTGCTGATCACACAGGGCAATTTCTACCTGGGGCTCAAAAAAACCGATGCGGCGGAGGCCGCTTACCGCAAAGCCGCTGAGGTGGAGCCCAGAAGCAGCAAGCCCTTCATGGTGTTGGCGGGTTTTTACGGCAGCGTGGGTCAGAAGGATCAGGCGTTGGAGATGTACCGCCGGGCGCGGGAACTCGAGCCGGAGAACGTGAACATCACCAGCGCCCTGGCGCGGTTTTACCTGTCGCAGGGCGAGGTGGCCGAGGCCCAAAAGGAGAATGCGGCTGTTTTGCAGAAGCGGCCGAAGTATTTCCCGGCGCGGATGCTGCAAAGCGAGCTTTTGATCGCCGCGCGCGACTTCGGGCCGGCGGTGGAGGTGTTGAACCAGTTGATCCAGGAGGAGCCAAAATCCGCGCGGGCCCACTACTTCAAGGGGCTGGCGCATTTTGGGCAGGGCGATATGCGCCTGGCGCAGGCCGCACTGGGCAAGGCGTTGGATCTGGAGGCCGGCAACTTGCGGGCGCACCTGCTCCTGGCGGAGATCTTTTTAAGGGAGCGCGATGCCGAGCGCGCCCGGCGGGAAGTGGAGGCGGCGCTGAAGGTCGATCCGCAGAACTATCAGGCGCGGATGCTCTTGGGCAACATCCATCTCGGCCAGAAGAAGTTCGCCGAGTCCCAGGCCGCCTATGAAGCGTTGATCAAGGCCGAGCCGAACAACCCCGCCGGCTATTTCCGACTGGGGACCCTGCAGCAGGCGCGCAAGCAATACGAGCTGGCGCTGGCCAGTTACGACAAGGCGCTGGCGATCAACCCGAACCTGTTGGACGTCTTTAGCGGGGTGGTTCAGGTTTATGCCGAACAGAAGAAGTACGATGCGGCCCTGGATCGCTGCCACAAGCAGCTTATTCAGGTGGGAGTGAACTCCGCCGCCGCCGGAATGGTTCACAACCTCATGGGCGGGCTGCACCTGGCCAAAAACGATGCGCCCGCCGCGGAGGATGCCTTCCGCTCCGCGATCCAGAAGAACCCCAACCTGATGGCGCCCTATTACGCCCTGGCGGGCATTTATCTCAGGGAACGGCAGGCCGACAAGGCGGTGGAGCAGTTCACCCAGTTGCTGGCTGTCAACCCGAAGCAGGCCGGCGCGCACATGATGATTGCAGTGATCTATGATTCACAGAAAAAGCCTGAAATGTCCGAGAAGCACTACCGGGCTTGTCTGGAGATCGACCCTAAGTTTGCACCGGCTGCCAACAACCTCGCCTACCTGCTGGCGGATGGCGACCGCGACCTGAACGAGGCTTTGAAGTATGCACAAACCGCCAAGGGGATCCTGCCTGAGGAGCCCAGCGTGATGGACACGTTGGGCTGGGTTTATTACAAAAAAGGGCTTAACGATTCGGCGATCGCCGAGTTTAGGTCCAGCCTGGCCAAGGCAGCTGAGAACCCGACCGTGATCTTTCACTTGGGGTTGGCCTACCACAAGAAAGGCGAATCGGAGAAGGCCAGGGCTGAACTGAAGCGGGCCTTGGAGTTGAGCAGCGGTTTTGATGGCGCCGACCAGGCTCGGGCGCTCCTGGCGGAGATGAAATAGAAAAGATGGCGGAAGTTGCAAGGCCGAGAGCCGAAGAAGAAGCGAAGAAAGTGCGCTAAAGTGCCTAAAATTGAAAGAAAAGAGATGGTGGCGGTTTTTGAAAACCTTACGCGCCTAAGCGCACTTTAGGCATTTCAGGCACTTATTTATGCGTTTTTTTTCCATTAGTATCCTGTGCGCGTGTATTCTGATCCCGCCGGCTTTCTACCTGCTCAGCGTACAGATCACGGAGCGGCAGGTCGAAGAGTACATCGCGAGCAGAATTGAAGAGACCTACACGGGTGATCCGCAGGCGCTGCTTGACGGCAGTGCCCGCCTGGAGGATGTGCTCGAGACCAACATCAATCGCTACCTTTCCGAAAGCGTTCTGGTTCGATACGGATTTGCGCTGCATGTCAGTGTGACCACTCGATCCGGCAGGTCTGTATTCCCCTCGCAACTTGAGACACGAGAACCCGGTCCATCCGATGTCCGACGCGTAGCCATGGAAAATTTTGCTTTATTGAATGAAGGGTTGACAGTGCATGTGGAGGCGCAACTTGGGCATAATCGCTTGATTTCAAATCTTTTGCTGGGCGTTTATGTCCTGGCCGCCCTGATCACCCTTTTGGTTCACTACCGATCTGCCAGCCGTAAAACCGTCCGGGAGGAGGAAGAACGGAGTCGTGAGATGAACCGGCTGGCGGCGCTTGAGCAGTCCAATACGGTCCGCCTATCCGAGCTGCAGCAGCAGCGGGAACGGTTGGTAGGCGAATTCGGTAATTTGAAGTCGGCCTTGCAGAACGAGCGCGAGCGTGCGGAGCGCAACGAGTACGACCTGATTGCAGAGGTCGAACTTCTTGAAAAGAAACTGGCCGAAAATTTGGCGCTCCAGGAAACGCAGCAGACCGAGATCGAGGCGTTCAGAGAAAAATTCACTCTTCTTGAGAAGGAACAGCGCCGTGAGGACAAGGGCCGCCAAAAGGCCTTTGCCGCTTATCAGAAGCGATTCGCCTCGTTGTACAAAAACATCCTCGTGAGCGAGCGCGCGGTAGAAGGCTTCATGGAGCTTAACGAAGAAATGCGGCTTAAAGCCGAAGAGGTCATCCATCAGCTGGATGCGACTCCGGATTTGGTCACCATCAAGCGCAAGGTTTTCGGAAAGAAGAACCGTGAAACGGTTTTGGAGGTGGTCTTCGCCTATCGAGGCCGGTTATACTTTCGTCGGGGCCCCGACCGACGTGTCGAGATCGCCGCCATCGGGACCAAAAACACCCAATCCCGAGAGTTGGAGTTCCTATCGAGCCTCTAAGGCGGTTCATCGCCTCAATTCGAGCAACGGTATGAGGTCCGACTTGAAAGGTTCAACCGTTAAACCGAGCTCAAGGGGCTTAGCCCGCTTTCTTGCTAAGCAATGCAGCTACGTGCCGATCGAGATCCGCCAGCTCAAACGGTTTGTCGATGACCATATCGGCTTCGGCTTCGGTGGCCAGCGCGCCCGGCTGCTCCCCCCAACCCGTAATAGCGATGACCGGAGTCGTCGGGTATTTCTTTTTAATTATGGAAATGACGCCCACACCGCTGATTTCCGGCATTACCAGATCAGTGATGACCAGATCGATCGTGCCTTCATTCTGCTCGAATAGTTTCAAGCCGTCGAGTCCATTGTAGGCCGTCAACACCTCGTACTGCTGACTGAGGAAGCTGTGAAGCCCGGCTACAGTTTCCCGGCTGTCATCGATCACCAGCAATCGGAATTTTTTTTCCATTTCCACCTCTGCTCAAGATAAAATACGGGTGAGATAGCTTGCCCAATAGTTGTCTGCTGGATTTTCATAATATACTGATCAGTGTAGGAAGGCAAGTACAAGACAATGCTACAAGACACTGCTGCGCCAGGCAAGAGCGGCCTGTAAACCTGAACGGCCTCGTTGGGTCTCCTTCCATGTTGCTCTGCATTTCGTCTGCGCTGCCGAGGGGGGCTTTACTCGATATTCCCACCTCATGTTCAAACGAGTGCCAGCATCATGTCAGCGGCCTTATCGTTGGGTGACTTGAAAAACAAGCAAAAGTGATGATATAACTTTTATTACCCAATTATATTTATTCAACTATACACTTCGATGCAAAATGAATAAGTTTAGGTGTGATTATGGCCGCTCGGCAAGCATAAGCTGATCTTACATGTTGAAACTATTCCCTAAAAATGTAGATACAGGGTTTGATAACTACCGAAGACGACTGCTGATTAACGGCATGCTAATTGCTTTAGCCAAGGCACCTTGTTGACGATTGGCTGAACAGGTGAAAACTTAACTTTTATGAAAATTTAAGCTATCATTAAAGCATAAGGCGGATCACCCATAGAATTCTATCAATATTTCCGGAAAACTGCCGAATATAGCCACACGGGTACATCAGAACATGGTTGAGGATTCTACTGTTTTATTCCCGCAGGTGAATCAAATTGGTCGACATGCGTTTCACCCATTGAGACATCGCCAGAAATTGAGCCAGCGGCCATAGCGTCAACCTATAATGAAATCAGATTGTTTTGGGTTTAAGAGTCAGTTCGTCTTGTAGACCCTGCCAAAATTACAGGCCCAAATAGATCACATTCGGAAGGATGCCCATGAATACTGCCAAACGCCGCGAAGGCCCAAGCGCCGGCCATTACCTGTCGGTAATTTCTCGTCGACGCTGGTTTCTTATAACGCCTTTCTGTGTGGCGATACTCGTCGGAATGGTACTGGCCGTTAAGCTGCCCAAACTCTATGAGGCGAGTACGCTCATTTTCGTGCAACCCCAGAGGGTTCCGGAAAAAATCGTAACACCGGTCGTCGACAAGGATGTCGAAAACCGGATCAACACGCTTTCCCAGCAGATCATGAGCCGGAGCAACCTTGAACGGGTCATCGCAAAGTTCGATCTCTTCACGGATGCAAAATCGAGCGGCATGCTGATCGAGGATAAGCTCACCATTTTACGCAAGCGCATAAAGGTTGAGGTGGGCCGCACCCGTTCGAGCAAGGATACCGACTCTTTTTCCATCATCTACCAGGGTTATGATCCCCAAACCACCATGAAAGTGGCAAATGGGCTGGCCACCTTTTTCATCGACGAAAACCTCAAGGTGCGGGAGGGGATGGCCGTCGGCACCAGCGATTTTCTCGACTCCGAGCTAGAGGCGATGCGTAAACGCCTGGAGGACCAGGAGCAACTACTGAAGAAATTTCGTGAAAAGAATATGGGCGAATTGCCCGAGCAATTGGACTCGAACCTGCGCATTCTGGAGCGGCTTAATCAGCAGCTGGCGCAGAAGGAGGAGAGCCTGCGAAGTGCGCGGGTCTCCCTGGCAGCGCTTGAGAGTGAAATCGCCATCAAGCAGAGCGCATTGGCGGCTCTGGCGCCGCCGCCAGGCCCGACCACCCCGGGCCGGGAGAGCGAGGACCAAATGAGCCTCGATCAACTCCGGGATAAGCTCGCCGGCCTCCAGTCCAGCTATACGGACCAGCACCCTGACGTCGTGCGCCTAAAAGCCAAGGTTAGAAAGCTTGAGAAGCAACAGACGGGAACGGGTCAGGGTTCGGATTCGGCAACATCGGCACCGGTTGATGCCGCTTCGTCCGTCCGGCGTTATACTTCGGCTCAGCTAAACGCGGAAGCGGTGCGACAGAAGACCGTCATCAACGGTTCGATCAATGCCCTGGAGGTGGATATCGTTCGTTTGAACCAGGAGATACGGGATTACCAGCGTCGGGTCGAGGCTGCGCCCAAGCGTGAGCAAGAGCTTCTAACCATCAAGCGGGACTACGATAACATCCGATCCTCATATAACTCGCTTCTTAACCGTAAACTGGAAGCCGATATCGCCGTTAACATGGAGCGGAAGCAAAAGGGCGAGCAGTTTCAGATTGTCGATGTCGCCCGGCTTCCGGAGAAGCCTATTTCGCCTGATTATCGAAAGCTTTTCTTGATAACGGTCTTGGCTGGACTGGGCCTGGGTGGGGGCTTGGTCTTCGTTCTTGAAATTACGGACACATCGGTGAGGCGTTTGGATAAACTCGAGGAGGAGATCGGGTTGCCCGTGCTAACTACGGTCCCCAGGATCTTCGATGAAGATGACCACCGGTGGCATCGTATGAAAATAATGGCGACAGCGGCATCCCTTGTGGTGGCTTTCATTCTCACCGCCGCTTTCGCAGTCATGGCGTTTCATGGAGTATAGGGCGTTTTCGCTACGGACCCAATGGTCCGGTTGGGTTATGATGGCGGCGAAAAGCCGGAGTGCTATCGCGGTCTAATCCGGCCGGCCGCAACGGCCATACACGGCGCAACGCGTGGGCGCCTCACGGTTTGAGCTGAAGATCCCACGCTGAAAACCAGCAATCAACCACCAGTAGAGGTGATACGTTGGGGAAGATCTCGAAGGCACTTTTAAAGTACGCAAGCGAAAAAAAAGAGGAAATTCTGGCGCCGCTGGATCGTCTGTCATTGACGGCCGACGACATGGATGTGCTCATCGCTTACGATGAAATGACCGGCCATTTGCTGAAGTGCGATCCGGGAACCGGCGTGGTGGACGAAGGCCGGATCGAAGAATTGCGTAATAGCGGCACGATCATACGGCTTCTGCAAAACGAGTTGATCCATCCCGGCGGCAAGCTGACCCCCAAAGGTGTCGAGGAGGCCCAGCGTCTGGCAAAGATGGCCGCTGCGCTACCCCGACGGACCACGACCCTACAACCCGCTGAGGGATCCGGGCCGAACGAAGGCAATGCACTGGCGGATGCGGTGAAACGGGCTGAGGCCGAGCAGAGTTTGCTCGAAACCATAGAGTCCTTCCGGGACGCCCCGACGTTGCCGGGAAGAGAGACGGGTCGGATCAGCGATCCCTCGGCTAGACCGGAGGTTCCGCAGCTCGTCCCGGCGGCAGCGCCGCCGTTGAAGGTCGTATCGGATCCCAGGCTGACGCCGTCGCTGATGAAATCCGCGCCGGCCGAGGTGCTTTTCCGATCGGAGTCGGTCCCGGCAACGAAGCCCCAACCAGGCTCTCCGGCTGAAGTATCTAAGGGATTTGATGAAGCCCCCTTCCCACGTTGGGATGATGCGGCCATTGATCGCAACCTCGTTGCATTGCGTGACCCGCAATCCTTCGAGGCGGAACAGTTTAAAATTTTGCGCACCAATATCCTTTTCCCCCTGGCCGGCCGGCCACCGCGTTCGATTCTGCTGACCAGCACGGCTCCGGGAGAAGGCAAGACGTTTGCCGCTGCGAACCTTGCGATCAGTATCGCCCTCAACATCAATCGCTACGTGTTGCTGATTGATGCGGATTTGCGTCGGCCGCAGATGCACACCCGGTTCGGTTTCCCACCGGTCCCCGGTCTCAGCAACTATCTGGCCGATGGTCGCTCCCTTTCAACGCTATTGCTGCACACCAAAGTTGAGAAACTCACTCTTTTGCCAGCAGGCCCACCCCCGAACAACCCGTCGGAGCTGATCTCCTCGGAGCGCATGGCAAATCTGCTG
Source organism: Desulfobacterales bacterium (assembly GCA_030834695.1). Taxonomy (GTDB): domain Bacteria; phylum Desulfobacterota; class Desulfobacteria; order Desulfobacterales; family SpSt-501; genus SpSt-501. The sequence continues at coordinate 152,098 of JAUQXK010000052.1, forward strand.
ACCGAAGTCACCGCCCGCTATCCCGATCGCCTCATCGTGATCGATGCGCCGCCGCCGGCCATGGCTGCCGAAACCGGTGTTCTGGCCAGGCAGGTGGACGGTATCTTGGTTGTTGTCCGCTACAGCAGCACCCGGCGAGAAGCGCTGGCCGACCTGATCAACCGGGTCGGGGAAAAGAAAATACTCGGAAGCATCGTAAACCGCGTGGAGACAGCGGACTCGCGCTATTACGGCTATAAATACGTCGGCTATGGAAAGTCGAACCGGAAGTAGGTTTTGCCGACGTTTGCGGCCTGTATCTGCAATTCCCGCCGAATAAACAAATACCAATAATTTTCAGATAGATAGATTGCAGAAACTATTGTAATCCACCGGGCGGAGCTGTATGGTAGGCGCATCCCGGCTCCGCCAGGGTTCTTCGCGGGTCGCGGCAACTCTGAAAAACCACAATCAAGCCAATTGAGGGGGGATCGCACGATGAAAACGAGATGGTTGCTTACGATCGTATTGATACTCGCAGGTTGGATCACCGCTGCCCATCCGGTTTTCTGCCAGGACAAGGCGGTGCAAGGTTTGACGGCTAAGTCTCAATCGGCCGAGTACCGAATCGGGGGTGGGGACATATTAGAAATTGCCACCTGGAAGGAGCAGGAGCTGACGCGCCGAGACATTCTGGTCAGAGTCGATGGGAAGATCTCTTTTCCGCTGCTCGGCGACATTGCAGCCGCCGGAATGACGCCGGTGGAGCTGACCGAAACCATCCAGAAAGGATTGACGAAATATGTCACGGCTCCGGTCGTGACCGTCACCGTCACCAACCCGGGCAGCCAGAGAGTTTATGTTCTCGGCGAAGTCGTGAGAACCGGTGAATATCCTCTCACCAAGAACCTGACCGTCCTGCAGGCGTTCGCCCTGGCCGGCGGTTTCACGCAGTGGGCCTCCAAGGACGAAATCATCCTGCTGCGAAAGGACGGCCCCAAGGAGAAGATATTCAAGATCAACTACAAGGATATCGTCAAAGGCAGGGATGTCGAAAACAACCTCATTTTGCAGGCGAACGATACCATCGTGGTGCCTTAATTAAAGAGGTTGGCCGATCATGGTGGTTTTTAGGTTGAACCCGGCGCGTTTTTTAGGTATGAGCTTTACCTCGACCAACCGTACTATTCCAACAACCCGAACGGGGAGGAAAAGATGAAAACCCTGGATTCCCTGATCGCCTTGGCCGTCGTGGCGGTGTTCGCTTTTGTCGGCTCAGCTTCCGCCGCGCAGCTCACCTTCACTCCCCGTGCCACCGTTACCGAGGAGTACAACGACAACATCGATCTCGACCGCCGGAACAAAATGGATGACTTCATCACCACCGTCACGGTGGGCGGCACGCTCGAACTGCAAGGGCAGCTGAGCGGCCTGAGGATTTCTTATGACCCCGGGTACTCGTTTTATGCCGACCATGACGAGTACGACAGCTGGCAGCACAACCTGCTCGGAACCGCCTGGCATGATTTCAGCCGGCAGACGCGTTTGGAGCTCAACAATTACTTCCTGTACACCAAGGACCCGCTGGCCGACGACGACGTCGAGGACCAAAGAGGCAACATCATCGTGCAGGGCAACGACCAGAACCGGCGCAACCGCGACACCTACTGGCGCAACCAGGCCACGGCCCGACTGAGACATCAATTCGGCGTCGAGGACACCGTGTACGCCCAGTTCACGCACGGGCTGCTGAAGTACGACGACCCGACCGAAGAGGACAGCCAGGAGATTTCCCCTTCCGCCGGCCTGACCTACTGGTTCACGCAGTGGACGGGCATGGAATTGGGGGGTGAATACATCCGGGGCCTCTACGACGAGGACACCTCCAGCGACTTCAACAACTATCGCGGGCGGCTGCGCCTGAATCAGCGGATTACACGGGAATTCGGCGTCTACGGCGAGTACCTCCAGATCTTCCGGGATTTCGATGAAAACGGCGGTGTCAGCACCGGCGGGGACATAGAAAACGACTACTGGGTGTATGCGCCTTCGGCCGGCGTGTTCTACCAATTCGATCCGACGCTCACATCCTCCCTCGGCGTCGGCTATTATTACCAGCAGATCGAGGACGAGGACGACCAGCAGGGCCCCTTCATCAACGCCGACATCAACAAGCTCTGGGATTTCCAGCGCTGGAACATCCGTGCGCGCGGTTCGAGCGGGCTGGACAGCCAGGACTTCAGCGGCGACACCCAGGGCTTCGAGCGCTACGCCCAGGCCGAACTCATCGGCCGGTACAATTTCACGCGCGATTTCTTCGGCGACCTCGGGTTGCGCTACCGGTATTCCGACTTCCTCAACTCCGAGGACGATGAGGTGGACCATCGCTATACGGTGGATGTCGGCCTGGGGTACAGCGTGACCCGCTGGATGAGCCTGAGATTGGCCTATGCCTTCGAGAAGCTGGACGCCATCAACAGCACCGACGACTACGAGCAGAACCGTGCGTACGTGACCGTGACGCTGCAGCCGGATCAGCCCTGGAGGCTGTGGGATTGAGCGCGCAGATCGTTTGAGCAGTCAAAACGAAAAATCCAACCCGAGAAGATCGTTGAGACTTGAATGGCCCTGAGCGATCGGGAGTCCCTCCATTCCTATCCGGCGGACCCTCTCGTATCCTTCAGTGCAGAACGGATGCCGACGAGTTTTTTTTCTGCATGCCGCCCTTCCGTGTCATGAAATTCCGGCGTTGCCGTGCTCGGCGGTTTACTCCTCCGCGATGATCATAGCCTTCATGCCATGCAACTTTTTTTCGCTGAACCGCGCACCATGCGGTGCGCTCCGGCTTTGACCTCAGCAGCGAAAGACCACCCTTGACTCCAGGAGCCCCTATGCAGGTCCCATTTCTCGACCTTAAAGTCCAGTACCGTCAAATAGAAGCCGAGCTCAAACCGGTACTCGAAGATATCATGGCAGCCGGCGCCTTCATCGGCGGCCCGCCGGTCGCAGACTTCGAGAAAGAATTTGCCGCCTTCTGCGGTGTCAAGCACTGCGTCGGCCTGAGCTCCGGAACCGATGCCCTGCGCTTGGCCTTGATGGCGGCGGGGGTCGGGTCCGGGGATGAGGTCATCACCGTGCCCCACACGTTTATCGCCACCACCGAAGCCATCACCCAGGCCGGCGCCTCGCCCGTGTTCGTCGACATCGACCCGGCTACCGGCTGCATCGACGTCCGGCAAATCCCGAGCCGAATCACATCCCGGGCTCGGGCCATCGTGCCGGTGCACCTGTACGGCCAGACGGCGGACATGGATCCGATTCTGGAAATCGCCCGGAAGCACGGGTTAGTGGTCGTCGAGGATGCCTGTCAGGCTCACGGGGCCACTTACAAGGGGCGTCCGGCCGGCAGCATGGGCCTGGCCGGTTGTTTCAGCTTCTACCCCGGCAAAAACCTCGGCGCTTTCGGGGATGCCGGTGCCGTCGTGACCGACGACGAAAAACTGGCGCAGACCATCCGTATGCTGCGCGAGCACGGCCAGAGCCGCAAATACGTTCACGATATGGAAGGCTACACCGGAAGGCTTGACGCCATCCAGGCGGCGGTGCTGCGCCTCAAGCTGAAGCGCCTGGCAGCCTGGAACCGGGATCGTCGGGCCAACGCCGCACGCTACACGAAGCTCCTGTCGGATGTCCCCGGTGTCACAGCCATCAAGGAAGCCGATTTCGCGCAGTCGGTCTATCATCTTTACGTCATCCTGGTGGACGACCGCGACGGGCTCCAAGCGTTTCTGACGGAGCAGGGCGTGGGCACCGGCCTGCACTATCCGCTTCCGCTCCACCTTCAGAAGGCGTATGCTGCCATGGGATTCAAAAAAGGCGATTTCCCGGCCAGCGAGCGGACCGCCGACCGTCTCATCTCACTGCCGATGTACGCTGAGCTGACGCATGAGCAGATCGAGCACGTGGTAACGTGTATCAAGAAGTATTTCAACGACTCTCGGCCCAAGGGAAACGATGCCCAGCGGTCTTAGGATCCTTTCTCTGCAATCGGTAGGAAACGACCATGATTAGAATCGGACTGATTGGTTTTGGATACTGGGGCCCAAACTTGGCGCGCAACTTCAGTGTCAATCCCGACATAGAGCTTGCCGCCATCTGCGATTTTTCCGAGGATCGATTGGCGCGGGCGCAGCGCTTTTATCCGCAGGCGCGCTTGTGCAAAACGACCGACGAATTTTTCAGCATGCGCACTTTGGACGCGGTTGCCATTGCAACCCCCGTGGCAACTCACTACGAGCTGGCGAGGAGGGCCCTCGAAAGCGGCCGGCATGTCTGGCTGGAGAAGCCCATGACCGAAAAGGTTTCTCAGGCCGAGGCGTTGATCGACCTGGCCCTACGGGCAAACAAGACGTTGTTGGTCGATCACACTTTCGTCTATACGGGTGCCGTTCGGAAGATCAAGCAGCTCATCGACAAGGGTGAACTCGGTCGGCTGATGTATTACGACTCAACGCGCGTCAATCTGGGGCTTTTTCAACAAGACATCAATGTCATTTGGGATCTGGCGCCACACGATATTTCGATCATGGATTACCTCATGCCTTTTAGAAAGCAGGCGGTTTCAGCGACCGGCCTGCACTTCTTCGGTAATGGACTGGTTCCCAAATCACTGCTGACCGTTTACCTGGAAGGCAATTTGGTGGCTCACATCAACGTGAGCTGGGTCTCCCCCGTGAAGATTCGCCAGACACTTATCGGCGGGACCTCCAAGATGATCGTTTACGACGACACCCAGCCCAGCGAGAAAGTGAAAATCTATGACAAGGGAGTCGAACTGAATTCAACCAACAAGGAAGAGATTTACCAATTGAAGGTCCAGTATCGCGTAGGGGACATGTATTCGCCGAAGCTGGAAGATCAAGAAGCCTTGGCGGTTGAAACAGCGCATTTCGTCGACTGCATTTCGAACTCAAAAAGGCCCATGACTGGCGGGCGCGAAGGACTTGAGGTGGTCAAGGTTCTTGTCGCCGCTCAGGAGTCGCTAAAGAACAGAGGGTTGCCGGTCGGGCTGTAATAACGGCTCAGGGTTTAAGGTGCAGGGTGCAAGGAGATAGAGGACTCATGAAAAACATCGCATCTACCGTTACGCTCGGCCAAGATGTGTATTTAGGCGACTTCATCAATCTATACGGCTGCCGCATCGGCGCCAACACCAAGGTCGGTCCCTTCGTCGAGATCCAGAAGGGTTCCGCCGTCGGCATGAACTGCAAAATCCAGAGCCATAGCTTCATTTGCGAAGGGGTGACGATCGAAGACGATGTGTTCATCGGCCACGGCGTGATGTTCACCAACGATCGGTATCCTCGTGCGGTCTCGGCTTCCGGGATGCTGCAGACCGAGGCGGACTGGCAGGTTATCCCCACCACCATCAAGAAGGGCGCCTCCATCGGCTCCAACGCCACCATCCTCTGCGGGGTCACCGTGGGCGAGGGCGCCATTGTGGGCGCCGGCAGTGTGGTCACCAAGGACGTGCCGCCGGACACCATCGTTGCCGGAAACCCGGCCAAGATGATCCGAAAACTGCGATAGTCTCGCCGCTCCGGATTAGCACTGAGCTCACGGGGACCGTTTCGAGAAAGCCTCCGGCAGGATCTTCAAGATGCCCCCCGTCGATGCACAAACATCGTAAACAGATACGCCCCCTGACTCCGTAACTCAAACCAACCACCCAACGCACCCAATCGATCAACGCCATGAACGTTTCCGTCATCAATCCGTTGCAGGACCCCGGATGGGACTCGCTGCTCGAAACGAGCGATCAAACCACTTTTTTTCACACGTCCGCCTGGGCCAGAGGGCTGAGTGAATCCTATGGCTACGCCCCACACTATTTTACGGTTGTCGATGGCGGCAAACTCAACGGCTTGATGGCGCTGATGGCGATCAAGAGCTGCCTGACCGGAAAGCGGGGGGTGTCATTGCCGTTTTCAGACGAATGCCATCCGGTCGCCAAGGATCAGGAGACGTTCGAACTGCTGCTCAACGAATCGATCGCATACGGGCGGAGGTCCGGTTGGAAGTATATCGAGATCAGGGGAGGAACCGATTTTCTGCCGAACGCCGCCTCCGCCGCGAAGCATTATGTTCACACCCTGGAACTGAGCCCCGATGAAAGCGGAGTGAGCCGGCGTTTCAAGCCCAACATCCGTCGCAACATCCACAAAGCTGAAAAGGAAGGCGTTACGGTGGCCATCGAACGTTCGCGGGATGCGGTGGCCACTTTCTACGACCTGCACTGCGGCACCCGCCGGCATCATGGGTTGCCGCCTCAGCCCTGGTCGTTCTTTGCGAAGATCTACGAACATATCATCGCGACCGGCAAGGGCTTTGTGGCGCTGGCAGGATATCAAAACCGGTGGATTGCAGGCGCCGTGTACGCGCTTTACCGCGACCAGGCGATTTATAAATACGGCGCATCGGATCGGCGGTTACAGCACCTCCGGCCGAACAACCTGGTCATGTGGGAAGCCATTCGCTGGTGTTGCCGCCATGCGGTGCGGAGCTTCAGCTTCGGACGCACCGAGCCCGAGAACGAAGGTCTTTTGCAGTTCAAACGGGGCTGGGGGGCTTCGGAAAGCGCGCTGAACTATTATCGATACGATCTGAGAGGCAATCGGTTCGTGGCCGACACGACTTCAGCCAGTAAGCTGAATGGCATCTTCAGACGGATGCCGGTGCCGTTGTTGAGGATGGCCGGCAATTTACTCTACCGCCACATGGGATGATGAAAGCAAACATGAGCGCTGATCGGCTTCAAAACCATTTTTTCTATACCCTCAAGCCAATGATTCCCAGAAGGCTGCAGCTTTTCCTGCGGCGCCAAATCGCCCAACACAAGCGGAAGAAATACGCTCACATCTGGCCGATCGACCCGAGTTCAGGCAAGCCGCCGAAGGATTGGCCCGGCTGGCCCGATGGCAAGCAGTTCGGCTTGGTGCTCTCGCACGACGTGGATACCCGCAAGGGATATCACCAGGTGCTTCAGCTCGCCGATCTCGAAGAGGAGATGGGTTTTCGTTCCCAGTTCAACTTTGTGCCGGAGCGCTACGCCAACGTCGATGTCAGCCTGCTGGGCGAGCTCAAGAAGCGAGGGTTCGGGATCGGCGTCCACGGCCTCAAGCACGACGGCAAGCTTTTCAGCTGCAAGGAGATCTTCAGCGAAAGCGCGCCCCGGATCAACGCCTATTTGGAAGAATGGGGCACGCGGTCATTCACGGCGCCTTCGATGATGCGCAACCACGAGTGGATGCACGAGTTGGACATGGATTTTTGCATCTCTACCTTTGATACGGACCCCTTTGAGCCCCAATCCGACGGTGCCGGCACCATTTTCCCCTATTGGGTACAGGGCCGATCGCCCGGCCATGGGTTCCTGGAGTTGCCGTACACCCTGGTGCAGGATTTTACGTTGTTTGTCATACTCGGCGAGACGAGCATCGATCTTTGGAAGCTGAAGCTGGACTGGATCGCTTCCAACAGGGGGATGGCCCTGCTGAACAGCCATCCGGATTACATGAACTTCGGGTCCGGACCATGCCAGGATGAGGAATACCCCGCAGCGTTTTACAGAGCTTTTCTGGAATATATCAAGAGCCATTTCAACGAACGGTATTGGCATGCATTGCCGTCCGAAGTCTGGAATTTCTGGGCTACCCATGTTCGGCCCAAGCGTATTCCCGCCGAGCGGGCTATGCCCTGCTCATAACCTTCAACCACATTTTTTGAACGGGCATGGGATCATGAAATCAAATAGTGGACACAAGACCATATGGATCGATTTGGACAACTCGCCGCACGTACCGTTTTTCTCTCCAATCATAAAACGGTTTGCCGAGAAGAAGTATGACGTATTCATTACGGCGCGAGATTGCGCTCAGACCTGCGGGCTCGCCGATTACTATAAGGTCAAGTACCGGAAGATCGGTAGGCACTACGGGAAAAACAAAGCCCTCAAAGTGATTGGGACTCTGATCCGGGCGGTTCAGTTGATGCCGATCGCCGCCCGCGTCAAACCCGCCGCTGCGGTATGCCACGGGTCCCGGGCCATGGTGCTCGCATCCAATCTGCTGAGAATCCCCTCGGTGATCTTGATGGACTACGAATTCGGGAGAAACCTTCCTTTTTCGAAGCCCACCCTTTTCATTTTCCCCGAGGTGGTTGCGGCGAGCATCTCGCCTGCGGATACCGCGCGAGTCCGCAGCTACCCGGGCATCAAGGAGGACGTCTATGTTCCGTTCTTCGAGCCCAGCCCCTCGATAAAGGACGAACTCAGGCTGGGCGATGATAACATCGTGGTCACCATCCGGCCGCCGGCGACCGAAGCACACTACCACAACGCCGAGAGTGAAGGCCTGTTTGGTGCGGTTCTGAACCGGTTGGGGGCCGTGCCCAACATAAAAATGATCATATTGCCGAGAAACGAAGTCAAACAGACCGCGTGGATAAAGGAAAAATGGCCGGAACTCATCCAGGCCGAAAAAATAGTGATTCCCTCGCATGTCGTGGACGGCCTCAATCTGATCTGGTATTCGGATTTGGTCGTGAGCGGCGGCGGCACCATGAACCGAGAAGCCGCCGCGTTGGGTGTGCCGGTTTACAGCATTTTTCGCGGCCCCATCGGCGCCGTGGATCGATATCTCGAATCCAACGGCCGCTTGACGCTTCTGACATCCGTTCAGGACGTGCAGAGCAAAATCGACATTCGCAAACGCGATTCAAAACCGGATCATCAGCGATCGGAATCGCGATCCCTTGAGTCCATCATGGCGACCCTTACCGGTTTCATCGGCGAAGGCGGTTCCGCGGATGCCCGAGGCCGCCGGTTGTAGGCAATCGAAATTTCTCACCAAGACAAAGAGGCTTAGCACATCATGCTGATTCATCTCGTCTGCGCGGCTCGTCCGAACTTCATGAAAGTGGCGCCGCTTTACCATGCGCTCAAGAAGGAACCGTGGGCGGAGCCCGTCATCGTTCACACGGGGCAGCATTATGATCCGAACATGTCCGACGCTTTTTTCCAGGACTTGGGGATGCCCCGGCCGGACATTTATCTGGGCGTGGGAAGCGGCAGCCATGCCGAACAGACCGCTAAAGTCATGGTGGCTTATGAGAAGATCATCTATGAGCTGAGGCCCGATCTGGTAATCGTGGTCGGGGATGTGAACTCAACCGTGGCAGCCACCTTGGCCGCTTCCAAGGTCTCATACCCCTCGGACGGTTCAGCCGGCCAGGTGCGGAGGCCTTTGGTCGCCCACCTCGAAGCGGGGCTGCGTTCCTTCGACCGGCGCATGCCGGAGGAAGTCAATCGACTGGTGACCGACGCCCTGGCGGACATGCTCTGGACGCCCTCCAGGGACGCGGTCGAGAACCTGTTGCGGGAAGGAGTGCCCGAGGCCAAAATACAGTTTGTCGGAAACATCATGATCGATTCGCTCGAGATGCTGAGAGGAAAAATCGAAGCCCAGAGCACCCATCTTTCCCTCGGCCTTGGGTCCGGGGATTATGGCGTGGTGACGCTGCACCGCCCTTCCAATGTGGATGATGCAGCGGTGTTGAAAAACCTGTGCAGCGCGTTGCAGGCCATCTCGGAAAAGCTTCCCCTCGTCTTCCCCGTCCATCCGAGAACCCGAAAGAAACTCGAAGAGACGAATCTTCTGCCTTCGATGATGAACGGGCACCGATTGCTCTTGCCGGAACCCATGAATTACGTGCGGTTCATGAGCCTGGTGTTCAACTGCCGGCTCGTCATAACAGACTCCGGCGGTATCCAGGAGGAAACAAGTTACCTGGGCATCCCTTGCTTGACGGTCAGGGAGAATACCGAAAGGCCGATCACCGTTACGCACGGGACCAACCGGCTGTGTGCGCTCGAAAATTTGGGAGAGCAGGCGGACCGGGCCATGCAGGCGCAGGCCTCCAAGGATAGGGCCATTGAGCTCTGGGACGGAAAGACCGCCGAAAGAATTGTAGCGGTACTGAGAGGCGTCGCCGAACAGAGTGGCAGGGGTGCATGAACTTTTACAACCGGCAATGACAGACTTCAGGTGAAAAGGGTTACATTGGTGAATATGCAGCAGGAAGCGAAGATCATGAAGGACGCAGCGTGGCTGAAGCCCCTGCGGATGCGGCTGGCGATGATCGACGAGATACGTGCGATGTCCTTTCGCGGGCTTCAACGCATGTTTCGCCCCGAGGAGCGGTTGTTCGTTTTTCGGTTCATCCGATCCGGCGGCGGAATCGTTCCCCAGGGCTTGAGCCTTCGGTACACCGCCATTGCCATGATCGGGCTGGCCGATGAAGATGAATCCATCGTGCGCAAATGTCTCGGTGGGCTCAGCCCGCACGAAGTCTGCGCGCGCTTGATCAATGACGCGATCCGAGCCGACAATTTGGGCAACATCGCTCTTTCCTTATGGGCCGCCAGCGCTTCAGGTTACGGCGAGCGCGGAGTCGCACTGAATCGGCTGGCGGATCTGAAGGCCGACCAGAAAGCCTATCCGACGGTTGAGCTTGCATGGGCCTTGGAGGCACTCTGCCATGAGCAAGGTCCTATAGCCGAAGACCTGCAGCGGAAATTGGCGCAGCGTCTGATCCAGGCCTTCAACCCCGATTCGGGAGCCTTCCCACATGCCATCGGCGACGCCGGCAGCCGGCTCCGGTCGCATGTGTCCTGTTTTGCCGATATGGTCTATCCCATCCACGCGCTTTCAACCTTTGCGAGGCGTTGGGGAGACTCATCCGCCCTGGATGCCGCCCGAGGCTGTGCCGATTTGATTTGCAGGCTTCAGGGCTCGGCCGGGCAGTGGTGGTGGCATTACGACTACCGGACCGGCCAAGTGGTCGAACATTACCCCGTCTATTCCGTACACCAGGACGGGATGGCGCCGATGGCGCTTTTTGCCCTGGACGAAGCCGGCGGCGGGAACCATGCCGATGGCATCGCCAAGGGGCTCGACTGGATCGGCCACCCCGCCGAGGTGAATTCCCCGTTGGTCGACAAGGCCGTCGACCTCATATGGCGGAAAGTAGGCCGGCGAGAGCCCAAGAAAGTCTCTCGGTATCTCCAGGCGGTTGCCAGTCGGCTGCACCCTGCATGCAGAATGCCGGGGTTGAATCGCATTTTTCCGGCCGACGCGGTTGACTATGAAACCAGGCCATACCATCTGGGTTGGATTCTATTCGCCTGGAATCCAAGGCGCGCAGGCGCCATAGGTCGAGAGGGTTCGATGCACGCCCACTAGACCCCAGTGACAGCGATATCGTAAGCTATATGCAACGGCAGTCTTTGTTAAAGTTCGAGAAATGAAATCCATTGCGGCCGAAATTAACCGAGAAGCGGCATTTGCTATGCCTTTGATGCGATAAATGAGAATGGAAAATCTTAGCAGCCAAAAACAGCCAAATTATGCGCTCATCACGGCGGCGCGAAATGAGGAAGATTACATCGGGAAATGCATCGATTCGGTTATCGGCCAGAGCGTCAAACCCGACTTTTGGGTTATTGTCAGTGATGGCTCTGTCGACCGAACAGAGGAGATCGTTCGAGACTACGCCCGATTCAATCACTGGATCCATCTGGTGCGAAGGGAACCCACCCCTTCGAATGTAGGATTCTCATCAAAAGTTTTTGCGCTGAAAAAAGGACTTGAACGGTTAAACGATAGGCGATTCGATTATATTGGCCATTTAGACGCCGACATCACATTGCCCTCTCATTACTACTCAATTATGACGGGTGAGTTTGAAAAAAACCCAAGACTGGGCATTGCCGGCGGATATATCCTTGAGTCCCCAAACGGTGAATTTAAAAGCAGGAAGGCGAATTCTCCATGGTCGGTGGCGGGTGGAATTCAATTTTTTCGATATGAATGCTACCGCGATATCGGTGACCTTATACCCATGCCTCAAGGGGGTGAAGACTGGTATGCCGAGATTGTGGCCCGAATGCGTAATTGGGAGGTGAAAGCCTTCCCGACTGTTCCGGCATTCCATCACAAACCAAGCGACATGAGGCGTGGTGTCATAAAGGAAGCTAAGCGGTTGGGCGAAATGGATTATAGCCTGGGGACTCATCCGCTTTTTGAGATTGTAAAATGCCTTCGAAGAATAAAGTTGAAACCCTATGGGGTGTTCGCCGCTGTAAGGTTATTTAGTTTTTGCAAATTGCTGGTTGAAAGGTGCCCGCGGGTTGTCAACAGGGATGTTGTTTTGTTCCTGCGCAGAGAGCAGCTCTTAAGATTGAAACAATTCGCGATGGGCATCAGAATTCCAGATCTATAGTCAGAAGCATCCCATTAGGAACAAATCAAGAATATCGCTTTCAGGTCAACCATCCGGAAATAGCTATCTTATGGACTTGTCCGTTATCGTTGTAAACTGGAACTCCGCCGACTATGTGCATGCATGTATTCAATCGCTGCGTGAGCAGACATCCGGAACGGCCTACGAGGTCATCGTGGTGGACAACGCCTCTTTCGACGGCTGCGGCGAGAGGCTGGCCAGTGAATATCCAGAGGTCATTTTCGTGCAGAGCCAGAGTAATTTAGGATTCGGTCGCGCCAACAACCTCGGCGCCAAGCATGCCAAGGGGAAGGTGCTGCTGTTCCTAAATCCCGATACCGACATCAAGGATCGCGCAATCGACCGTCTCTATGAGCGGTTTTGCAGATTGGACCGTCCTGGAGCCGTCGGTTGCCGGCTGCTCAACAGCGACGGCTCGCTGCAGAAAAGCTGCGTGCAGGCGCTGCCCACCGTGCTCAACCAGATTCTCGATGCCGATGCGCTGCAGTCGTGGTTCCCCAAGTCCAGTCTTTGGGGGACAGCCGTGCTTACCGAGGGTAAATCTGATGCGGTGGAAGTGGAAGTAGTGTCGGGGGCGTGCCTGATGATCCGGAAAGATGTCTTTGAATGTGTGGGCGGGTTCAGCCCCGAATTCTTCATGTACGGAGAAGACCTCGACCTTTGCTACAAAACACGTCTCGCCGGCCATCGCAACTACCACGTCAGCCAGGCGGTAGTCGTTCATTTTGGCGGGGGCAGCTCCGATCGGGCCATCAGCAATTTCTCCAATGTGCTGGTGAGAGAGTCGATGGTCCGGTTCCTGCGAAAATCCCGCGGTCGCCTTTACAGCAACTGCTATCGGGCGGCCATGTGTGGGATGGCGGTGATCCGCATGGTCCTTCTCGTGGCTCTTTTCCCCGCCTGGGGGGTCAGGAGCGGAGTCCGCAGGTGGAGGTCCGTATTCCGGAAATGGTGGGGTGTCCTTCGCTGGGGGCTTGGACTAGAGCAGTGGACCCGACAATACGATCGACTGGAGCCGGTGCCCGTTCGTCCGTTGGACGGGGAGGTGAAGTCATGCGTGGGATCTGCGGGAAACTGAATTGTGTCCTCTCGTCCTGGAACGGGGCCGGCAGCCAGATTATGTGATCTCCGGCCCGATCGCCCGGCTCAGTCACCCCAGGATCAGTTCAAGCCCAGATAGGCGCCGCTCGGGCAGTCGCATGTTCTTATCGAATAACGGCATTACCACCAATCATGGTTGAAGACGCAACAAACATCAATCTCCTTGGGGGGCTTTTCTTAGCTTCCATGTCGGTCCTTTTGTTCTGCTTGCCCAGGCGATTGGCCGCCCTCCCCTTTTTCATCATCGGGGCGTACATGACATTCGGCCAGAGGATCGTCGTGTTGGATTTCAACATTTATGTCCTTCGCATCGTGATTCTGATGGGCTGGTTGAAGGTTTTCCTGGACAGACAAAATTATGCGATCCAATTCAACAGCCTCGACAAAGTCATTTTATTATGGATCTTGGCGCATTCGTTGATCTTCATTATCCGCGAGCAAACGATCAGCGCACTAAAATACCAGCTGGGGTTCATCTTTAACACAGCCGGATTATATTTTCTGTTCAGATATTTCGCTCTAGATTTCGAAGACTACAAAGACAACCTGAAATGGTTTGCCGCCATCATCATCCCCCTCGGATTTTTTTTCCTCATCGAATCAATTACGGAGAACAATCTTTTCAGTGTTTTCGGAGGGGTATCCGAACAGGCAATCATCCGCGAAGGGCGCCTCCGATGCCAGGGACCTTTCCGGCACCCCATACTAGCGGGAACTTTTGCCGCAACCGCGGTCCCGTTGTTTTTTTCGATGTTGTGGAATCGGGACAACCGAGGCTTATCCATTCTGGCAATTTGTTCCTGCCTGATCGTCATCATCACGTCTGCCTCAACCGGCCCGCTCATGGCCGTCGCCGGTGGCGTGATGGCATTGTGCGCGTGGAAACTGCGCAGACATATGTGGGCTGTGAGATGGGGAATCGGCCTGGGAGTGCTGGTGCTGCATCTATATATGAACGCGCCGGCTTGGTATCTTTTTTCAAGGATCGGAGATCTGGCCGGAGGCGGCGGCTGGCACCGATCCGAGTTGATCAACAAGGTGATTGAAAATTTTGATATATGGTGGCTGGCAGGCACAAGTTTTGCTAATACTGCTGAGTGGTTCCCCTACACCGTAGCCATCGGGAGTGAGGAATCGGCTGATTTTACAAATCAATTCGTTGAAGAGGGCATAACCGGTGGCCTTGTCACCTTGTCCTTGTTCATAAGCATTCTTGTCGTATGTTATAAGTATTTGGGCCGGGCGCTGATCCGATTCGAAGACCAGGAAGATGTATCAAAATATCTGTGGTGCTTAGGCGCCGCCCTGTTTGCGCACATGATATCATTTTTTTCGGTTTCCTACTTCGATCAAATCAGTATTTATTTGTATTGGATGATGGCCGCCATCGCAGGAACCATCGTCTATGAAGACGCTCCGGCTGGGGAAGTCTCCAACCCAGCGGAAGTACCTCTTTGAAAGGAATTACTATGAAAAAGATCGCTTTCATTGCACTGTTTCTGAGCCTTTCTTTCGCTCATGCTTATGGTGCCAACTGGTACGTCGATAGAGATGCGGCCGGTGCCAACAACGGCACTTCATGGGCCAACGCATGGACGAGTCTTTCAAACGTCTCCTGGGGTTCAAACGGTGTCAAAGCCGGAGACACGCTGTACATCAGCGGCGGAAGCACGTCCAAGACTTACACCAGCCGGCTCATCGTCAACGCCAGCGGCACGGCGAGCAGCCGGATCACCATCCGGGTCGGGCAGGATGCCGGACACAATGGCGAAGTCATAATGGATTTTTCCTCTTTGGGTGAATCGATGGACGGCGGCGCCATTGAATGCAACAGCCGCAGCTACATCACCATTGACGGGAGTGTGGGTTCGTCCAGAAGGCTGACCATCAAAAATGTTAGAAACTCGGGGAACAATACGGCTGCCAAAGCGGTCAGTGCGGCAAGCGGCAGTTACATTACCGTGCAGTATGTGAACATCGACAACTGCTCCAATGGGTTCCGATCCTCCTACGGCACGGGTTTCATCGTTGCCTATTGTAACCTGACGAACATTCGCGGTGACAGCGGCATCGGATTCGTTCAGAGCGAAGGAACATGGGATGCGAACCAAATCCATCACAACCACATCGGCCTGCTGGCCAATTCGTCGACCAAATACGGGCCCGACGGCTTGCAGATCGGCCATGGCGTCTCCATATACGACAACACGTTCCGAGTGGACATGACCTCTCAAGCGACCTCCGGGCAGCATTGCGATTTCATACAGAGCGTCGGGGATTACGTCAAAGTATACAACAACGAGTTTGTCAACATCGGAGACTCCGGATTCGATTCGGATGCAAGCTACTTCAACTTCGATCCCGCCAACATTTACATCTACAACAATGTCTTCAGGATCGAGACGGCCATCGACCCCTACCCGGAGTTTATCAGATTCTACAGTTGCTCGAGCTCGCTTACGAACGTGAAGATTTTCAATAATCTTTTTGTAGACAACCCCAACTTTGAATCTATCCGCATCACCTGCTCCAGTGGGTGCACGGGATCCGGGAATGAGATAAAGAATAATATCTGGTACAATTCAAGCCTTGCCTCCTGGAACCCGGCCTGGAGGATTATCGGCGATAACCTGGGCCGCTCGTTCGATATCGATTACAACATCTATCATGGCGGGGCGTATGTGAACTATCTCGGGTCAGCGCAATCCGCATCCAGCTGGATTGCATCACATGAACCGCACAGCAGCACGGCGCAGCCGTCGTTCATTTCGTACGGGGCCTATCGGAACGACAATGATTTTCATCTGACGGATACCGACACCGCCGCAACGGACAAGGGTGTCGATTTGTCCGACTATTTTACAATTGACAAGAATGACGACACCCGGCCGCTTGGCCCGGCCTGGGATATTGGACCGTTCGAGGGGAAAGGGATGAAACGGCCTCAGAACCTTCGGCTGGTCAGATAGGGTCAGCGGTCCAGGAACTCGATCGAGTTCCTGGACCGCATCCACTGGATATGGGCCAATCGTCCCCCTGCCGTTGGCCAGAAGGGCTTTCTCTCGGCGTGCGGCATGTCGGCCTGCGTTGGATGAATTCTCTCGGCGGTCTAAAATCTTACCTCATTTTTCAGTAACAGCCTGACTTCTTATATCCACTCCGATCACTTCCAGTTTGGATTTACATTTCTCATTTTCGATTACCCCTCCAGGTCCTTTTTCGTATAGCGGTTTTTCTGTCTGTTAATTCCGATACGCGCTTGTGAGAGTTTAATGGAGAATCTGCTCCACATCTTGGAGAGGATACGAGCGAAGACATACACTTTTTTGCTTTCCTCCTGCTTTAATTCGGTTGGGAAAAGATCGACCGTTTATCCCCCTCTCAGATTCGGCAATTTGAAAATGGTCCGGATCGGGGACTTCGTGACGGTTCATCCCAATTGCTGGATCCAAGCGGTCGGGGAGGATCGTCCGAAAAACAGCCCTAAACTGATCGTCAAGAACCATGTATCGATCGGCATGAGCTCCACGATTTCCGCCGCTCATCAGATCGTCATCGAAGATTATGTCTTGATGGCGCGGAATGTTTTCATTTCCGATCACCTGCATGGCTATGAAGATGTCGGCCTGCCCATTTCGCAGCAACCCATAACCAAAGTGCACGGGGTTACGATCGGGGCCGGCAGCTGGTTGTGCCAGAATTCTGTGATATTGCCTGGGGTCACGATCGGCAAAAACTGTGTAATCGGCGCCAACTCGGTCGTCAATGCGGATGTTCCGGATTATACCGTTGTGGCTGGCGCGCCGGCAAAAATCGTCAAGCGGTATGATGAGTCAAGGCAGAAATGGATGGGAAGCGCCGGGCGTGAATAAGACCTTAAGCAACATAACCTACGTCTTGTCGGCGACGGTCTTTGCAAAACTGGTTGGATTCGTCTCGTCGTTTATCTTGCCAAAGCTCCTGTCGCCGGAAAATTACGGCGCCTGGGCTCTGCTGCTGATCATCCCGACATACACGCCGATTGCGGTTTTGGGGACGGTGGAAACGCTGGTGCGTCAATATCCGTACTACAAGGGCCAGGCGGAGATCAACAGGGCCCGGGCGGTCGAAAACAGCGTGTTTGCCTCCATCATTCTCGGGGCCGGCTTCATTCTGCTGTGCAACGGGTTGACGTTCATCACCGACCTGAATCCGCTCAATGTTTCGATCCAGCAGGTTAGAGTCATGCTGCTGGTCGGGTCGACCAGTCTCTTTTCGGCATTTTTCTACCATCGCTTCGCCGCGCACCAAAATTTCAGGAACTACAGCATGGTGGATACCTTTCGCGCGGTGGCCACGATCATCCTCCTGACTCTATTTTGTTGGCTTTGGGGCTTGACCGGCGGGGTGATCGCCCTGCTGATAGCGGAGCTGTCCATATGCCTCTTCTCCGGCTTGATCAGCTTTCGATCCTGCGGGCCCCTCGAGGCGGATTTCGACACCCGGAAAATTTGGGAAGCCATACGCATCGGGTTTCCCATCACGATCGTATGGTGGTCCTTGTCTTTCAGCAGTTCCCTGGACCGCCTGGTCTCGGGTTCCATGCTTGGCAAGGCAGCCACGGGTCATTATGCGCTGGCCTTGAACATCGTCTACAGCATCATCCTCCTGCCCCAAGCCATCAACCGTGTATTCTACCCGAAGATCAACGAAGGGCTGGGTAAAAATGTGGCCCCCAAGGCGCTGGCCGAATTCGTCATCATACCGATCAAGGTGATGTCGTTGACCACCCCGGTGTTGATAGCCGCCGTGATGCTGGTGTTGCCGGTGGCGTACGATTTGATTTTCCGGGATTATCTGCCCGGCATAGACTCCGCCAGAATACTTCTGATCGGGCTTTTTTTCAGCTCCATCATCGGAAACGGCGTGAATTATCTCGTCGCGAAGGGAAAGCAGTCGGTTCTTTTTTTCTATGTGGTGGTCGCCTGCCTGGTGAATGTATGCGGCGCGATCATGCTCGTCAAAACTGGTCTGGGCATAGAAGGCATCGCTTTCAGCACGAGTTTTGCCGGAGCGGTTCTTTGCGCCCTAATATGGCTCGCCGTCATGCGGGAAATGAACTATACGCCATCGGAGCAGGTAGGCAGCCTCATTAGTTTTTTTTCTCCCTTGTTTATCTTTGGCGGGCCTTTGGTTGCGATCATGCTGGCAGTACGAACAAACGATCATGCGGCCCTTGTTCCACAGCACCCGGTGCTCGCGCTGAGTTTGGCTGTCTCTTTATTGATTTATTTTTTGATCATTTTGACGTTGCCTCCTTACAAAGGGTGGGTCAGGGAAATCGTCGGTTTTGTAAGGGGCGGCAATAAGGCGGGATCTTTTTGACGGCCCCGTGCAAAGCAGGTTGCGCAGCGCGGCGTCGTTCGGATCGGAAACGAGGTGCATGTGCAATCGGAATCAGGGGATGGCTTCAACAAACGGCAACGCAGGCGGAAAAAGGAGGGTATTTATGAGAAAGGACAGCATGAAGGCGTGTTGCGTAACGGCGATTCTGATTCTTCTTAGTCTGTTGGCAGGGTGCGGTGGAGGAGGCGGGGGAAGCAGTTCCGGCGGGAGCGGCGGGGGCGGCGGCCCGGATATCGAGGTTGTGCCGGCAAGTTATGATTTCGGCACGGTCACGACCGGCAACACGCCCGCACCGTTGGTGGTCAAGATCAACAACAACGGCTCGGCCGCGCTCAGCGTGTCCGGCATCGCCCTGACGGACGCGGTCAATTTCAGCCTGAATGTGAGCGGCGGCTCGAACCCCTGCAACACGGCATCCCCGACCATCGCGGCGGGCGGCACCTGCACCTTCGAGGTGACGTTCCAGCCCCAATCCAACAGCTCCTTCAATTCGGGGGTGGCGGTCAACTCGAACGACAGCGGGACCCCGATATCCGTCGTCGCCCTGAGCGGCGTGTCGTCGGAGCTCACGGCGCTGGAAGTGGTTACCAACCAGATCGACAAGACCGACTGCCCGACAGGCGACATCACGGCGTATGTCTCGGTTCTGGACCAGGGCGGCTATCCCGTCGCCGGGTTGGACGCCTTCGACTTCGATGTGAATGAATTCGGAGATGACACCGTTACATTCAGCGTGGCGACCGGGTCGGCTTCTCTGCCGGCGATCGCCGTAACGGCCCTGATGGACTACAGCACCAGCATAACCGATTCCGCGGACACGGTCGGCGACATGGAAACCGGGCTGGTGGCCTTTGTGAACAACCTGAGGAATGTGGACGACGCCGAGGTCATCAAGTTCGCCACCGAGTACGAGGTCGTCCAGGCGTTCACCTCGGACAAGAATGCCCTGGCCGCGGCCATTACCGCCGCATTCGACCGCGGCGAATTCACCCTCCTGTGGGATTCGATCTACAAGGCGATCGAGGACACGAGCCTGCGTGCAAACCGGCGCAAGGCCATCATCGTCATCACCGACGGCATCGACGACGACGGCTCCGGGGGCCAGCTTTCGACCCACAGCTACGACGATGTGGTCGCGTTGGCGCAGGCCAACGGCATCCCGGTTTTCGCGATCGGAATCGGGTCGTATGCCATCAACGTCGGCCTCCTCGGCCGGCTGTCCGACGACACGCACGGCCGGTTTTTCGAGGCCCAGAACTCCGATAACCTGACGACCATCTTCCAGCAGCTGGGTTCCCTCCTTTTCGAAAATCAATATGCCATAAGGTATGCAACTGGACAGCTACCAGGAGCATCCGGTGCGTTACAAATTGACGCAACCGATCCCGCGACTTTGATTACGGATTCTTACAACAGAAACATTACCGTCTGTCCGTAACTTACAGCAGCCCGCCAAAACCTGTTTTAGGCATTCGATCCGCAACGCCCGGAAAAGCGAAATACTTTTCAGGGCGTTGCG
>JAUQXK010000053.1 GCA_030834695.1 Desulfobacterales bacterium
ATAAAAAATCAGGGAAAAAAAGTCGCTATATTCGGAATAAACCAACCCATTAATTTAGTGCCAGGGCAGTGCAGAAGGCAGTCTGCCAACCTGCCCAACAACGCCTCGTTTTCCCCTGGTCATACAAAATAAAATATACCCAGTATTATCATAAAACTTTATTATCATTTCATATAGTTGATAGCCAATTATAACCCTCACACGGTAGAAGTCGCTGGTTCAAATCCAGCAGCGCCTACCATAAAATAAAAGGGCTGGAGATGAACACCATCTCCAGCCCTTTTTATTTTTGGCCGCCATCGGCGGCAATGGTCCGGGCAATCAATGCCGTGTGCCGCCACACGTTTTCCGAGTTTTTTCCTTTGGACAACTTTTAATCACTTCCTTGATTTCCCTGTAATCGATTCGATCACGATTTGGTATACCTTGGTCTTGTGAGCGGCATTTTCGATGTACTTCTGGCCTTCGGTTATAAATCCGGGCGAGTATTTCTTTACGATTTCCAGCAGACCGATGTGCTTTTCATCATCGACCAACTCGAACGCCGTCCCGGACACGATCGCACTTTCATAGTTGGTTGTAAATTTTTCGGGCAATATCTCCGTTTTCCCGACCACGCAGAAGGACACCCGGCTGTTCGTGGCCAGGTTCTCCAACTTGTGCCCTTCTTTGGCGCAATGAAAATAAATAACATTTCCATCATAACCATAGTTGATCGGCACGCCATAAGGCTGCCCATCCGAAGAGGCGGTGGAAAGGACGCCGAATTCCCCTTTTTCCAATAGGCTCTTTGCTTCGCTTTCCGATATGGCCCTGTCCGTTCGACGAATTTTTCGTTCCATGCGGTCCCCCTTCAATGGCGATCAGGAAATGGTGCGTTTCAGTCGAATCGGCATGCGGCTGGCCGGATGGGCATGGCGCCACACACGCGGGTCTCACTGCAAAAGCTCACCGCACCCCATGCATTTGGCGTCCTGCAGCGAGTTTTTGCGTCCGCAGTTCTCACAAACCTTGATCAACCGACTTCGGTCGTCGCTTTTTGGCAGCGATGCCGAGGCCGGAGGCTGTTTGGCGGAAAGCTGAGCGAGCAGATCCTCGATGCGGCTCATTTTTTTGTTGATGGCGATGACCTCGCGCCGGATGCGCATGACGAAAAAAGGCAGCAGGAACATGATGACGGCGTAGATCAGCGCCAGCAGGGCGAAGATGAAGGGAGTCTCACTCATGCGATGGCCTCAATTATATGGCGTTGATCCGGCCCCGGCATCCGGACGCGCCGCAAACGCACGGAACGATCTCGCCGTCCGCGCCGTAGCTGTAGTCGATGCTGAGTTCTTCGCCCGGGGCGATGTCGCGGCCGGCATGGATCAGCACGCGCTGGCCCTCGATTCGATAATCGCAGTTCGGGGTGCACGAGTGATTGATGAAGCGGGCGGTGTTGTCCTCCCGGTAACCGTCGATCGCCCATTCGTCGCCGGTCCAGAACGTGTAAATCCCGCTTCGGCTCGAATCCTGTTCGCGCCGGTAGGCCTCTTCGGCCGGAACGAGCTCGCCCACGTATTCGATGATAAAAGCGCCGGCGGGAATGAATTCCCCGGCGTAGCACCCCTTGCCGTGAATGGCGGATTCCTTGACTACCAGCAAGCATGGTTTTGGGTTCGGCATCGTTCAGTCACCTTAAGCGGTCCGCATGCCATCGGCGGCACCAGCGGCTTCTCTTCGGCAATAATATGGGCTCCGTCATATAGGCACAGGTCCGATCCGGCGTCAACAGGCCCCCGGGATGAGCGCACGGGATGACGTCAGTCGACCCGGGACGAAAATGCGCGCTCGCCGGTCAGGTAGCTTTTGCCCAGATGCCCGTCCTCCCGCGGCAGGCCCTTTAATTCCGGCGGCGCAAAACCGAATACCCGCTGCAGGAAAGCCATGGTGATCCGGAACGTCGCCCCCCACAGAATGTCATGGCCGGCCGGCGACCGGAAACGAAAGGCCGGCACGTCGCGGACCGGGTCCGTCGCCGGCGGGGGCAGCGCCATGGTCAGCCGGTAGCAGATGTAGTGTTGCGGGTCCAATAGTTGCCGCAGCGGAATCCTCACGATGCGCGCCACTTCCCAGTTGGGCCTAAAGCGCTGCCGGCCGGGAACCCAAACCACCAGGGGATAGATCAGCCGCCGAAACAGGACCAGACGATGATGCGGCAGCGGCCCCAGAAACCGCACCCGCAGCGGGTTGAGTCGCATCTCCTCGAAGGCTTCCCGGAGGGCCGTGGCCAGGTAAAGCGCCAGCCAGCGCGACTCCGGCAACCGCTCGCGGCGCCAGTATTTCCACCGCGGCCAGCGGCCCAATGGGCCGAACGGCAGCCCCAACAGCCGGGCGGCGTTGAAATCGAACCGCGGGGACACGCTGCCGCCCGGGTAGCAGAGGTCGCCCGCCTGGCGCACCCGGGCGGAGCGCTCGTTCAAGATCAGGCAGATGTCGTCCGGCCGCTCGACGCCCTCCCCGCCGCGGCCCAGCAGCAGCAATACGGCGGAGGTCGCCGCCAGGTCCGCCGCGGTCTCATCGTACAGCGCCGCACCGGATGCGTGTGCATCCAGCGTCTGAATGATCCGGGACGTCAGCCCGCCCGGATCGGCGATCAACATTTCAAGGTCGGGCGCAAGCATGGGTGCCGTACTCGGGGGATTTTGAAATCGATGTCCTTTGAAGGCGGCGGCTGTGAAACTGGATATCAGTTTCATCCCGTTCCTGCAACCCGGGTGAACCCGGCGGCGGCGGCATCCAAGCGCTGGCGGTGCCTTGACAGTCGGGGCAAGGTGATTAAAATTTCAACGCCACTCGGGCACCGCCGCTTCGATGCGCGTCCCGTCCGGGTCGCCGAGACGGGCAACGCAGTCGACACGTTCCGTCGCACAACCGCAACCAGATGGATGCATGCTCCCGGCGAACCCGACCGCCGGAACATCAAGGAGGTCAAGGCACGATGCACAGAATCCACCCGACCGTCGGCTTCATCGCATTTGGCATTCTCGCATTATTCGCTCCCCTTGCGCTGGGCGCCGAGAAAACGGACGCCGCTCCCAAGCCCGAACGGCTCATCCTCATGGCCGCGGAATACCCGGGCGTCATCAGCGCTCAGGGCAAGGAGGTCAGCATGGACCTCACCTTCATCAACAAGGGCCGCACCGATGAGACCGTGGATGTCCGGGTGGCGCAAACCCCCGAGGGGTGGAAGACCCGGATCAAGACCTACCGCTACGCCGTGACCGGCGTCCATGTGCCGGCGGACGACAAGAAAAGCCTGACCTTTGAGGCCGTGCCGGACAAGGAGCTCCCGCCGGGCGACTACACCTTCGCGGTGGAGGCCCAGACCCGCGACGGCCGCTTCAAAATGGCCCAGAAAATCAACGTGACCCTGGTCCGGGAACAAGAGGCCCTGGAATCGGACCAGGGCGTGAAGCTGACCACCTCCTATCCGGTGATCCGCGGCCCTTCGGATGCAGCCTTCGAGTTCTCGGTGGAAGTGGACAGCCGGCTGGACAAGGAGGCCATCTTCGACCTCTTCGCTCAGGGCCCCAAGGGTTGGGACATCAACTTCAAGCCGGCCTATGAAACCAAATTCATCTCCAGCATCCGGCTCAAGGCCAACCAGAATCAGACCATCGCCGTCGAGGTCAAGCCGGCGCTCAATTCCCCGGCGGGCGAATACCCCGTCAGTCTGCGGGTCAGTTCGGGGGACGCCAAGACCGAAGCGAACCTGACGGTCATCCTGACCGGGACCTATGCCCTGGATGCCGGCACGTCTTCCGGCCTGCTGTCGCTGGAGGCGCGGCAGGGAATCGCCGCGAATGTGTCCTTTTTCGTCAAGAACACGGGCAGCGCCGTCAACCACGACATCAAGTTCATGACGTTCAAGCCCGAGAACTGGAAAGTCGAATTCAAGCCGGAACGCATCGATCTGATCGAACCCAACGGCCTCAAGCAGGTGGAGATGATCATCACGCCCTACGAAGAAGCGCTGGTGGGGGATTATTCGGTCGGCGTCAAGGTTGAGGGCGAAAAAGCCGCCAAGACGCTGGAGTTCCGGACGAGCGTGAAAGCCTCCGGTGCATGGGGCTGGGTCGGCATCGGCATCATCGTGGCCGTGGTCGCCGGTCTGTTCGGCTTGTTCCGCATGCTGGGAAGGCGCTGACCATGACGCCCGCACCGGTCGTTGCCACTGAAGACCTGACCAAGATCTACCGGCATCAGGTGGCCGTGGATCATCTGACCTTTTCGGTGAACGAAGGCGAGATCTTCGGCTTTCTAGGGCCCAACGGCGCCGGCAAGACCACCACGCTGCTCATGCTCCTCGGTCTGACCGAACCCACCGGCGGACGGGCGCGGATCCTGGGAATCGACCCCGCCCGCGAGCCGATCAAGGTCAAGGCCCGGGTCGGTTACCTGCAGGAGAACATGGGGTTCTACTCCGACCTGACCGCGCGGCAGATGCTGCGGTTCGTGGCGGAACTGAACGGGATCGGCCGCCAAGCGGCCGAAGCGCGCATCGACAACGCGCTGACGGAAGTCGGCCTGGCGGACGAAGGCCCTCCCAAGAAAATCGCCGCCTTCTCCCGCGGCATGCGCCAGCGCCTGGGCATCGCCGAGCTGCTCATCCGGGACGCCCGGGTGGCCTTTCTGGACGAGCCCACCCTCGGGCTGGATCCGGACGCCACCCAGCGGATCAGCGACCTGATCCAGCGGCTGGCCCGCGAGCAGCGCATGACCATCCTGCTCTCCAGCCACCAGCTGCACCAGGTGCAGAAGATCTGCGATCGCGTGGGGATCATGATCAAGGGCCGCATGGTCGCCAACGGACCGATCGACCAGCTCGCCCGCGAAAAGTTCGGCGTGGATCGGGAGGAGTTCACTCTCGAAGAAATCTACATGAAGTACTTCCTGGAGGGCTAACCGTGAAGGGTCTCGCCGCCATTTTGAGAAAGGAGCTGGCGGATCATTTCGCCAGCCACCGGTTCGTCATTCTCTTCGCCCTGATCGCCATGGTGAGCCTGATCAGCGCCTACATGGTGGGGATCAAGATCCGCGAAGTGGAGGGCCAGCTCAAGCCTCAGTTCGTCTTCCTCCTGCTGTTCACCGAACCCGCGGCCATGTTCTCGCTGGTGCAGTTCGTGGCGTTTTTCGGGCCGCTGGTCGGCCTCATCCTGGGATTCGACTCGATCAACCGCGAACGCAACGAGGGCACTCTGAGCAAGCTTCTGGCCCAGCCGATCTACCGCGACGTGGTCATCAACGCCAAGTTTCTGGCCGGCGTCGTCCTGATCGGGGTCATGCTCCTGTCCATCGTGCTCGTGATCACCGGCCTGGGACTGATGCTGGTCGGGATCGTCCCCGGGATCGAGGAAATCTGGCGCATCTTCGCCTACCTGGTGATCAGCGTCGTGTACATCGCATTCTGGCTGGGGGCCGCCATCCTGTTTTCGATCGTGTTTCGGAGCACCGCCACCTCCGCGCTGGCCAGCCTGGCGCTTTGGATTTTCTTCTCTTTCTTCATCACCATCGGCGCCAGCATTCTGGCCAACACGCTGGCCAGCGACGCCGAGCTCAACCCGCAGTCCGCCGCGCGCCGGGCCGAACTGGTCAAATACGTGGTGCTCGCGTCGCCCATGGAGCTTTATTCCGACGCCACGGCGACCGTGATCGACCCCCTGCGCAAATCCACTCGCAGCACCCTGCCCGTGGGTCCGATGGAGGCCGTTTCCATGACGCGCTTCTCCGGTCCCCTGCCGCTCGCCCAGAGCCTCCTGGTGGTGATGCCGCACATCATTTCGCTGGTGGCGATCACCGTGGTCTGCTTTGCGCTGTCCTACACCGTCTTCATGCGTCAGGAGATCCGCTCCCTATAAAAATGCGAGGGCGGCCGGGTGCCGCCCTGGTCTGGGTCAGTCAGTTTCGAAACGGAAGGGCGGGTCTTGCGACCCGCCCTTCCGTTTGTTCTAATTTGGCCTTGTTATGAATCGGTCATCAATACATGTCGTCATCCATGGGCGGCGCGGCCGACCCCTTCTTCTTCTTTTCCGGCTTGTCCGCGATCATGGCCTCGGTCGTCAGCATCAAACCGGCCACCGACACGGCGTTCTGCAGGGCGAACCGCACCACCTTGGTGGGATCGATCACGCCGGCCTTCATCAGGTCTTCATAGTTGCCGCTCTCGGCGTTGAACCCGAATGCGTCCTTTCCTTCCAGCACGGCATTGACCACCACCGAGCCTTCCAGACCGGCATTCTGGGCGATATTGCGCAGCGGCTCCTGCAGGGCGCGCTTCAGCAGGCCGATTCCGGCCTTTTCCTCGCCCGAGGCTTTCATGGTGTTGAGGGCTTCGATGCAGCGCAGCAGGGCCACGCCGCCGCCGGGGACGATGCCTTCCTCCACCGCCGCCCGGGTCGCGTTGAGGGCATCTTCCACGCGCGCTTTCTTTTCCTTCATCTCCGTCTCGGTGGCAGCGCCGATGTGGATCACGGCGACCCCGCCGACCAGTTTGGCCAGACGCTCCTGCAGCTTTTCGCGGTCGTAGTCCGAGGTGGTCTCCTCGATCTGCGCCCGGATCTGGTTGATCCGGCCCTCGATGTCAGCCTTCTTGCCGGCGCCGTCGATGAGGGTGGTGTTGTCCTTGTCGATGCGCACGTGTTTGCAGCGCCCCAGATCGCTCAGCGTCACGTTCTCAAGCTTGAGGCCGAGGTCTTCGGAGATCACCTGCCCGCCGGTCAGGACGCCGATGTCCTCCAGCATGGCCTTGCGACGGTCGCCGAACCCGGGTGCCTTGACCGCCGCCGCTTTGAGGGTGCCGCGTAGCTTGTTCACGATCAGGGTCGCCAACGCCTCGCCCTCGATATCCTCGGCGATGATCAGCAGCGGTCTTCCGCTCTGGGCCACCGATTCCAGGATCGGCACCATATCCTTCATGGCGCTGATCTTCTTTTCGAAAACCAGGATATAGGGATCATCCAGGTGGGCTTCCATTTTCTCCGGGTCGGTGACAAAATACGGAGAAACGTAGCCGCGGTCGAACTGCATGCCTTCCACCACGTCAAGGGTGGTCTCCATGCTCTTGGCCTCTTCGACCGTGATCACGCCCTCTTTGCCGACCTTGTCCATGGCTTCGGAGATCAGCTTGCCGACCATTTCGTCGTTGTTGGCCGATATGCTGCCGACCTGCACGATTTCATTTTTGCCCTTGATGGCCTTGGACATTTTTTTAAGCTCGGCGACGAGCACCGCCGCGCCCTTCTCGAGGCCGCGCTTGATCGCCATGGGGTTGTTACCGGCCGCCACGAGCTTCTGCCCTTCCGCGTAAATCGCCTGGGCGAGCACGGTCGCGGTGGTCGTCCCGTCTCCGGCGACGTCGCTGGTCTTGCTGGCGACCTCCCGGACCATCTGGGCGCCCATGTTTTCGAACTTGTCATCGACCGTGATCTCCTTGGCCACGGTCACGCCGTCCTTGGTCACGGTGGGCGATCCGAAGGATTTGTCGATGACCACATTTCGACCTTTGGGCCCGAGAGTTACTTTGACGGCATCCGCCAGGACGTTCACGCCTTTGAGCATCTTCTCCCTGGCCTGAGAACTGTAGCAAATCATTTTGGCTGGCATGTTACTTCTCCTCCTTGTGTTTATTCCAAGATTCCAAGAATGTCGTCTTCACGCATGAAAATATGCTCGACCCCGTCGATCTTGATTTCCGAGCCGGCATATTTCGAGAACAACACGCGATCGCCTTTTTTGAGCTCCATGGGGATGCGTTTGCCATCCTCGCCCATTTTGCCGGGCCCGGCCGCCATCACTTTGCCTTCCTGCGGTTTTTCCTTCGCGGTGTCGGGGATGATGATTCCTCCGGCGGTCTTTTTTTCTTCCTCGACCCGCACGACCAAGATTCTGTCGTTCATCGGCCTGATCTTCATGATTGCTTACCTCCTTGGTAATGGGTTTGAGCGCGATTGCGCCGCAGGTTAAGTTAGGCAAACCACGTTTGCCATACGCACGGTTCCGCGCGTTCTTGAAAATCCGAACTTCCTTTTTTCCGTATTATTTCAGATCATTACATGGGGCTCTGTTCGGAGTTGGCAGAATGATAAGCATAGAAGAAAACTTGTCAAGAGAGGGGAAGCGACCCGGGCCGCCCTTACGACTCCCCGTCCAGATAGCGCCCCAGAAGGCGTTCGATCTCGGCTGGCACCTGCGCGAGATCCCGGCGCGACCGGGCGTCATCGTAAACGGAAACGATCGTGTCGGCATACTGCCGGGCCGCCGCGCGGCCGGCGGCGACGGCGCGTTCCAGGGCCGCCCAGTCCCCGGTTCGCAGGAGTTCATCGGCCGCCGGTGCAAGCGCCGGGAACAGGTTCCGCGTCAGGCGGTCCGCAAAGACGAGATAGAGATTCAGTCCGGCGGCATTGCGGGTGCGGGCGAGATGGCAGAGCGGGCCGAGCGGGTGGGTGTCGGCCAGCAGGTCCTTGACATGCCGCGCCAGGAGTTCGATGCGCGTCGACGGAAAGGCGCCGATGATCTCCCGCCAGCACTCGCTCCGGAAACCGCTCTCGTGGACTTCGCCCAACTCGTGGTGGAGGTGGATCTCCTCCTGCACGCGCAGCAGATCGTCCCACTGCCGACGCAGCTCGGAGGGCCGGCGGTCGGCGATGCCGCAGGCACGCAGCGCCGCGTCCAGCGATCGTTGAGCCGACGGCGCGGCGTAGACGATCTGGTCCCACAGCAGGCTGCCGGCGGACCGGCGCCGCAGCAGGATGGTGCCGTTCTGGGAAAGGGCCGGCAGCGTCAGCAGATCGCGGCACCGTTCCTGGCCCAATCGGTAGACGCGGCAGCCTTCGATATCCTGCTCCTTTTCGATCGCCGCCAGAAAAAAAGTCGGTTTGAGCCCCCGGGCATAGCCCGCGCCGTAGTAGAGTCGGTGGGGCGCCAGTGCGGCGTTGACGGTCGCGGTGTCGAAAGGGTCCACCGACCGTCCCTCGACCGCAAGCTCGCCCGGCTCGGATCCGACGAGCGTTTCCCAGTAGGCCTCGCGGACGCCGATCCATTCCAGCACCGCCGTTGGATCGCCTTCCTCCCAGGGCTCCAGGCCCCGCTCCCACTTGAAGAGATCCCGCAAGCGCAGTGCCAGCCCGCAGATCGAGAAGATGCCGCTGTGCTGGGCATCGGAGATGTCGCAGTTGCGTTGGATTTGCTGAACCAGGCGGTCGAGGGCAGGCATCCTTCGGGCTTTCACATGCGGGCCGCGTCATGCCGCGGCGCCGTAACCGACAAAGTAGGCCCGCACGCGAAGGGTGTCAATTACACCACGCCCTGATCGACCATGGCGTTGACCACCTTGACAAAGCCGGCGATGTTGGCGCCGTTGAGGTAATTCCCCGGCGTGCCGTATTCCTCGGCGGCTTCCAGACAGGTGCGATGGATCTCCCGGATGATGATCCGCAGGCGTTCGTCCACTTCCTCGCCCGACCAGCTGAGGCGCATGCTGTTTTGCACCATTTCCAGCCCGCTCACGGCAACGCCGCCGGCGTTGGCCGCCTTGCCCGGCGCAAAGAGGATTTTCTTGCCGAGCAGAACCGCAATGGCCTCCGAGCTGCAGGGCATGTTGGCGCCCTCGCACACCAGCTTGACGCTGTTGTTGATCAGCGCGTAGGCGTCCTTTTCGCCGATCTCGTTCTGGGTCGCGCAGGGAAAGACGCAGTCCGCGCGATGGCCCCAGAGCGGGTTGTGGTCGAGCGACGCATCCGCCGGCGTGAAAACGGCGTGGGCGTACCGGTCGGTGTATTCCCGGATCCGGCCGCGGCGGACATTCTTGAGCCGTTTGACGAAAGCCAGTTTTTCGGCGTCGATGCCGTCCGGGTCGAAGACATGCCCGCTGGAATCCGAAAGGGTCACCACCCGGGCCCCCAGCTGGATGAGCTTTTCGGCCGTGTGCTGGGCGACATTGCCGGAGCCGGACACCAGGCAGGTCTGCTCCTCGATGGCCATGCCGCGGGTGGTCAGCATCTCCGCGGCGAAATAGACGCACCCGTAGCCGGCCGCTTCCGGGCGGAACCGGCTGCCGCCCCATTGAAGCCCCTTGCCCGTCAGCGCGCCCGTGAACTGGTTGGTGAGCTTTTTGTAGGCCCCGAACAGATAGCCGATCTCCCGGCTGCCGACGCCGATGTCGCCTCCCGGGATGTCGGTGTGCGCCCCCACATGCCGAACCATTTCCGTCATGAAACTCTGGCAGAAACGCATGACCTCGTCATCGGACTGGCCCTTGGGCTCGAAATCACAGCCGGCCGCTCCGCCGCCGAGCGGCAGGGTGGTCAGGGCGTTCTTGAACACCTGCTCGAACGCCAGGAACTTGAGAATGCTTTGGTTCACGGACGGGTGGAATCGCATCCCGCCCTTGTAAGGGCCGATGGCGCTGTTCATTTCAATCACATAACCGCGGTTGACCCGGATGCGGCCCTGGTCGTCGACCCAGGGCACACGAAAGGTCACGGTCCGCTCCGGCTCCGTGATTCGTTCCATGATGGCGGCCGGGACGTAATGGGGATGGCGTTTCAGAACCGGCCGCACGCTTTCGGCCACTTCCTTGACCGCCTGGTAGAATTCTTTTTCCCAGGGGTCCCGGGCCTGGATGGCATCGAGAATGTCCGACATCGTTTCCTCCGCTTGGAAGCAGGATTCGGCAGGGCGCACCGCGGGCGGCGGGCGCCGCGCCGCTGCATCGGGCGAAAACCATACGCGGTTTCCGGCGGACTTGTCAACCCGCGCGAAAGCCCGGGGCTACTGCGGCGGCCGGGCGTTGGGGTCGTTCCGGTTGATGACCTTGAGCTTGCGCCATTCCGAGGCGTTTTCGAGCGGCAGCGTGCCGTCGTCGGTGTCGCGCAGGAAGTAATTGCCGCGCCCGTCGGTCCAGGCGTGGGGGTACATCGGCAGGTATTTCTGCCGGCCGGTCTGCGGATCGTAGGTCTCGATCTGCCCCGTCAGCACCTTGTAGGCCTCTTCCTGCATATCGCTGCGCGTCTGGCTGCGGTTGCGGGTGATCTCGGCGTCGATCCGATTCATGTCCCGGATCACTTGATGGTATTGGGCGGCGCGCTGACGGCTGGCGGCCGCGGCGCGCTGCGCCCACTGCGGGTCCAGCCGGAACGAGCGGATGCACATTTCCATGAGGCGCTCATCCTGCTGCCAGCGTGATTTGGGCGCGACCCAGCCGAACGTGCCGACCGCGGACCACAGCGTGCCGTGGAGGTCGTAGAGAATGGCGTAAATCCGGCCGATCATGGGAATCCCGCGCACCGTGCACTCGAAGTTGACATAGCCGCAGTCCGCGCGCGACGCCGCCGGGGGCACCCAGGCCTTAAGCTCGGGCGATGGGACCGGAGCCCCGATGATGCGGGGATTTTGAAATTCCTGGGCCGCGAGGTGGCCGAAAACGATGCGCTGCACGTAAGGGCCGACGTTCATGAAGGGAAACAGCCAGCATCCGTTCATCACCTGGCCGGGCTGCGGCTGCAATACGCCGCCGCTCGAGCGCGCCAGGACCGCGGGGTCCTGGAAATAGAAGCGCGGGTACCACCCGAAAAAGGACTGGCCGTCCGGGCTCGTGGCGCGGAAGCGGATGTTGGTCTCGACCCGGTCGACCAGGTTCCATTCGGCGCCGCTCGGCAGCATGCCGCCCTCGGTGCGCCAATCCTTGGGAATCAGCAGGTGAAAAGCGCCCTGGTGCGCTTCGGTGTAAAGGGTCAGGCGGATTCCCGAATCCGGGCTTCCGGCGCCGTACGCCGGCGGGCCGCTGGGTGGAAGGACCGAAAGAAAGCATACCGCAACAGCGACGAAAGCCGTTCTTGGATTGGCCACCGGACATCCCCCTTTCGATGAGCGTCAACGAAACCCGGTACGAATAAAATGAAATTCGCTGAAAAAGGCAAGATGTTTCGAAACGCTCCGGGCAGGGAAAATCAGCCGCCCCCGCCGCCGCTTAGGGACGTTCATGCAGAAAATGATTTATTTGCACCGCCCTTTTTGATATGCTGGTGGTATGCCCAGATCCGCACGGATAGACGCTTCAGGGGTGCTGCATCATGTGATCGGCCGCGGCATCGAGCGGCGCAACGTCTTCTTGGACGACGCGGACCACACCGATTTTCTTGACCGGCTGGCCGCGCTGGCCCACGGCGGCGCACTGGACATCTACGCCTGGGCCCTGATGCCCAATCATTTCCACCTGCTCTGCAAGACCCGGCTCCAGCCGCTGTCCATCAGCATGCACCGGCTGCTCACCGGATACGCCGTCAATTTCAACAAGCGCCGGCGCCGGCACGGACACTTGTTCCAGAACCGGTTCCAATCGATCGTCTGCCAGGAGGATCGCTATCTCAAGGAACTGGTCCGCTACATCCACCTCAACCCCCTGCGCGCCGGTCTGGTCGAGAGCCTGGAGGCGCTCGCGGATTACCCGTATTGCGGTCACAGCGCCATCAAAGGCCGGATCAGCCGGCCCTGGCAGGACACCGATTATGTTCTCGCCGCGTTTGGGGAAAGCCGTTCACAGGCCCGGCGGGGATACAGCCGTTTTGTGGGCGCCGGCATCGGGGTCGGGCGAAAACCGGAACGGGTCGGCGGAGGGCTGGTGCGCAGCCGGGGAGGATGGTCGGCCGTCCCGGCGCTGCGGCGGCGTAGCGCGGCGACGGCCTGCGACCAGAGGATTCTCGGGGACGTCGACTTCGTGCGCACCGTCATCGATCGGCTGGATGAACGCCAGCGCCGCCATCTGGGGCTTGTGACGGCGCGGCCGGAAATCGACCGGATCTGCCGCCAGGTCTGCGACTGCCACGGGGTTTCACCCGGCGAGCTGTGTTCCGGAAGCCGCCGGCGCCCGGTGGTCCTGGCACGCTATACGGTGGCGTGGATCGCCGTCCGGGAGATCGGTTATTCGGGCGCGGAAGTGGCGCGCCATCTCGGCGTCAGCAATTCCTGCATTACCCGATCAGTGGCGACGGGCGGCCGGCCGGATGTCGGCTCGCTCCTCGAACGGATCCGCGTTCCGTCGCCTCCAATTTCATAAGGAGACCCTATGTACCATCTGCGATGCCAACCCGCTCCAGCCGTTCCCGTCGCCGGCCGCCGGCCGCAGGCTGGAGGACGGCCGCCCGCCCGACGCCGCACGGCGGCCCGGCGCGGCTGGAAAACCCTGGCGGCGGCAGCGGCCGGGTTGGTCCTGGTCTCGGGGATCGTCGTCGCCATGGCGGGCTTCCGGCCGGCCGCGCGCGAGGGGCTGCAGCCTCAACCGGTTGCGCCGAAGCCACGCGCGACACCGCGGCCGATGGCCAAGCAGGACGTACAGGAGCTCATCGCCGGAGTGAATTTCCTGAACCGGGCCGACAACCGGGTCGAGTTCCGGCGCGGCCATGCATGTTTCACGCTGCAGGCCACGCTGGATGCCGACCTGCAGCAGGCCCTCGTTCCGCGGCTGGACCGCCGGAACTCGCGTTACATCGGCATCGTGGCCATGGAGCCGGCCGACGGCCGGGTCCTGGCTATGGCCGGTTACGACAAGTCCAACCCGGACGGCAACCCCTGCCTGGACAGCCGTTTCCCCGCTGCCAGCATCTTCAAGATCATTACGGCCGCCGCGGCCGTGGAAACCCATGATCTGAACCCGGGCGACATGATGCGTTTCTCGGGTGACCGCTACACGCTCTACAAATCCCAGATCAACGCCAGGCCGCCCAAGAACGCCAACCAGCTCTCATTGAGGGATTCTTTCGCCCAGTCCGTCAACCCGGTCTTCGGCCGGCTCGGCGCGAACCTTCTCGGCAAGGACGTGATCGAAGCCTACGCGGAAGCCTTCGGATTCAATCGCGAGATCGAGTTCGAACTGCCGCTGCGCCCCAGCCGGATCGAACTGGCCGGCGGGGCGTTTGAGCTGGCGGAGGTGGCGAGCGGCTACAACCGCACGACGCGGATTTCACCGCTGCACGGGGCGGCCATGGCGGCCGCCATCCTCAACCAGGGCCGCTGGGTGGAGCCGACGATCGTCGACTGGGTCAGCAACGATGCCGGCCAGACGGTTTACCAGAGCCGAACGGTCTACCGCGATCAGACCATCGACCGGGACACGGCCAAGGTCCTGCGTCAGCTGATGCAGGCCACCGTGCAGTCCGGAACCGCCCACAAGGAATTTCAGAAACACCACGGCGACAAGGTGCTGTCGCGGCTGGAAATCGGCGGGAAGACCGGCTCCATGGGGGATGGGACCGGGGAGACGCGCTACGACTGGTTCGTGGGCTACGCGCGCGAGCCCCAGCGCAGCAAGCAGCTGGTGGTGGCCGTGGTCGTCGCCCACGAGGGTTTGATCGGAACCCGCGCGGCGGCCTATGCCGTCATGGCCATGCGGGAATACTTTCAGGATCCGCCCGGCGTCCTTCGCACGCAGGTCCCGCCGCCGCCGCGGTCCTGATGCGCGTACCAGGCTCCTCCCGGACGAACACGCAAAAATCAATTCGACCCGATGGCTTGGTCACAGGGCCGGTATCAAGGCGTGCGAATCCCCCGGGGTGAGGCGTGCTTTCAATACGCCGCAGCGGCGGCGGGATGAAGCGCAGCGCCGAGATCGGCCGAGTTACGCAGCCGTCAGCCGCGCCGCCACGGCGTCGATGAATCCCTCCGTGCTCTGGTAACCGTCCGGCCGGGGATCCATGAGGGGCACGAGGTCCTTGGTGACGATGCCGGCCTCGATGCAGCCGATGACGGCCTGCTCGACTTTCTCCGCAAAGGCGGCCACCGCCGGCGTGCCGTCCAACTCCCCGCGCTTCTTGATACCGCCCGTCCATGCGAAAATCGAGGCGACCGAATTGGTGCTCGTGGGATGGCCCTTGAGGTGCTCGTAATAGTGGCGCCGCACCGTGCCGTGGGCGGCCTCGAATTCGAACTTCCCGTCCGGGGACACCAGCACCGAGGTCATCATGCCCAGGCTGCCGAAGCCGGAGGCCACCACGTCCGAAAAAACGTCGCCGTCGTAGTTGCTCACCGCCCAGAGCATGTTGCCCTCGCTTTTCATCATCTGGGCGGCGGCGTCGTCGATGAGCATGTAGCGGTAGCGAATCCCGGCCCGCTCGAAATCGGCCTGGGCCGCGGCCGCCTCCTCGGCGAAAACGGTTTTGAAGAAGGCGTGGTATTTCTTGCTGATGGTGTCCTTCATCGAGAACCACAGGTCGATGCGCTCGCTCAGGGCGTAGTTGATGCAGGACCGGGCAAAGGAGCGGATGGATTTCTCCAGGTTGTGGATGCCCATGACCACGCCGGGGCCTTTGAAATCATGCACCAGCACCCGGCTTTCCGGCCCGTCCGTCGGCGTGTAGACCAGTTCCACCTTGCCGGGCCGGTCCACCTTCAGCTCGACCCCCCGGTAGATGTCCCCGTAGGCGTGCCGGCCGATGATGATGGGCTTTTTCCAGCTGCGCACGGCCGGGATGATGTTGCGCACGATGATGGGTTTGCGGAAAACCGTTCCGTCCAGAATCGAACGGATCTGCCCGTTGGGCGACGGCCATTCCTTCTTGAGGCGGTATTCGCTGACGCGCTCGGCATCGGGGGTGATGGTGGCGCACTTGACCCCGACGCCGTAATGCTGGATGGCCTGCCCGGCCGCGGCGGTGATCTGATCCTCGGTCTCGTCGCGCTTCTGCACCCCGAGGTCGAAGTACTTCAGATCCACGTCGAGAAAGGGCAGGATGAGCCTCGCCTTGATCATCGCCCAGATGATGCGGGTCATCTCATCGCCGTCCAGCTCGACGATGGGGGTCTTGACCTTGATCTTGGCCATGCTGAGATCTCCTTTTCCGGAACGGGTCATCGCGTGCAGGTGATGTGGTTCAAGAGGCCGCCCGCCAGGACCACGGCGGTCTGCTTTTCGGTCAGCGCACAGCGGCATTCGATCGCCGCCCCGGAGCGCTCGTTGCGGACGAGGATCGCCTGGCCCCGGGCGACGGCCTCGCGCCAGTTTTCCGCGCTCAAGCCGTCATCCGGCAGGATTCCGTCGTAGTCGGCCGGGTTCCGCAACACCAGCGGCAACACACCGAAATTGACCAGATTGGCGGAGTGGATCCGCTCGAAGGACTTGGCGATCACCGCTTTGACGCCCAGGTACATCGGACACATGGAGGCGTGCTCGCGGCTGGAGCCCTGGCCGTAAGACTCTCCGGCCACAATGATGTTGTGGATCCCCTTCGTTTTATTTTCCAGGCAGCGCCTGGAAAACAACGGATCGACGTTCTCGAAGACAAACTCGGAGTACTTGGGCACGTTGGAGCGGTATTTCAGCCGGGCGCCGGCGGGCGTAATGTGGTCGGTCGTGATGTTGTCGCCGAGCTTGATCATGACGCGGCCGGAGAGATCGCGTGTCATCTTCTCGCTGCGGGGCGGCTCGCCGATGTTGGGGCCGCGGAAGACCGTCGCCTCCTTCCGGCCGGCGTCGGGAAAAATGAACATGCTGTCGTCGACGGCGTAAGCCTCGGGCTCCTGGATTTTCGGGCAGGCGATCCCCAGGCGCTCCGGCGCCGTGAGCCGGCCGGTTAGGGCCGCGGCGGCGGCGGCTTCGGGGCTGCACAGGTACACCCGCGCGTCCTGGGTGCCCGAACGGCCCTCGAAATTGCGGTTCGAGGTCCGCACCGAAACCCCGCCGCTCTTGGGCGAGAAGTGGACGCCCACGCAGAATCCGCAGGCGCTCTCGAGAATGCGCGCGCCCGCACCGATCAGCTGGTCCAGGGCCCCGTTGCGGGCAAGCGTGCGCAGAATCTGGCGCGAGCCGGGGGCGATGCCGAGGCTGGTGTCGGGATGGATGCTGCGGCCTCCCAGCATGGCGGCCGCCGTCATCATGTCCCGGTAGGAGGAGTTCGTGCACGAGCCGATGCACACCTGGTCGACCCGCAGGCCTTCGACGTCCGCAAGCCTCATGACGTTGCCGGGGCTGTGCGGGGCGGCCACCAGGGGTTCGAGCGCCGCCAGATCGATTTCGATGACGCGGTCGTAGCGCGCCCCGGGGTCGGCCGACAGCTCCCGCCAGTCGTTCTCGCGGCCCTGGGCCTTCAGAAACCGCCGCGTGACCTCGTCCGATGGGAAGATCGACGTCGTCACCCCCATTTCGGCGCCCATGTTGGCGATCGTGGCCCGAGCGGGAACGCCGAGGCCCTGCACCCCTTCCCCGCCGTACTCGAGCACCACCCCCACGTTGCCCTTGGTGCTGAGCATCGACAGCAGGTGCAGCACCACGTCCTTGGCCGACACCCACTCGCGCAGGCGGCCCGCGAGCTTGACCAGATAGACCCGGGGGCAGGCGAGGCGGAACGGCCCGCCGCCCATGGCCACGGCCACGTCCAGGCCGCCGGCGCCGATGGCGATCTGGCCGATGCCGCCGCCCGTGGGCGTGTGGCTGTCGGCCCCGAGCAGGGTCGTGCCCGGCTTCCCGAAGCGCTCGAGATGCACCTGGTGGCAGATCCCGTTGCCGGCCCGCGAATACACGGCCCCGTACTTGGCGGACACGCTCTGCAGGTAAAGGTGGTCATCGCTGTTTTCGAAGCCGATCTGTTGGGTGTTGTGGTCGATGTAGGTCACGGACCGGTCCGTCCGGACCGCGTCGACGCCGAGGGCTTCGAACTGCAGGAACGCCATGGTGCCGGTGGCGTCGTGGACGAGGGTCTGGTCGATCCCGACGGCGATCTCGCTGCCGGGGACGTAGCCGCCCTCGCGCAGATGGGCCTGAAGCACTTTCTCTACGATATTCTGGCTCATATTAACGGTCTCATAATTGTCTTTACGTCGTCATTCCGGCATGACGGTACCATCTCGAGATGGCTAACTACTTCCCTTCGGAGCGAATCAAACCCCCTGGAGCATTTTCGGCTTCTTGAACATCGGATAGACGATCGAGAATAAGGCGCCCGCCAGCAAAACCACGCTGATCGGGCTGCTAACCAGGCCGAGGGGGCTCCCGCCTGCCAGCAGCAGCGCGCGGCGCAGCGAGAGCTCCGCCATGTCGCCCAGCACCAGGGCGAGAATGCAGGGCGCCACCGGGATGTCGAACTTGCGCATGGCATAGCCGATCAGCGAAAACGCGAACATCAGCATGACATCGTCCATGCTGTTGTTGAGCCCGTAGGCGCCGATCACACAGAGAATCATGATGGCCGCCGAAAAAACCGAGTACGGCATGCGGTTCAGCTCCAAAAACATGCGGATCGCCAGGATCGTCAGGCCCAGCAGCAGCAGGTTCGTCAGCAGCATGGCGACAAAAATCCCGTAGACGATGTCCGGCCGCTGTGTGAGCAGCAGCGGGCCGGGCTGCATGCCGTGGATCATGAAGGCCGCGATCATCATGGCGGTGGTGTTGCTGCCGGG
>JAUQXK010000054.1 GCA_030834695.1 Desulfobacterales bacterium
GGCCGGCCGCCGTGTTTGACAACCCTAAGCTTTTTCAGTAGCCTAGTTTTGTTTACTAGACCATGAATAAAGGCTCGCTATCTCACCGGAACGGAGGTCGACCATGCCGACAGCCACCTATTGGGCGGATGCCTACCTGGATAAGCGGCGCAGCGCCGCCGATGCCGTTCGGCTGATCAAATCGGGGCAGCGCGTCTTCATCGGTTCCGCCTGCGGACAACCGCAGGCCCTGGTGCGCGAACTGTCCGAAGCGGCCGCGCGCTTGAGCGGGCTGGAAATCGTGCGGCTGCTCAGCACGGAGGTGACGCCCCTGAGCCTGCTGGCCGACCAGACCCAGGATTTTGCCTTGAATCTGCGCACAATCTATCTTGGAGCGGCCAACTCCGATCTGATCGCACGCCACCTGCGGTTCATCACCCCGATGAACATGTCGGATGTTCCGGATCTTTTCATTTCCAAAAAGCTTCCGATCCATGCGGCGCTGGTCCAGGTATCGCCGCCCGACGACTTCGGCTGGATGAGCCTGGGAATTTCGGTGGACGTCACCATGGCGGCCGCCATGGCGGCCGACCTGGTCATCGCCCAGGTGAACCCCCAGATGCCGCGGGTCCTCGGCCAAAGCTTCATCCACGTCAACGATGTCGACATCCTGGTCGAACACGAGGAGCCGCTCCTGTCGGTCGAATCCCGCCCCACCTCGGAAACCGCCACCCGCATCGGGCAGCTGATCGCGCGACTGGTCGAGGACGGCTCCACGATCCAGATCGGCCTGGATGCGGCGTCGCAGGCCACCATCCAGGCCCTGGGCGAGAAGAACGACCTGGGCGTCCACTCGCAGTTTTTGACCGACGACATCATGCACCTGTATTCGCAGGGCGTCATCACCAACCGCCGCAAGGGATTCAACGACGGCAAGCTGGTCGCTTCCGCCGCCATCGGCTCCCACAACCTGTATGAGTTTCTGGACAACAACCCGGCGGTCGACTTCCGGCCGTCGGACTACGTCAACGATCCTTTCGTCATCGCCCGGCACCATCGCATGGTGTCGATGAACGTGGCTCGGACGATGGACCTCACCGGTCAGGTGGAGGTGGAAGCGGCCGCTCGGACTTTTTTCGCAGGGGTCTCGGGCACCGTGGATTTCGTGCGCGGCGCCAGGCGGTCGCCGGGCGGCAAATCCATCTTAATGCTGTTCTCGACCACCGAGGACGGCCAACGCAGCAACATCGTTCCCATCCTGACCGATACCAATGTGGGGGTTCCGCGCGCCGACGTTCACTATGTCGTGACCGAATACGGCGTGTTCAACCTCTTCGGCAAAAGCCTGCAGGAGCGGGTGGTCGGGATGATCAGCATCGCCCACCCCGACTTCCGCGGGGAACTCTTCGCCGCGGCGAAGAAACTGGGACTGATCGGCCCGGAGCGGACCCTGGGAGAGGCCGTTCGGGGGGTCTATCCGATCCTGCTGGAGGAAACCCTGGAGATCGACGGCGAGGAGGTGGTCGTCCGGCCGGCCAAACCGGTCGACGAACGCCGGATCCAGGAGCATTACTACGGCCTGGACAAGGAGGACATCTTCTCACGGTTTCGGCATGAGAAGACGAGTTTTTCACGTTCGGATGTCGAAATCCGCTCGCATGTCGACTACGTGAAAGACCTGACGCTGTTGGCGGTGGTCGGCGAGTTCGGGTTCGGCCGGGTGGTGGCCGTCGGGGAATGCATGCTGATCGAAAAAATCAACATGGCGGAGGTCGCCTTCTCGGTGAACAAGAGGTATCAGAACAAGGGGATCGGCCGCCGGATCCTGCGCAAGCTGGCGGACAGCGCACGCGAGAATGGCCTCTTCGGTCTCATGGCCTACACCTCTCCCAACAACCAAAGCATGATCCGGATGTTCAAGTCTCTCCCTTACAAGGTTAAAAGCACGTTCGACGGCGAGGGCGTCATGCTGAGCTGCCGCTTCGACGAACTGGAGTGAAGGCCGTTGCCGTCCGCCCCGCCCGAAGCGGGCAATGCCGGCCCGATCGCTTGACGCTATCTGCACCCCGGTAACGTCTATACAGGTACACCTTCAACCGACGTGCGTCGCGGCGAGGGGTCAGCCGTTCTTGACTATCTCCTCCCCGGCATTATCGTTGCGTCACTTTTTCTTAAAAAAACATGCAACCGTAAGCTGAAAACCGCCATGGACATACTGTACGTATCGCCTGAATTTCCACCGAACTTCGCCAATTTCGTCAAACACCTGCACCAGGAGGGAATCCGGGTGTGGGCCATCGGCGAGACCGACTTCTACAGCATGCCCGCTGACCTGCGCGCGTGCATCCGCTGGTACGCGCGCGCCGAGCTGACCAACTGGCGCAAGGCCGAACAGGCCATCAACGAGGTTCTGGAGGTCAAACACGCCCAGGGGTTCGAAGGGGCCTTCGATCTGGTCGAATCCCACAATGAGGCCTGGCTGCGGCTGGAGGCGTTCATCAACGAACGCCTGGCCATCCCCGGCATCACCCTGCGGGGGGTGGACCAGCTCAAGAAGAAATCCGTGATGAAGCGCATCTTTCAGGAATCCGGCCTGCGCGTGGCCCGCGGGGCGGTCGTTTCCACCGTTCAGGAGGCGGCCCGTTTGGCCGGGGAGTTGGGCTATCCGGTTATTTTAAAACCCAACGAAGGCGTCGGCGCCGGCGGAACCCACCGGCTGGACGCGCAAGACCGCCTGGAGGCCGTCTTTGCGGAGCTTCGCGAAGACTACCTCCTGGAGGAGTTTGTGGAAGCTCCGATCGTCACTTACGACGGCTTGACCGACGCGGATGGAAACGTTCTTTTTGAAAACAGCCTGATCTACGGCGAGGGCCTGATCGAGTATGCGCAGGGCAAGGACACCTTTTTTTACGTCAGCCGCCGCATTCCCGAACCCTTGCGCCTCGTGGGGCGGTCGCTCGTTCAACGGTTTGACGTCCGCCGCAAATTTTTTCACTTCGAATTTTTCGAGCTGGACGGGGACTACATGCCGATCGAGATCAACTGCCGGCCGCCGGGCGGTGCGATCATCGACATGATGAACTACAGCATGGACGGCGATCTCTACCGCGCATGGGCCCGCATGCTGATGAAGCGGCCTTTGGAACTGCCGCAGGCAAAGAAGTACGTCGTCGCCTTTGTCGGCCGCAAGGACAAGCCCCATGCGCTGAACCACGAGCAACTGGTGGAGCGGCTCGGTTATCGGCTCGTCGAATGCGCCGAAAATCCGGCCCTCTACTGGGAGGTCATGGGGCGCTTTCGTTACATTTTCCGCTGCACGGACGAGGCCGAGGCGGTTGAGTTGGCCGCCGCCGCTCGGCAGGCCGCCCGTCAGGAGGGATAGCCATGGCTCGCAACATCGTCATCCTATCGCCCCATTTCCCACCGCACTACCATCGCTTCTGGCAGCAGGTGAAACAGGCCGGCGGGCACGCGCTCGGCATCGGCGACGAACGGCCCGACAGCCTGTCCGAAGAGCTGCGCGCCGCGCTGACCGAATACTACTATGTGCCCGACATGCATGATTACGATGCTTTGGTGCGGGCATGCGGGTACTTTACGCATGGCTACGGCCGAATCGACCGCTTCGACTCCCTGAACGAGTACTGGCTCGCCACCGAGGCCCGTATCCGCGACGACTTCAACATTGCGGGCGTGCGCTCCAGCGACATCGATTTCATCCGCCGCAAGTCTCAAATGAAAGAACGGTTCCGTGCCGCCGGGATACCCGTGGCGCGCGGCCGGGTGATCCGAACGCCGGAGGAAGCCCGGGCGTTGATCGCCGAGACCGGCTACCCGGTCATCGCCAAACCCGACATCGGGGTGGGGGCCCTGAACACCTACCGCATCGACTCCGAAGCCGACCTCGCCTCCTTTTTCTCCGACAAGCCGCCGGTCGACTATTTAATGGAGGAGTTCATCGCCGGCAGCATTCACTCCTTCGACGGGCTGGCGGACGCCGGCGGCCGCCCCATTTTTTTAACCGCGCACGTGTTCAGCCAGGGCATCATGGAAACCGTAAACGAGGCCCGCCACATCTATTACTATTCGATGCGCGACATCCCCCCGGCGCTGGCGGACGCCGGCCGGCGCTGCCTGTCCGCGTTCGCGGTCCGGGAGCGGTTTTTTCACATGGAGTTCTTCCTCACCGCCTCCGGCGAGTACGTGGCGCTGGAAGTCAACATGCGGCCCCCCGGCGGGTTCACCACCGACATGTTCAATTACAGCGCCGATATCGACATCTACCGCGCCTGGGCGGAGCTGATGGTGCAGCAGCGCGCCGATTTGGCGTACGAACGCAGGTACCACTGCTGCTATGCCAGCCGCAAACGCAGCCATTCCTATGCCTACAGTCATAACGACATCCTGTCGCGCTACGGCCATTTGATGCTGCAGGTCGAAAGCGTGCCCGGCGTCTTCAGCAGCGCCCTGGGGGATGTGGGTTA
Organism: Desulfobacterales bacterium; assembly: GCA_030834695.1. Classification (GTDB taxonomy): domain Bacteria; phylum Desulfobacterota; class Desulfobacteria; order Desulfobacterales; family SpSt-501; genus SpSt-501. The sequence goes on from JAUQXK010000054.1 coordinate 4,464, forward strand.
CATCTTCCGATCGGGCAGCCTGGACCAGGTGATGGAAGTGGTGCGCTTCATCCACCACCGCCCGTCTGATTAATCGTCCCGAAATAGCACCGTCATGCCGGACGTGATGCGCCTGCCCCAT
>JAUQXK010000055.1 GCA_030834695.1 Desulfobacterales bacterium
AACCCGCCGATTCCGAGGGTCAGCCCGCCGGGACGGCGGCCGTAGAAGTTGCCTGCGCCCAGAAGACCGGCGTCTTCGTTGAAGACCTGACCGGAGATGAACCGGGTGACCGGAGAGTAGTCCTTGCCGACCTTCAGCCACGCATTGTCCGCGAACATCCACACGCCGTAGGCGCGACGGGTGCCGACGTCGATGTCACTGGCATCGGTGCCCTTCAGGCCCAGTTCGATCTGGCCCTTGACCTTGTCGGCCTTCACGTTGGCGCCCAAGCGGGAGTTGGTCTGGAAATTCCACTGCAGGCCCCAGTCGTCGTCCTCGCCGTTGACGTTGCCATCGCCGAAATCATTGGCGACGTAGAAGGTCGCCACGCGCGGGCTGCCGTAAAAGGCCCAATCAGCGGCCATGACCGGAGCTGCCAAAAGCAGAACCGCAAAAATAGCAATAAGCTTCTTCATCGTTTCAATCCTCCTTAACGAGCTAAAAAACCTGTTTTTGTTCAGCCTAATAATTTCCTGCCTTCCGCCCGATTCTCCCTGACCTCCTTCCCCGGAGCGGGTGACGCCGGAACTGATTTCAGGAAAGCCTAATAACCCAAAACCTTTTCCAGCGTCAAATTAGAAGGATCATATTTCGAGGAACTTTTGAAGTCAAGGGAATTTTTAAAATCAAGGGTTCAAGGAGCCGAGGGCTCAAGGGGCCGAGAGAATTGAAAAAAATGTGGGACCGGCGCCCGTCCTCGGCGAAAGCCGGGGATTCCAGCCGCGATTCTTTTCCGGCGAACTAAACCCGCCGGAATGAGCGCTCGATTGCCCCGGTTTCGTATTTGATCCACGTCGGCCGGCCGTGGGGGCAGTGCGAAAGGTTGCCGCACTCATCCAACTGACGCAGCAGCGCCTGCATTTGTGCGGGGCTCAGAGCCTGGCCGGCGCGGATGGCCCCGTGGCAGGCCGCGCGCTGCCGGCAGAAATCCAGGACCTCCTGGGGATCGGTGGGCCCCGCCGAGCTGCTGGCCATTTCGGCCATCTCGATCAGCAGCGGGCGTATGTCACGGCCGGCCAGAAACCCGGGAATCGACTTGACCACCATCGTGCCGCCTCCGAATGGTTCGACGTCAAGACCGAGTTCCCCCAGATGAGGCACGAGAATCTCCAGAGCTTGAGCCTCCCGGAATCCGAGCTCCACGGTCTCCGGGACCAGCAACGCCTGAGAAGGCGGGCGCTGGTTTTCGGCTCGTCGGGTCAGCTGCTCGTAAAGCACTCGTTCGTGAGCGGCGTGCTGATCGATCAGAATCAATCCGTCATCGGCTTCGCAAATAATATAGGTATCGTGCAGCTGCCCGATCACCCGCAACCCGTCGAAGCTGCGTTTGTCCCAGAGGTCGGTTTGAGAGGAGAGGCTGGAGGATTGAGGCAAGCGGCTCGATGCTGGAGGCTGAAGGCTGGAGGCTGAAGGCTGAAGAATAGCTTCCTCATGAACTTGTGGGAGTCCCGCCTTGGCGGGACCGCGATTGTCGAGGCCGGGAGCCTCTCCTACAATCGTAACCGAGGCTTGCGGCAGCTCCTGTTTTAATGTGGGAGCGGCTTTCCAGCCGCGATCTTCAAAGCCGGCCTCGCCCCGGCTGTCAAGGCTTAAAGCCCCTCCAACAGGACGGCGACCTTCGAAGCTTTCCGATTCTTCCCTCACCTGGCTGGTCTTAAGATCCGTTTCGTGCCCCCCCCCCGGCTTCCAGGAAGGCCGGTCGACATCATAGAGGGTCTGGGCGACCGCCCGGCGGATGAGCTCGTGCACGTCGTTCGGGCGGGCGAAGCGCACCTCGCTCTTGGCCGGGTGCACGTTGACGTCCACCTGGTCGCAGGGCACCTGAATAAACAGCACCGCCAGAGGGAACTGGCCTTTCACCAGCCGCTGGGAATAGCCCTGGAAAAGGGCGTGCTGAGCGACCCGGTCGCGCACGAACCGGCGGTTCACGAGAATGAAAACTCCGCTGGCGGACTTGCGGTAGGCGCGTGGATGGGAAATCCAGCCGCTGACCGTGATGCCTTCCAGGCTCAACTCGACGGGGTGCAGATCGCCCCGCGGAACGCCGCCGAGCACATCGGCCGCGCGCTCGAAGGGGTCGGTGGCGGCCGGCCAGCTTTTCACGACCCGATCGTTGTGCGTCAGACGGAACTGCACCTGCGGCCAGGCCAGCGCCATGCTCGCGAGGATGTCGGCGATGTGGGCCATCTCGGTGGCGATGGACTTGAGGAATTTGCGCCGGGCCGGCATGTTGAAGAACAGCTGCCGGACGGTCACCAGGGTTCCTTCGGGCGCACCGGTCTCCGCCACGTTCACGAGCCGGCCGCCCTCGATGGTGAGTTCGGTTCCGGAATCCGACGCCGCGTCGCGAGTTACCACAGAGAGTTTCGAAACGGCGGCGATGCTCGGCAGGGCCTCGCCGCGAAACCCCAGGGTGCGGATGTTGAAGAGGTCCTGGTCGCTGGCGATCTTGCTCGTGGCATGGCGCTCGATCGACAGCAACGCATCGTCCCGGCTCATGCCGCAGCCGTCGTCGCCGACCCGAATCAGCGCCCGGCCGCCCTGCTCGATGTCGACCAGCAGCCGGTTGGCGCCGGCGTCGAGCGCGTTTTCCGCCAGTTCCTTGACCACCGACGCCGGCCGCTCCACCACTTCGCCCGCGGCGATCTTGTTCGAGAGGATGTCGGGGAGGATTCGGATTTTGGACATGAAATAAACCTCATAAGAAAAATCGCGGCTGGAAAGCCGCTCCCACATTCTAGTCAAAAATCATTTTTTTGC
>JAUQXK010000056.1 GCA_030834695.1 Desulfobacterales bacterium
CACGGAACCAGCCCGGCTTGCGCGTGTCGTAATACGGATAAACGGGCCCCCCCATGATGTCCGGAGCATGCTGATCCAGAGCCGCCAACACGTGCGCCAAATAACCTTGCGGCAACCGGGCATCATCGTCCAAATAGCCCAAATACTCCCCGTTGGCCTCGTCGCAGCCCCGGTTGCGCGCATGCGAAAGCCCCTGCTGCAGTTCGTGAACATATCGCACATTGGGATGATCCTCGGCATACCGCGCCACCACCGACGCGGTGTGATCCCGAGAGTTGTTGTCAACAACGATCACCTCAACGCGCTCAAACCCAGCGCCCTGCCCCACCACACTGGCTAAACAAGCGCTTAATAAATCAGCACGGTTATAGGTGCAAATAACGACGGATAAAATTGTCATGACATTTAAGGTTTGGGCGATTTCTTCTTTAAAAAAATGGCTCCGAAAGTATATGGCGTATTGTCAAAGCGCCGATGCAGGAGGTAGGACTCCCCATTGTCAACAAACTGTCGATTGCCCATCAGTTCGAAACGATCGCTGCCAAGAAAGCTTCTGCGAATGTCGTCTTCGGTTTTGAGTTGGTTTTTCGGTCGGGTATCTTTGCCATATCCGACAATCCCTGGTGCCGGGTTACGATAATCGAAAGTGATCGAAAAGATCCCGCCGGGTTTGAGACAGCGTGCGATTTCTTCCAAGGCGGCTTGCTTGATTTCATAGTCCAAGTGCTCAAAGACGCAGATCGAGAATGCGTGGTCAAAATAGCCATCTGGAAAATCGAGTTTGCGTAAATCCATGTCGTAAGGAAACAGCTTGTAATTCATCCCATCGGCGATCAGGCGGGATTGGGCATTCAATTTTTGGTTGAGTTCCACGCAGTGCACTTCGTATCCCAAGGAAGCCATATAGCAGGTGAACAAGGATGCACTCCCGCCGCCGTCGAGGATCCGAGCCCCTGGACTTAAAAATGGTCGAGTAACTTTCAGCACCCAAGAAATTTCCCAGTAGAGAAACCATGGGAATCGGACATCATCGACAGCGTTGGCAAGGGGTTGGTAATTCAGCCGCTGTTCCAAACCGCGCTCGAGAGCTTTTCCCTCTTGTGGGTCCGTTAAGCTGTTTGAAGAGAGCCGCTGGGGCGACCTGCTGAGCACATTGCGCAGCCGCTTCAAAAGGCCTTCTTTTTCAGATTGCCTGGTTGGTAGGCTTCCGACCCAAGATGACATGGCCAAGTTCTTGCGATTAATCCTTAAAATCAAATTGTTCAGGCTCTCTATCATCGGAGCGGCCTCGCTCGTAAGGAGGTCCTCCCGGCTCATTGTCTTGTTGATGATGTCGCCTTCATTTGTTCCTGCTGCCATCACCTGCTTGGCACTGTTCATGGGCATTTCCAATCTCATGGCTCGCCGCCATGTTTCAATCAGTTGCTCAATGTGATTATCGTCGAAAACGTCATTTTCATGCGTGAGGAGATTGAAGTACTTTTTTTCTTCTAAAATCTTATATGATTTAGCAGTCAAGGAACCGTATTGCTTGTGTCGTTCGACCAATTGCTGAACGAAACCGGCAAGTCTTTCAATGGGATCGCCATATGCCAGGAGGTTTTTTTCAGCCCATAATTTAAGCCTAAAGTCGGCGGCGCTGGGAGAGTTGTTAAAACATGCTTTTTCAAAATCGTCTGCGGTAGCAATTCGCGGAGCATGTGCGTACCAATCGCAGGAAAGGGCATCTGGAAATCGCAACGGCTCGATCATATAAATTGGCTTTTCAGCGACAGCCGCCTCAATCAAACTCGTGCTGTAAGAGGACATAACCAAGTCGCTGGCCATAATCCAATCTCGAACCGACTCATTTTTAATGAAATGTAAATTGGGCGCAGGCGGCCCAACATTTTCCCGGCAGAAATCCATCATGATGCTGGAGTTAACCGCCGGGCGCGGCCGGAAGATAATAGTGATGCCGTCCTGTGATCCAACTCGGTTGCACCATTGCAGAAGTATTTTCAGAGAATGGGTGCAGAATTCGCTTAACTGCTGGATTTCCTGCTCATCGCCGCCAAGATCTTTAAAATGTTTTATTTTTTTCCCGATAAATGCCCATCGATAGTTTTCGGGAATGAATATCCAGCGGTCATTTGGCCTAAGGCTATATAATTCAGCTAACTGTTCGCGCTTTTTGAAGTATTCGCGATAGGGTGCTTTGTAAAGCTGGTAGGCTGGCTGACCATTGACAAATATATTCTGAGCGTCAACACCGTTGGTAATTAGGTAATCTTTGTAAAAATCTCCCCAAGCATGATGAATCACTTTTTGTTTTGTGAAGTCATCCGATGGTGCCTTTATTTTTAGGTGGGCTTTGTAATGAATCTGCTCCCAGGCCAAATTGAAATGAATCGAATTAGGCCATGCGCCAACGAAGTCCTCGGTGGCCAGTGCCCCCTTCATAAAATAAAAGAATGGATGGACGACGACACGCGGTTCGAAATTTCGAAGAACATCCTTGGCGTGGTAGTAAATATTCTTGATTGAAATTTTCAGGCCGTATCGTGACTCCGCCAGCGCTTTGGCCGCGCAAGCAACATCCAATTCACGGGCAACATGTTCGACCAGCCACAAAACGTCAAGTTCGGTCCTGTTCGTTCTCATGCTTCTCTGATTGCTTTCACGAGTTTTTTGCAAAGTGACTGAAGCCTGCCTGGAATTTTCGGTTTGCATTCCTGCATTCGCTGTTCACACTCTTGAACACGCTTTTCATAGACGAATAACATTTTGCTTTTGACGTCCAGTTCGTGTCTCAGGCCGGACATCTCTTTTTTGAGTTTGAAAAGGCTGGAATTTCTTCCCTGAAGCTCGGCCTGCAGATCGTAAATCACCCTATCGCGGTTCGTCATGAGCGCCAAAACAATGCAGTCAAGCAGCTCCGATCGCCCTTCGGCGCTGTCGGCATCGGTCCGCCAGACACCTTGGAACGCTCCTGCAACACGAGCTGCCAACCGACTTTCGGCGAATTCTTCATTCCCTGCTGTCTCCCGGGGAGATTCAGCATCAATCCGAAATTCGGCGCCGGAGCCTAAAACGTTGCGCAGCATTTCCAGCTCATGCCTAATCCTGGATTTCCTTCTTTCCCAGAGCAACCCGGCCATGAAGAGACCTTTGAAGAAGCTGGAATAGTCTCCGTCAGCCGGGAAAACGCTCAGGTTCAACAAGAGATTGAGGACATGGGATACGAATGGGCAATGGCTGTGAAATGGGACCGTACCCGGCCCGAAGAGAACTCGCCGTTGGGCCTCAAGCATCTCCGCATTGGGTTTGGGAGTGCCGAAGAATCGCCGGGACCACAGTTTCTGGGGAATCTGCCGAATGGTACCGTGCGCACCGATTTCATATAAAAGCATACGGTCCGGCATGACGACACGGCGGAATGCCCCAGCTCGTTGAAGCGCTCTGGAACGAAACAGCCCATACACGGCAAAGCCAGGAGAAAACGTGCTGGTACATAAATGGTACAAGTGTTCGACGTCTGACATTCCTTCCGTTTCAAATGCATGCCCAGGCTCGATTTCAAATGGTTCCCCGGTTTCCGTGATCGCCTCTGCTTCCGGATAGACAAGGACGATACCGGGATGTTCGTCGAGAGTGGCGACATGCATCTTTACCCAATCCGGATGCCATATGTCATGATCGCTTGCCCATGCAAAATATTCGGGTTGATGCAGTTGCAAAGAATGCTGGAAGGCCTTCTTCCAAGTCGCAATCATCCCTTCCCAACTCGTATTGCGAATATAGGTAACTCTCTCATCCTGCGCTGCATATCTGCGCATAACCTCTTCGGTGCCGTCATCCGAACAGTCGTCAACGGCTACAATTGCCAGATCATCATAGGTCTGGGCGAGCAATGAATTCATGGCTTCAGGCAAATGCTTCACCTTGTTGTGCAGTGTCATGCCGAACGTCATTTTCTTAGGCAACCTTTTTTTCATAACGGCTTGCGGCGCTTACTACATGCCGAACCGACTCCTTTCGTGAGCTGTTTGCTGAATTTCCATCTTTGAAAAATCAGAATTCACAGATAGCCCAAGTCGGATAAAAGCAGGGGATCCACCTCGGCGCGCTCAACCCACCTGAACTCAGGTTCCAGTTGCCTTCCGGTTTTGCGACGGTCGACCAGTGTGCACACCTCTTCGATCGGCTTTTGAATCGGTTGATTCAGAAAATCAGCCAACTTGCGGATTTCCGTCTGGGGCGAATCGAGGAGATTCTCATATCGAACGGTGTAGCAACTGTCGAAGCGGTACATCGCCTGACGGATACGCCGGATATAGATCTCCCATAGCTCAAAATAAGATTTGAATCGCTGCTCCTGAATCGTTCGGAAAAAATCTTTCAATTTCTCACGTTTGATATCCCGCGTAAGAAGACTCAACGCAGCGTGTCGACCGTCCCGCAACATATGAATGACCTTTGCTTTCGGGAAGATCTGATGCCAGATGGGAAGCAGAAGCGAATTGCGCGGGTCCTTCCATCCCCAGGTCGAATCGATCGGGCTCGAATTATTGGTTTCGCGAATGCCGAAATGACCTATCATCACCCCCGAGTCAAGCCGCCGCCGGACAAAAGCCAATAGCCATGCATAGTGGCTGTACATTTCATCCACTTTCGGCAAGAAATCTACGCAGCGCCAGCTACAGCCGATGATGTCGAGAGCATCTTTGTTCAGGGTTTGAAAAAATACCGACTCCTGATTACCCGTCAACTCACATCCCATAAAAACGCCGAGTTGTCCGAGGATTCGGGCAAGCAGTCCAGTTCCAGAGCGGTGCATCCCAACTACGATGATCGGGTTGGCATGCGATATCCGGGAATGAAAGTCGGTCACGACGAATTCTTATGTAGATTCTTGGTCTACGCTATCCCAACGATAGATATAAATATGAGATTTGGCTCAATTTTCGAAAGCTCAGCAGCGGCGGTCAGGTTTCAAGCCAGTTGCTGCAATCCCACCCCAGCATTCGTTCCAGTTGTTTGACCTCAAATTCGTAGATGTGTCTCAGAAAATCCCTTTCGTTTTGGCTTAGCTGTGTGAGATATTCTCGAGCATGCACGACCTGAGGATTGTTTGAGGGAAATGGTTCGATTTCTAAAAAGTCCGATATCTTGTTCAATATGGTCGAAAGATTATGGCGCAACTCTTCGCTCTTGAAGATAAGTGTCTGCTCCATTGGGAAATAATGCCAGATGCGTCGAATTTGTTCAACATAGAATCCCCTGTCGACATATGAATATCTTCTATCCTGATATGGCAATGCCTTTCTGCACCGATTCCGTTCGGTGCAGATGGCATCGAAAAACGACACCGCCTCTCGCCCTCGGTCGTGCTCCATGTTCCAATGCGAATAGGCCCGCTCAATCGGGTTGCGAAGGATCAGGATCCATTTCATCTCGCGATTGTAGTTCCAAACCCTTTCAGGCGCACGATACCAATACATGTAAATCGGAGTGACTTCTCCATACAGACAACCGCTCTTGTCCGTATCGAAGTATGAATGATAGATTGAATAATCAACTTCCGAGGAAGTGAAATGCCACTCGCGGTCGAAAAAATGAACTTCCTTTCGTCGAGCCATAGATAGCTCAGGGTGTTGCCGCAAATATTGATCTATCGCGCTCGTTCCACCCTTCTGAGTACCAGCGACCAGGAAGTTTACTTGCATGATGATAGTGGAATAATCTGAGCGACGTGTCTTTTTATTGACCGTCGGGGCGCGCTTCGAACTCAATTGTCCAAGGGAGGTCGGGATGAATATATCCCTTAGGGTCTTTAGCGAAGATTTTTTGGCCGTTGGATTCCGGCACGATCTTAATGCTCAATGCGTTCTGAATGACTACATGCTTCCATCGAGGAAACACGGGGGTGATGATTGCAAGCGAAAAATCATATTCGCCAGTGTTCAACAGTTTTCCCGGAATGGTCAGTCGGGATATGCAAACCGATCCTTTTTTTGCCTTAAAAGTATTATGCGGATAGGTTATAAGAACGAGTTCACCACTCTTATGTATCTGTAATTTCGGAATAATATCAATATCATCTCTAAGAATCTCAAACCTAATTTCAGCCGTCAACTGCTCATCCCTCGAAAAAACCCCTTTTGCTTCTTGGTTTCCGTTATATAATATAAAACTTATCAGAGATGCACCTGGAATGCTTCGAACATCTTTGGTACCATCGTCAGCCGGTTTGCTGGAAGGTGGTGGGGAAATACTATAGGATGACTTCAATTTAAGCATACGCTTGGAATAAGATTTAACTACGTCTGTCGGCTCACCTCGCTCTACGATTTGCCCGTCTTCGATCCATATGCATGTGGTGCAAAGCTTAATCACGGCATTCATATTGTGCGAAACAAACAAAACGGTTCTTCCGGAACGAGCCTGCCCCTCAATTTTTTCTAAGCATTTCTTCTGAAATGCCATATCGCCACCCGACAAGACCTCATCAAGCAACAAGATGTCCGGGTCTAGATGAGCAGCGACAGAGAATGCAAGCCGGGTGTACATTCCTTTCGAATAATACTGGACGGGGGTGTCGATAAAACGCTCGAGTCCCGAGAATTCGACTATTTCACTAAATTTGTTATTAATTTCCTCTTTAGTCATGCCATGCAAGGCAGCGCCGTAAAAAATATTCTCTTTTCCGGTCAATTTCGCCTTGAATCCAGTGCCTACGCCGAATAGCGCGGTTGTGCGGCCGAATAAAATAGCCTCCCCTTCTGTCGGATAGACTAGTCTTGACAATATTTTCAGCAAAGTTGTTTTACCGGCTCCATTCTTTCCGATAATCCCGAGCCGTTCACTTTGCTGGACTTCAAACGAAACGTTTTTGAGCGCCCAGAATGTATTCGTGTCTTGATGAGAAGAAGAAAATATATCTCCTTTTATCGCGCGAAACGGCAACTTAAGAAGATCTACGAAATTGGTGACTTCGTTCTTTCTTCTATGCTTTTCGATATAGTATCGTTTAGAGAGGTTTCTGACTGAAATGATGGGAGTGTTCATCATATTTTATCTGCGAGAAAAATTTCGGCTTTTCGATAGGCTCGAAGCCCTGCTAAAAAGCACAAGACGGCTGCGCAGCAGGAGTAAAAAAACTGCCATACGGGAAAGGGAAAACCATCGAACAGGCAAGATCTAAACGCCAATAAATTGCCTGCCATGGGATTCATAAAATATAACCACCGACCGGCATTCGGAATCATTTCAGGCGCGAATATCACCGGTGATACAAATAGGCCTAGGTAAAGGCATATGTTCAGCAGTTTTTCAAAATCCGCGCGGGCGATGATCAGGCACGCAAAGATCAGGCCTACTCCAATGATCAACAGTGTGGTTTGAAGCAGGACAAACGGAAATAGCATCATTCGCCAGCCTGGATAAACTCCAAACCAGACCATCATCGCTGCCAATGGAATCATCGCCATGGCGAGGGAGTACAATTGTGCAATCCCCGGTACGATTGGTGTGATGATACGAGGGAAATAAACGCGTTTCATCAAGACAGCGTCCTTCATGATGCTTTTCGCTGTTGCCATGGTTGCTTCACGGAAATGAAACCATAAGATAAGCCCGCTGTATAGGTAAAGCGGATATGCGATCTCTACATACAGATTTGCTCCCGACTTATTCCGGATAAATGTAAAAATTGCCACCATTGCTATAGGCCGAGCAACAGCCCAAAAGAAGCCGAGGGTCATGTCTCCGAAATCCATGCGGATGGTTTTAAGAATCATGTTCCACAATAAATGTCGGAAACGAAAAAATTCACGAACCTCCTCCTTGCTTAAACGGGCCACCGGCCGAATTATTATCGGTTTAATCGGACAATTCTTTGCATTCATAAGAATTTCATTTCCAGTCGATAATTCAGCGCTAATGCTTTTCTATAAATTCCATAATCTATAAAGTTTGTTTTGTAAATATAATCTCGCAGTTCCGTAGATAAAGGGTAATTAACTAACTTTTTATCTGGGTTGATATTTTTCTTTTTAAGAGAAACCGAATTGCCAATGTTAAACATTCGACGAAATATCTCGATGCTTTTATCGTAATTTTCAGTTATTCCAACAAAATTAAAAGCATCTAATTTAACTCCCCATAAATACTTAGCATACAAATTTTGGTGACGTTTAATCGTACAAAAATCTTCAAGCGAAATATCGATATTTTTATTAAAACCAATTTTAGTTGAACCATCTTGATTGATTTTACGCTTCCAGTGGTAGTATCTCGACGCCAATCTGTTTGCAGGGTCTCTGAGCCAAATTACAAATGATTTCTCTCTTAAGAAACGATACTTGATGGGTAAAAAATGGCCGTGTACACAATCATAATTTTGAACAATTTTCTTAGTATTGAGCATCTTTAAAATAGCTATAAGATTTCTTACTGCAGCGCTTTTATTCATCGGACTGTCATGATAATCGAGTAGCAATCTGTCACCAAAGTGAGCCCTCAACAATGTCTTAAAAGACAGGCCTCCTGTTTTCGGAATATGAACTGAAATTATCATTTAATTCAATTCGTTGGGCCGAATGAATCGAGAGGTTAATTATTAATTGCCATGAAATAGCAACCTCATGCCGGACGCGATTCGGCATCCAGAACGGATAAAATTTATTGAATGCCAGCGAAAAGCATGCCGGAATGACGTCGTAAAGACAATTATGATAACCTTAATAACTCTTACGACCAATCACAAGCCTTGTGCTTCTGCCTTTTCCCGTTCACTTGCCTTATTGGCATGTGGGAATGGGCTATTCCTGATTTCGGTTCCCAAAAACGGGCACAGTTTTTCCCATCCATCCCCTCGAGCCAGATCCAATAGCAGCAAATCCTTCAAACGGTCTTTGAAGTAGGTTAGGACTTCCATGTTATGCTTTTCAAAACGTTTGACATATACTTCTTCATTGCCTTCCGGGAATCCGACTCCGTATATCCATTTTCTCATCGGCGTTTCTTGGCGACCAAAATGCCTCACCTGGCTCTTTATCCAAGACCCCGAATCCCTCAGTGTTAATATGAATTTGCTACCGGGGAATTTTTTATCCAGTTCCTTGTAGATTATAGGCCACGGGTTGTCCTGAAACGCATCGTAGTTTTCAACTAATCCATAAGCCATAGCTAATACATTTTTAGCGATGTCAGGGTCTTTTACACCATTTGGTCCAGTTACTCGGTATCCAACTGCTCTCAAAGCTGCAGCAAGGCTCTTGGTGCCAGTTTTATGAAATCCGATGCAAAATATTTTTGTTAACACTACAATCTGCCCTTGAGTTCTTTGAACAACTCAGACCTAATACTAATAACAATCTAATTTTTTGATATGATTATTTAATGTAACCCCATAAAAAACCAATAAACTGGTCGCACAAAAAATAGCATTATTTCAGAGAAGTCTTATGATATCTTTTTTGTCATAAAAATCAAAATAGGAACCATTGCAATTCAGTAGCATATCTGAAAAATGGCGCCTATTTTCCAAATTATAGAGCTTGTTGGTATTCTTTGATTTCAGAGGCTCGTTGAGCTGGTTAGCGCTTTCGGCTATTACCGCCAAAGCCTTGCCGCCAGTTGCTATGATATCTTCATACCTCAGAACCTGTTGATATGTTAAGGTGCTCTTGTATTTTGAGAAAAACCAATCGAGTAAAATCAATTGGCGAGCATAAACATTTTTCTCCTTTTTTAGAGAATCGGAAAGGATAGTATCAAAAGCCTCAGCCGCCGGTGCATGCCCATTTGATTGTGAATACGGTACTGAATTCCATGATAGCAATACCGAGAGTGGATTGCGGATTATCGCAAAGCAAAAAAAATTATCGTTAACCGGTTTTATCAATGCGGTGAGCATGCTTGGATGTTTAATCGCCAACTTGAAATCTTGACCGAGCGGCTTAGTAACAAAAATTGTTCGTCCATTAATCATTACTTCTCTTTTTCCAGTTCGTTCATCGACCTGGCCTACTGGGTTATCAGGAACGGCACCTGATGCTGATTTGCTGATTGCAGTCCCATTATTTAGAATAGAATCACGTTGAGCGTTGAAAAAACGTCTTATTTCTTCGATGATCTCATCAAATGGTGTACCAAAAAATTTAGGGGGGTGCATTGGCTCGTGTAGCGCGACGACTCCCGGCAGTTTGTTGAGCAGATGGCATGTCAGCGTGGTACCCGATCGTGGGATCCCCGTTATAATGATGTCATTCGGGTTTTGCATTGATATTAC
>JAUQXK010000057.1 GCA_030834695.1 Desulfobacterales bacterium
TCCCATACGTCCGCGTTGAGACGGCTTCCCCGGAGGTCCACGGCATTCATCCGGGTCAAAGGGCGCAGGGCTTCCGGCAAACTTTCTGTCGCCGGCATGGCCGCACCGTCCAGCAGGACAGGTATGACCCGAACCCCTCGCTGGATCGCGGTTGAAACCTCTGCACGAACCCAGTCCTTCGGGTCGTGAATCCGCGCTTTCCCCTCACCGTTCTCTCCTAACCACCGCTTACCTATCAGTGCGAGCAATACACTGCACTGGTTGACGGTGGATTCTAACTTTTCTACGAAATCCGCTCCCGGCTCGATTCCAGCCACGTCCATGAAAACCTGCTCCTTCGGAAGATTTTCCACGAGTCGGTCGTGAATAGCATGGGCAAAGCCGGCAGCATCATCTCGGCGGTAGCTGATGAAGACTTTTCGTTTAGTCATCTTCTTGCCTCCAATAGCTCTAGTTCATTTTTAATTGGGGGATCGTATCGCAACTCTTTGCGAAGCCTTAAGAATTTAGCGCAGCGCTGTACCGGAACAGCACACCAGGGAGGAGGATGGTATTGGGCCTTTTGGCCCGGACAGATTCAGTTTCAGCTCAGGTTCATATTGATGTCTTCAAATTTGGGAGTAAGCTTAGGCTGGCCGTGTAGAAAGTCAATATGCTGCCAATGGCGGATCCAATCAAGAGTGGGGACGTCCATTAGCATATTAATTGAAAATTGCATGTCCGGCTAAAAGACGCAAAACTGCCCATCGATCGGAAGACCTCGGACCAGACAGGCCAGGAGAGTTCTGTAAAAAGGTAGGCGAAGCAACCTCGTTCCAAATTTATTTTCGAGAATATTGTGCCAGGAGGTTGGAGAGACTTTCTTCATCTGAGCCTGACTGCATTGGGGTTATCATACGACAGCAGGCCTCAATCATTGTCTTATCCCATGCAAACTATGGTCAGATTGAAAAAAAACGGGGGCTGTAAGCCCCCGATTTTTTTTGGTAGGCACGCGGGGATTTGAACCCCGGACCCCTACCGTGTCAGGGTAGTGCTCTCCCCCTGAGCTACGTGCCTCTATGTAATTTTTTAGTTACCATCGGCCCTGAGAGCTGTCAAGAGCCGGTTTCAGTCGGCGCCGGTTTTGGGTCGGTTTCCGTAGCCGGTCTGCAGCGTGTGGAGGCCGATGTAGGTGTAGTGCAACCCGGACAACACCGTCATCCCGGCGGTGATCCAGCATAATATGCGCCAGAGGTTAGCCGCACCCTGAACCTGCACCTCAAGCAGCGTTACTGCCACGGTTAAAATTTGAACGACCGTTGTCCATTTGCTGATCAGGCTGGGCCGGATGTCGAATTGGATCCCGCAGAAGGTCAGGACGCCGATGCCGGTCACGATCAGAACATCCCGGCTGATCACCACCACGGCCAGCCATCCCGGAATGTCCTTGAGGATCCCCAGGCTGAGGTAGGCCGCCGACAGGAGCAGCTTGTCGGCGATGGGATCGAGGATGGCCCCGAGATCGCTGCGCTGGTTGAACATGCGGGCGATCAAACCGTCCAGGCCGTCGCTGATTCCCGCGAATACAAAGAGCAGCAGAGCGTAGCCGTGCAGATCGCGAATCAGGAAGATGACGAACAACGGGGTGATCAATATCCGTAGGACCGTCAGGATGTTCGGAATATTGATGGTTAGCTTCGGCCGGCGGGGGCGGTTCGGTGGTGGCAGTGCGTGCATGGCCAATCGGCAATGAATCCTTCCGTCACTTGGGGGCCAGCGCCACGCGCAAGGCTCCCTCTCCGACCGCAGCGACCGTAAGCTCGAACGAATCAAACGTCTGCTGCATCAGGGCGGCAGCCAGGTCCTGGGCCGTGCCGCGGTAGGTGATCAGCAACGTCGTCTCGTTCGACTTCATGTCCCTGACCTGAATCCCCTCCACGCCAGAAATGCCGCCGAGCTCCCTGCGGAACTTGACGAAGTTGGCCAGGTTGCCGCTGCCCTCCACGGTGAGCGCCACCGGATGCGATGCCGTGGCGGCTTTTCCTCCGACAAGGCCAGCGCCGGCCAGGTAGCTGCCGATCTGCTTCACGGCTACGGTCGCCTGGACCACCACACGATGCTGCTTGGAAGCCACCGCCTCCGAAAGCACCTTGAAATCCTGAATGTAAGCGTCAGGCCGATTGAGCAGCAGCTCGTTCAGCTTCTTGAAATTTTCCGAAAACACTTCCGGCGACAGAATGTCCATGGCGGCGAGGGCGACCGCATTCATCAGGCTGCTGGCGATGGCGGCATCGCGCGCCGCGGTGACGTT
Source organism: Desulfobacterales bacterium (assembly GCA_030834695.1). GTDB lineage: Bacteria > Desulfobacterota > Desulfobacteria > Desulfobacterales > SpSt-501 > SpSt-501. The sequence continues at coordinate 2,294 of JAUQXK010000057.1, forward strand.
GCTGCCCTGAACCGCAGCCGAACCGATGACAACCAGCGTTCGGGTGTCCTCGGCCTTTTGAGCGTAAGCGCCGCTGCCCAACATCCAGACCCAAATGCCGATCAGCAGGACCAGCAGCTTCCCGGCGGTGGAAAACGCTTGCTTCATGGGGCAACCTCATCAAATAGGCAGCAGCCTGCTTGATCTGCCATTTCCCTCGTCAGACGCGCCGATGCAGGGCATAGTCGGCGATATCGACCAGCGTCTCCAGCGCCGCCGAAGGCGGGAACACGGACAGCTCTTTTTTGGCGATGGCGATGAATTTTTCGGCGGTCTGCTCCGTATGTCGAATGGCACCGCTGGATCCCAGCAGCTCCACCAGCCGGCAGAAGTCTTCGGTTGAAAACTGCGGGTTCCGGATAACGCTGACGAGCCACTCCCGCTCGGCCGGCGGCACCTGCCTCAGGGCCTGGATCACCGGCAGGGTCATCTTCCCCTCGCGCAGGTCCGCTCCGACCTGCTTGCCCAACTGAGGCGTTTCCAGAGTGTAGTCGAAAAGGTCGTCGGCGATCTGGAAGGCCATGCCGAGGTTGAACCCGAATTGAGCCAGGGCGGATTCTTTTTCCGGGGAGGCGTCGGCGAGCACGGCGCTGACCCGGCAGGCGGCTTCGAACAACACGGCTGTCTTCCGGCGGATGACGTCCAGGTACTCATCCTCGGCCAGCCGGATATCGCCCTTGCGCATGAGTTGGTGAACTTCTCCCTGGGACATCTGCTCGGTCAACTCGGCCAGGATTTGAACGATCCTGACGCTGCCGGTGGCAGCGGATACGGACAGCGCGCGGGCCAGCAGAAAATCCCCAACCAACACTGCAATCGGATTGCCCCATTTGATGTAAGCCGCGGGTTTTCCCCGCCTCAGGGTCGCGCCGTCCACCAGGTCGTCATGCAGCAAGGTAGCCGCGTGCAGATATTCCAGAGCGGTTGAGAAGGTTTTATCGTAGCCGCCCGCGTAGTTGCAGACCCGCGCGGAAAGCACCATCAGCAGCGGCCGCAGCCGTTTGCCGCCGCTGAAGAGGATATGGCCGGCCACATCGCGTACAAGATCGAGATGGGGGTTGAGATTTTCCGCGAGGGCGGTTTCAATGGCTTCCAGATCCACCTGCACCGCTGCCAGGATTTTCCGCTTCAGATCGCTCACGCAACTTCCCCCATCAGGTCGTACTCCATCGCATCGTTGATCCGAGCCCGCGCAAAACACCCGATGGCCAGCGGCGCCGCCGAAGTGCCGGTGTTCACGTAGGTGACTCCGTCCACCTCCGGCGCCTGGAAGCAGGTGCGGCCGGCAAACATTTGGCTGCCCAGGTGCTCTTCGATCAGCACCTGCAGCGTCCGGCCGATGTGTTTTTGGTTTTTCTCCGCGGCGATGTCCATCTGGGTCGACATAAGCTGATCGTAACGATCCTGAGCAACGCCCCGCGGGACATGCTGGCGCAGCCGGTGGGACGGAATATCGTCGGCATCAGAATAGACAAAGACCCCCAAATGGTCAAATCGAATCTCTTCTGCGAAATCCAGCATCTGCTGAAAATCCTGATCGGTCTCGCCGGGGAAGCCCAGGATGACGGTCGTTCGGAGAACGGCGTCGGGTACGATTTCCCGGATGCGTCGGAAAAGCCGGCATAGCTTCTCGCGGGTATAGCGGCGTCCCATACGCTTCAGAATGCGGTTGCTGGCATGCTGAATGGGCAGGTCGAAATAGGAGCATACTTGAGGGTGGTCGGCTACGGAACGCACGAAGGATTCCTCGATGCTCTCGGGGTTGCCGTAGAGCACCCGAATCCAAGGGAAGAATTTCGGCTCACTCTCGCCTCCGGCGGACAAGCCGGACAGGCCGCAAATGAGATTTCCCAGCGTCAGGGGAGGGTTTAAGTCTTGGCCATAGGCGGTGGTGTCCTGAGCCACCAGAACCAGCTCTTTGACGCCGGATGACACCAGTTCCTGCGCTTCGGTCATCACACTTTCAAGCGGCTGGCTTTTGTGGTGCCCACGCAGTTTGGGGATGATGCAATACGAGCAGCGGTTGCTGCAACCCTCCGCGATTTTCAGATAGGCCATGTGAGGAGCGGTCAGCACGCGGGAGGCGGATTGATGGTCCAGGCAAGCAAGCTCGGGATCCGGCAGGATGGCTTCGCGGGCGAGCCGATCGTCTCCGGCGGCCTGGACGATCTGATCGAACGCCCCGGTGCCCAGGAAAATGTCAACTTCCGGGATGGCCTGAACGATCTGTTCCCGGTAGCGTTCCGGCAGGCAACCCGTGACCACCAGCCGCTGACAGGAACCGGCCTTTTTATATTCGGCCAGTTCCACAATCGTGTCGATGGATTCCTCGGCCGCCGATTGGATGAAGCTGCACGTGTTGACGACGATGGTCTGAGCTTCTTCGGGATCGTCCGTGATAACCCAGCCGGCTTGCTTCAGCCGGCCCAGCATGACTTCGCTGTCCACCTGGTTCTTGGCACAGCCCAAGCTGACCAGATGCAGTTTCCAGCCGGCGTCGCGGAATCGTGAAGACCACTCTTTTCGGCGCATAAGCAGATCGATCGCTGCAATTCAACATGATCCCGTCAGAGCGTGCGCTCTGGCGGGATCAGGTACTGAGCAAAACTCCAAAACTTTCTCACTGATAGTAAGAAGGGCGCCAAGTCCTGTCAACGCCCGCGAACGGTGAAACGCCGGCACCCGCAAGCGGCTTTTCCTGTCCAACAGTCGGATCCATATCAGGGCGAAGAAGGCTGCTCGATGCGAATGCCCTTGGAAAAATGGTCCCTGAGGCTCCCGTCCGGAAGCTCCGAAACGATCAGGCCTTCCACGTGATCGAGCCGGTTGATGAGGGCAAGCCCTTTTTCGACCCCCATTACCATGACGGCCGTTGCCAGCCCATCCGCCAGGGTGCAATTGTCCGCCAAAATGGAAACGCTCACCACCCCTTCATGCACCGGGTAGCCCGTCTGGGGGTCGATGATGTGGGAGTAGCGCACGCCGTTCTCCACAAAGAAATTGCGATAATCGCCGCTGGTGGCAAAAGCCTGGTCCTTCAAGGAAATGACTTTGTAAACCTCGTCGAAGCGCGCATCGGCCTTGGGGAGGTTGATGCCGACCCGCCACGGCCGTCCGTCCGGGCGGACGCCGGCGGCATAGACCTCTCCGCCGATTTCGACCAGGAAATCGCTGAATCCGGCGCCGCGTACCTCGTCGGCCACTTGATCCACACCGTAGCCTTTGGCGATGGAGGAGAGATCCAGGCTCACGGCGGCATGGCGTTTGACCAGGGCCCCTGAATGCCGGACCTCAATCTTTTGGAAGCCGATGTTCCCAAGCATGGCCGCGATTTTTTCCGGCGGCGGCCTCCGATCCACCCGGCCGGCGCGGCCGAACCCCCAAAGGTCGACCAGCGGGTTCACGGTTCCATCCCATGCCCCTTCGGAAAGTGCGTGAATATGAACAGCCTGCTGCATCACGCGCAGGAAGTCCTTTGAGATCGGAAACTCTGCGCCGGCCTCCTGAAATCGGTTGAAGCGGCTGATCTCGCTGTCCTTGAGGTAGGGAGACATGCTGTGGTTGATCTGATCGAGACGCCGGTCGATCTTTTCCTGAAGACCGGACACGGACCCGAAATAGCCGGTAACCACCTTGACGGTGTAGGTGGTGCCCATGGTCCGGCCCGTGAGCGTGTGCTCGCGCTTGGTGTCGCAGCCTGACGCCAGCAGGAATGCTGCCAGGCAAACAATCAGGCGGACGGGCATAGGGCATATGGCATAGGGCATAGGGTAAAAAACTATTCGAGTGATTTGATAGAACTGGTGATCCGACGACAAAGCCTGTCCAAATCGGATAGGTTTTTGTCGCATTCTTCTGTCGCAATTCGGTTTCTTTTCTGAAAGATCAAAAGCCTGTCGGCAACCTCCACCGCCAACTGCCAGATTTTCAAGTCTTGGAACCTGAACTTCATTCCTTCCCCTCTGCCCCATGCACGCTGCTCTCTGCTTTTTCAACAAATGCGCGGCAGCTGCTCCCCCGTCAGCATATCCACGATGCGCGTGCCGCCGATGCGGGTGTCCATGAAGACTTTCCCGGGGTGCTCGGCGGTCACTTCGCCGATGAGCACGGCGTCGTGTCCGTACGGGTCCCGGCGCATGGCCGCCAGCACGGCATCGGTGTCTTCGGGCGCTACGAAGGCGATCAGCTTGCCCTCGTTGGCCAAATACAGGGGGTCGAGGCCCAGAAGCTCGCACAGGCCGGCCACTTCGGCCTTGACAGCAATGCGGTCTTCGCGGATGCGAATGCCGATCGCCGACTTTTCGGCGATTTCATTCAGCGCCGTCCCCAGCCCGCCCCGAGTGGGATCCCTCAGGACGTGGACGCCGGGTCCCGCGGCGAGCATGCTCCGCACCATGTGGTTGAGCGGCGCGGTATCGCTTTGAACAGATGTTTGAAACGATAGCCCCTCGCGGCTGGCCAGCACGCTCACGCCATGGTCGGCGATAGTTCCGCTCAGCAGCACCCGGTCGCCGGGCCGGGCCAGACGACTGCCGATCTGCACACCGGGCGGGATTGCACCGATCCCGGAGGTGTTGATGAAGATCTTGTCCACTGCTCCCCGGGGAACGACCTTGGTGTCGCCGGTGACCACCGTGACCCCAGCATGCGCCGCGGCCCGACTCATGGCCGACACGATCGCTTGCAGCTGGTCCAATGCAAACCCCTCTTCGATGATCAGCGCCGCACTCAGATAGGCCGGTTCCGCCCCGCACATGGCGAGATCGTTCACCGTGCCATATACGGCCAGTTCTCCGATGTTCCCGCCGGGGAAGAAGATCGGATCGACGGTGTAGGAGTCCGTCGAAAACCCCAGCCGCAGGCCTTGCAGCTCGAAAATGGCACCGTCGTTCAGTTCGGCGAGGATCGGGTTGTTGAACGCCGGCAGCAGGAGGTCTTGGGTCATGCGATGCGAAATCTTGCCCCCGCTGCCGTGATCGAGCAGTACCTTATCCGATTTCATTCACGTGCCCCTTTGGCTTTGATGAACTCGTAAAACGTCATCCGCATCGATGACTTCGTAAAGAGGCCAAGATCCAGGCGCGCGAATCTCGTGCCGCGAGGCGTACAGGTCGTACGCCGCAGCGGCAACGAGATGAAGCGCAACGCAGGGATTGGGCTTCCAAGGAAGTCGATCTTAGAATCCCCCCACCCCCTTTGCCAAAGGGGGCGGCCGAGGGAAGAAAGCTTTTCGATTTCGTTGTCGAGCAGGGTGGTGCTGCGCGCCATAACCCGCTATTTACGAAGTCATCAATAGTGGTACCGGTAATACGCCGCGCACGTCCCTTCGCTTGACACCATGCACGGGCCCACCGGGTCCATGGGCGTGCAAACCTTCTTATAAAGTGCGCATTCCGGCGGCGTTTTTTTGCCGGTGAGGATCTCCCCGCAGGCGCAGCCCTTGGGCGGCCCGGCCTCCACCGCATTGAGGTGGAAGCGCCGCCCGGCGTCATGCGCCGCGTAAGCAGCGCGAATGCGCAGCCCGCTTGAGGGGATCAGCCCGATACCCCGCCAGCAGGCGTCGGCCGGTTCAAACACCCGGGCCAGTATTTCCTGGGCCTTACGGTTGCCCGCTTCGGTGACCGCCCGCGGGTAACCATTCACGAGCCGTGCCTTTCCGGACTCGATCTGCTCGATGAGGCTGACGATCGCCTGCAGGATATCGGCGGGTTCGAAACCGGCAACCACACAGGGAATCCGGTGCCGGTCGAAAAATGGCCGATAGGCGTTGAGCCCGATGATGACGGAGACATGGCCCGGCAGGATGAACCCGTCGATGCGGACGTCCTCCACGGACATGAGCGCGTCAAGGGCTTGCGGCACCGTCTTGTGGGCCGCCAGCACTGAGAAATTATCAAGCCGGGCTGCCGCCGCCGACAGAATGGCGGCAGCGATGGTGGGCGCCGTCGTTTCAAAGCCTACTCCAAGGAAGACCACCTGTTTCTCCGGGTGGTTTCGGGCGATGGCGAGTGCATCCATCGTTGAATAAACCACCCGGATGTCACGCCCTTCCGCCCGCTCGGCCTGCAGGGAGGAGGTGCTGCCGGGAACCCGCATAAGGTCGCCGAAGGTGGCCACGATCACCTCCGGTTGTTTTGAAACCTCGATGAAGGCGTCAATCTCGGCCTGGTCCGTCACGCACACCGGGCAGCCGGGGCCCGACAAAAGCGAGACGGTCTCGGGAAGCAGGCTGCGGATTCCGCTGCGAAAAATGGAAACGGTGTGCGTGCCGCAGACTTCCATGAGGCGGACCGGACGTCGGCTGGTGCGTTTGATCTGCTCCGCCAGCTGGCGGGCCAATTCGGCATCCCGGTATTCCTCGATATGTTTGATGGTCATATAAGTTGATCCTTTGATGGCATAGCGCAGAGGGCAAGAGCATAGGGTCCAAAAGGGAAACAACCGGATGTGGCTCTATGTCCCATGCTCTATGCTCTTAGCCGCAATCACCGCCTGACCGAGTGCGATCCCGCCGTCGTTGGTCGGCACCAGCCGATGGCTGAACACTTCGAAACCCCGGCCTTCCAATGCGCGAGCCAAGCCGGTCAACAGGCGCGAATTCTGGAAAACCCCGCCGCTCAGCACGACTTGCTTCAAACCGTGCGCTGCACGGATTCGATCGCACAGGTCGCTGAACAACCGGATCAAGGTGTTGTGGAACCTGGCGCTGATCAAGGATATCTGGCACCCTTTCCCGACGTCCGTCGCTACGGCGCGGACGATCGGCGCCGGCGGCATTCGCCAGGGGCCGTCTCCCTCCAAAAAATAATCGTAGAAGGACTCGGTTTCGTTCCGTGCCGCCATCTCGAGCTCCATGGCGGCCTGGCCTTCAAAGCTGACCCGCGACCGCAGGCCAGCGATGGCGGCCACCCCGTCGAACAGGCGTCCCAGACTGGAGGTGAGCGGCGAGTTGATGCGTTTGACGATCATCTCCTGAATCAACCGGACCTTGTCAGGGCCGGTCTCCCGCATGAACGGCAGGTCCAGGCCGCCGAGATTCCCGCCCAAGGCGTCATGCAGATAACTGACGGCCATGCGCCAGGGTTCGCGAATGGCGGCCGCGCTGCCCGGCATGGGCACTCCGGACAGGTGGGCGGCGCGTTCAAACCCGCTTGCGGACGCGATCAAGGCCTCCCCGCCCCACACCGTGCCGTCGGGGCCATAACCGGTGCCGTCGCAGGACAACCCGATCACGCTTCCCTCCAGCCGGTGTTCGGCCATACAGCTCACGATATGGGCGTGGTGGTGCTGGACCCGCACCTTGGGGATATCCCTCTGTTCATCGGCCCAACGCGTGCTGAGGTAATCCGGGTGCAGATCGCAGGCGATGATTTCCGGCCGCACCGCGAGGATGTTGCGCATGTGGTCGATCGTTTTCTGAAAGAACTCATAAGTGGCCAGATTTTCCAGGTCGCCGATGTGCTGGCTGATGAAGGCCTGGCTCCCCTTGGTGAGGCAGACCGTGTTCTTGAGCTCGGCTCCGCAGGCCAGAATCGGCGGCAGCGCCTGCCTCAGGAATACCGGCACGGGAACGTATCCGCGCGAACGCCGCAGGAAGCGCGTAGCGCCCGCGGCATGCCGCACCACGGAATCGTCGCTGCGCAGGTAGATGTCGCGGTCGTGGATGAGGAAGGCATCGGCGATGTCGGCCAGGCGTTCGAATGCATCATCGTTGGCGATGGCGATCGGCTCCTCGCTCCGGTTGCCGCTGGTCATTACCAGCGCGGTGAAGCCAGCTCGCAGCAGAAGATGATGCAGCGGCGTGTAGGGCAGCATGGCGCCGACATACCGGTTGCGGGGTGCCACCTCTTCGGCCAAGTGGTAGGAGGACGCTTTTTCCAGAAGCACGATCGGCCGTTGGATCGAGCGGAGCAGGCTCCCCTCCGCCGCCTCTACAATGGCATAGCGCTGGATCGCCGCCAGATCGGGCGACATGACCGCAAAGGGCTTTTCCTCCCGCAGCTTGCGTTGCCGCAGGCGGGCTACGGCCTTAACGTTCAGCGCATCCACGGCGAGATGATAGCCTCCCAGGCCCTTCACGGCCAGTATTTTCCCCTGCCGGATCAGGTCTGCGGCGGCGGGGATGGCATCCGCCGTGCGGGTCGGCTGCCGGTGGCTGCCCCACAGACTGACTTGCGGGCCGCAGGCCGGGCAGGCGTTGGGCTGGGCGTGAAAGCGGCGGTTCAGGGGGTCGTCGTACTCGGCCTGGCAGAGCGGGCACATGGTGAAGTGCCGCATGGACGTCTTGGGCCGGTCGTAGGGGATGTCGTCGATAATGGTGTACCGCGGACCGCAGTTGGTGCAGTTGATGAAGGGGTAGCGATAACGCCGGTCGGCAGGGTCGAACATCTCCTTCAGGCAATCGTCGCAAACGGCGACGTCCGGAGAGATGAGCGTGGCCATGGCCGCCTGCCCGCGGCTGGAGGTGATGCGGAAGTCCGCATAGTTCTGAAGCGGATGCGGATGGCTTTGGATCTCGACGATGTGCGCCAGCGGGGGGCTTTTTGCAGCGAGGTCTTTTTCGAATGCGATGAGGTTTTCGGCCGGTCCCTCGATTTGGATGGAAACGCCGGCGGAGGTGTTGGCCACCTCGCCCTTCAGGCCGTATCGAGCGGCCAATTGATAAACGAACGGCCGGAAGCCGACTCCCTGAACGATTCCGTTGACCTGCAGCCGTCTGGCTTCCAAACCCTGCGCCATGGTTTATTCACCCGGTTCCTCCCGCTGACCCCCCTTGGCCTCCACCAGAGCGGCGGCCTCCCTCAGCAGCGCCAGGGTCTCGAGGGCCGCAGTTTCGTCAAGCTTCGATATCGCAAAACCGGCGTGAACGATGACGTACTCGCCGACCTGGGCGTCTTCCACCAGCAGCAGGCTGCACTCCCGCCGGACGCCGTCCACATCGATGACGGCCATGTTGTTTTCAATCTGGGTTATTTTCGATGGAATCGCGAGACACATGATTCGTGGAATCCTTCCTGCGGTAGGATACGCCCAGGCGCTCCAGTTCTTTCAGAACCATTCCGGCCACGGGCTCCACCTGGGCCTGGACCGTCGGCGTCAATACCAGGCTGAGGGTCTGGATATCTTCGGGCTCGACTCCAATGATAACGGTTTTCGGCACGTTGTCGAGAGCCTGGCAAAGGGTCAACGCCTCCAGAAAATCGACCTGGTGCAGAGAATTCTTGGCGCGGATGCGCTCCGGGATGGCCTCCCCCTCAATGCGGTAGAGGTCGCCGGGCTTCCCGTGGTTGCGCATGGTATCGACGACGATGAGGTGCCGGGGCTTTGAGATCACGCCCAGCAGATTGATGCCCAGGACGCCGCCGTCCACTACGAGAACGTTGTCCGGGAATTCATATTCTTTTTCGATCTTCTGAATGACCTGGATGCCGAACCCGTCGTCGGAAAAAAGGATCGACCCGATCCCCAGAATCATGATGTCCGGGGAGTAGATGTCATCGAACGGGCTGGCCCCATTGGTCGTCAACGGTATATCCTCCATGCCGCTGCTGATCTCAGGGCATCGGCGGTAAAAAAACCGGCCTCCCCCCGTCAGGGAGGAGGCCGGTCGTACTAAGCTTCCATTAAAGCGCCTTAATCTTATAGACTTGGTTGGAGTCCGGGTCGATCACATGTACCGCACAGGCAATACAGGGATCAAAGGAGTGCACGGTGCGCAAGATCTCGAGTGGTTTTTTGGGATCGGCGATCGGCGTCCCAATGAGAGACTCTTCGACCGGTCCCAGCTTGCCCTTGGCGCAACGCGGCCCAAGGTTCCACGTGGAGGGCACCACGTACTGGTAATTCTTGATCTTCTTGCCATCGATCACGACCCAATGCCCGAGGGCGCCGCGTGGCACGTCGTTAAGGCCCACGCCTTGTCCCTTGTCCGGCATTTCGTAGGCCGCACAGGTCTTGGAGTCCCCACTCTTGAGGTTCTCCACCAGTTCCATGACCCAGCCCTGCATGGCTTCGCCGACAACCAGGGTTTCGATACCGCGCGCGGCGGTCCGGCCCAGGGTCGAGAACAACGCATCGGCATTGACGCCCAAGGTGTTGATGACTTTGTCCACCACAGGGGCGATCTGCTTGTGGCCGTAACCATAGGCCACCAGGACGCGGGCGAGCGGGCCGACCTCGCACGCATTGCCGTCGTACCGTGGAGCTTTCAACCACGTATAGCGTCCGTTGTCGCTCTTGGTGTCGTATTGGGGATCAGCCTGGATAGGCTTGGTCTCTCCCTGGTACGGATGCTTGTCGGCACTGCCTTCATACCAGGAACGCGCCACATGCTCGGTGATCTTTTGCGGATCGACCGGCTTTACGCCGGACATGCTGCGGTTGGTAATAATCCCGCGCGGCAGGAAAAGGCTTTCGGGTTCCTTCTCGCTCTGCGGAAAGTCGCCGTAGGCCAGGAAATTGCTCGTGCCGCCGATGGCGCCCCAGTCCTTGTAGAAGGAGGCTACCGCCAGCAGGTCAGGAATGTACACGTTTTTAATGAAGTCCTGGGTTTCCTTGGTGATATACAGGAACTCGGCGATCCGTCCCGGGGTCAGGTCGCCCACGCAGCTGACACCGCCGGTGACTAGAAACTGCGGATGCGGGTTCTTGCCGCCGAAGATGGCGTGCATGCGGGCGGCCTTGGCTTGCAGCCGCAGAGCTTCAATGTAATGGGCCGTTGCCATGAGATTGGCTTCCGGCGGCAGCTTGTAGGCCGGATGGCCCCAGTAGGCATTTGCGAATGGCCCCAGTTGACCGCTGTCAACGAACGTCTTAAGCCGTTGCTGCACGTTTTTGAAATATGCGCTGCCACCCCACGGAGCATTGGAAACATTGTCGGACAGGGCCGCCGTCTTGGCCGGATCGGCCTTCAGCGCACTGACCACGTCCACCCAGTCCAGGGCGTGGAGGTGATAGAAATGGACAATATGATCGTGCTGGTACTGCGCACCATGCATCAAGTTGCGGACCAAGCGTGCATTCTTCGGGATCTTCACACCGACAGCGTTGTCGACTGCCCTCACCGAGGACAGAGCATGGATGTACGTTCAGACCCCGCAGGAGCGCTGCACGAAATGCTGGGCATCCCTCGGATCGCGCCCCTGCAGAATGATTTCAATACCGCGGAACATCTGCCCGGAGCTCCAGGCGTTAACAACTTTGCCTCCGGCCACCTCGACCTCGATCCGGAGGTGCCCCTCAATTCGGGTTATGGGATCAACCGTGATTCTCTCAGCCATTATATCCTCCATATCGTTCTTTTAAGAATGTTCGTCGCTGTCGTTCGAATGCCGGCAGTTATAGCTCCTGGTAGAACGGAGTAAACTTGTCCCAGAAATCAGGCTGGCTGCAGCCGATGCAGGGATGCCCCGCCTGAACCGGCCAGCTGGCACCGTCGTTGAACTTGGCGATGGGGCAGTTGTTGTATGTCTCAGGGCCGCGGCAACCGACTTTGTACAGGCAATAGCCGAGCGCAGCCTCTTCGGATCCGAATTCAGTGACGAATTCTTGATTTTCAAAGTGGCCTCGTCGCGGGCAGTTGTCGTGGATAGTCTGACCGTAGGCGAACAAAGGCCGCCCGAGATCATCCAGCGCGGGCAATTTGCCCATCAGAAGATAGTTAACCACAGTGCCCACGAAGTTGATGGGATTCGGAGGACAGCCGGCGATGTTGACGGTTTTGATTCCAAGCGCTTCGCCCACACCTTTATAACCGCCCGGATTGGGTTTGGCTGCCTGGATGTTGCCGTAGGATGAGCACTGGCCGATGCAGATGACACCGGCTGCCTTTGGGCAGATATCCTTGGCGATTTGCAGAAAGCTTTTGCCGCCCACTTTGCCGTATCCGCCGTTGAACTTGGTAGCGATGGCGCCTTCCACCACGCAAATGAATTTGCCTTTGTATTTCTCTACCGCGTTGTGCAAAGCTTCTTCGGCCTGGTGGCCAGCCGCCGCCATGATGGTTTCATGGTAGGCTACGTCGAGCACGTCCAGCACCAACTGGTCGATCCACGGATACATGGACCGGATCAACGCCTCTGAGCAACCTGTGCATTCTCCGAGATGCAGCCAGATCACCGGTGGCCGTTGGGCGGGCTGAGCAAAAACCTCGGCCACCTTCGGAACGAACGAGGAGGACAGGCCCATCGTTGCCGTAAGGAACGTGCAGAACTTCATGAAATCCCGCCTGGAGACGCCCTTGCCCTCCAGTCTTTCATAAAAAGCTCTTTCTTCTTTGTCCATTTGCACCTCCTTGATGCGATTGTTGATTTAACTCACACCGCTTCCGCTATTATGGCAACACTACAAGTTACCCTTGCAGCAAGGTCTCGGAATAAGAGTGGTGCAGCAAAAAAAAAGTGCAGGAAAAAAACATCAGGCGAGGTTAGATGCGCCTGCCTAAAAGATTAAGGCTCCCCGTTCGCATGCCTAATTATTTCAGTATTGCTCGCAAGTCAATCGAAAACTATGGCAAGTAAGTGACAATCGCTGTCAGCTCTCGTCTTCAATATCCGAGAATTCATCATCCTCGATCTTGAGGGTCGTATCTATTTTTTTGATCTCATCGCCTTCCTCGAACTTGTCATCGTCGAGCCCCACGTCCAGCAGTTCGTCGATTTCGCCCGGCTCCCCTTCATAGCTTTTTGCGGCTTCGGCCGGTTCGTGCTCGCGGGACAGAAACTCGATATCGTCGAAGACGAGCTCATCCGCTACCTTGCCCTTGGCCCCCAAGATTTCAATTACCTTTTCGGCGATCTTGCCGGCGTACATCCCCGGCGGGTATAGGTTCTTGGTCCGTAGGGCGGCGATGAGCGCATCCCGGCCCATGCCCATCGCTGATTTGACCGCCTTCCGATCATAGCTTTCTTCGCACAGCAGCGACATGGTATCCTTGTCCAACTCCGCGAATTCACGGATGATCAGGCGCTTATTTTCATCATCTCTGAGAATTTCGTATTTTTGTTTCATCCCTGATAGTTTCCTTCCCCAAAGGTTCAATAATCAACCAGCTATTTGATAAACTTGCGATTTTTATCCCTTACGCTACGATATGTCAACAGCCAATGAGCCGGACGACCGGCTGCCGTTATACCGCCCGAACCAGCATTTTGCATCCACGCTCGTCGATCATTCATTGGGCGGCGGGAGCATCCAACTATGTAAAAATTATTGACCTCAAGCTGCGGGCAATGTTAGAAATACAAATTCATCCGGAGGGATGGCTGAGTGGTCGAAAGCGGCGGTCTTGAAAACCGTTTCCCGGCAACGGGACGTGGGTTCGAATCCTACTCCCTCCGCCAAAGACAGGCATAAATCCACGGAGAGATGGCCGAGTAGGTCGAAGGCGCTCGCCTGCTAAGCGAGTAAACTGCGAAAGTGGTTTCCCGGGTTCGAATCCCGGTCTCTCCGCCACCAACCATCCAGAAGCCGTTTTGAGGGGTGCCCTCAAAACGGCTTCTGATTTGAGTGAAAAGTTTGGAATCCCCTTGAAAAAGAATCGAGAAGGGCTAACTGTTCGACCATAGGCACTTAGAGCTTCATTTTGATCACATGGAGCTGGCCGGTATCCGCCTCTTTCAGCTGAAGACGAAGCTCCTTTGCAGAAGGCGCTTCTCCCGGGAAAAACAGAAATCCGAACGACAGGCTACGGGGGTCAACGGGCTTGCTCTGCAGGGTCTTGCGTTTCAGGTCGTTGATGACGACTTGCCGCGCATCATTGGAGAAATAACCCTTGGCCCCTCCCAATGAGGCGCCTGCCGCGCCTCCGACGGCGGCCCCCTTGCCCGTCGTCACGGCCACGTTTTCACCGGTCACGATGCCCACGGCGGCACCGATGATCGCGCCTGCGGCGGCACCGAGGAACGCATGGTAAGCGCCCTCCGTAAAAACTTGCTTGGTTTGAGTATATTTGGTGGCTCGATCATAGGCGGTTTCCCGGTCCAATATCGGCCAGATATTGCCCGCGTCATCTTCCAAGAACGTCTGCCCGCTGTTGATCTCGATGGGATGATCGCCGATATTGTCAAAAATAACCTGCACCGGCAGCATCCCCGCCGCGCGGATGTCGAACCCGAAGGCCTCCTTGGCTTGTTCGGCGTCTGCAAAAGCCTGGGCCGCGATCGTCGCATCGGCAACCTCAGTGGCATTCGGGTAGGCGGAGGGAGTTTTGAAGGGCAGGGGCTTGGCCACATAGGTAGTTGAACACCCGCCGGACACAATAAGGAGAAATCCGGCTGCCAGAAACAAAGTTGCCGCCAGTGCTTTTTTCATTTTTGACCTTTCGACGCTCTAATGAGGTGCAGAGAATCGGCTCATGAATCCGGCCGATCTTATTTGGTCGAACCGGCATATAGTCAAATATATAACATCCGGAAGCCTGCTGTAAACGGCGGCAGGGGCCTTGATGGCAACCAGATTTCGGCCGGCCGATTGGCGTTGGCCGGGACGGCTCCCGCCGACGGAGCTCCCGGAACGGCTTCAGCGCCCCTGATAACCGATTGACACCAGAATTAAAACAACCTAAACAGAAAGTTATCCTGCTTTCTTAATGTCCGGCGCTTCCGGCTGCGCCGGAGCGGTCCGGAACCTTTGTCCCCGCAAAGGAGGGCCCGACATGACCATTACCCTCACATCTTCCGCGTTCACCGAGGGGGCGATGATTCCCCGCAGGCACACCTGCGACGGCGAAGACACCTCTCCCGACCTGAAGTGGTCCGGCGTGCCGAACGGCACGCAAAGTTTAGCCTTGATCTGCGACGACCCGGACGCCCCGGTCGGCACCTGGGTGCACTGGGTGCTGTTCAATCTCCCGGCAGACGCCACAGCGCTTCCAGCCGGCATCCCGGCCGATTCTGCGCTTAAAACCGGCGCCCGTCACGGCAAGAACGATTTCCGCAAGCTCGGCTACGGCGGCCCCTGTCCACCGGGCGGCCTGCATCGCTACTTCTTCAAAATTTACGCCCTCGACACCGTGCTCACCCTGGAAAGCGGCAGCACCAAGGTCCAGTTGTTGGCCGCCATGAAAGGCCATACCCTGGCCGAGGGGCAGTTGATGGGAAGGTACAAGCGCTGATTCTTGGCCGTCGCGCTGCGGCGGATTCCTTGCGTGTAGAATACGAACGGAATAAATTATGACAACGCGCCGATGTTATCGGAAAAAGGCTGACCAATTTGTGGTCGCTGTCCAGCTGGACCTGGATACCGCTGGATTCACCTATCGAAAGTGGGGAGCCGAACAGCGCTGCAAGCATGGGGACTGGCTGGTCGACAACCAGGGGGATATCTATACGGTAGACCATGCGGTGTTTGCCAAGACCTACCGCCGCATAGGCCCCGGCACTTATGTAAAGACCACCCCGGTGTGGGCTGAACGGGCGACCCAGCCCGGTAGCGTTGCGACGAAGGAAGGACGATCTCACTACAACACCGGCGACTATTTGGTTTATAACAACGAGGACGGCACGGACGCCTACTGTATTGCGGCCGCCAAGTTTGAGGCGATGTACGAGCCGGCCGAATAGGGGGATCCAGCCTGCCGGAAAATGCCCGGGTTGCACCCTATTGTTACTCCAGCAAGTAAACAGGTTCAACTTGAGCTGAGGTCCGCCGATGGCGGACATGGCCGCATTGAACGTATTTTATTCCCGGAGTAACAAAAGCGAGGCCGTTGGAAACGCCCCCGCTCCGGCCTGACGAGCGTCCGTGCCTTTGCCGTACGGCCGGCCGCTCGGTGAACGGTCGAATGCGCTTGACAAACTGCACATTCCCTAATAGAAATACACTCTTCGTACTGTAGCCATTGAGCCCGGGGTGGACCGGGCGGAACCATAACAACGCAGGAAAGGAGAGAGGAATTTATGTCACAGTTGATACCCCCCCATGGCGGAAAAGGATTGACGTGTTGTCTGCTGGAAGGCGCGGCGTTGGAGGCCGAAAAGAAAAAGGCGGCCGGCTTGAAACAGATCCCGGTTTCTGCGCGTGAAAATGGCGATCTGATTATGATGGGCATCGGCGGCTTCAGCCCCTTGACCGGCTTCATGACCAAGGCCGACTGGAAAGGCGTCTGCGACAATTATTTGTTGGCGGACGGCACCTTCTGGCCGATCCCGGTTACTCTTTCCGCCTCCAAGGAGGATGCGGCCAAGATCAATGTCGGGGAAGAAATCGCCCTGTACGACCCCGAGGGCAAGGAAATCATGGCCACCATGAAGGTTACCGAGAAGTATGACATGGGTGCGGCCGAGAAAAAGTACGAGTGCGAAAAAGTCTTCATGGGCGAAGGCACCAAGACAGCCGAGGAATTCTGGAAGATCGCTGAAAAGGACCACCCGGGCGTCCAGATGGTCATGAATCAGAAGGCCGTCAATCTGGCCGGCCCCGTTAAGGTTCTGAGCGAAGGTGAATTTCCGAAGAAATACGCAGGCGTCTATATGCGGCCGGCCGAATCCCGCAAGATTTTCGAGGAACGCGGGTGGAAGGAAATCGCGGCCCTGCAGCTGCGCAACCCCATGCACCGCTCCCATGAGTATCTTTGCAAGATCGCGGTGGAAGTCTGCGACGGCGTCTTCATCCATTCCCTGGTCGGCAATCTGAAGCCCGGCGACATCCCCGCCGATGTTCGCGTCAAGTGCATCGACGCCTTGGTCAAGTACTACTTCGTCGAGAAGAACGTGCTCCAGGGCGGCTATCCGCTCGACATGCGCTACGCCGGTCCGCGCGAGGCCCTGCTGCATTCCACCTTCCGCCAGAACTACGGCTGCTCGCGCATGATCATCGGCCGCGACCATGCCGGCGTGGGCGACTTCTACGGCATGTTCGAGGCTCAGACCATCTTCAACAAGATTCCCTATCCCAAGGAAGCCGGCAAAGCCCTGCTCTGCAAGCCGCTCATGATCGACTGGACCTTCTACTGCTTCAAGTGCGACGGCATGGCCTCCCTGCGCACCTGCCCGCACGGCAAGGAAGACCGGGTGCTGCTCTCCGGCACGGCGTTGCGCAAGATGCTGTCCGAAGGCGCCAAGGTGCCCGATCACTTCGGCCGAGACGAGGTCCTTGCCATCCTGGGTGAGTACTACAAGGGTCTGACCGAAAAGGTCGAGATCAAGATGCACGGCGCCGCCACGGGCGACACCAAGAAGTAGAATTTTTCTGGATCCCTGAAATCAAACGGGGTGCCCGCATCTGCGGACACCCCGTTTTTTATGAAATGAATGGCAGGATTGGATCAAAAATGGCGGCCAATCTGCCGGGTCGCTTGAACGTGAAAAAAGCGGCATCCGATTTTTGCGGATGCCGCTTTTTTTTATTCCTTATTTACGCCCCGCAAACTCCGCATACGTCATCGCCACCGTGCGATAGACCAAATGGGCCAGCTTCGAGAACGGCAGGTAGGCGAAGGTGAACCAGACCAGAATCAGGTGGATAAAATAGACAGCGTAGGATACTCCCGCCCACCCCGCCAGCCGGGTCAACTGCGCCCCCATGCCGGTGACGCCCAGGCCCAGAACGAGCCCGAGCAGCAGCCAGTCCTTGTAAGCCGATTTCTGGTCGGGTTTGCTCATACGGGTCTTGATCAGCAAGATGCTGCCGATGATGAGCGCCACGCCGCTCACGTTGGCCAGCCACTTGACCGGGTTCAGCTGGGAGTAGGGACCGTGAATCTGCAGGCCGTAGATCGCCACGAAGAAAATGGAGGTGACGATGAAAAGCCCGATGAAGGCAAAAAGGACCAGCATGTGCGAGACGCCCCGTTCCTTGTTTTCCGTGCATTCATTGAACTTGGCGTGCCGCAGGATGGCGGGGATGGTTCGGATCAATGCCTGGATGAACCCGCCGGCGTCGATAGCCTGCTGGGTCGTCTTGCCTTCGGCCAGGGCGTTCTGATGGATGTCGCATAGGAAGCGCTTCACCCCGTTGAAGAAGGTCAGTGCAGCAAAGCCCGCGGCCGTGAGCATGACGACGTCCACCAACCAGGTGGAAACCATCTTGGCGTGCACGATGGTGCCCTCCGGGCTGAAGTTGAGAAACTGGAAATTGAATATCTTGCCCATGATGGTGCCCATGATCAGGATGTAGACCGCCGGCACCAGCAACAGGATCGGGAGCATCTTGGGATTGTTCAACGCGTTCGCCAGCACCTTCGGCCCCGAGTACTCGCTAATGGCCTGGGCGCGGATTGCGGCGAGCACATCCGCCGGCTTGGCCTTGCGCGGGCAGCGCGTCGAACAATCGCCGCAGTTGTGGCACAGCCAGGGATCAGCGCTTTTCACCAGCTTGTCCTTCAGTCCCCAGGAGGCTGCGATCATCTCCTTACGAGGAAACGGCCTGTTATCGGGGGAGATCGGACAAACCACCGAGCAGGTCGCGCACTGGTAGCACTTTTTCAGATCTTCGCCGCCCAGCATTCCCACATCTTTGATAAAATTGAGATCCGGTTCAATCACTAATCGTTCGGTCATGCCCATACCTCCTGTGTGGCAGCGGGAAGGGGCGGCTTCCCGCCCCGTCCCGAATGATCATCATCGCTTTAGAATCCCTTGAACGGATTCGGGCCGAGGCCTTCGATGGTCCCGACGAACTCCTGGAGCATCTGCGGGATCTTGTCGTACTCGTCGATGGCGACCTGGAACTGAGCCACGCGCTCCGGCTCGAGGGCCAGGCTGGAGAGCGCCTCGCCGATTTTCTTCACGCGGATTTCGGCCAGTTCACTTCCTTTGACAAAGTGGCACTGGTAGTCGTCGCCGTGCTTGCAGCCCATGAGGAAAACGCCGTCCATGCCCTTGGAAAGCGCGTCCTTGATCCAGATCACGTTGACCGAGCCCAGACAGCGCACCGGGATGAAACGCACGTCCGCGTTCCAGGACAGGCGATTCATCCCGGCGATATCCAACGCCGGGTAGGCGTCGTTCTCGCAGATCAGCCCCAGGATGCGCAAAGGCGGCTCGTCGAAATCGTCGGTCGAGGGCACCTTGATCGCCTTAACCATCGAGCTGACGCTGTCGATGCTGTAGTTGGCGAAGTTGATGATGCGCTCGGGGCAGGCTCCCATGCACGTGCCGCAGCGGCGGCAGCGCGTGGGGTTGGGCTTGGGGGTGCCGCGCTCGTCGTCGTCGAGCGCACCGAAGGGGCATTCCTGGGTGCAGCGTTTGCACTGCGTGCAGCGCTGGAAGAAGAAATCCGGGAAGGTCAGGTCCCCGGACCGCGGGTGCACGGAGACCCCGCGGTTGACCGACTCCAGGCACTGGATAGCCTTGAGAGCTGCGCCGGTCGCGTCCTCCATGGCCTCCTCTGTGGTCATGCTGCGCCGCACGCCGCCGGCCGCATAAATGCCGGTGCGCTGGGTTTCATACGGAAAGCAGATGTAGTTGGAATCCGCGTAATCGTTGAAAAGAGCGTTGTCGCGGAAGGCCGGACCCTGGCGGTAGGCCAA
This sequence comes from Desulfobacterales bacterium, assembly GCA_030834695.1. Taxonomy (GTDB): domain Bacteria; phylum Desulfobacterota; class Desulfobacteria; order Desulfobacterales; family SpSt-501; genus SpSt-501. The sequence goes on from JAUQXK010000057.1 coordinate 21,801, forward strand.
GTTGATCACCGGGTCGTCCTTGGTGGCCGGCACCATGCCGGTGGCGAGCACCACCAGATCAGCCTTGATCTGGATGGCCTTGCCGAGCAACGTGTCGTCGGCTTCGACGATGAGGCCGGCGCCGTTCTTGGCGACTTTGGTCACCTGGCCTTTGGTGAGGAAGACACCCGGGTCCTGCTGCACCGCCTTGTAAAAGTTTTCAGTCATCCCCGGGGTGCGCATGTGCTGGTAGATGATGAAGGACTTGCCGTCGGCGTAGTCGGCGCGCACGTAAGTCGCCTGCTTGAGAGCCACCAGGCTCGTGACCGAGGCGGCGTAAGGGAAGTCCTGGTCACCGCCGCCTTGGCCGGGGCTCTGGATGAAGACCACAGACTTGGCCTCCTTGCCGTCGGAGGGACGCTTGATTTTGCCGGCTGCGGCGATCTCTTCGAAATGGGCATTGGTGACCACGTCCGGTGTCACGCCGAAGCCCAGGTGGGCGTATTCGTTCTCCTGGGGCTGGTACGGCCGCCAGCCGGCCGCGAGCACCACGGCGCCGAACTTCTCGCCGTTCGGGTCGGAGGTCAGGATGTCCACCCTGCCTTGGTTGTATTCCAGGTAGCGCGCGTGGAGTTTTTCAGCCTCGAGCTCCTTGCCGCTTTCATCCACGCGCATCTCCGGCGGCAACGGGAATGGCACGTCAAACTCGATCTTCTCGCCCGGCTTCTTGAAGGTCACGGTGAAATCCCCGGGCTGTCCGGCGATGCGCGCCACCACGGTCCCGGTCTTGATTGCGATCCCGGGATAGCTGCCGAGCTCCTTGATCTTGGACTGGATCACCGGGGCCATGGGCTTTTCGTAGGGGTAGTCCGTGGGCAGCTGCTTGCGCCACTTGAGGGCGTTGCCGCCCAGGGCGGCCTCCTTCTCAACGATGGTGACCTCGTAGCCGGCCTTGGCCGCATCGATGGCAGCTGAAATGCCGGTGATGCCGCCGCCGATGACGAGGATCTTCTTGGTGAACGTATCAAGCTTGTAAGGCTCGGGCAGCTTGATTTTCTCCACCTTGGCCAACGCCATCTTGAGGTAGTCGGAGGCCATCATCTGGACGTGATCGATGAACGTCTCGTCGTCCTTCTGCTCCTCGGTGGGCGCCAGCCAGGTCGTGCGCGGGTGGGACCACACCACGTGCTCGCGTATGTTGACCCGCTCCACGATGCAGCCGTCAAAGCGAAAGGTGTCGTAAAGCACGCGCGGCGAGCAGGCGGCGATGACAAGCGTGTTGACCCCGGCGGCGACGTCCGCCTTCAGCAGCTCGACCCCCTCCTTGCCGCAGAGGGCCGGGCAGGCCTTGACCGAGTAGCCCTCGTCGGAGGCCACTTCGCTCAGCTTTTCGATGTTGAGGGATTCGCCGATCCCACAACCTTGGCAGATATAAACCCCATATTTTTTGTTCATGGTCGACCTCCTACCGTCTCACCAGGGTTTGAATCGCTTTGAGGGCCATACCGGTGGCGTTCTGGTTGGACGAAACGACGTCCGCCGGTTTGTTGGCACAGCCGGCTCCGAACATTCCGCCACCGGCAAAGTCATTGAGGATGAAACCGTCCGGGGTGGTTCGGACCGCGCCGGGCAGCTTTTGCACGGCGGCGGTCGGCTGCATGCCGGTCGCGAGCACTACCATCTCGACCGCTTGCTGGATCTTCTCGCCGGTGACCGCGTTTTCCGCGACCACGGTGATGTTGCCGGTGGCCTTGTCCTCGCGCACTTCCGCGACTTTGCCCTTGATGAAAAAGACGTTGGGGTCCTTTTTGATGTTCTCGTAGAATTTCTCGTAGCGATACCCCGGCGCCCGCAGGTCGATATAGAAAATGTAGATCTTGGCCTCGGGATACTGGGCGCGCACGTAGGTGGCCTGCTTTAGAGAGGCCATGCAGCAGATGTAGGAGCAGTAGGGGAGGTAGTTCTCGTCTCGCGAGCCGGCGCACTGCACGAAGGCGATGCTTGACGGCGCCTGGCCGTCGGAGGGCCGGGTCACCTTGCCCTGAGTCGGCCCGTTCGGTGCGGCCAAGCGCTCCATCATCATGTTGGTGATGATGTTCTGGTGCTTGCCGAAGCCGAGGTTGTCCATCTTTTTAGCATCGTAAGGAACCCAGCCGGTGGCCCAGACAATGGCGCCCACGTTGAGGTTGAGCGTCTTGGCCTGCATCTCGAGATCGACCGCGTCGTACGTGCAGGCCGCCTTGGCCCTTTTGCCGTCCTCGGTCCCGACGATGCGGGGGTCAATCACGAAACGCGCCGGGAAGGCCATGGCAAAGGGCAGATAGGCGCCCTTGATCTGCTTCATGCCGAAATCGAACTCGCTGGCGATCTCGCCCTGGCAGGCCTCACTGCACGCCCCGCAGCAGGTGCAGTTCTCGTTCACGTAACGCGGCTTTACTTTAACAGCGACCGAGTAGTTCCCGGGGGAGCCCTCGACTTTCTCTACCTCGGCCATGGTCAGGACCTTGATGCGGGGGTTGTCCTTGATGCGCCGGAAGTTGATCTCCAGGCCGCAGGTCGGCGGGCAGAGCTTCGGGAAATACTGGTTCAGCTGGGCGACCCGGCCTCCCAGGTAGGGGTTCTTCTCAACCAGAAACACCTCGTAGCCAACTTCGGCCGCCTCAAGGGCCGTGGTGAGCCCGCTGATGCCTCCGCCGACAACCATGATGCTTCCACTCACAGGGGCTGCTTTTTCTTCTGTCATGCCTTCCCTCCGTGCTGTGTCCGGATGTTGGACAGCGGTTGGTATTTACATTCGCCCGACAGGCGATATCCTTACAGTTATCTGAATCGGAAAACGCTCCCTGTTGCGGCAGAGCCCTTTCCCATTGAGACAACCCTGAACCCGCCGGCTCCAATGTTACAAAAAACCTCCAGGTGCCTTCCGGCACCTGGAGGTTTTGAGCGTTACCTACTGATTCTCTGACTCACGATACAATCCATCATTACGGGATGAGCTTGATGTAGTCTTTCTTGAACACATCCCACTTGCCGGCCTTGGGATCGTACTTGGAGTTGACGAAGCAGAACCAGTTTTTGTCGTCTTGGCCGGGATGATCGGCCTGATAGTAGAAACCCGGGTAGCGGGTTTCTTTACGGAACTGGATGTGACGCAGGTGTGACTCGACCGTCCAGATGCGGTGGATGATCTCCCAGCAGCGCATCAACTCGTGCAGGTCGCCCGCCGCCAGCTTCTCGCAGTCTTCGCGCATCCAGGCCAGCATCTCCATGACGATCTCGAGGTTCTTGTTGGTCGTCATGTAGAAGGTCGCCGTGCCGGCGCCGTACTCGTGGGTGGCCTTCATCATCCGATACATCATCCCGTTCGGCTTCAGGTAGTTCGGGTTGATGTCCTCTGCCGTGGTGTAGGCGGCAAACTGCAAGTAGGTCCGGACCGGTTTGTAGACCAGGTCGAGGATCTGGTCCTTGCTCAGGGCCAGCTCGGGCTTGAAGCTGGCGTTGTCCTTGGCGTAGCGCACCATCTGCTTGGCGACGATACGGCCCTCGGCATGGGACCCGGAGGAGAACTTGTGGCCGGAGCAGCCCACACCGTCGCCGGAGGTGAACAAACCGTCGACCGTGGTCATGCGGTTGTAGACCTTGCCGTTGGCGGCCTTGATCTTATAGGCGGCCGGAATCCAGTCGAAATCCGGACCGGAGACCCAGAATCCGCAGCAGCCGGAGTGGGACCCGAGCAAATACGGTTCGGTCGGCATGACTTCGGAGTTCTTCTTCTCGGGCTCGGTGTTCGTGGCGCACCACAGGTTGGCCTGGCCGCAGGTCATGTCCAGGAAGTCTTCCCACGCCTCGGACTCGAGGTGCTTGAGTTCCTTCTTGTCCATGGTCTTGCCGAGTTCGGCCAGTGCCGTCACGGTATCCATCATGATTGGCCCGCGGCCTTCCTTCATCTCGAAGAGCATCAGGTGGTTGCGCAGGCAGGTCGGGGTGATGGCGGCCGTGCCGTACGGGGCGTACTTCTGCAGCTCTTTTTTGGCGGCTTCGCCCCCTGCAAAGTTCTCGCCCAGACCGTTGAGGGTCTTGGCCTTGAAAAGCAGGAACCATGCGCCGACCGGGCCGTAGCCGTCCTTGAACCGCGCCGGGGTGAAACGGTTTTCCATCATGGAGAGTTCGGCGCCGACTTTCGCACCCAGATAGTAGGTGGAGCCGGAGTTCCACACCGGGTACCAGGCCCGGCCCTTGCCCTCGCCGACCGACCGCGGCTGATAGATGTTGACCGCGCCGCCGCAGGCGATCATGGCGGTCTTGCATTTGATGATGTAGACTTTGTTCTCGCGCACCGAGAAACCGGCCGCGCCGGCGATCTGGTTGGGTTTGTTCTTGTCCAGGAACAGCTCGACGATAAAGACGCGCTCGAGAATGTTGGTGTCGCCAATGGCTTTCTTGGCGGCCTCGGCGACAATCCGCTTGTAGGACTCGCCGTTGATCATGATCTGCCACTTGCCGGTACGGACCGGCTTGCCGCCGGCCTTCAGGGTCCCCATCTTCTTACCCTTAATGCCGTCGAGGTTCTTGCCGGCTTCGTCTTTTTTCCAGATCGGCAGCCCCCATTCCTCGAACAGCCACACCGAGTCGTCCACGTGGCAGCCCAGGTCGAAGATCAGGTCTTCGCGGACCAGGCCCATCAGGTCGTTTCTGACCATGCGGACGTAGTCGTCCGGGGAGTTATCACCGATGTAGGTGTTGATAGCCGACAGGCCCTGAGCCACCGCGCCGGAGCGCTCGAGGGCGGCCTTGTCCACCAGCAGGACGGTCTGATTCGGCTGGAGCCATTTCTTCATTTCAAAAGCCGTGCCGCAGGCAGCCATGCCGCCGCCGACGATGAGGATGTCCACTTCCTTTTCGACAACTTCGGGGTCCTTAACGGCCTTGAGTTCACCCTTGGGTTTGTTCGGCAATGCCATATTGATTCCTCCTTAAGAATATAGTCGTAAGTGATCGGTAAATATTCGTGAGAACCGTACCGCCTACTTCACGAGCTCCTTGGGTTTCGGCAGCTGCCGGCCTTCGGCCTCTTCCGTGGACAGGAGCTGGCTTTCCAGGTCCTTGCCCTTCAGGTTCTCGTAGGCATTGGCCGCGCCCTCCGGAGTGGTCCGGATGGGGAACTTGAACCGTTTGATGACGCCGTTGCGGAATTTGCAGGTCCACATGACATCCTCGGTGCCCAGCATCGGCATGACGCTGCTACCCATCGGGACGAAATCCGCATAGCCGCGCACCTCGATTGCCTGAGTGGGGCAGATCTTCACGCAGGAAAAGCACTCCCAGCACTGATCGGGCTCCTGGTTGTAGGCCTTCATCACCGTGGGGTCCAGGACCATCAGGTCGTTGGGGCAGATGTACATGCACGCGGTCTTCTCGCCGCCCTTGCAGCCGTCGCACTTTTCATTGATGACAAAACTTGGCATTGAGGTACCTCCTAAATGGTTTCAGGGTGATTAAGAATAGTGACTCGAAATACAGCGGTTGATTGGCTTAGTTGGGTGATTTTGCACCTCCCTTCCTTTCATTGACGTTAAACCAGCAGGGCTGATAGCCAAGATGTTCTGGATGAACAACGCGCCGGCAGGCTCCGAGGCCGGACGCACGATGCAACTAAAAAATAAAAATTTGTCATTGAAATCAGAGAGATAAATCACTAGCAGGCGTAGGAACATACCATTCCCCATATGCCTTGTCAAGGGTTTTTGAGCGCATGAAAACTCTCAAATCCCGCGGATTTCGGGGCTTCGCCGAAAGGTCCATATCTGGGCGGCAATCATCTTTTCGGCACAAAATGTGGGATAAAATACCAGGCTGTGTGGTTGCGCTATCGCCCTCCGGATTAGAATCAACGCTAGATTTCAAATGACAATTTGCTAAAATTAAAATATCTAACTGCTGAATAAAGAACCTCAGGACTTCGCTCATGGATGCTCGCTTAACTTCTATTGGTCGGGACGGTTCTTTCAAGTTCTGCTGCTCGCCGCAGACGGCCTGTTTCAATGAGTGCTGCCGGGACCTTAATCAATTTCTGACCCCCTATGACGTGCTCCGGTTGAAAAACGGAATCGGGCTGCCTTCCCAACGCTTTCTCGCCCAGTATACCCGACGCCATATCGGCCCTGGATCCGGGCTTCCGGTCATCACCCTGGTCCCGGGCGATCCGGATCGATTGACCTGTCCATTCGTCACACCGTCCGGCTGCCGGGTTTATGCCGACCGCCCTTCCTCCTGCCGGACCTATCCGCTGATGCGGATGGTTCGTCGCTCCCGCGACGCCGCCGATCTGGTGGAAGAATACCGGATTCTTAGAGAACCGCACTGCCAGGGGTTCGATACGGCGCACCGGCAAACCGTAAATGACTGGATCGTGGATCAGGGTCTCGAGGAATACAATGCCGAAAACGACCGCCTGATAGAGGTGATCCGTCTTAAGGCCCGCCTGAGTTCGAAAGCGCTTCCGCCGTCGCTGGCCGATCGGATTTATACGGCGCTGTATGACCTGGATGGGTTCAACGAACGGCTGCACGACGAAAGCCCGGCCGGTATTCACGTCGAGCGGATGGGGAACGCACGAACGAACGAGGTGGCGCGGCTGCGCCTGAGTTTGGAATGGGTTAAGCAGCTCTTGGAAAAGACGTTAGCCCGTTAGCCCGTTTTCCGGTTCACCCGTTTGATCATGGAGGCCTGGATATGGAATTGGCTGGCAAAGCTGCCTTGGTGCTGGGCGGCATCAAGGGCATCGGCAAGGCCATCGCCCTGTCGTTGGCAAAGGCCGGCGCCGCGGTCGCGGTGAATTACTTCGACTGGGAAGACGAACTGAATGCCCTGAAGTCGGAAATGGATGCCGCCGGCGGAGGCGGCCTCGTCCTCAGGACCGACCTGCGGAAGCCGGACGGCATTCCCGGCATGGTGCAGGCCGCCGCCGAACGCTTTGGTCGCCTGGATGTGCTGGTCAACAACATCGAACGGGGAGGCTGGCCGGTCGTCCATGGGCCCTATGTCCTCGATCAGTGGGACCTCGAAATTGAGACCACCCTGCGGGCCAAGCGTTGGGTGTTTGCCGCGGCCCTGCCTTTCCTCAGGGCCTCGGGCGATGGGGCCGTAATCAACTTTTCTTCGATCGCCGCCGTCGTCGGCCGTTCGGGGGCGGCCGCTCCGGTGTTCAACGACGGATACGCCGCCGCCAGCCGCGCCGTATCGCTGTTTACCGAAACCTGGGCCCGCGAGGCCGCCCCCGAGGTCCGTGTCAATGAGATCATGCTCGGTTTTATGGAAACGCGCCATGGCCCGGGCACCCGAGGGTGGGGGCTTCTGAACGATACACAGAAACAGGCGATCCTCGGCCACACCCTTCTGGGCCGAACCGGTACGATCGAGGATGTCGTCAAGGCCGTGATGTTTATTCTGCGCGACGCCGCCTTCATGACCGGCAGCGTGCTCCGGCTGGACGGCGGCTATGTGCTGGGCGGAGACCCGATGCAACCGATGCCGAAAGGGGTTGTTTAAGCGCTTGAGGGTGCCATTCGATCAGGGCAAGACCTGCGCCGGGGCATCAGTGCACCAGGCTGACGCCGATACCGAATCGGGCATCGGTCTCGCCCTGGGCGGCGAGATCTCGGCACCATACCACTTTGCTGTTCATCACGTTTGAGATCGAAGCGAGGAGCGGTTTTTCGAAGCGGACCCTGATCGATTCACCGGGAGGTATGGCAAACCCGGATCGAAGCATCAGGCCTTCGGCACTGAAGTTGTTCAATTGCGCCGGGCCGATGGTCTCCGATTCGGATTTTTCAACAAGTACCGTTTCCAAACGTTCATATCGCCGGCTCTTTCTCAGTTCCGGGCCGCCGGCGCGCACCGACAAAGCACCCGGCGGGGCAGCCTGGCTCCGCCGCAGGGCCGCCATCCGGACCTGATAGCCCGCCCGGATTTCTTCACGCAGCTGATCATTGCAATATTCCTTGCGGAGCACCGTAAGATCGGCTTGCGGCTGCCCGCCCGAATGAAACCCATCCAATTTGAGTTCAAGCTCCGGCCGCTTTTCGTTCAGCATTTGAACGGCCTGGTCCAGGGCGAACGCATCCAGGCCGCCGGCGCCCGGCTCCAGCGCAAGCCCTAACGTCGGCAGTTGCCTGAACAGCCGCTCGAATTCTCCCGGCCGGAAGTTTCTATCTTTCGGAAATGGAATCTCTCCGGCCGGGTCGCAAAAGATATAGTCGCATTTTATGCCCTCGATCCGCCATTCATGCCGGGTGGCGCGATAGATCTGCGTGCCGGTGAGATCCGACCGTGAGAGGTCGGCCCGGTTCAGGTTGGCTTCACGCAGATTGGCTTTTCGAAGATCGGCGTCTCTCAAGTCCGCATCGCTGAGGTTTTTTCCGAACAGATTGACCTCGCTCAGATTGGCGCCCTCGAGATGGGCGTTTCTCAGAATGGCTTTGCTCAGATCCACTCCGGTGAAATCCACCCGGCTGAAATTCGCCTCACTGAAATCGACACCGCTGAGATTCACGCCATTGAGGTTGGCCTCGCTGAAATCGGCGCCACTGAGGCGGGCGGCGCGGATATCCACGCTGCTGAGATTGGCTCGCGTGAGATCGGCCTTGGCGAGATTCGCCCCCGTGACGGCAGCCTCTCGCAGGTTGGCTGAGTTGAGATTTGTTTCGCTCAGGTTCGCGTCCGTTAAATCGGCTCCTCTCAGATTCGTCCCGTTCAGGTCCAGGCCGCTGAGATTGGCACCGCCCAGATAGGCGCTGCTAAGATTAGCCGTTCGGAGATTGGCACCCCTGAGGTCTATACCGCTGAGGTTGGCACCGTGCAGATTGGCTTGAGCCAGATTGGCGCTTTTGAAGCTGACGCCGCTCAGATTCGCCTGGCTTAAATTCGCGCCGCTCAGGTCGATCTCCCGGAGATCGGCCCCGCTGAGATCGGATCGGCTGAGGTTGGCCCCGCTGAGATTGGCATCTTCGAACCTGACCTGGCGCAGATTCGTCCCGCTCAGATCAGCGCCGCGGAGATCGGAGAAGCGAAAAACGGTTCCGTCAAGATTAGCATCTCTTAAGTCGGCATCGCGCAGGTCGGAGGAAGTGAGGTTGGCCTCGCTGAGATCGGCATGTTTGAAATCGGTCGAACTTAAATCAAACACATGCAGGTACGTTCGGCGGAAGTTCACCCGGGTAAAATCCGTCCGGCTGAAATTCGTGGTGCCGAGGCCCAATTTGAAAATATTTTCGTTGCTGAGATCGGGGACAATGTGGGGCTTGTCCTGCCGCCACTGGTTCCAGGCGGCCAGGCCCTGTTTGAGGATTTTGAGATGGGCTTTGTTTGCCATGCGATGGGTCTCGTCAAACGCCTAACGCGCCTATCCGAAAAAAAACGGGGCCTCCATCGGCTGGGCGCCGGGTTCGACGTGAGGCCCCGCATGCACCAGCAATTTCAGCTGCCGAACGGCTCAAGCCATTTCAGCCCGTCCTCGGTCTTCCCGGCGGGCTTGTATTCACATCCGATCCAACCCCGGTATCCGGCGGCATCGATCGCTTTGAATAGGTTGGCAAAATTGATCTCGCCGGTGCCCGGTTCGTTGCGGCCCGGGTTGTCGGCGATCTGGATATGGGCGATCCGGCCGAGGTTCGCCCGGATGGTCTGGGTCAGGTTTCCTTCCATGATCTGCATATGGTAGACATCGTACTGCGCGAAAACGTTGGGGTGGCCGACCTCCTGGATGAGGGCCAGCACGTCCGCCGTGCGCACCAGGTGGAAGCCCGGAATGTCTTTGTCGTTCAGCGCTTCCACCAGCAGGCGGATGCCTTCCTTCGCGAGGGCGGCGGCGGCGAAACGGAGGTTCGCAACGAGGGTCTGGCGCACTTTTTCAACCGGAGCATTTTTGGGGGTGAGTCCCACCAGACAGTTGACCTGAGCGCATTTCAGGGCCTTGGCGTATTCGATGGCCCGGCCGACCCCCTCCTGGAATTCGGCTTCCCGTCCCGGGATGCAGGCAATGCCCCGCTCGCCGGCATTCCAATCGCCGGCCGGCAGGTTGTGCAGCACCTGGATGAGGCCGTGGGCACCGAGCTTCTCCACCAATTGCTCTTTTTGCCAGGCGTAGGGGAAGAGATACTCGACGCCTTTGAAACCGGCCCTGGCGGCCTTCTCGAAACGGTCGAGGAATTCCACTTCATTGAACAGCATCGTCAAATTCGCGCAAAACTGAGGCATCTTCATTTCTCCTTTCGGGCATTTGAAGCAACGCATTAATTCAAAAGACCCATATCGGCAAGGATTTTCTTGAGTTGCCGGCGCTCCTCGGCGCTCATGGGGCCTACCGGCGCCATGCACGCACCGGCGTCGATGCCGAGCAGCTCAAGGCTTTCCTTGATCACTGCGGGGAAGGTCCCGAGGTTGAACGCAATCCGCAGGGGCGCCAGCTTGAACTGCGCTTCGAGCGAGCCCTGGACGTCGCCCGCCACGTACTTGTCGTAAATGTCCGCCACCAATCGTGGCGCCACGTTGGCGCAGGCGGCGATGGATCCCCTGCCGCCATAGCACAGGCCGGCATGGATGAGCGTGTCGCGGCCCAGCAGGACGTGGAAGTCCCTGCCACGCGTCAGGCGGATGTATTCGCCGGTGAGGGTGAAGTCTCCGGACGAGTCCTTGATGCCGACGATGTTGGGTACGTCGGCGAGCTTGGCGACCGTGCCCGCGGCGAGGTTCACCCCGGTTTTGGGCGGGTTGTTGTAGAGCAGCACCGGCAGGTTCGTGGAGGCCGCGATGGTCGTGTAGTGCTCGATCAGCTCGTTCTGGCTCGGGTTGATGAACATCGGGGTCAGCACCGACACCGCGTCCACCCGGGCCTCCTCGGCGTAGCGGGTCAGCTGGATGACTTCGCGCGTCGTGATCGCGCCCGTGCCGGCATACACCGGGACTCTCCCTTTGGCTTGATCCACCGTGATTTCGAAGAGCTTCTTCTTTTCCTCGGGTGAAAGCCCGTAAAACTCTCCGGTGGTGCCGACCACGAAAAGCCCGTGGGACCCGCCCTGAATCAGGTAATCGGCAAACTGGCGGAGGCCTTTTTCGTTGACCTTCCCATCCGTCGTGAGCGGCGTCACCATGGCAGGGATGATGCCCTTGGGAATGAATGCCATTTTTACCTCCTTTTCGCCGGATCGTTCACCGGCCAGGTGGGCCGCCGGCCGGACAAGACTTCGTCGATTCCCTGGGCCGCGTGCAGGGCCATGCGGATCATGCACTCCCGGGTCTGGGAGGCGTTGTGGGGCGTCAGGAGCACGTTGCTCATGCTCATCAGCGGGTTGTCCTTCTGCGGGGGTTCTTTTTCAAAAACGTCGATCGCCGCACCGGCGATCGCCCCGTTGCGCAGGGCCTCAATCAGGGCCGATTCGTCCACTATGTCGCCGCGCGAGGCATTGATGAAAAAAGCCGTCTTCTTCATGAGGCCGAACTGCTTCTGTCCGACCGCCCCCTTGTTGGAAGCACCGCCCGGGATGTGCAGGGTCAGGAAATCCGCGGTGCTGAATACCTCATCCATCGAAGCGGCGGGAGTGGCGAATTCGGCCATCTGCTCCGGCTTCAGGAACGGATCGTAGCCGACGACCTTCATCTCGAGGCCGCGCCCGGCCTTCTGCGCCACCCGGCGTCCGATTTTTCCCAACCCGACGACGCCAAGCGTTTTCCCGGCCAAGTCCGAGCCGAAGAGCTTGTCGCGGATGGAAAAATTTCCGGCCCGTGTCTCCCGGTCGAGCTGGATGAAATTGCGTGCCAGGGTGAGGATGCAGCCGATGGCGTGCTCGGCCACGGTGTTGGCGTTGGACTCCGGCGCAAAGGTTACCCATATGCCCAGCTCCGTCGCCTTGGCCACGTCGATGTTGTCATAGCCCACCCCGTGGCGCGCGACGACCTTGAGCTGCTTGCCCGCCTCGAAGACCTTGGCCGGAAAGGGCGCCGTACGCGCCAGAATGGCGTCGCAGTCGACCACGTCGGCCGCGATGGACTCCGCCGTGACGCCGCTGCCCATCTTGATCTCATACCCGCGCTCGCGCAGGTAGTCTTTGCCCGGCTGCGCCACATCCTGCGGGATCAATACCTTATAAGCCATTTAAAAACCTCCTTGCTCGTTTCAATCGGATGGATGGATCGCGCGGATCAGGTTTTGTACTTAAGGCAGATCGCCTTGAAGCCGGCCGTAAGAATATTCGTGTCCAGATTGCTCATGAGGAGCGCGAGTCCCTTGGGCACCCAGCGTTCGGTGAGCGGATCCGGGGCGTGCATGCCGAAAATCTTGCCGTGCTTCTTGGCGGCGGCCGCCACTTTGCCGATGGCCTTGTCCAGCGTCTCCCCCAAAAGATCGCCGGCGCATCCCATCGATATGGCGAGATCGTTGGGCCCGATGAGCAGGGCGTCGATGCCCGGCACGGCGGCGATGGCGTCGATGTTTTGGATGGCTTGGGCGGTTTCGATCTGGGCGATGGCCACCGTGTCGACGTTGGCTTTGGCCATGAAGGCCGGGGTGGCGTCCGGGGTGACCCCGATGAAGTTGCTGTGGCCGCCGGCGCCGCCGAAGCCGCGCCCGCCGAGCGGCGCGAACTTGGCCCAGCGCACCAGCAGCTCGGCCTGCTCCACCGACTCCAGCATCGGCACCATGACGCCGGTGGCGCCGCAGTCCAGTGCGCGCGAAACGTAGCCCTTGGCGAGCTCCGGCACACGGACGAAGCAGCCGATGCCGAGGGCCCGGCCTACTTTGAAGACATCGCCAACCGTTTCCATGGAGTAGGGGCCGTGTTCCAGGTCGAGCATGATGAAGTCCATGCCGGCGTTGTGCGCCACGACGGCCACGGCGGGGTTCTGGATCATGCGCACCATCGTACCGACAACTCTCTTGCCTTCACGAAGCTTCTGAACTGCCATGAGGTTTACTCCTTTGGTGGTAATCGGCTTGAGTTGAATTCCTACTTATTATTGCCACTGGAAGACACTTCGAGCATGCCGGGGTAAAACTGGTCCACGACATTCCGGCAGGTTTCCCGCAGATGCTCGCGCATTAACTGTTCGCCTTTTTCCTCGTCCTGCTGAAGCATGGCGTTGATGATATTGAGATGGGCGTCGCCCGAGGCTTTTTCGATGGCGGGCGAGCGTTTGGTGATGTTGGCCGTGAGAACGGTCAGGTTTTCAAGCCGTTCATTGATATCCGCCATGATGCCGTTGTTTGCGGCGCTCATAATGGCCCGGTGAAGTTCGCGACCCAGCGCGATTCCCAACGAAGGATCGGATTCGATATTGGCTTTGGCGATTTTTTTCTTGATGTCGAGCAGCGTTGCGCGAAACGTCTCGCCGCCCCTGCGGCAGGCCAGCCGCGCGGCCATTCCTTCGATGGCTTCCCGCGTCTGGAAGATCTCGAAGATCTGCTCAAGGCCGAGCCGGCGGACCACAAACCCCCGGTTGGCCTCCTGTTCAAGAAAACCGTCGGCCGTGAGCTTCCAGAGAATCTCCCGGATGGGGGTACGGCTCATGCTGTAGGTTTCACAGAGCTCGCGCTCGATCAACCACTGCCCGGGCGCAAACTTCTCCTCGACGATCTGTCGCCGGATGTCTTCGTAAACCGTGTTTTTATCCATAGTGGCAAAATTGTATACAATCAGAATCTATTTGTCAATTATTTTATTGACAATTAAAATACAATTGGTATTATCGCGGAACCCAACCAGTCATCGATGAATTCTGATGCCCGGCCCAAGTCCCAGATGCGGCTTTCCTGAAGGGAGAATCAAGCGATGATGACCCACCGACAGCGATTGCTCGCAGCCGTCCGGGGCAACATGCCCGACCACATCCCGTACGCCCCCCGGATCGACCTGTGGTACAATGCCAATTCCCTGAACGGCACTTTGCCTCAACGGCATCAAGGCAAAACCAGAGACCAGATCGCCCTTTCCGAGGGCTGGGCTTTGCATAAAGTGGTTGCGGATCACCTCAACCAGCCCCATCCCGACGCCATGCTGCACCGCGCCTTGGGCGTGCACTTTATGAAGGAATACGTGGTGCACTTTGCGTTCACCGATCGGGTGCGAATCGACGTGCAGCGTGAAGGGGACCGGACGCGGGTCCGCTACACCACCGCCAAGGGCGCCATCACCACCCGCACGGTGTACAGCCAGGAAATGCGGCGATCCGGAATCTCGGTGCCCTGGATCGAAGAGCATGCCGTCAAGACCCCGGATGATTTGAAGGTTCTGGCCCACCTCTTCGAGAACATGGATGTGACACCCTGCTACGAGCCCTTCAAGGCCTTCCAGGCGGCGGTGGGCGAAAACGGACTGCCGGTCACCTCTTTCACGGTGGCGGCCGGACCGGTTCACCACATCCAGAAGTATTTTTTTGATGCCACTGATTTTTTTCATTACTACCACGACCACCAGCCCGAAATTCTCTACCTGGCCGACGCCCTGGCGCCGCTGTACGAGAAGGCCTTGCGCATCGTCGCGGAATCGCCGGCGGAGGTCGTCCAGTGGGGCTCGAACTTCGACGAAATGCTCACGTTCCCGCCGATGTTCGCCAAACACTTCGTCCCCTGGATCCATAAGGCCAAGGGCGTGCTCGGCCCCAAGAATATTCGAGTTCTCTGCCACACTGACGGCGAGAACCAGGGGCTCATGGATCTGATCCGCGATTCCGGCACGGATGTGGCCGAAGCGGTTTGCCCGGCGCCGATGACCAAGGTGTCCATCCAGGAGTATTACCGGCGCTGGGGCGACCGCATAACCATCTTCGGTGGAATTCCTTCCAACCTGCTGCTGCCCCAGCTGACTCCCGAGGACCAATTCAAGAGTTTTATAGAAGGGCTATTCGCCGCCATCGGCGACGGTTCCCGATTCATTTTGGGGATTGCGGATACGACCCCGCCGGAGGCGGATTTCGAGCGCCTGGTCCGCATCGGGGATATGGTCCGTGAGAAGGGCCGCCTGCCGCTTGAGGCCGGCGCCTTCCGAGCGGTGGATACGGTGGGGACGGCCGCGGTTCTCGTCAAAAAGCACCCTGCGGCGTTGGTCCGGCCGGACACCCGCTTCACGAAAGTTCGACAGGCGATCCTCGACGGGCAGGAGCAGGAACTCATCGAACAGGTCAAAGATCTGCTCGCGCAGAAGGTTGCTCCCAAGGACATCATCGACCAGGGCATGGTCGCCGCCATGGACACCCTCAACCAGTCGTTCAAAGACGGGACCGTCTTCATCCCGGAGGTGCTGGTGGCCGCCCGGGCCATGAACGCGGCCGTGCTTTTTCTGGAGCCTTACCTGGCGGACACGGACAAGCGCGGCGGCGGAAGGATTCTGATCGGCACGGTCCGGGGCGACCTGCACGACATCGGCAAGAACATGGTCGCGACCATGCTGCGCGGGGTCGGTTTTAACGTGGTCGACCTGGGGATCAACGTGGCCGCTGACGTTTTCGTCAAAGAAGTGGCCAGGGAACGGCCGCAGGTGCTGGCGCTGTCCGCCCTGCTGACCACCACCATGCCCGAAATGGGCAAGGTCATTGGAGCCCTGTCGCAAGCCGGCATACGGGAGACGGTAAAAGTCATCGTCGGCGGGGCACCGGTGAATCAGAATTTCGCCAACGATATCGGCGCAAATGGATATGCCAAGGACGCCGCTGAGGCCATCGACCTCGTCCGCGGCCTGATCCGATGAAGCGAATGCAGCCCAACGCGGCCGTCCTGAAGCCGTCGAGGCCACTTATGCCGGAGGATATATGAGCAAGTCTGGCCAGGCCGCCAATCTGGTCGTTATCGGACTGGGTATTTTCGTTGTCTACCACTCCTATTATTATCTCAAGCTCGGCATCCTGATTGCTCCGGGCGCCGGCTTCCTGCCGTTTCTCTGCGGGCTGGCTCTCGTTGCCCTGGCGGTCATATGGCGACTTCAAACCACTCTGCTCAAACCGCGCTCGAAAGCCGGACCCGTCGGGGATCCCAGGACAGCGGCCGGTGAGGCGGATAGCGCGCCGCAGCCGGTTTCGCGGGTTAAGCTGGTATCGGCGTTTGCGACCACCGTCGTTTATGCTGTTTTGTTCGAACGGATCGGTTTTTTTCCGGCCACGCTGGTGTTCATGCTCGCCTGGCAGGTGGTCGTTGAGCGGCAGCATTGGCTGAGGGCCATCGTCATCACGGTGCTCTGTTCGGCCGGCTTGTACGCGCTGTTCCGATTGCTGCTGCATGTCGAGCTGCCGCCCAATCCGCTGTTCGCCTAAATCGGAGGAGGTCCTGGCATGAGCATCTTTGATGGAATCATCTCGGGGTTCGGCATTGCGCTTACGCCCATGAACCTCCTGTTCGGTTTTTTGGGAGCTTTGATCGGCACGGCGGTGGGTGTATTGCCCGGGTTGGGGCCCGCCGCCACCATCGCGTTGCTGCTGCCGATCACCTATTCGATTCCCTCCCCGGTCCCCGCGGTGATCCTGATGGCCGGAATCTATTACGGGGCCATGTACGGCGGGTCCACGACATCGGTTCTGCTCAACCTGCCGGGCGAGGCCGCCTCGGTGGTGACCTGCATCGACGGCTACAAGATGGCCCAGCAGGGCCGGGCCGGCGCGGCGCTGGGGATCGCGGCCATCGGGTCCTTCGTCGCCGGCACCGTGGCCGTGGTCGGGCTCACGCTCTTCGCGCCGCCCATCGCCGAGTTCGCGCTGGGCTTCGGCCCGCCGGAGAAATTTGCCCTCGCGCTCTTGGGCCTGTTGATGGCGGTGACGCTTTCGGGCGATTCGGTCGTCAAAGGGCTGATCATCATGGTCCTGGGCCTGCTCTTCGGAACGGTCGGCATCGACCCGATCTCGGGGAAAAGCCGATTCGATTTCGGCGTTACCGAGCTCCAAAGCGGGTTTGATTTCGTGACGCTGGCCGTGGGCGTCTTCGGCTTGGGGGAAATTTTTTACAACCTGGAACAGCAGGGCGCCGCCGAGATCGTCACCACCAAGGTGGGGCAGGTGTTTCCCAAAATGGCGGACTGGACCAAAGCGCGGATGGCGATCCTGCGGGGCACGCTGGTCGGCTTCTTCATCGGCATCATCCCGGGCGGCGGCGCGGTGATTGCCTCGCTCGTGTCCTATGCGGTCGAAAAGAAAGTCTCCAAGCACCCGGAAGAGTTCGGCCAGGGGGCCATCGAGGGGGTCGCCGGCCCCGAATCCGCCAACAACGCGGCTTCGAGCGCATCGTTCATCCCCCTGCTCACCCTCGGCATCCCGAGCAATGCCTCCATCGCCATGATTTTCGCATGCCTGTTGATCAAGGGGGTGACGCCCGGCCCCTTCCTGATCGTCGAGCACGCCGACGTGTTCTGGGGCGTGATCGCCTCCATGTACATCGGCAACGTCATGCTCATCATCCTGAACCTGCCGCTGGTCGGGATCTGGGTGCAGCTGTTGCGCGTACCTTACAGCATTCTGGCACCGGTGGTGATCCTCTTCACGATGATCGGGTCCTACAGCATCGCCAACCAGGCCTTCGATCTTTACACCTTGATCGCCTTCGGCGTGCTCGGCTATGCGCTGCGCAAGCTCAAATTCGAGGCGGGGCCGCTGCCGCTGGCTTTCATTCTGGGTCCCATGATCGAGGGGGCCATGCGCCAGTCGCTGCTGATGTCCGGAGGGAGTTTCTCGATTTTTTTCACCCGCCCCATATCGTTGACCATCGTGGCTTTGTTTGCACTCTTCGTGGTGGGGCAGATTTTTGTCAGCGTCCGTCGATCGAGCCGTTGAGCCAGGGCCCTGAAGGGGGCTTGACCGGCAGGCCAATTCCTGTTTTCTTAAAACGAAAGGAGAAGACGCATGAAACGGATTTTAGTCAACAGCTTCGTCATCGCAATGCTGGCTGCCCTGTTGGTAACGGGCGCCGCGCTGGCTCAGGACAAATACCCGTCCAAACCGGTTTCCGGCATCGTGCCGGCCTCTGCCGGGGGTTCCACGGACCTGATGAGCCGTGCACTCGAAAAGGTGTGGCCCAAATACAGCCCCCAGCCGCTGGTGGTGGTCAACAAACCCGGGGGCGCCGGGGTCGTGGCAACGGAGTTCGTCGTGCGATCCAAGCCCGACGGCTACACGCTCTACTTAGGTTACGGTTCGGGGCACGATATCGTCATGCCGCACCTCCAGAAGATGCCCTACGACCCGTATAAGGACCTCATCCCGATCGCGCGCGTATCGGTCCACTCCGTTGTGGTGGTGACCGGAGCCAAGTCGGAATTCAACAGCCTGCCGGGCATGATTGCGTGGGCCAAGAAGGAGAACAAGCCGATCACCACTTCCGTGTCCATGAAGGCCGGTGCCCAGGACATCACCATCACGGCCATCGCGAAGGCGGCCGGAGTCAATATCGTGACCGTTCCGTTCGCCGGGGGCGCAGACGCCGTCACGGCGCTGGCCGGCGGCCATGTGATGCTCGGCGCCGGGCACCCCTCGGAGGTTGCGCCGCACATCAAGGCCGGCCGCTTCAAGCCGCTGGCCATCGCCCTGCCCGAGCGCGACCCGTCGATGCCGGACATTCCCACTCTCAAGGAGCAGGGCATCAACGTCTCCACGTGGGGCTCGGTCAAGGGAGTCGGTGCGCCCGCCGGGACGCCCAAGGAGGTGGTCGAGTATCTCGAAGCCACCCTCCGTAAAATCTGCGAGGATCCCGAGTTCAAGAAGACCATGGCGGATCTCAATCAGCCGGTCATGTACCTGAACGGCGCCGATTTTGCGAAGTTCCTGCAGGAGGCCCATGCCGACTACGGCAAGCTCATCAAAGACTTGAACATTACGATCCAGTAAGCCGAAAGGAGCAACGGTATGAAACGAAAGATCGTCAGCAGTTTGGTCATCGCGTTGGTCGTCGCTTTCATGGTCCCGGCGGCATTTTCGCAGGACAAATTTCCGTCCAAGCCGATCAACGTGATCGTTCCGTTTGCGGCCGGCGGCTCGTCGGATCTGCTGGCCAGGGCCGTTGAAAAGATCTGGCCGAAATATTCACCCCAACCTTTGGTCGTCATCAACAAACCCGGCGGCGGCGGTGTGGTCGGAACGGAGTTCGTGGTCCGATCCAAACCCGACGGGTACACCTTATATGTAGGGTACGGCTCAGGCCACGATGTGGTCATGCCGCACCTGCAAAAAATGCCCTATGACACTTACAAAGACCTGGCAGCCGTTTCGAGGCTGTCCGTCCATTCGGTTGCGATCTGCACGGGTGCTAAGTCTGAGTTCAACAGCATCAAAGACATGGTGGCGTGGGCCAAGAAGGAGAACAAGCCGATCACGTCATCCGTTTCGACCAAAGCCGGCGCGGTCGACATCACCATCACCGCACTCGGCAAGGCGGCAGGCATAAACATCGTGACGGTGCCTTTTTCCGGGGGTGCGGATGCCGTGACCACGCTTGCCGGCGGACACGTGATGATCGGCGGCGGGCATCCATCGGAGGTTATGCCGCATATCAAGGCCGGCCGTTTCAAGCCGCTGGCGGTGGCCTTGCCCGAGCGCGACCCGTCGCTGCCCGATGTACCGACCCTGATAGAGCAGGGGTTCAACGTCCACACGTGGGGTTCGATCAAAGGCGTGGCGGCACCGGCAGCGACTCCCAAGGAAGTGGTGGAGTATCTTGACGGCACTTTGAAAAAAGTGTGTGAGGATGCCGAGTTCAAGAAACTCATGACCGACTTGAGCCAGCCGATCATGTACCAGAACGGCGCCGATTTCGCGAAGTTCCTGCAGCAGGCCTACGGCGATTACGGCAAACTCATCAAGGACTTGAATATTACGATCCAGTAAGGTTGCTGATAGAAAGAAGAGCCAGTTCAACGAGACCGGTGCCCGGCCGACGGATTTCAGGCATCCGTCGGCCGGATGTGCCGACAGTCGATGTGTTTATTTCAGAGCATGGATCGCTCGCAAAAATCAGGACAGGAGGAGCAAGAGATGAAAATTGGATTCGTGGGTTTGGGTATCATGGGGAAGCCGATGGCGAAGAACCTCTTGAAGGCGGGGTACCAGCTGGTCGTGTACGATGTCGTCCCCGGCCCGGTCAAGGAATTGGCCTCGGCAGGAGCCGAGGCCGCTACGTCGGGCAAAGAAGTCGCACAAAAAACGGACATCGTCGTTACGATGCTGCCGAACTCCCCCCACGTGAAGGCCGCCGTCTTGGGGCCCAATGGGATTTTGGAAGGCGCCAAACGTGGAACGATCATTGTGGACATGAGCTCCATTGCGCCGCTCGCAGCCAAGGAAGTCGCAGCCAAAGCGGCCGAGAAGGGCGTTGAGATGCTCGATGCCCCCGTAAGCGGCGGGGAACCGAAAGCCATCGACGGAACGCTTTCGATCATGGTCGGCGGCAAAAAGGAAATCTTCGATAAATGCCAGGCTATCCTGAGCAAGATGGGGGCATCGGTCGTGCTTTGCGGAGACATCGGGGCCGGCAACACGACCAAGTTGGCCAACCAGATCATCGTGGCCCTGAACATCGCCGCCATGTCGGAGGCACTCGTGTTGGGTGCCAAGGCCGGCGTCAATCCCGAAACCATCTACAAGGCGATCCGGGGTGGATTGGCCGGAAGCACCGTGCTGGATGCCAAAGCCCCCATGGTGCTGAGCGGCAACTTCAAGCCGGGTTTCCGAATCGAGCTGCACATCAAAGACCTCGCGAACGCCATCGAGACCGGGCATGAAGTCGGAGTGCCCCTGCCACTAACCAGCCAGGTGATGGAAATCATGCAAGCGCTGAAGGTCGACGGCAAGGCGGGCAATGACCACAGCGGCATTGCCCAGTACTATGAAAAGCTCGCGAAAATAGAAGCTCGCAAATAGTCCCGGCGCCCGGTGCGATCTTGATGTAAGAACGCCGGTTGTTTCACAGGAGGTCCCATGCCCATCAGCAATGCCGAAAAACTGGATTTCATAAGGAGAACCTGGAACCTGGAGGAGACGGGTGCCGTCCCGTATGTCATCGAGGTCGGCCGGCCTCACCATGCCACCGCCGCCTATTACAACGACGACGCGGCCGAGTTGACCTGGCATGAGGAGTACCACCGTCGCCAGGCCGGCATTGCTGATTTTTACATTCCCAACCTCAAACCCAATATGGGCATCAGCAACCTGGCGGCCGCGTTCGGCTGTCCCCTTAAAACCGTGGACGATGCCGACCCCTGGGTGGGGCACCTGGTTTCCAACCAGGACCCGGGGGCGGCCCGCCGCATCCGCAAGCCCGATACCGGGAACAATCCGATCTATGCGCGCATGGCCCAGCGGCTGGCATTTCTCCAGGCCAACAGCTCGTTGCCGCTGCGTCTGGTCAACGTGGCCTCCCCGATGGTGACCGCCTCCCTGATTTGGGATTACACCGACCTGATGATGGCACTGCTCCAATACCCCGCCGAGGTTCACGCCCTGCTGGAAGTGATCACCGAGGCCACCATCGATTACGTGCGGTGGCAGCTCCGGCATATCAAGAACCTCTGCACCATGGGCCACGAGCCCGAGATCCTGCCCCCGGAAATCGGCCTGCGCATCAGCGACGACACGGCGGCCCTCCTGTCTCCCGCGCTGTATCGGGAATTCGCAGGTCGGTATAACGGGAAACTCGCCGAAGCCTTCGGCGGCGTCGTGGTTCATTCCTGCGGCGACTGCAGCCGGGTGGTTTCGGCCATGCTGGAGACTCCGGGGTTGCGCGGGCTGGAGCTGACCATCCCGCAGAACACCAAATGGGAAGCCATCCAGCCGGCAGTGGGGCGGATCGCCTTGAGTCTGCGTCACAAATTCTGGGACCACGGTCCGCAGGCTCCCGACCCCGTTGAATACACCCAGAAGATTCTCGATTGTTTCGGGCGCCGGGGCGTCTTCATCCTCACATCCACAGACACTTTCGAAGAAGCCCGTTCGCTGGGCGAGAGACTCTGGCCCGTGCTGGGGCCCCGCTGAAACAACCGAGAGATCGGAAGCAACGTATGACGTCCGGAACCGGCATCATTAATCAGCTGCTTAAAAGCATCGTCATCCCGCGGGTTGTGAAGGTCCGTCAGAACTTCGAACGACCGATCCTCGAGGACGTCGAAACAGCGTTTCGCGAGCGCCTGGACAGCTCGCAGGTCCTCGACCGCGTGCAGCCGGGCATGAGCATCGGCATCGGGGTCGGCAGCCGTGGCATTACCAACCAGCACTTGATCGTGCGAATCCTCATCGACCGTCTCCAGACCAAGGGCGCCAACCCGTTTATCTTCCCCGCCATGGGCAGCCACGGCGGTGCCACGGCCGCCGGGCAAAGGGACCTGCTCGCTCGGATGGGCATAACCGAGCAGACAATGGGCGCGCCCGTGCGCGCCACCATGGACGTGGTCGACATGGGAACGGCTGAAAACGGCCTCACAGCCTGGTTCGACGCTTACGCCGCCGCAGCGGACGGCATCGTGCTGGTGAACCGGATCAAGCCCCATGTGTCCTTCCGGGGCCGGTACGAAAGCGGGCTGATGAAGATGATCGCCATCGGCCTCGGCAAACAGAGAGGGGCCGAAGCCTGCCATCAACTGGGCATGGAGCGGATGCTCGACAACATCGTGGCGATCGGGCGGTCGGCGCTTTCGACCCAGAAAATATGGTGCGGCGTCGCGTTGCTCGAAAACGCCTATCACGAGACCTGCCGAATCGAGGTTATTCCTGCTCACTGCATCGAGAAGGAGGAGGTCGAACTCCAGGCAGAAGCCAAACGCCTTGAACCGCGGATTCTTTTCGACCAGCTGGACGTCCTCATCATCGACGAAATCGGCAAGAACATCTCCGGAACCGGTTTCGACAACAACGTGGTGGGCCGCTATCACCTGCCGCACATGAAGTCCGAAGGCCCGTTCATTACGCGCATCGCCGCGTTGGACATCGCCGAGGCGTCCCACGGCAACGGCAACGGCCTGGGGATCCTGGACTTCACGACCGATCGGGCCTACCGGAAGTTCAACTTCGAAGAGACCTATCCCAATTCGCTTACGTCCACGGTGCCGGCCAGTGCCAAAATCCCCATGGTTCTTAAAAGTGACCGGCTGGCCATCCAGGCGGCGATCAAGACCTGCAACATTGCGGACTTCCGGCAGGTGCGGCTGGGGCGCATCAAAAACACCCTTGAGGTCCACCAAATGGAGATCTCGGAGAACCTCCTCGGCGAATCGCGTACGAACCCGAAGATGGAAATTCTATCCGAGCCATTCGAACTGGACTTCAATTCAGAGGGCGATCTTTGGTAGGCAAAACCGTTATCAGCGCCTTCCCGGTCCTATCGCTTGAGCTGTCTCAAGGCTTATCGAGCGAATCTCTTCAAGAGCTGACCTGAAAAATTCCACCGCCGCTGCTCGGACCGCCCTATTTACTTGTGGAAGGACCGTGCCCACTATTCCACTAAACCGCACTACTTTAAGGTCAGGATCGTTATGCGAAAGACAGCCTTTTATCTCATCCTGTTCGGGTGCGTCGCCTTTTCGGCCCCGGCCTGCGCTGCGACGCAGGCCGAGGAGGTGCTCAAGGCCATTGTAAAGATCCGGGCCTTGATCCCGGAGGGAGCGCGCACGGCGGCCGTCCTCGGCACGGAACGCGAAGGCCACGGAATCCTTTTTGATTCCAAGGGCCATATCCTGACGACGGGATATCTGATCGTCGAATCCGAACGCATCGAGGTAACGGGTTCCGACGGCCAGAAGCTCCCGGCGGCGTTCGTCGGATACGACCACGCCACCGGCTTCGGCATCCTGAGAGCCGAAGGCCTGCTCAATGTGGAACCCATGAAGTTCGGCAGGGCATCAGAGCTAAAAGAGGGCGATCCGGTGATCGTGGCCGGCCACGGCGGCTTGGAGGCCGCCATCGGCGCCCGCGTGGTGGCGCGCCGTGAATTTACCGGCTACTGGGAGTACATCCTCGATCAAGCCATCTACACCGCTCCGGCGTATGCTCAGTTTGCCGGCGCCGCGCTTATCGGGCCCCAAGGCGAACTGCTCGGGATCGGTTCGCTTTTCACCCAACTGACCGTTCCGGGGCTGGGCCTGCTGCCGTGCAACGTCTTCATCCCGATCGACCTGCTCACTCCCATCCTGGACGACCTGATTGCGACCGGCCGCTCCAAACAACCGGCAAGGCCCTGGTTGGGGGTCAACGCGGAAGAGACCCGCCACCGCGTCTTCATCACGCGCATCACCGAAGGAGGGCCGGCCGAGGAGGCCGGGCTGCAAGCAGACGATCTCATTCTCACGGTAAACGGAAAACCGGTGATGGGACTCTCGGATTTCTACCGCAAGGTGTGGGAAGCCGGCAGCGCCGGCACAGAAATCAAGCTGGGCATCCTGAAAGGGATCGAAATCAAGGAAATCTCGGTGCGGACCGGCGACCGCAACCGATTCCTTTTGATGAAGCCGAAGAAAACAATCTAGTTGAAAGCGTTCGATAACCGAGATATTACCGACCGTCATACCGAATTATTTTGACCGGCTCAACGGAAGGCTTATCCATGTCGAGCACCTTCGGGACCGTATTCAAAGTGACAACCTTCGGGGAATCCCACTGCGCCGGGGTCGGTGTCGTGGTGGACGGCTGCCCGTCGCGGCTGCCGCTGGTCGAAGCGGATATCCAACGTCAGCTGGATCGCCGCCGGCCGGGCCAGAGCCGCCTCTCGACCGATCGAGATGAAGCCGACTCCGTCACCATCCTGAGCGGAACGGAGAGCGGCCTCACGTTGGGCACCCCGATCGCCCTGCTGGTCCCGAACAAGGACCAGCGGCCGACCGACTATGCGTCCATGCAGCAGGTGCCGCGCCCTTCCCACGCCGACTATACCTATCAGATAAAATACGGCATCCGCGCCGCGAGCGGCGGCGGTCGCTCCAGCGCGCGGGAAACCATCGCCCGGGTGGCCGCCGGTGCGGTCGCGGAGAAACTCCTGCGCGAGCGCTTCGGGGTGGAGATCGTCGCCTGGGTCGGCGCAGTGGGCGATGTGGACGCCCCGGATGTCGATGTGCTGACCGTCAACCGTGCCGGCGTGGATCGGTTCGACGTGCGCTGCCCCCATGCCGAATCCGCCGAACGCATGATGGCTGAGATTGCAAGAGTGAAGGCCGCCAAGGATTCGGTGGGCGGTGTCGTCGCCTGTGTCTGCCGCAACGTGCCCGCCGGATTGGGAGAACCGGTGTTCGGCAAGACGGAGGCCCTCTTGGCTCAGGCCATGTTGTCCATTCCGGCCACCAAGGGATTCGAGATCGGTTCGGGGTTTTCCGGGGCGCGGATGCTGGGCAGCCGCCACAACGACCCTTTCGTGCCCAAGGACGGCCGGCTCGGCACCCTGACCAACCGCAGCGGCGGGGTGCAGGGAGGCATCACCAACGGAGAACCCATCGTATTCCGCGTGGCCTTCAAGCCGCCGGCCACCATCGGCCGCGCCCAGGACACGGTCGACTTCGTCGGCACCCCTGTCACGCTGGAAGCCAGGGGCCGCCACGATCCCTGCGTGGTTCCGCGCGCGGTGCCCATCGTCGAGAGCATGGCCGCCCTGGTGCTGGCCGATCTGGCGCTGATCCAGAGCATGCGCCAATAGCCGGGATTCCCTGCGGGAGAGCCGCCGGGAAAGCACTCGCTTTGCGCATCTTTATTGGCCTGTTTTTTTGCCGGCAAAGGCATTGACATTTGCTTGTCTTCGAGTATCCTGCCACCTGCCTTTTCAAGCGCAGCAACCATGAATACGGTTCCCAGGCAATTTCTGCGCCCGCCAAACGGGTTTTTTTGTTCTGAAGGTTTCACCAATCCAATCGGAAAGGAAGATCTCGCAATGAGAATCAATCGTCTGCTCTCAAAAGATGAAGGCATCGGACGCCGGGAATTTCTGAAAATCAGCGCAACGGTCGGCGGAGCCGTTCTCCTGAATCAGGTCCCCGGTCTTTACGCGCAGGACAAGAAGCGGATATCGGTGGCAACCGGCGGCATGGGCGGGGTTTATTTCGTTCTGGGCGGCGGAGTTGCAAGCGTTCTCACCAAATATGCCGGGGTCGAAGCCACGGCCGAGGTGACGGCCGCTTCCGTGGACAACTGCAAGCTCGTCGGCGCGAAAAAGGCCGATTTGGCTTTCTGCATGAACGATGTGGCCTATGATGCCCTCAAGGGACAGGGGAATTTCAAAGCCGCGCTTCCGCTTCGAACCCTCTGCGTCACCTACCCCAACATTATGCATGTGGTGACCACCGAGGGTACGGGAATCAAGAAAGTGGCCGACCTGAAGGGCAAGCGCGTGTCCACGGGCGCGCCCGGCAGCGGGACCGAGGTCAAGGCGCTGCGAACGCTGGAGGCCGCCGGGCTGAACCACGAAAAGGATGTCAAGAAAGACCGCCTGGGAGCGGCCGAGTCGGCCGGCGCCATGAAGGACGGCAAGATCGATGCCTACTTCTGGGACGGCGGTGTCCCCACCTCCTCGGTCCTGGACCTCTCCGCCTCCCCCGGGATCAAGATGGTTCTCATCCCCCATGAGGACTTGATCGCGCCCATGAGCGCCAAATACGGCCCGGTGTATTACAAGTCCATCATTCCCAAGGGCGTTTACACCGGCATCGATTACGACACCCCCGTGTGCGGGGTGGCGAACATCATCATCTGCAACGAAGCCATGGACGAAGCCCTGGCCTACCAGATCACCAAGGTGGTCTTCGAACACCAACCCGAACTGGTGGCCATTCACAAGGAGGCCACCAACCTCACCCTGGAAAACGGTTCCTCGAACAAGGCGCTGCCGTACCACAAGGGCGCGGCCAAGTATTTCAAGGAAAAGGGGTTGAGCGTGCCGGTGTGAACCGGAAGGGACCTCGGGCCGGCCGCTGGACGGTTTTTATCGTACTGGCGCTCGCCTGCCTGGCGGCCGGCATCCGGCCATTGGTGCTGGAGATCGGGTCTCAAGGCCCTCGTCTGTGGGTTCGCGAGGGAGACCTGATCTCTCTGCACTACACTCAATCCATGTACGGCGTGCCGGTGGCGGAGCACCTGCGGGTGGAAGACGGCCGTTTGGTCCTCTTCGAGGTCGTCTCCTCCGAGGCTGCGCTCGAGTACCTCGGTATTGAAGCCAAGGGTCCCAACAATGTGCGAAGGGTCCTGCAGGAGTTTTCGATCCCGGCGGACAGCGTCGGCAACCACGTGCTGTGCGCGGGCGGGCGCCGCCTCCCCTTGGCATCCGTCCCGGCGGACGAGGGCCGAATTCTCATCCGGCTGACCCGGCCACCGCTTTTCATTTATCTGATTCACGCACTCAGGGAGTTTTGGAGATGACGGACAAGCAAACGACGATGGAAGCTTCTGGGGCGGACCTCACTGAGGAGCAGAAAAAGAAGCTCGAGCAATTGATGGAGGAAGAAGAGGGCGCGACGCGCAAGGTCAAAGGGTTCTGGGGTAAGGCCATCACCACTCTGGCAGTGGCATTGTCGCTGTTCGCGCTGTATTCCGCCGTCGTTCCGGTGACCACCCAGATTCTGAGGAGCGTCTTCGTCGCGTTTCTACTCGCACTTTCGTTCCTCTATTACCCGCTGACGGTGAAGCATAAGGGCAAGATCACGATGTTGGACATCGGTCTTGCAGCTCTCGGCCTGGCCTGCATCGGATACATGCTTTTCGATTTCGAGGAGTTCATCTACCGGGCGGTGACGCCGGAGAGCGGGGACCTGATCTTCGGCGTGCTGTTCATCCTTCTCATTCTGGAGGCCACCCGGCGGTCATCGGGCTGGATCATGCCGATCACCTGCATCCTCTTCCTGCTGTATGCCTATGTCGGGCCCTGGCTGCCGGCCCCCTGGACGCATCGCGGCTACGACGTGGAACGCATCATCGGCCACATGTACATGACGCTGGAGGGGGTCTTCGGCGTGCCCATCGACGTGTGTTCCACGA
This sequence comes from Desulfobacterales bacterium, assembly GCA_030834695.1. Classification (GTDB taxonomy): domain Bacteria; phylum Desulfobacterota; class Desulfobacteria; order Desulfobacterales; family SpSt-501; genus SpSt-501. The sequence goes on from JAUQXK010000057.1 coordinate 49,737, forward strand.
TCATCGCGGGGTTCTGCATTTTCGGCGCTTTCCTGACCATCTCGGGTGCGGGTAAATTCTACGTGGACTTCGCATTCGCCAGCATGGGCCAGAAGCCGACGGCCGCCGGGCGCGCGGTGGTCGCCACGTCCTATTTTCTGGCCATGGCCTCCGGCTCGGGGGTAGCCAATACCGTGGCGATCGGGTCCGTGGCCTACCCCATGCTCTCGCAAGCCGGCTATGACCGCAACAACGCCGGCGGGTTCCTGGCGGCGGGCGGCATGGGCGCCATCACCACTCCCCCGGTCATGGGGGCCGCGGCCTTCCTGATCGCGGAGTTCCTGCGGATCAGCTACCTGGAGGTGATCCTGCTCGCTCTGATCCCGGCGGCACTCTACTACTGGGGGCTGTTGCTGATGGTGGAGTTCGACGCCCGCAAATTCGGGCTCAAAGAAGTCGCCCTCACCCGGCACATAACGGCCGGCCAGCTGTTCAAGCGCTATGGCTACCACTTCATACCGCTGGCGGCCATCGTCGGCTTTCTGGTCACGGGGTTTACCGCCCAGATCGCCGTCTTCGCGGCCATCGTGACCTGCTTTCTGGTCTCTTTCATTCGAAGGGAGAGCTGGTTCACGCCGCCCAAGCTGCTGGAGGCCCTCAAGCAGGGTTCTCTCACCGTGCTCAACGTGGGCGCCATTTGCGCCGCGGCGGGCATCATCGTCGGCATCGTGAGCCTGACGGGGCTGGGGCTAAAGCTCTCGAGCATCATCATCGACTATGCCGGGGGCAGTCTTTTCATGACGGCCGTCTACACCGGCGTCCTCCTCTGGATCATCGGCCTCGCCGTGCCGATTACCGCCACTTATATCATCGCAGCGGTGATTGCGGCGCCGGCGCTGACCAAGCTCGGTGTGCCGGATTACGCCGCTCACATGTTCATCTTCTATTATGCGCTGCTGTCCGAGGTCTCGCCGCCCACGGCGCTGTCGCCGTTCGCGGCGGCAGCCATCACCGGCGGCAATCCTTTCAAGACGACCATGATGGCCTGGAAATACACGCTGACCGCCTTCCTGCTGCCTTTCATTTTCACGGTGCTGCCCGAGGGCAAGGCCCTGCTCCTGCACTGGGAGGGCATCGGCCTGCTGAGCGGGATATGGACCATTATATCGGCTTTCATCGGGATCGGCCTGCTGGCGTCGGGTTGTTCAGGCTGGCTCCTCCGCAAATCCACGGCCCTGGAGCGGGCCATCACGATTGTGGCGGCCCTGGGGTTTGTCTTGCCGTATCATATCGGCAGCATCGCGGGGGCGGTCCTGATTGGCGTGGTGGTGCTGCTGCAGAAAACCAACTGGATCAAGAAACCCCCGCCACGGGAGCCAAAAGAGGTCTTCCGGATTTGATCGTAGGAAGCATCTGTCGACGCTCAAGTTATTGCTCCGGCAATAAAATATGTTCAATGCGGCCATATTGCTCATCGGCGCGGCTGACCTCGGCTGGTGGCGTACCGGTTTATGGCCGGAGTAATATTTAAGCAGAAGGGAGCCGCCATGGTATGCATTATTACTTCGGCAAAATATGCCAAGGCCCGTCATTCCGGCGAAAGCCGGAATCCGTGCGTCTGGGAGTGGATGCCGGATCAAGTCCGGCATGGCGGTATTGACGCATTTGGCTGCCGGTTTAATAACAGAACGAACGCCGCCACACCTGAAGGCAGGCCACGGGCAATTTTAAGGCAGCTTAGAGTCATTCAGGCCATTTTCTTGGTCGCCGCCGCGGTTCTGGTTTTCACGAATGCGTCCGCCGCCGATCTGGCATTGCCGCCCGTCAATCTCGGAGAGACCAGTTTCCAGGACGGCATTGCGTTCCCGGGTTGGCTCGTGGAAGAGACCTTCATCTATTACGATGCCAACAGCTTCACCGACTCAAAGGGAAAAGACATTCCGGGTTCCAACCGGTTAACCGCCATGAGCGCCGTCACCCATGTGGCTTGGATTTCAAGTTTCCGCCTGCTGGGAGGGTTCTACGGGGCGGAGGTCCTTCTCCCGCTGGCCGATCTCGACGTTGATACCGATTTCGGACCCAACGGCCGGGAACGCGGCGTGGGGGATTTGATCGTAGGGCCTTTTTTCATCCAGTGGAGCGACAGCAAGCTTTTCGGCATGCCCTATTTTCACCGGTTCAACCTCGACTTCGTCCTGCCCACCGGCGAATACCGCCAAAATTCTTCGGTCAACGTCGGCAGCAATATTTACACCTTCAATCCTTACTATGCCTTCACCCTCATTCCGACCGACCGGCTGGAGGTGAGCGCGCGCCTGCATTACCTGTGGTGCTCGGAAAACAGCGATCCCTTCGTGGGCCTGGGCGCCGACAACACCCAGCCCGGGCAGGCATTCCACGCCAACTTCGCCGCTTCCTACGAGATTTTGAAGGGTCTCCGGCTCGGCCTCAACGGCTATTTTCTTCAGCAGTTCACCGATGACCAAGTGGACGGCGACGACCAGGCCCGATCAAAGGAACGCGTCCTGGGCATCGGCCCCGGCCTCAAGTACACCTACGAGCGGCTGTCGCTTTACCTGAACACCTATCACGAGGCTGCCGCGGAAAATCGGCCGGAGGGATTCCGGGGAATCTTTCGGCTGTCCGCGGCGTTCTAACCCGCCGGCCAAGCCGCCAAGTCGCAGATTAAGGCACGCGGCTACGGCGGCGGTTTTTCCGGCGCGACGGCCATATCGAGCTGCGGCTGGAAAACCCGGCCGATGCCCATCTGCGCTAGGGCCTCGGCGAGGTCTGGGGTCTTATACAGAAGCTGACAATCATTCCGGACCATGCACCGCAGTGTGCTCAGCATATTGAGACAAAATGATTTATAGCTCATTTTGGATTGGGATGTTATGCTGAAAATGCATGCAGGGTTTTTTTCAAGAAACCATCCAATCTTTGTGAGGCGGCGATGCTGGGATTGCATGGGGTAGGTGAAGGCGATGAAGCATTTTGAGTGCACAGCGAATGGACTCGTGGAGTCTAATGAACGCTCGGGGCAGATCCTTATTGCGAGCGCACCCGATGAGCAGGAGCGGGAGTTCGTCAAAAAGCAGTTTCGCCTTGACGACTACGATTTGGGATCGACGCTCGACGCAGACGAGGTCCCTCGCCTCGAAATCTCAAATGGGCGCCTGCTCCTGATCTGGAAGGTCCCACTGTCCGCTACGGTGTCGGATACCGTGGAGTTGGGCATCATCACCATGGGCATCTGCCTCAACCAAGAGCGCCTGGCGTTTGTTCGCGCCAGTGGCGATGTCGGTCTCGCAGACCGGGAGTTCCGCAGTGTCAGCAGTCCGCGCGATGTGATGTTGGCTCTTCTTCTGCGCACAGTCAGGCACTTTGTAGGGCACCTCAGGGCCATCCGTCAAATCAGCAAAGAGCTAGAGAAGAAAATCACCGTGTCCATGGAGAACAAGCATCTGCTCCAAATGTTCTCCCTGAGCGAGGACCTCGTCTACTATCAAGACGCCATAGAAGGCAACGCCGCCGTAATCTCAAAGCTGCGCGCTGTTGCTGGTCAGTTCGGCTTTGATCCCCGCCAGATCGAGCTGCTCGATGACATTGTGCTGGAGAATAACCAGGCTGCCCGTCAAGCGAGCATCTTCGCCTCCGTACTTAGCGGCCTCATGGACGCGCGCGGCACCATAGTCAACAATAACATGAACGTCTTGCTAAAAAACCTCACTCTGATCAATATCGTCTTCTTGCCGCTCAATCTCATTGCGAGCATCGGCGGCATGTCGGAATGGAGCATGATGACGGAAGGCCTTGATTGGAGGCTGTCCTATTTCCTGTTCTCGCTTGGGATGGTGGCCCTTGGGTGGGCGACCTGGATCTTCATGAAGAAGGTGATAGATCGTGATGAGTTGCGAAGTCACCCGAAGCGCGCCAGAGAAGCTGAAGACCGCCGCCTAACAAGCCGATAAAGCCGCGGACTCCTGCGGCGCCTGCAGCTTATGGACAGGCGTTTCGTGAATATCACCGCAAACTGACTCCCCCAAAAACTGCCTTATTGACGGCGACCGGCAACATATCAGATTTACAATAAGATAACAAAAAATTAACATTGACATTAACATTTTGTTTGTTAAAATATGCAGAAAACACAGAGCAAGCGGCGGACGGCCGCTTCCAACGCCCTTTGAAGAACCACCAGGTATGAAGGCCATGCCGAACCCACTGACTCCCACCCAGCAGCGCCTGATGGATTACCTGCGCCACAAAATTGCGGCGGACGGCCGGGCGCCCAGCCTGCGCCAGGCGGCGGCAGACATGAAGGTCAGTCACGTGGCCATCGCTCGGACCCTGCGAACGCTGGAATCCAAAGGGCTGCTGAAGCGCGAGGGCCGCTATGGCCGCACGGTGCACCTTTTAAATCACGGCCGCGAGATGGCGGCGTTGCAGCGTGGCCGCGACGTGCCGGTCATCGGGCGCATCGCGGCGGGTTTGCCTATGTATGCACAGCCGGAATGGGACAGCAGCATCATCGTGGATGCCGAGATCTTCCGCGGCCAGAACCTTTTTGGTCTGCGGGTGCGCGGAGACTCAATGAAGGAAGCGGGCATTCTGGACGGGGATCTCGTTATCTGCGAGCCGCGCCAGTACGCCCAGAACGGCGAGATCGTCGTGGCATTGATCCACGAGGAGGCCACTGTGAAACGATTCTTCCGGCGCACCGGCCACATCGAGCTGCGCCCGGAGAACCGAAACCACTCGCCCATGCGCTACGGTTTCGACGAGGTTCTCGTGCAGGGGAAGGTGGTGGGGTTGGTGCGCACCATGACGAGCGTTCCCATGGAGGGGTTAGGAACGCCACAGGGACGCTTCTAACGCCTTAACGTTTTCGCAAAGCTGCTCCGAACAGGCGGCATATGAACACCTCCACCCGTGGAATTCGCGACACCGCCTGCCCCATCCTTGTGGGCACGAGCGGTTACTCATACGCCGAGTGGACGGATGCCGGGTTTTATCCACCGGGCACCAAGGCCGGTGAAATGCTGCCCTTGTATATCAGGCAGTTCGGCATTACCGAGCTCAATTTTACATGGTATCAGATGCCCAAATCCCAAGCCATCGAGCGCATGGTCCGCTTAGCGCCGCCCGCCTTTCGTTTCACCGCCAAGCTGACACGCACACTGACCCACGAAGTCGATTCCGCCCAGTGGCGCGGGCACGCAACGCGTTACCGGGAGGGAATTGCGCCGCTGATGCAGTCCGGGCAGCTCCAGGCCGTGCTGTTGCAGTTTCCGCCCGGTTTTGTCCGCAACCCCACCGGCCGCCGGTACCTTGCCGAGCTGCTGGATGCGCTGGACGGTCTGCCGCTGGCGGTGGAGTTTCGCCATGCTTCGTGGGCTGCTGATCGGGTGTTTGCTGAACTGGAGCGCCGCCGCGCCACACTCGTGGCGGTGGACGCGCCGATGCTGCCCGATCTGTTTCCCAGGCTCGATGTGGTCACCAATCCCGATCTTTTCTACGTCCGCTTCCACGGCCGCAACGGCCGGGGTTGGCGCTCCGGTAACATGCAGAAACAGTTCGACTATGACTACAGCGACGATGAGTTGCGCGAGTGGACCGCCGGCCCCATCCCCGGCATGGCGGCCCGGGCGGCGCTGGGGGTGATCTTTTTCAATAACCACGTTCGTGGCCAGGCGCCGCGCAATGCTGTGCAGCTCATCCGGCTGCTCGGGGCGGCTTCGTAAGAGGCCCAATGCCGGCGTTGCGCTTCGTCCCGCACTCGCTTGCGGCGTACAGGGAGTACGCCTCGCTCGGCGGGGACTCGCGCGCCTTGGCCTTGGGCCTCTTACGAAGCCGCCCGATGCGGGACGAAAACGACCGTGGTGATCCGCCTTCATCGAGAATCCAGCATCCCGTATGGACCGCAGCATTATCCATTTGAACGTGGCTGATTTCGCCGTGGCGGTGGAGGGGGTCATCGACCGACGGCTCGCCGGCCGGCCGGTCGTCGTCGCCCCGCTGGGCGCGGTGCGGGCAGCCGTCTACGACATGAGCGAGGAGGCCTACCGGGCGGGCGTCCGCAAAGGCATGGCGCTGGCCCGGGCGGTGCGTCTATGCCGTGACGCCTGCCTCCTGCCGCCGCATCCCGAACGCTACGCGCAGGCCATGCGCACGCTTTTGCAGCACGCGCTGCCCTACTCGCCGCGCATCGAAGCCGGCGACATCGACGGCCATCTCTTCATCGACGCGACCGGCACCGGCCGCCTCTTCGGTTCGCCGCAAGATGTGGCCGCGCGTCTGCGCCGGGAAATCCGCGCAAGCCTCGGTCTGGCTCCCATCTGGTCGGTGGCCCCCAACAAGCTGACCGCCAAGGTGGCCACCCGCCTGGTCAAGCCCGAGGGCGAGTGCAGCGTCGCGGCGGGCGAGGAGCAGTCGTTTTTGGCCCCCCTCGGCCTGGAGTTGATCCCCGGCATCGAACAGGATGACCTCATCCGCCTGCGTGAGTTCAATCTGAGGCAGGCCTATGAAGTGGCGGCCCTGCGCCTGGAGGACCTGCGGGTGCCGTTCGGAAGCCGCGCGATGTTGCTCTACGAGGCCGTCCGCGGCATCGACGCTTCCCCCGTGCTGGCGGTCGGTGAAAAACCCCCAAGCATTACGGCAGACTACACGTTCGCAACCGACACCAACGACACCGACGCCCTGCTTGCCGTCCTTTACCGTCTAATTGAGCAGACAGGAGAGGAACTTCGCCGACGGCGGCGGGCGGCGCGGCGGGTGGCTGTCGCCCTGGACTACTCCGATGGCGCACGCTGCATCCGCCGGTCCGCGGCCCGGCCCGCCACCGCGAACGACATCACCCTATTTGAAACCGCCCGCAAGGCACTGTTTCTGGCCTGGGTCCGGCGGGTGCGGGTTAGACACCTGCAGCTGGTCTGCGACCGACTGGTGTTCCCGCCGGCCCAGATTGCCCTGTTCGGTGACGACCGGCAGCACCCCGAAAAGTGCGACCGTCTCATCGGCGCCGTCGATGCCGTCCGCCGGCGCTTCGGCCGGGAGGCCATCGCTATCGGTCGGACGGTTTGCGCCGCCAGCGCAACGCTCCGGCCCAAGGACAAAACGATGCTGGATGCTGGATGCTCGATACTGGATAAAGGAAGGCACAACCTCGCGGAACCGGCTACCGGTCTTCGCGGCCAGAGTCGCTTCGGCGCAGCAGACTCCAGCCTCAACAGCCAAAGCCGGGCGATAGGCGCCCATTCTTTATCGAGCATCGAGCATCCAGTATCCAGTATCGCCCCATGACCCCCCTCATCGTCCGCTCCCATTACTCCCTCATGTGGGGCACGGCTTCGCCCCGGCAGATCTGCCGCGCTGCGCGGCGGATGGGGTACGAACGCCTGGCGCTGACCGACACCGACAACCTCTACGGGCTGTGGCCGTTTTTATCCGCCTGCCGGCGCGAAGGCATCATTCCCATCGTAGGTGCTGAAATCACTGACCCGGAAAGCCGCCGCCGTGCCGTGTGCCTGGTGGAAACCGACGCGGGCTATCGCAACCTCTGCCGCCTGCTCACCCGCCGGCACCTGCGGCCGGCGGAATTCGAGCTGCAGGCGGATCTGCCTGCGCACGCCGCCGGTCTCACGGTGCTGACCACAGACCCCGGCCTGCTCGAATCCTGGCACGCCGCCGGGGTCGCGGTGGCGGCCGCCATGCCGCGCCGCATGCTTTTGGCCGCGCACCCGCTGCGCACGGCCGCCCGCCGGTTGGGGGCCGCGGCGGTCGCCGCACCCGGCAGCTTTTTCCTGCGTCCGGAGGAAGTCTCCGTGCACCGCATCCTGCGTGCCATCGCCCGCAACACCTGTCTTTCACGGCTCGAAGCAGAGGACTGCGCACCGCCGGATGCCTGGTTCGCTCCGCCGACGGAATACGAGCGGCGGTTTATCGCCAGCCCGGAAGCCTTGGCGGCAACCACCGCGATCGCCGAGCGCCTGGCCTTCACCGGCCCGCGCTTCGGCACGGTGCTGCCGCCGCTCACGGGGCATGATGTCGGGGCCGCCGGACGGCGGCTGCGCGCGGATGCCTACGCCGGTGCCGGCCGTCGCTACGGCGCGGAGCTCGGCGAAGCCGTGGTCGAGCGCCTCGAGCATGAGCTCGGCCTGATCGCGCAGATGGGCTTTGCCGCTTATTTTCTGATCGTGCGCGACATCGTCGCCTTGAGCCCGCGCACCTGCGGCCGCGGCTCCGGGGCGGCCTCGCTCGTGGCCTACTGCCTCGGCATCACCAACGTATGTCCCCTCAAGCACAACCTGTACTTCGAACGCTTTCTGAACCCGGGCCGCACGGATCCGCCTGACATCGACGTCGACTTCGCCTGGGACGAACGCGACGCCGTCCTCGCAACCGTGCTCGCGCGCCACGCCGGCCACGCCGCCATGGTGGCCAACCACGTTCTCTTCCAGCCGCGCATGGCCGTGCGCGAGGTCGCCAAGGTCTACGGCCTGACCGCGGCCGAGATCGACCGGGTGTCCCGGCGCCTGCCCTGGTATTGGCGCACCGCGGATGCCCATGCCGACTTTCTGGCGGAGCTTAAAGACCAGCCGGAGACCAAAACCTTGGAATTCCCGCCGCCATGGCCGGAGATCCTGCGTCATGCCCAACGAATCATCGGCACCCCCCGGCACCTGTCGGTGCATCCGGGAGGTATGGTCATCACGCCCCGACCGATCGACGAGTACGTGCCCATCGAGCGCGCTCCCAAGGGGGTGCCGATCATCCAGTGGGAGAAGGACGCGGCCGAAGACGCCGGGCTGGTGAAGATCGACCTCTTGGGCAACCGCAGTCTGGGTGTCATCCGCGACGCCCAGGCCAATCTGCGGGAGAACGGAACCGGCTTGGACGAGTCCCGCTGGGAGCCCGAGGACGATTTCGCCACCCAGCAGGCTGTGGCCCAGGGCCGCACCATGGGCTGCTTCTACATCGAAAGCCCGGCCATGCGCCTGTTGCAGCAGAAATCACGGGTGGGCGACTTCGAGCACCTCGTCATCCACAGCAGCATCATCCGGCCGGCCGCCAACGACTATATCCGCGAGTACATCCGCCGGCTGCACGGCGGTCCGTGGGAACCCATCCACCCGCTGCTGGCCGATGTGCTGGAGGAGACCTTCGGCATCATGGTCTATCAGGAGGACGTGTCGCGGGCGGCCGTGGCGCTGGCCGGGTTCACCCACGCCGAGGCCGACGGCCTGCGCAAGATCCTCTCCAAGAAAGACCGGGAGCTGCAGCTGCGGGACCACGCCCGGCGCTTTCGGGAGGGCGCCCGGGCGAAGGGGGTTTCCGACAAGCAGATCACGGCGATCTGGGATATGATGATGAGCTTCGACGGGTATTCTTTCTGCAAACCCCACAGCGCCTCCTATGCGCGGGTTTCGTTCCAGGCGGCTTATCTGAAGGTTCACCATCCGGCGGAGTTCATGGCGGCCGTCATCAGCAACCAGGGCGGGTTCTACAGCGTTTTCGCCTATGTCTCCGAAGCCCGGCGCCTGGGCCTCGCGATTCTGCCGCCGGACGTGAACGCGAGCGACCGGCGCTGGACGGGAAAAGAGGCGGCCCTCCAGGTGGGGCTGCTTTCCATCAAAGGCCTGTCGGCCCAGACCGGCGAACGGATCGTCGCCGCCCGCAGGGACGGTGCTTATACCGGTCTGGAAGATTTTTTAGACCGGGTGCGGCCGGATGCGGCCGAGCTGCGGGCGCTCGTCCACTGCGGAGCGCTCGACCGCCTCGGTCCCGGGGCCGGCCGGGCCGAACTCCTGTGGGACGCTACCCGCCGGCTGGCGAAGCTTGGCGGCACCGGGCGAGCCGCCCGCAACCGGTCCTTGTTTGAGACGCCGCCGGCCGAAGAGCGCCCGCCCTGCCTGCCCCCGGACGACGCACGGGAACGTCTGCGCCGGGAGTTCGCCGTCCTCGGTTTCCTCTGCGACCGGCACCCGATGGAGCTTTACACCGATGCCGTGCGCCGGGCCGGTGCGGTGAAGGCGGCCGAGATCCCGCGCGGCGTCGGAAGGCGCATCCGCTTCGCCGGCTGGCTGATCACCGGCAAGGTGGTCGAAACCAAGCAGGGCGAGCCCATGGAGTTTCTCACCTTCGAGGACGAAACCGGGCTCGTGGAAACGACTTTCTTCCCCGAAACCTACCGCCGCTTCTGCCATCTGCTGGACCGCGAGCGGCCGTATCTGCTCGCGGGAAAGGTCGAGGAGGAGTGGGGGGCTGTGACGCTGACCGTGGAAGAGGTGGCGGGCATGCGGCCCTGACGGGGCCTGCGGCAGGGAGCGATAGAACAAAAAACCCTTTTGCTTTTGGCGTCCAGCCGTTAAGATAAGGGGCATGCTCAAACCCATCCAGCAGTTCCCGCCCGACATGAGGAAGACCGTCCGCTACGTTCTCACGGACATCGACGACACCCTGACCATTGACGGCCGGCTGCCCGCGGCTGCCTTGGCCGCCATGGAGCGGCTCGAAGCCGCCGGAAAACAGGTCATCCCGATTACCGGCCGGCCGGCCGGCTGGTGCGACCACATCGCGCGCATGTGGCCGGTGGCGGCGGTGGTGGGCGAAAACGGCGCTTTCTATTACCGCTATGGCCGTGCGCGGCGTAAAATGCAGCGGAGCTATTTCAAGACGGCGGATGCCCGCGCGGCGGACCGCGGGCGGCTGGACGAGGTGAAAGCGAAAATCCTGGCCGAAGTCCCGGGCTGCGCCGTGTCGGCCGATCAGGCCTTTCGGGAAGCGGACCTTGCCATCGACTTCTGCGAGGACGTGCCGCGGCTTTCCGCGGAGAAGGTGGACCGGATCGTTCAAATCTTCGAGGCGGCCGGCGCCCAGGCCAAGGTCAGCTCCATCCACGTCAACGGCTGGTTCGGCGCTTACGACAAGCTGACCATGACCCAGCGGCTGTTTCGGGATGTTTTCGAGGAAGACCTGGAGGCGATCAGGACCCAGGTCGTCTTTGCGGGCGACTCCCCCAACGATCAGCCCATGTTCGCATTTTTCCCCCATGCGGTGGGCGTGGCCAATGTCCGGGAGTTCGCCGAACGCATGGCGGATCTGCCGACCTGGATCACGAAGCAGGAGGGCGGTTTCGGGTTCGCCGAGTTGGTGGAAGTGCTGTTGGCCTGAGCGGCAGGCTTCGACCGCATTGATTTGAAAAGATAGAAATTCCCGCTAATTTAAGCCGTTACACGATCTCGCAACTCCTTGGGCAAGGTTGTTTTTAATTGACTTGCGCATCGGAGTCCGGTAGGTTTGCCAGCGATAACATTGATGACTTCGAAAATAGTCCAATCTCTGCGTTGCGCGTCATCTCGCTGCCGCTGCGGCGTACGGTCAGTACGCCTCGCGCCGCGAGATTCGCGCGCCTTGATCTTGGCCCCTTTACGAAGTCATCGATTCTGATGGCTTTTTGCGAAGCCATCAACATTCAACATCGAAAAGGAGGGTGTACGATGAAAAGAGCGGTTGCGTTGTTCGGTCTCTTTACGTTCGTGCTTCTGGGAGCCTGGTCCCTGTCCTTTGCTCAGGCGCCCGCCATCGAAAATGAGCTCTACCTCATCACCCCGGTCTCGAAGGATGTCCACGACCCCATGCTGAAGGCCTTCGCGGCCTGGGCCAAAAAGAAATACAACGTCGATGTGAAGACCAGCGCGATCCCCAAGGGCACGCCGGTCGCCTACGGACAGATCCTGGAGTGGAGGGGCAAACCCCAGGCGGATGTTTTCTGGGGCGGCGAAGGCACGCTTTTCGACAACCTGGCCGCCGAGGGCCTGCTGGAGCAGATTCAGCTGCCGAAGGCGGCATGGGATGAGATTCCCGCCTCCATCGGCACGCCGGTGCCGCTGCCGATGAAGGATCCGAAGAAATTCTGGGTGGGCACCACCCTGGAGCCCTACGGCATCATCTACCAGCCCAAGCTTCTGAAGCGCCTGGGCGTCGAGATCAAGACCTGGGACGATCTCTTGAACCCGAAGCTCAAGGGCCAGATCGCCCAGTGTACCCCGGACCGTTCCAGCTCCAGCCATGCCAGCTACGAGGTCGTCCTGCAGACCTATGGCTGGGAAAAGGGCTGGGAGTGGCTGACCAAGCTGGCGGCCAACACCGGAATTTTTTCCGCCCGTTCGCGCGACGTGCCGAGCGTGGTGGCCAAGGGTGAGTTTGCCGTCGGATTCGCGGTTCCGAGCTACATGGCTTTTGCCGAGGTCCTTGGAGGGTATGATGTTAACTTCGTCTACCCCAAGAACGCCTACGTGACCCCCGAGCCCATGGCGGTGCTGAAGGGAGCCCCCCATACCAAGGCCGGCCACGCTTTCATTGAATTCTGCCTGAGTGAAGAAGGTCAGTTGCTTCTCTCCGGCCTGGGCGTCTACCCCATTACCCCGAAATTCAAGGTGAAAGGCCCCGAGGGCTCCAACCAGGAGAAGGCCGTGGCTTTCACCGGCGGCATGCGCTCCTTCTTTGATACAGAGATCGGCAACGTCTACGACGACAAAATCGCCGGCGAGAAGAAGCGCATCGAAGACGTGAACTCCTATTTCCGCAAGGAGATCGCTGAAAAGCACAAAGACATCGTGAAATAAACCTATTACACGAACTCAGGGGGAACCCATCCGGGCCGCTTGCTGCGCCGTGGGGTTTCCCCTGATCTTTTAGCGGATGAAAGCGGCAGGCGGATGAAAATAGAACTTCAGGACATCGTCAAACGGTTCGGCACCCTTGAAGCGGTGAGCCGTGTGTCTCTCGACATCCAGGACGGCGAGCTGTTCACCCTCCTCGGGCCCTCGGGCTGCGGCAAGACCACTATTCTGCGCCTGGTCGGCGGATTCCACCGGGCGGACCAGGGCCGCATCCTTTTCGGTGACAAGGAGATGACGGGCAAGCCGCCTTACGAGCGCAACATCGGGATGGTGTTTCAGAATTATGCCCTGTGGCCGCATATGCGGATTTTCGACAACATCGCCTACGGCCTCAAACTGAAGAAGTTTTCAGGGAGCGAAATTCAGGCGAAGGTGGCCCATGCGATGGGCCTGGTCAACATGAAGGGGCTTGAAACGCGCTACCCGGGCGAACTCTCCGGCGGCCAGCAGCAGCGCGTGGCCCTGGCACGGGCGCTGGTGCTGAACCCGGATGTGCTGCTGCTGGACGAGCCGCTCTCCAACCTGGACGCCAAGATCCGGATCCAGGTGCGCGCCGAGATCCGCAAGCTCCAGAAGGACCTCGGCATCACCACCATCTACGTGACCCACGACCAGGAGGAGGCCCTGACCCTCTCCGACCGCATCGCCGTGCTGAGCCAGGGCAAGCTGCAGCAACTGGGAAACCCCCACGAGCTCTACGAGAAACCTTACAATCCGTTCGTGGCGGATTTCATCGGCATCAACAACCTCATCCCGGCCAAAGTAAAAGAGGTAATGGACTCCGGCTTGCGCCTGGTCGCGGAGAGCGCCGCCGGCCCAATCGCGTGCGCCGGTGACGGACGCCTCAAAACCGGTGATGACTGCACGGTTTGTATCCGGCCCGAAACCGCGGAGATCAGTTTGTCCCCGGCCCCCCCGGATGGCTTTAACAGTATCGCCGGCACCGTGAGCTTCCCCTCCTTTATCGGGAACACCATCCGCTACGACGTGGATGCGGCGGGCATCATCTTCAAGGTGGACATTCAAAATCCCAGGGATCACCAACCGCTGTCGGTCGGGACGAAGGTCTATATCCACTTCGCGGTAAGCTCTTCTCTGGGAATTCCGGTGGAATAGGCGCCCTCATGACAACCCACACGGCTACATTACCGGCTCCGGCAAAAGTCAAGGCGGCAAATGGCATCCATATCGGCGGTCTTCTCGGCTACGGGGCCATCTGGGCCTTCATGATCGTTTTTCTGATCTACCCCCTGCTGCACCTTTTTTACGACGCCTTCACGACCGACGCCGGGGAGTTCACCCTCTCGAATTTCCAGGATTTCTTCACGGACCGCTACTATCTCAAGTCCCTGCTGAACTCGCTGCTGCTGGGCGTGGGAACGGTCATCACCACCTCGATCATCGGCATCACCTTCGCCTTTTTGCTGCTGCGTTACGAGTTCCCGGGTCGCGGGCTTTTCTCGTACCTTTCCATTGTGCCGATGATCATGCCGCCGCTGGTGGGGGTGATGGGGTTTGTCTTCATCCTGGGCCGCGCCGGTACGGTCAATGTCATTCTCATGGATTACCTGGGGTTCACCAAGCCCATCAACTTCATGTACGGGATCCAGGGCGTGCTGATCGTGGAAACCCTGCACCTGTTCCCGCTCATGACCCTCAGCATCGTGGACGCCATGGGCAAGATCTCGCCCTCGCTGGACGAGGCCGCGGAAAGTGTGGGCTCACGAGGGCTGCGGAAGTTCTGGGACATCACCTTTCCGCTCACCACCCCGGGCTACGTGTCAGGAGCGCTGCTGGTCTTTATCTGGACCTTTGCGGATTTCGCCACCCCGCTCGTGGTCGGCGTCGACGACCTGCTTGCCTCCCAGGCGTATCTCAACATCGTGCAGTTCGTCGACCGCCGGCTCTTCAAGATGGGCATCGTGATATCGGCCATCATGGTGATTCTGGCGATTCTCTTTCTGATCGTCGCCAAAAAATATGTGGCCATCAAAGACTACAGCTCGCTGTCCTATTCGGTGATCGAGCGCAAGCAGATCGGCCCCGGCGCCAAGGTGGGGGTGGTGCTGTTCCTGGGGCTGATCATCATCCTGGCTTTCATCCCCTACCTGGGCATCGCTCTCGACTCCTTCGGAAAAGGCTGGGCCCTGACGCCGATTCCGGTCAAGTACACCCTGCAGTACTTCGAGCGGGTGGCCTTCGAAACACCCAAGTTCATCATCAACAGCCTGCTCTACGCCGGGATCTCGGTTTTGATCTGCATCGTCGTCGGGGTGCCGCTCGCCTGGGTGGGGGCCCGGACCAAGCTGCCGGGCCGGGAATTTCTCGACTCCATGACCACGCTGATTCTGGCCCTGCCCGGCACCGGCATTGGGATCGCATACATGCGCGCGTTTCGGGAGCCCCTGCCGTATGTCGACGTGGCGTTCATCGGCATGTGGATGGTCATTCCGGTCGTCCTGGGCGTGCGGCGGCTGCCCTACACGGTGCGCGGCACGTTCGCTTCGCTGCAGATCGTGCACAAATCCTTCGAAGAAGCGGGCGAGAGCGTCGGCGCGACCAAGATGACGACCTTCAAGGACATCACCCTGCCGTTGATCTGGAAGGGCGTGCTGGTAGGGTCGCTCTATTCCTTCATCCTCGCGCTCCAGGAGGCCTCGGCTACGCTCCTGCTGGTGGTGCCGGGACACGAGATGATGACGGTCGGCATCTTCAACTTCTACATCGGCGGGTCGGTGAACGAGGCTGCGGCGTTGGGCCTGATCCTGATCGTGCTGGGAGCCGCCTGCCTGTTCATCATCAACCGGGTGGCCGGGACCAAAATGGGTGGGGTCTTCGGATGAAATCTCCGCGCCGCCGGCGCGGAGATTTCATTTCATAAGAAAGAAAAAGGCCTTTCAGCTTCAGGAGCTGAAAGGCCTTTTTTAAGCTAAAAACGGGATTAGCTGACCGTCGTGACGTTCACGGCCGCGGGGCCCTTTTTGCCCTGCGTGATGTCAAAGGTAACGCGGTCGCCGTCTTTCAAGGTTTTGAAACCGCTGCCGTTGATGCCGGTGTGGTGGACGAAAATGTCCTGACCGTCTTCCGATTGAATGAAGCCGTAACCTTTTTTGTCGTTGAACCACTTCACAGTTCCGTTGGCCATCTTTGCACCCTCCTTTCATAAATTTCTCATAGTCTCATACTAAGGGTGCCACCATCGGAACTGGGTTTCCCTTAAGTCGAAACCGGCGCCTTATCGCAAGGGCCATTTCATGATTGCAACTAGTTTATACCCTCTTTAAATAAAAAATCAAGGAGTTTTGCAGGTCCCTGCCGGTCGGGCCTATTCGGACGTGATGAACCGACTGGGCATGCACGCCCGACAGGACCCGGAACGGACCCGGGCCGTATCCGAAAGCGACAGGACGCCGATGATCCGGAGAGAATCTCCGGAATGCACGAACAGCCGCTGGACGTCCTTCAAGAACATGTACTGGAGGGCCTCCCATAAAGGGGCGTCTTGGCCCCAGGCCACCACCGGAGCGGTCATAATGCTGTCCGCAGTTGCTTCCAGGCTTATCCCGTGGTGGTAGGCACGGATCAGATCCGTCTTGGAGATGACCCCCATTGCTGCACCCTTTACGCTGCAGATCAATACGGCGCCGAACCGATGGGCCATCAGGCCTTCAACGACCTGCGCGATCCGGGCGCTCGCCGGGACGGATACGACCGATGCGGTCATCACGTCCCTCACGTGCAGCCGCCACTCCTCATCCTCGGGCTTCGCCGCGACGCCCTTCCGGGACGTGCTCTTGGGGCAGGACCGGCAGTAACGGTAGAGCAGCGCCACCACGTCGGTATAAGAAAGCGTTCCGACCATGCTCGTTGCCTCCGCTCCGGTGACGTATAGGCGGTGTACGCCGTGGCCGCGCATGCGATCCAGTGCGGATTCGATGGCGTCGTCCGGATAACACGTGAGCGGAGGGCCGATCATGATGTCGCCGAGCGGGGTGTCGATGGGGAGTCCGGCGTAAAAGGCGGCGATGAGGTCGGTTTTCGAAACCACTCCGGCGGGCCGCTGGTCCATGTCCGTGATCAGCAGGGCGTTGACCTTGAACTTGAGCAGGTGGTTGATTCCCTTGGCGACGGCGGCTGCGGCCGGCAACTGAACGATTTGCCGCCGCATGGCTTCGTTCACGAGCATCCCGCTCAGGACATGGCGTGGTTGAACGACCGGCATAGCGTTATGACTCCGGCAATAAAATAAGTTCAATGGGGCACTATCACGCCCCGCCGGACCTCGGCTCAAGTTGCACCTGTTCACTTGCCGGAGTTATAAAAGAATTTTTTCAGCAGATGATTAAACAGGTCTGAGATATAGACGATGCCGACGATCTCCTGGCCGTCGACGACCGGCAGGCGCCGGATGTGGCGTTTGATCATCACATCGGCGATGACCATGGCGTGAGTGTCCGGCCCAATGGTGACGACGTCGGTGGTCATGATGTCGGAAACCCGGATGGTTTTCACTCGATCCAGCAGTTCGTCGAAGGCGTCCTCGAGCGGCAGGCCCTCCATTTCTCCCCAAAGCCCGGCGTGCTTGGGACGTACGAACAGCAAGATGTCGTACATCGACAGCATGCCCACCAACCGGTTCCGTTCGTCGGTGACCATCAGCCCGAAGATCTTCTTCTGCTCCGCGGCGCTGGCGTCATGAAACGTTTTCACCGCCTCGGCGATGCTCTGATCGGGCCGGAGGGTGTGGAAGCGGGTGTCCATGATGTCGCGGGCGCGCATGTGAATCGGCTTTCCTCAGCGATAACGATGCCGGCGGCGGGCCACGAGGAGAGAACGGTCCAACGGAAGCGGTAAGCGAAGGGCCGGCGAATGTCTTGAAATTCGTCTACGCGTTTTCCGCCGGAAGGGCAAGCGTTTTTCGAAGGCCGGGCAGGCCATCGGCGTTCCGAAAAAACGCTTGGCATCCGTGGGCATACCATGTAGGTTTCCAGGGGCCGGGGAGCGTCATGACCTGAAAAGAGCGGGGACGATCCTACGGAAAAAATTTCCCGGGAGGCCGTGCGGTTTATGGGCAAGAAAAAGCGCACCTGGCGCGGGTCCAGGCCGGTCGTGATTTGGGACCTTCCCACCCGCCTGTTTCACTGGCTTCTGGCGGCGCTGGTTGCCGCCGCCTTTGCGGCCGGCAAGGCCGGCGGCAATGCCATGCTCTACCATGAATGGTGCGGGGAGGCCGTCCTGGCGCTTCTCCTTTTCCGCGTGGCGTGGGGCTTCATCGGAAGCGGCCCATCGCGCTTCAATACGTTCCTGGCCGGTCCGTCAACCGTCCTGCGATACGCCCGGACGCTGCTGCGCCGCGAGGCCGGCCACCACCTCAGCCACAACCCTCTGGGCGGATGGTCCGTGATGGCCATGCTGCTGGCGCTGCTGATCCAGGCCGGCACCGGTCTTTTCGCGAACGACGACATCGCCACCGAAGGCCCGCTTTACCAATGGGTCAGCAAGGCCGCCAGCGACCGGCTGACCTCCATCCACCATTTCAACCACGATGTCATCATCGTCCTGGTGGCCGTCCACGTCGCCGCGGTGCTGTTTCACCTGATCTACAAGCGAGAAAACCTGATCACGCCGATGATAACCGGCAGGAGGTCGTGGAAGGGTTCGTCGACAGCGGACATGACCCAGGCTCCGCTCTGGAAGGCGGCCCTGGCGGCCGCCGCCGCCGCCGGAGTCGTCTACGCCCTGGTGCGATAAAAAAGCCGGGCTGCCACGCCCGGCTTTTGCTGCTATCATTTCCTCGTCGACGGCTTTCAGGCGCGGCCGCCGTGAACGGAAGCCCGCTTACTTGCTCCGATACGCGTCGTGACAGGCCTTGCAGCTTCCGCCGGCGGCCCCGAACTGCGGCTTGATCGCATTCATGTCGCCGCCCTTGGCGGCAGCAACCAGTTTGGCAAGCTCCGCTTCGGTGGCCTTGTGCATCTGCGCAAATTTATCTTTTTGACTCAAAGCCTCGGCCTTCATGCCGCTGCCCTTGTCGCTGCCGGGTACCAGAAACGCTTCCAGCGGAAGTCGATACAGCGATTCCACCAGAACCGCGTTCTTCTCGAAGGCCTCCTTGTCGTAGGGCGCCTCGCCCTTGACGACAGCCCCCATGCGGGTGAAATGTTGGCCGATCAGAAACATGGCTGACTGGCGGTACTTGACGGCGTCCTCGGTCTTGGCGAATTGGGCGAATGCCGCCCCGGTCAACAGTACAACTACTGCCAAAGATAGAACCCATACCATTTGCTTTTTCATAGGCCCTCCTGATAGGAATTGTGGATAGCCGAAGCCCGTAGCGCTAAGTCTCCCGATCTACAAAACCCGCCTGCTTCCAGGTCAATTTCAAGATTGATTATCAAAAAGCAGAATCGTTGTCTACTCGGATAGCGGGATTCTGGACAACTAGTGCGCGCGTTTTTTATTGACATTTCTTTTTCAACTAATGTAAAAAATATTTCAAATAAATATAATAAAGGAAAAAATATTTCAATGCCCTACGCCCGCTTGCTGAACAATAAAGCCGAGCGCCTGACTCCCTCCCAGAAAAAGCTCCTGAACTATATTCTGGCCAATGACGAGGAGGCCATATTCCTCACGATTCAGGAGCTTTCGCAGCGGGTGAAGGTTAGTGTCGCAACCGTTGTCAGGCTTGCAAAGGCGCTTGGCTACACCGGTTTTCCGGAATTTCAACAGGAACTGAGGGTGCTCTTTAGAGAAAAACTGACAACGGTGTCCAGGCTCCAAAAGGCCGCCCGCAGGGAAACCGGTGCGGAAAATGTCCTTGTAAAAATTTTTCAGCAAGACATCGAGAATATCACCGAAACCATGAAGCAGGTTTCGGTGGACGATTTCAGGAATTTCGTCGAAGCGCTGAACATCGCCAAGCGGATCGTGATCATCGGGCTCCGCAGCGCGCATTCGCTGGCCGTTTTGATGGGAGTCGCCCTGGAATTCCTGCAGCGGGATGTATGGATCGTGACGCCGGGGATCGGCGACATGTGGGACCGGCTGCTGGGCCTGAGAAAAGACGACGTGGTCGTCGGGATCTGCTTTCCGCGCTACACCAAGGAAACGGTGGAGGTATTGCGGTTCGCCCACGAAAAGGGGATCCAGACGCTCGCCATCACCGACAGCCCCATTTCTCCGCTGGCGCGCTACGCCGAATGTATCTTGCCCGCCCGCTGCAAGATGGATTCCTTCATTGAATCCTTTACCGCTGCGCTCAGTCTCATCAATGCCATCGTCACCGCGGCCGGTGTTTATCGTAAAGATGCGACCATGAATTCCCTGAAAACGCTTGAAGCGTTCTGGCAGGATCGGAGAATTTATTACGAGAAAGAGATGTAGCAACCGATCCTATCAGGCAGAGTGTATGTCCCGACTCTTTTCAACCACCCAACAAAGGAGGGCATCATCATGAAAAAGCGTTCAAGCACTTTGTTGACAGCCGTCGTCCTGGTTCTTTTCCTTCTGACCGCCGGCCCGGCGCTTTGCAAGGACACCAAACTGCTCTTCGCTACGGGAGGGGTCTCGGGTACCTTCTATCCCCTGGGCGGGGCGATCGCCCAGGTCTGGAACCAGAAAATCAGCGGATTGAATGTGACGGTCCAGGCGACGGGGGGCTCGCTCGAAAATGTGCGCCTCCTGGGCAGCAAGGACGCAGAGGTCGCCATCTGCATGAACGATATCGCCTATTACGGGCAGCAGGGGCTTGAGGTTTTCAAGGCGAAGAATGAAAAATACACCAACTACATGGCCATCGGCAACGTCTATCCCGATGTGATTCAGGTCTTCACCCGCAAGGACAGCGACATCAAGTCCATCGGCGATCTGAAGGGCAAGAAGGTCTCGGTCGGCCCTCCGGGCAGCGGCACGGAAATCAGCGCCAGGCAGGTGCTCGGCCTTTATGGAATCGACTACAAAACCCGCCAGGACCTCAAACCGAGCTACCTCTCCTATTCGGAAGCGGCCGATCACTTCAAAGACAACCTGATCGACGCGGCCTACTTTGTCGTGGCGGTGCCGAACGCGGCCCTGCAGGACATCAACCTCACCAAACCGGTCCGACTGCTGACGATCGACGACCCGATGTTCGCCAAGATCACCAAGGATTATCCCCTGTACTCCCGGTTTGAAATCGCCGCGAATTCCTACCAGGGCCAGGCGGAAGCCATCAAGACCATCGCCGTGTACTCGAGCCTGCTCGTCCGCAGCGACCTGTCCGAAGACCTCGTGTACCAGATGACCAAGGTTTACCTGGAGGAGAGGGGCGCCATCGCTCAAGGCCATGCCGCCGGCAAATACATCAATCCGGAGATCGTGACCTCCGGGATCGCCATTCCCCTGCACCCCGGAGCCCAGAAGTACCTTAAGGAGAAAGGGCTCATGAAGTAGTACACGCCCCGATAGTTATTCGCTTCCGCCGGCATGGCCCATCGCATGAACACCGGCGGAAGCGCGGCCGTGAAGACGGAGGTGTTTGATGGGTTCAAACCACGCGCTTTTGAAGGGTGACGGCAACGCCAAGGGCATTGAAGAGTCGATCGACATCGACAAGGTATTGGAGAAGTTCGACCCTGAATCACGCTTTCTGAAGCTGTCGGGGTTCTGGATCCCTGTCGCCAAAATCATTGCCGTTTTTTTCTCGCTTTTCCAGCTCTACACCGGGAGCCTCGGGGTTTTCGAAGCTCAGATCCAGCGACCCACCCACCTGATGTTCGCCCTGGCCCTCGTGTTTCTGCTTTACCCGTTTAAACCGCGCAAGGGGATCACCACCCCACATCCGGTCGATCTGGCGCTCGCCGGCCTGAGTGTTTCCGTAGCCCTGTATTCCATCATCAACTACGAGATCATCGTGGAAAGCGCCGGGCTTTATTCCCGACCGGATTTTGCCATGGCCGTTTTCGGAATCGCCCTGACGCTCGAAGCGACCCGGCGGATCGTCGGCCTGCCGATCGTCATCATCGCGAGCTTATTCATGGCCTATGCCTACCTGGGCGCCTATTTCCCCGGGTTCCTGGCGCACCGCGGCTTCGAGATCAAGCGCATCGCCACCCAGATGTGGTTCACCACCGAGGGGATCATGGGGCTGCCCCTGGGGGTCTCGGCCAATTTCATCTTCCTGTTCATCTTGTTCGGCGCTTTCCTCACCAGCACCGGCATCATGGATTTTTTCATGGACATCTCCTACGCCGTCGCAGGATGGGCGTCCGGCGGCCCAGCCAAAATAGGCGTGATCTCCAGCGCTTTGGAAGGCACGGTTTCGGGAAGTTCGGTTGCCAACACCGTGGGCTCCGGGAGTTTCACCATCCCCATGATGAAGCGGTTGGGATACAAGCCCGAGTTTGCCGGCGCGGTCGAGGCTGCCGCATCCACCGGCGGGCAAATCATGCCGCCGGTCATGGGTGCGGCGGCCTTTCTGATGGCCGAGTTCATGAATGTGCCCTACGTAGAAGTCGCCAAAGCGGCTGTGATACCGGCCCTTTTGTACTTTGTCGGCGTATTCGTCGTGGTGCATTTCGAAGCCAAAAAATGCGGGCTCAAGGGGATTTCGAGGGATCAGCTTCCGAAAATCGGCAGGGTGCTCAAGGAGCGCTTCTACCTCGTTCTCCCCCTCGTCGGCATCATCTATTTCCTGGTGGAGGGGTCGACCCCCATGCGGGCGGCCCTGAGCGGCCTGGTCCTTTGCGTGATCGTCGGCATGCTCCGCAAAGAAACCCGCTTGAACCTGAAAAAGCTGCTCGACACCCTTGAATCCGGTGCCCGCAGCGCCCTGGGAGTCGCCCTGGCCTGCGCCACGGCCGGGATCATCGTAGGCGTGGTGACGCTCACCGGCCTCGGGCTCAAGATGGGTGACGGGCTCCTCGCGCTCGCCGGCGGACTGATGCTGCCGACGCTTATCTTCACCATGGTCACCTCGCTGATTTTGGGCATGGGCGCCCCCACGACCGCGAACTACGTGATCACCTCCACCGTCGCCGCGCCGGCTCTCATCAAGCTCGGCACCCCCCTTATGGCCGCCCACATGTTCGTCTTCTACTTCGGGATCGTGGCCGACATCACCCCGCCGGTTTGCCTGGCGGCCATGGCAGGGGCGGCCATCGCCAAGGCGGACCCGATGAAAACCGGGGTGCAAGCGACCAAGCTGGCGATTGCGGCTTTTATTGTCCCCTATATTTTCGTCTTCAGTCCGGGCCTGCTGATGATCAACACCACTTTCCTGGGCGTCGTCCAGATGCTGATCACATCTGTAACCGGCATGATCGGCGTGGGCGTGGCAGTAGAAGGATGGTATTGGACCCGGATGACCTGGTGGGAGCGGATCATCGCTCTGGTTGCCGGCCTGATGCTCATAGATCCCGGAACCGTCACGGACGTCGCGGGTATTTTTCTGATGGGCCTCTTGACGTTCTGGCAGTACCGCCAGTCCAGGGCTAACCGCTCGCTGCCGGAGAATGCAGCAACGGCAGCGGATTAACCCGGTTCGATCGCATGGACGTCCGCGCTTTAACTTGAAACGGAGGGAGTGGAGATGACAGCGCCTCGCAGCAATAACGATCATGTGTTCTACCGGAGTCCCAAAAAATTCTACCCGACGGCTGAGCGGGCCGAGGGAGTCTATATCTACGACACCGCAGGGAAGCGCTACCTCGACGGCTCCGGCGGTGCGGTTGTTGTAGGAATCGGCCACGGGGTCAAGGAAATCGCCGACGCCATGATCAAACAGGCGGGCCGGATCGCCTTCGCCCATGGCTCGCAGTTCACCACCCAGGCGGCCGTCGATCTGGCCGCCAAACTCGTGCAGTTTTCACCCGCCGGGCTGACCCGAGTCTATTTTCTTTCCGGCGGTTCGGAAGCCATTGAAACGGCGATGAAACTGGCCCGGCAGTACCAGGTCGAAAGAGGGAAACTTTCCAAATACAAGGTCATTTCGAGGTGGACGAGCTACCACGGCAACACCCTGGGCGCCCTGGCGTTGGGCGGTCACACGGGCAGAAGAAGGCACTATCTGCCGCTGATGCAGCACACCCCGCACATTGCACCCGCCTATTGCTACCGCTGCCCGTTCGGCGCGACGCCCGAGAACTGCAGCCTGGAGTGCGCGCTTGATCTCGAGAAGACCATTCTTTACGAAGGACCGGATTCGGTTTCGGCCTTCATGGCCGAGCCGATCGTCGGCGCCACGGCCGGAGCACTGGTGCCGCGGGACGGGTATTTCCAAAAGATCCGTGAAATATGTGACCGCTACGATGTGCTCTTCATCGCCGACGAGGTGATGACCGGCATGGGCCGGACCGGCAGGAACTTCGGAGTCGACCACTGGAACGTCGTGCCGGACATGATCGTGGTGGGAAAGGGCCTCAGCAGCGGCTACACGCCCATCTACACCGTGATCGTGAAGGAGGCTATCCACGCCGCGATCAAAGAAGGCTCGGGGGTGTTCGTCCACGGCCATACCTACAGCCAGAACCCGCTCTCATCGGCCATCGCCTGTGCCGTGCTGGACTACCTCGTGAAACATGATCTGGTTTCAAGGTCCGCCCGAATGGGCGACTACCTTCTCAAGGTGCTTCAGGGTCTGTTCCACCATGAATTCGTGGGAGATATCCGCGGTCGAGGTCTCTTTGCCGGAATCGAGTTCGTTAAAGACAGAAAAGCCAAGGCGACGTTCGACCCCAAGCTGAAGTTGAATGCCTTGATCGGCAGCCGCGCTTTCCAAAAAGGGCTCATCACGTATCCGGGCGGGGGAGGCGCGGATGGGGTGAACGGCGATCACCTGCTGCTGGCTCCGCCGTTGATCATCACGGAAAAGGAGATCGACCTCATGGTTTCCATTCTGGATGAGACCTTTGCTGAAATCGCCAAAGAGCTCGGGAAGGTCTAACTTGATGAAAAAATTGATCGTAACGGTAGCGTTGACAGGCAATGTCCCCACCAAGAAAATGAACCCGAACCTGCCGGTCACGGCCGACGAAATTGCCGCCGATGTCCGGCGCTGCCGGGACGCCGGGGCGGTTCTTTTTCACGTGCACGCGCGCGATGCCGAACAGAAGCCGACCCTGGACGTCAACGTCTACAAACAAAACGTCCGCCGGATCAAAGAACTGGCGCCGGAGGTCATCGTGCAACTGTCGACCGGCGCCAGAGCGGGAAAAGATTGGGAGGAAAGGGCCAAGCCGGTGCGGCTGCTGCCCGAAATGGGATCGTTCACCACGGGTTCCAATAATTTGCCCGGCATCGTTTACGAAAACTCTCCGGCCTTCATGGAATACCTGGCCGGGGTTTATCAGGAAACGGGGGTGAAGCCGGAGATCGAGGTCTTCGAGACCGGCATGATCAACAACGCCGTCTTCCTGGAGAAAAAGGGCTTCATCGCGCCGCCGCTGCATTTTGACTTTGTCCTGGGCGCGCCCGGCTCGATGCCCGGCACGCTCAAGAACCTTCAGTTTCTATCCGAAAGCATTCCGGCCGGCTCGACCTGGTCGGTGGCGGGAATCGGAAAGGCGGAAATCCCCCTGTCCGCTGCGGCGATCGTCATGGGCGGCCATGTGCGCGTGGGGCTGGAGGACAACCTCTATCTGCCGGACGGGTCGCCGGCATCGAACCCGTTGCTGGTGGAAAAAATCGTGCGCATCGCCGGAGAGATCGGCCGCGAGATCGCATCGCCGGACGAGGCGCGGTTACTGCTTGGATTGAACCCAATTTATAAAGACCGGGTTCTGAGCATGCTCTGATTTAGGTATTGCTCCGGCACTTAACCGGTTGATTGATCAAGCCCCCAATATAGGATCAAGGGGGATCTCCACTTCAGCGCCCCGGCGTTCGGCCGAAACATAGGCGGCATAGAGAGCGCCAACGGTGTCGCTGGCGACCAGCATGCCCGATTTCGGCTGCCGATCCGCAGCAATGGCTTCCACGAAATCCTGGATCTCCTGGGGATAGCCGAAGGTAGAGTACTCATCCGGGGCCGGATTGGACCAGCCCTGCTTGGTGCCGAGTTTTTCCATGAGGTAGACGCCGGACAGCTGGCCCTCCTGCGGGTTGTACAGCTCCATGGCGTTGCAGGGGCTCATGTTGCAGCGGGCGCGATGGTTATTGGCAAAAAGTTCCAGCCAGTTGTGCACGCCCCCCATGACGATTTCCGATGCAAAGATGTCGGCCACCATGCCGTCTTCAAAGGTGAGGTGGATCTGGCAGTAGTCTTCGATGTCGGTGTAGTCGGTTCGCAGGAAGCCTTTGCTCACGAAGGCCGGGGTGCGCGTGATTTCATGCGTGCGGGCGCTGACGGTGCGGGGGCGGACGGGTTTGCCGTACAGGGTCTCGCCCTCGACCTGCTTCAGGTAAAGCAGGGCGCTCAGGGGGTGGCAGCTCTTGCCCACCACCGAGCCACCGCCGGAGAGCTTCCATATCCCATAGGCCGGAGAGGGGCTCCCGGAATGCGACTGCCCCCCCAGTGCCCACAAAATCTGTCCCTTTCCTTTCGCCAGAATTTCAGCCTCTTTTTGGACCACGGGGGCATAGATCCAGTTTTCCGCATAGCACAGCTTCCTTTGGTTCTTCCGGGCGGCGGCGATTATGCGGCGGGAGCTGGAAAGGGCCTCGGCAAGCATCGTCTCTTTCGGGAATCGGTTGCCCTCGAAAGCACCGTCTCCGGGCGGGCCGTAATACCCCGTGAACGGCTTCTCCACGATGACATGCTTCCCGGCTTCGAGAGCTGCGATGGCAACAGATTCGTGCGCGTATCCAGGCGTGCAGTTGTCGATGACATCCACCTCGGACAAGAGGTCCGCCAGTGAATCAAAGGCCCGGATCCCCTGTCGGGCGGCGAACTCCTCTCGCCGTGATTTCTGCAGAGAGGTAACCCCCGTCACCTGCACCGGGATGCCTGTCACGCGCCGGAACGACGCGTAATGAAAAACAGCCGCATTCCCGCACCCGACTATCCCCACCCGGATCGGTTTCGGCATCGCGATGCCCTCCTTCAGGGAAATTTCTTGACAACCCCCATGCGGTCTGATAGCTGGTGGTCAAGTGGTCTGTCCAGTCGATCCGATCCTATTTCAATCCGCGCCAAAAGTAAACAGGGAAATGGGTGTGCTTTCCAAGAAGGAGAATCCAGGATGAGGCAGCCCAGCAAACCGCAGAACCTGTTTTCCACGGTGACGCCTCGAAAAATCCCCGATGTCGTTTACAAGCAACTGGTGTCGCTGATCGCCAACGGCCGCTTGAAGCCCGGAGAAAAACTGCCTTCCGAACGGGACATGGCTGCGGACATGGGCGTCAGCCGGCAGTCCATCCGGGAGGCCATCAACCAGGCCCGGACGGTGGGACTGATCGAGGTCCGGCAGGGAGGCAGCACGGTGGTGGTTTCCTCCGTCAAAGAACAATTGAAGACGCCGCTGGCCATCATCCTGGAGGAGCAGGCCGATAAAATCATAGAATTTATCGACATCCGCGAGCTGTTTGAAAGCTGGTGCGCCGAAAAAGCCGCCGTCGAAGCCAAACCCGTTGACTTGCGGGCGATGCAGGATCTGCTGCAACGAATGGAAAAGCTACAACCCGGGGAGGCTGCCTGGGAAAAAGCGGATTTGAGCTTTCACTCCGCTATTGCCGCAGCGTCGCACAATGTGATCGCGATTCACATCATGGAGGGGCTCCGGGCCAGCTTCAACAGCTACTTCAAAGCCAAAAAATTCGCCCTGGGGCCGGAACGCAAGGATTTGCTGCACCGGCAGCACCAGAGCATTTTTATGGCGATCAAGCAAAAAAACCAGCAGGCGGCCAGGGATCATATGCTGGAGCACCTCGAATACGTGAAAGAAGTGATCCGGCGGGATTTCTTGAGGCCCAACCGCAAGCGCCGTCATCCCGCCGCCGCTCGGGAGAAGAAGACCGGCTCGGCGCTCAAAGAGGATCGGCCATGAATCGAAACGATGCGTTCGGCGGAGCCCTCGTCTGTCTCTTTGGCGTTCTGACCGTTTGTCTTTCCCTGAAGATGCCCATCGGTACGTTCCGGGCCGCCGGCCCCGGTCTGTTCCCTCTGTGCCTGGGGCTGCTTCTGGTGGTCCTGTCAGCAGCTTTCACTTTCACGACGGTTCTGCGCCTTCGCCGTACCGAAAGACGGTTCGGGGCTGCCTCCGATACGTTCGGTTCCGCCAAGCCGGTGCTGGGTTTCATGGCCGTCATCGCATTTGCGGCCGGTTTCCTGGAACACCTGGGTTACGCGCCGACGGCCTTTATCGTGGTCATGGCGCTGCTGCAAATTTTAGGGACCAATTACTGGCGACGGAATCTGCTTATTTCCATGGCGGCCAGCGCAGTCTCCCATTTTCTCTTTGTGCGGTGGCTGCAGATTCCGTTTCCACAAGGGTGGATCGGCTTATAAATCGACTTCCTCGCTCAGGCCCTTCAGGAAGTAGCTCATGCTGGAATCGCTCCAACAGCTTGCCGGCGGGTTCGGGATCGCGACCTCGGTCGACAACCTTTTTTATTGCCTGATCGGCGCCATTGTGGGGACCTTGATCGGCGTTCTGCCGGGGATCGGTCCTATTGCCGGCATCGCCCTGCTGATCCCGGCCACCTTCAGCCTGAACCCGACCTCCGCCATCATCATGCTGGCCGGGATTTACTACGGCGCCATGTATGGCGGTTCCACCACCTCGATCCTTCTGAATGTGCCCGGCGAGACGGCGTCGGTCATCACCTGCATCGACGGCTACCGCATGGCCCAGAAGGGGCGGGCGGGGCCGGCCCTCGCCATCTGCGCCATCGGCTCATTCATCGCCGGGACCATCGGCATCTTCGGGTTGGTGGCCTTTGCTCCGCCTCTAGCGCGGGCGGCGCTGGCCTTCGGGCCGGCCGAATATTTCTCCCTCATGGTATTCGGATTCGTCGTCCTGAGCAATGTGACCGGAACCTCTCTGCTCAAATCCTTGATGATGGCTTTGGTCGGCCTGATCATCGGGACCATCGGCCTCGATCCGGTCAAAGGGGACGCGCGCTTCACTTTCGGCTCCATGTCGCTGCTGAGCGGGATCGAGTTCGTGGCCGTGGCCATCGGGCTCTTTGGGATCGGGGAGGTCCTGGCCAACGTGGAGAAGCCTCCGGCACTGCTCGAAGGAAGCGTTCGGGTTCCGCAGCTGAGAGAACTCTTTCCGACACGGCAGGATTTGCGCAAATCGATCAAGGCCATCCTGAGAGGCACCGGCATCGGATTCGGTGTCGGGCTCGTTCCCGGGCCAGCGCCGGTCATCGCCACCTATTCTTCCTACCTGATCGAGAAGCGGATCTCGAAGCACCCCGAAGAATTCGGGCAGGGGGCCATCGAAGGCGTCGCCGGACCAGAATCCGCCAACAACGCCGCCTGCCAGTCGGCCTTCATCCCGTTGTTCGTCCTGGGAATTCCCTTTGCCCCGCCCACGGCGATTCTGCTGGGCGCTCTTCTGATTCACGGCGTCACCCCAGGCCCCATGATGATCAGCGAGCATCCCCAGCTGTTTTGGGGAGTGATCGCCAGCATGTACATCGGCAACTTCGTCCTGCTGCTGCTCAACCTGCCGTTCGTCCCGCTTTTCGCGAACATCCTGCGCATCCCGAAGCGGATTTTGCTGCCGCTGGTCATCCTTTTCTGCATCACCGGGATGTATTCGGTGAACAACTCGGTTTTCGACATCTGGGTCATGTTGCTTTTCGGCGGGATCGGTTTTTCGGCCGGCAAGGGCAAGTTCGAGGGGGCCCCTCTCCTGCTGGGGCTCGTGCTGGGGCCCAAGATGGAGGTGGCCTTCCGGCAGTCACTGATGATCTCTCACGGCGACTTCGGCATCTTCACGGGCCGCCCCATATCATTGGCGTTCCTTCTGGCGACGGCCCTTTTCCTGGTGATCCCCTTATTTCGACTCGGCTTCAAGCGGCCGAGGAAAGGAGGTTCGGCCGATAGGCGCTGACAAAAAATGTCGTGAGTCTCCACGGCAGTGATGAAACGTCATATAGGAGGGCCAGTATAATGAAAGGACTGACAGCTATTCTGATCGTTTTTATCATGGCGTTGAGCGTTCCGGCCAACGCCGCGGACTTCCCGACCAAGGAGGTCCAGATCATCATCCCCTGGGCGGCCGGAGGAGCGACCGACCTGATTTTCCGGGCCATGGGGGTCACCGCAGGCAAGTATCTGAACAAGGCGGTCGTGGTCGTCAACCGGCCGGGCGGGGGCGGTGCGGTGGGCTACACCGACGGCATGAAAGCGAAGCCGGACGGCTACATGCTCACGGCGGCCGTGACGCCGCTCTGCATTCTGCCGCATCAGACGACTACGGCTTTCACGTACAGGGACTTTGAGCCCATCCTGAACGTCGTCAGCGACCCGTCCATGTTCCTGGTGCGCTCCGACGCGCCCTGGAAGGACCTGCGCGAGTTCGTCGACTACGCCAAGAAGAACCCGGACATGATCACGGTCGGAAACTCCGGAGCGGGCGGCGGGGTGCATCTGGTGGCTCTGGCCTTTGAGAATGCCGCCGGCATCCAGCTCAACCATATCCCGTTCTCGGGCGGCGGGCCTTCGGTCACCGCCCTGCTGGGAGGTCACGTCAACGCGGTCTCGGTGACGCCACCCGAAGGCGTTCCCCAGATCAAGGCCGGCCAGTTGAGAGTCATCGCGCTGTTCGCCAACCAGCGGCTGGCCATGTTCCCGGATGTGCCGACGGTCAAGGAGCAGGGCCTCAATTTCACCATGGGAATGTGGCGGGGGCTTGCCGCACCCAAAGGCACACCGCCGGATGTGATTCAAAAACTGCATGACAGCTTCAAAAAAGCCATGGACGACCCGGAATTCCAGGCCAAGGCGAAAGAGATGTCGATCCTTCTGTCCTATCTCGGGCCGAAAGATTTCGGTGCGCTGATGGCGCGCGACGACGAGTTCTTGGGCAAGCTGATCAAGGGGATGAAAAAATGAGATTCGCCTTTGAAAGGAGGGTGCCATGAAGGGTTCCAGGATCATAGTTCTGGTGATGTTGGCAGCCGTCTGCAGTTGGGTCTGGGGCTGTGCCGGCACGACCCCGACGGCCACGCCGGAAAAGAAGACCACCATCCGCTGGGCGAGCCCATTCAAACCCGGCCACACCCTCGTGGAAACGGGGAACAAGTTCAAGGAGATCGTCGAGAAGGGCAGCGGCGGACGTTTGGCGGTTGAAGTTCAGGCAGGGGTCGGCTCGGAGGAGGAGATCAACGACTGGTGCAGCCAGGGCAAGGTGGAGATGCAGGCGACCGGCGGGCGGCCGCTCGAGGTCTCCGCGCCTCAGTACTTTTTCTTCAATGCCCCTTACGTCATGAAGGATTTCGATCATTTCATGCGCGTCTGGCAGGGGCCCCTGGGCATGCAGGCCCGTGAACTGGTCGAGAAGAACGGCAAGCAAAAGTACCTCGGCATCGTTTACCGGGGGCTGCGGCAGACCACTTCCAAGAAACCGCTCTACACGCCGGCCGACTTCTACCTGCTGAAGCTGCGTCTTCCGACCGTCAAGACCTGGATCGCGGTGTGGAAGGAGATCGGCACGGACCCGGTTCCGATCCCGCTGCCGGAGCTCTATGCCTCGCTCAAAGACGGGAAAGCCCAGGCCTCGGAAGGCGATCTGCCCCAGATTGCCTCGTTCAAGCTGAACGAAGTGCAGAACTACCTGACCCTGACCAATCACCTGGTGCAGACCGGCGGGGTCCTGATCAACCAGGCATTCTTCGGCGGACTGTCGAAGCAGGACCAAGATCTGATCGTCCAAGCGGCTGCACAGGCAACGGACTGGGCCAACGAGGGGATCAAGAAAGAAGAGAAAAAGCTGCTGATCGAGCTCCAGCGCAAGGGCATGCAGGTGGTGGTTCCGGATGCGGACGCTCTGAGGGAAAAGGGTAAGCCGGCCGTCGAGCAGCTTTTCAAGACCGAGTGGCCGGTGACGACGTGGGCGGAAGTGCTGGCCCAGTAGCAGAGTTGTCATGAACGGCGCCGAGGGCTGCGAGCCGGCCCTTGTAGATGCTCATCCGCGTCAGGCGGACTGCGTTTTTCAAAATGCCACACATTTTGACTGACGGGTGATGCCTATTTTTCAACACCTGGTTTGAGGGGGAGCCGATGGCGAGCAGCGATGAAATCCGCGAAAAGGAACGCAGGGTCAGGGAACTCATGGGGGCAAAAGGCCTGAAGGCGCTGCTCCTCAAGCGACAGGCCAATTTTTCATGGATGACGGGCGGCGGCCTCAACCTGGTGGGGATCGCCACCGAGCTCGGGGTCGCTGCCCTGCTGATCACGGAGCGCTCCAAATTCGTCGTGTGCAGCAACATCGAAGCCCCGCGCATGGCCAAGGAAGAAAACCTGGAGGAGCAGGGCTTCACCATCGCATCTTTTGCCTGGCACGAAGACCCCGAGACCGCGCTGATCCGGAAGCTGGCCGGGCAGGGAAAGATCGGGTGCGACGTGGCTTTTCACGATGCCGACATGCTGGCCGAAGACATCGCGCGGCTGCGTTATTCGCTCACTCCGGAAGAGGTCGTGCGCTACCGTTGGCTGGGCGAACGGGTTTCCATGGGGCTGGAAAAAACCATGATGGAAGCCCGGCCGGGGGAGAAGGAGTCCGAGGTCGTCGGCCGGCTGTGCGCCGAACTCTGGAAAGACCGAATCGATCCGATTACCCTCATGTCGGCGGCCGACGACCGGGTGTCCAACTTTCGTCACCCGATTCCCACGGAGCGGAAAGTCGAAAAGTATCTCATGGTATCGGTCAACGCCCGGAAGTGGGGGCTCATCGTCTCATTGACGCGATTTCTCCACTTCGGAGCGCTTCCGGAGGATCTGAGGCAAAAGTATCTGGCCAACGTGCAGATTGACTGTGCCTTCATGGCAGCCACCCGACCCGGGGTGCCGGCACGGGAAGTTCTCGCACAGGGGATCGAGGCCTATCGTGCCCAGGGGTATCCGAACGAATGGAAACTCCACCACCAGGGCGGGTCGATCGGCTACACCGGCCGGGACTACCGGACGAACTTCCAGACCCCGGACATCATCCAGGAGAACCAGGGCTTCACCTGGAACCCTTCCATCGCCGGGACGAAATCCGAGGACACGATTCTGGCCACCCGGAACGGACCGGAGCCGATTACGCGCCCGATGCTCTACCCGAGCATGGCGCTGGAGTCGGCCGGAATGTCATTTGCACGGCCCGTCATCCTCGAGCTGCCCTGATGGAGGGGCGGCGATGGGCGGCGGCAAGGATTCACGAATTGGGCCAAGGCGGTCGAGGAGGGAACGAAGGGCGGTCTCAAGATCGAGGTTTTCCACAGCGCCCAACTCGGTGTCGAGGAAGACATTATCGAGCCGATACGGGCGCGGGCAAACATCGGGCCAACTGCGGACTCAGCCCGCATGGGCAACTATGTTCCCGGCATTGCCATCATGAATGGCCCCCCGAAAAGCGTCAGGCGATCATCGAAGCGATTCCTCTGAAGCGGTTGGGAAAACCGGGGGATGTGGCCGAGGCCGTCCATTTCCTGGCGTCGGACAAAGCCGCCTTCATCACCGGAGAGATCCTGGATGTCAACGGCGGGTTTATCATGGATTGATTGAACGGTTTGCATGACGCAATGCAGCGGCCGCCGTCGTACACCCGGCGAGCCCACCGAACGGTCCGATGAGGGTAATTCGAGAAAATTCGGAGTCGGGGTGTATATCAGACGAATTCCATACCATCAGGTGGGGCGGATGAGTGGCCCGATCAGGGCGGGCGGTCCTGAATCATGCATAGAAACAGATCGCCGTACAGCTCGACCTTGCGTTCGCCGACACCGGTGATCCCCAGCAGCTCCGCGCGGGTGGAAGGCCGGCGGGCCGCCATTTCCCTCAGGGTCTTATCGTGAAATACGACGTAAGGCGGCAGGTTCAGGCGTTTGGCGATCTCCAGCCGCAGCTGGCGCAGTTTTTCGAACAGCGGCCGGCTGTGTTCATCCACGGCATCGTCTATCGGCGGGGCGGACCGCCCGGCCGTTTTGCCGATCTTTTTTACAGGCGGGTCTTTGCGGAGCCGCACGGCCTGGGTCCCTTTGAGGATCGGCCAGCTTTTCTCGGTCAGGCGAAAACCGGAAATCTCCGCCAGGTTGACCGTCAAGAGGCCGTTTGCCGCCAGCTGGCGGAACACCGAGCGCCATTCCGCGGCGGATAGATCCTGCCCGACGCCGAAGGTCTTGAGCCGGTCGTGGCCATGCCGCAGGACGGTGGGGCTGGCGTTTCCGACGAGGATGTCGGTCAGGTGCGCGGCGCCGAACCGTTGGCCGGTGCGGTAGACACAGGAGAGCGCCTTCTGGGCGGCCACGGTGCCGTCCCAGGTCTCCGCCGGCTGCAGGCAGTTGTCGCAGTTGCCGCAGAGGGCCGGGTGGGACTCGCCGAAATAGCCTAAAAGGATTTCGCGTCGGCATGCGACCGTTTCGCAATAACCGAGCAGCGCTTCCAGCTTGCGGCCGCGGAGGCGTTTAACCGCCTCGTCGCCTTCCGATTGCTCCAGCAACGCCCGCATCGCAACCACGTCGGACAGAGCGTAGGCCATCCACGCATCCGCCGGGTTGCCGTCGCGGCCGGCCCGGCCGGTTTCCTGATAGTAGGCCTCCATGCTGGCCGGCAGGTCCAGGTGGGCCACGAACCTCACATCCGGCTTGTCGATCCCCATGCCGAAGGCGATGGTCGCCACGATGACGGCGGCCGGTTCCCGCAGAAACCGCCGCTGACGCTCCAAACGCGTGCGCTGCTCCAGGCCGGCATGGTAGGCGGCGGCTTCGAGGCCCTGCTCCGCCAGCCAGGCGGCGATCTCATCGGCGCGCTTGCGGGTGCGGACATAGACGATGCCGGATTCGCCGGGGTGCTCGTTCAGAATGAAGGCCAGCAGCTGCCGTTTGCCGTTAACCTTCAGCTGCACGCGATAGCGGATGTTGGGCCGATCGAAGCTGGACACGAATTGAGCGGCTTGCGACAGGTCGAGCTTCTCCAGGATGTCCTGGCGGGTGTGCGCGTCGGCGGTGGCTGTCAGGGCCAGTTTGGGGACGCCGGCAAATCGCCGGGTGACCGCGGCGATCTGAAGGTATTCGGGCCGGAAATCATGTCCCCATTGAGAGACGCAGTGGGCTTCGTCGATGGCGAACAACCCGATGGGAATTTTCCGGAGGAGCCCCTGAAAACTTTCGGTCACCAGCCGCTCCGGGGCGACGTACAACAAGTCCGTGCTGCCGGAGAGCAGGCGACCTTCAACGTGGCGGACGTCATCGGCCGAAAGGCTTGAGTTCAAATAGTCGGCACGCAGCCCGTTCTGTTTCAGGGCGAACACCTGGTCCTGCATCAGGGCGATCAGAGGCGAGATCACGATGCCCACACCAGAGCGCAGGACGGCCGGAATCTGATAGCAGACGGACTTGCCGCTGCCGGTCGGCATCAGAACGAACACGTCCTGCCCCTGCAAGACGCTTTCGATGATTTCCAGCTGACGGGCGCGGAAGGAGGGGTAGCCGTAGTATCGGCGGAGGATGTCTTGGGGTGTCTTTTTTTGCGGCATTCAAGATCGATCTCTGAGGATGATGGCAATCGGGTGAAAGCTGCGCCCGCCCGGGCCTTTCGGGCTGCCCGGCGGCCGTGGCCGCTTCACACCGAAAGATAGCGCGACTGTACTTCCTCGTTGGACAGCAGGTCCGCGCGGGCGCCCGCGTAGCGGATGATCCCCTTGTCGATGACATAGCCCCGATCGGCGATCGAAAGCGCGAAGCGGGCGTTTTGCTCGGCGAGCAGAATCGGCATGTCCGATTTCAGCCCGGCGATCACCCGGGCCAGCTCTTCCACGATCACCGGCGCAAGCCCTTCGCACGGCTCATCCAGCAGGAGCACGAGCGGATTGCCCGCCAGGGCGCGGGCGATGGCGAGCATCTGCTGCTCGCCGCCGGACAGATTGCCGCCCTTGCGGGTTTTCAGGCGCGCCAGCAGCGGGAACGTCCGGTAGATGCGGTCGAGGCCCCATGGGGTTTGGCCGGTGCGGGCCGGCAGCATCGCCACTTCCAGGTTTTCGTCGACGGTGAGGCCGGGGAAAATGCGCCGGTCCTCGGGCACGAAAGCCATCCCCTTCCGGGTTTTTTCGTAAACCGGCAGATGGGTGATGTCCTCCCCCTTGAACGAAATCCGGCCGGCTTTGGGCGGGTTTACGCCCATGATTCCGCGCAGGGTGGTGGATTTGCCCGCGCCGTTGCGACCGAGCAGGCAGACGATCTCCCCGGAACCCACCTCGAGGGAAACCCCCTGGAGGACATGGCTGTCGCCGTAGTAGACTTGGATATCAGCGGCCTGCAGCATCGAGACTACCCCCCAGGTAAGCCCGTTTTACTTCCGGGTTGGCCCGGATCTCTTCCGGAGTGCCATCGGCCAACAGGCTCCCCTGATTCAGCACAAAGATTCTTTCAGCGACCGAAAAAACCACTTTCATGTCATGCTCGGTAATGAAAAAAGTCGTCTCGGAACGCTCGGAGAGCTCCCTGATCAGCCGGATCATGCGATCGGTTTCCTCGGGGTTCATGCCGGCCGTGGGCTCGTCGAGTAAAACCAAGCGAGGCCGGCGCGCCAGCACGATGGCGATTTCGATCAGCCGTTTGTCCCCGTAGGCCAGCGTTGAGACCACCCGGTGGGATTGCCCGGTCAGGCCCACCCTCGACAGGATCTGCTCGGCCTCCTCGGCCATGTCCCGGCGCCTGGCGATCGACCCCAGGCAGGCGAAGCTCTTGCCATGCTGGACCACGAGCGGGACCAGCACGTTTTCAAGAACCGTGAGCGCCGGGAATATGTTGGTGATCTGAAACGATCGCAGCAATCCCATTTCCACCCGGCGGTGGGCCGGGGCGTGGGTGATGTCTTGTCCTTCAAAGAAGACCCGGCCGCCGGTCGGGCGGTAGCGGCCGGAGACCACGTTGTAAAACGTGGTTTTTCCGGCGCCGTTCGGCCCGATGAGGGCGCAGAGCCGCCCGGTCCGAATCTTAAGCGACACCTGGCGGAGTGCCTGAAACTTCCCAAAGCTCCGGCTGACCTCTCTTACCTCAAGCAGGATCGGCTCCGTCATGCGGGCGGCCCCTTTCGTCCGCGGGTCAGTCGGTCGAGCAAGCTGCCCAGGACCCCTCCGGGGAAGGCCAGCACCAGCACGACCAGGATCGCTCCGAGAAAGATCATCCAGTTGGTGGTGTAAGCCGTAATGACGTGCTCCAATACGAAGAAAATGGCAGCGCCGGCGGCCGGACCGAGGAACACGCCAGAGCCGCCCAGAATGGTCATGAGCACGGCTTTCCCCGAGAAGGACCAGTGCAGCATCTCAGGGGAGGCGATCCGGTTGAAAAAGGCGAAAAGCGCACCGGCCAGTCCGGCCAGGGCCCCCGCCAGAATGAAGGCAAACAGGCGCACCGCACGGACGTTGGCGCCGACAAAGGATACCCGCAGGCTGTTTTCGCGCGTGCCGCGCAGCAGCAGGCCGAAGGGCGAGCCGACCACGCGCCATAGCAGCAGGGCCCCGAGCGCGGCGATCAGCAGCACGAGAAAATAGAAGCTGACGGGATGGAACAGGCTGATGTCGTGGCCGAACAGGTTGAGTCCGGGCAGGGTGAAGTTGCCGAGACCGTCGCTTCCGCCGGTCACCGAACGCCAGTTATGGGCGATGGTGAAGAGCATCATCCCGAAACCCAGGGTCAGGATCGCGAAATAGATCTCATCGAGTCGAACGCACAACCAGCCGATCACGGCCGCCAGCACGGCCGAGCCGATGACGGCCGCCGCCAGCGCGGCCCACAGCGACCCGGGACCATGGATAAGGGTCAGCACGGCAAAGTAGGCTCCGGCGCCGAAGAAGCCGGCCTGGCCGAAGGACAACAGGCCGGTGTAACCGAAGAGCAAATTGAAGCTCAATGCAAACAGGCTCATGGTCAGGATTTCCGTCAGGACGATGAGCCCGTAGATGGAAAGGAAAAACGGCGCGGCGATCAGCGCCAGCAATATCAGGAGGACCGGAACGACATCTCCTCGGGCACGAAATCTCATGTCAGGCCTCCGCTCCGAAAAGGCCGCGGGGGCGGGTCAGTAGGATGACGGCCAGCAGGATGTAGGGCAACGCCATCTGCACATCCGGCAGAAGCGTCGTGCCGAAGGAATTGAGCATCCCGAGGATGAGAGCTCCGACAAACGCGCCGGGAAAACTGCCCATGCCGCCGATCACCACCACAATGAAGCTTTCGATGATGATCCGCTCCCCCATGGCGGGCCCGACGCTCTGGTGCGGGGCCGCCAATGCGCCTCCCAGGGCGGCCAGCCAGGCGCCGAACCCGAAGACAGCGGTGAACATCGCCGGCACCCGGACGCCCACGATCTCCGCCATCTGCCGGTCCATGGCGGCCGCGCGCAGGATCTTGCCCCAGCGGGTGAACGCAAAGAAGGCCCACAGCGCGATGCCCACCAGCGGGCCGAGAACGACCAGAAACAGACGGTAAACCGGATAGCTCTGCGAAAAAAAGGGGATCACCCCGGAGAGGAGCGGCGGCGGGTCGACCACATGATACGCCGCTCCCCAGATGAGCCGCACGCCGTCATCCAGAAACAGCATGACGCCGAAGGTGAGCAGGAGCTGAAAGCTCACGTCCCGGCCGTACAAGGGGCGCAGCAGAAAGCGCTCGAGCAGGATCGACAAACCGGCGACGATGGGTGGACCCAGCAGCAGTCCGATCCAGAAGGAGCCCACCCAGCGCACGAACTGCATGCTGAGATAGGCCCCCAGCATGAACAGGGAGCCGTGCGCGAAATTCAGAACCCCCATCACGCCGAAGATGGTGGTCAGCCCCATGGAAATCAGGAACAGCAGCATCCCCCAGGACAGGCCGTTCAAGACGTTGGCAAGCAAACCTTCCACGCGATTCTCCAAAACGATGTCTGGCGCTCAGCCCGCCGGAAGCCCGCTGCAGCGGGCTTCCGGCGGGTGTTTTCCATCTGCTGTTGAAACAGGTCGATACGGCGCTGGCGAGGCCGGACTCAGGCCTTCTACTTGAGCTTGCAACCGGTTTCTTCCACCGGCGGGGTGATGTCCTTGCCCGCGAAGGCCCGGATCGGCTTGAGGATGCGAATGGGCATCTGGGCGTCGACGGCCGTCTTGCCCCACACCCCGTCGGTCACCGCCTGGTGATCTTCGGGTCGGATGGTGATCTTGCCGACCGGAAGCTCGATCGACAAGCCTTCCAGGGCATCGACGATCTTTTCCTTGTCCACGGTCTTGGCTTTGGCGGCCGCCGCGGCATAGGTTTTCACTGCGCCGTAGGCTCCGTGGGCGTTGTAGGAGGGGTAGACCTTGAACCGCTTAAAGTAGGCATCGACAAAGGCCTTGTTAATCGGCGTGTCGTTGGCCTGGAACCAATAGCGGGTGCCGACCCAGATGCCTTCGGGCATTTTTTCCTGCAGCGCGTAGAGCACCTCGGTGGCCGCTCCCAGCGTCATCAGAATCTCGCGCTTGCCGTCAAAGAAACCCATGTCCGCGGCCTGGCGCACGAAGTCGATGAGGTTGCCGCCCCACAGGGAGACCAGCACCCCGTCGGCCTTCGAGTTCATGATCTTGGTGACGTAGGCGGAGAAATCGGTGGTGGCGGACGGCGAGAACGCCACGTCCGCCGCGGGCAGGAACACCGCATCCGGTTTCTTTTTGGACAGATACTTCTGGAAGTACTCCCAGGACTGGTGCCCGAAAGAATAATCCGGCCCGGCGGTGGTCCAGGTCTTGGCTTTCATGTCGGCGGCAATCGTCGAGGCCATGGCGATGTTCTGGTTGATGTTGAGCGAGATGCGAAAGGTGTAGCGGTTGCAGCTGGTGCCGGTCACGTCGGGGACCGCGGCATGGGTGATGATCAGCGGCGTCTTCAGCTCCTTCATCACGGGCGCGACGGCGGATGCGACCCCGCTCGAATCGATGCCCATGACGATGTCGACCCCGTTTTCGTACACCAGCTTGCGGATCACCCGAATGCCCACGTCCGGCTTGCCGGCGTCGTCCTCGAACAGCGCCTCCACTTTGCGGCCGTTGATACCGCCGGCCTGGTTGATCTCATCGATGGCCAGCTCCGCCCCCTGCTTGGCGAACTGCCCGTAGGTGGCGAAGGGGCCGGACATGATGTAGGCGAAGCCGATCTTGACCGGCTTGTCGGCCGCGATCCCCGATCCGGCGATCACCAGCCCGAATCCGATTGCCAATAGAAAAGCGAACCCCATTTTCTTCATGACGCCCTCCTTGGATGATGAATGATCGATTATTTTTTTACGGCCAAGGCCGCTTCCATGAACGCCTCGGCGAAGGTGGGATGCCCGTGGACGGTGCCGGCCAAATCCTCCAGACTGGCCCCGAATTCCACGGCGAGCACGGCTTCGGCGATCATTTCAGCCGCACGGGCGCCGATGATGTGGGCGCCCAGAAGCCGGTCCGTCTTGCGGTGTGCGATCAGCTTGACGAGGCCCTCGGTGTCCCCGAAGCACTTGGCGCGGCCGTTGCCGGTGAAGGGGTAGACGCCGGTGACGTAGGGGATGCCGCGCTCCTTGACCTGCTCCTCGGTGAGCCCCACGCTGGCCACCTCCGGCGCGGTGTAGACGATGGCCGGAATGGCGTCGTAGTTCACCTCGCCGAATTTGCCGGCGATGGTCTGAGCCGCGGCCATGCCCTCGGCCGAAGCCTTGTGAGCCAACATGGGTCCGGGCACCAGGTCGCCGATGGCGTAGATCGTCGGGACGCTCGTGCGCAGAGCAGCGTCCACATGGATGAACCCGGTCTCGGGGTCGGGTTCGATCCCGGCCGATTCGAGGCCCAGTTCGCGGGTCAGGGGCCGGCGGCCCACGCACACCAGCAGTCGATCGAACTCGAGAGCCTCGATCTTGCCCGCGGCTTCGACCTGCACGGTAACGATGCCGCCCTCGACTTGCGCGGAGGCCACCCGTGTTTCCAGACGAAAGGTGAACCCCTGTTTCTTCAGGACGCGCAGCAGCCGGCGGCCCACCTGGCCGTCCATGGCGGCGACGATGTCCGGCAGCATTTCGATCACGGTGACCCGGGCGCCCAGCCGCAGCCACACCGATCCGAGCTCGATGCCGATGTAGCCGCCGCCGATGATCCCGAGATCCTGCGGGACCCTGTCGAACTGCAGGGCTTCGGTCGAGCTGACGATCATCTTCCCGTCGAAAGGGGTGCCGGGAAGCGCCGCCGGCTCGCTGCCCGCGGCGAGGATGATGTTTTTGGCAACGAGGGCGCGGGGCGGGTCGCCGGAAACCTCAACCCGGTCCCGGCCGGTCAGCTTCGCCGTGCCGTGAATGATATCGACCTTGTGCGTTTCAAGCAGCTTGCGCACGTTGTCCGTCAGGTCCCGGACCACCCGCTCCTTGCGCGCCATCAATTGGGCGATGTCGATGCCGGCTTCGCCGATGCGGATGCCGTGCTCGGCGAACTGGGTTTTGGCCAAGTGGAAGTATTCGCTCGAGTCCAGCAGGGCCTTGCTCGGGATGCAGCCCACGTTGAGGCACACGCCGCCCAGCCGGGGCCATTTCTCGACACAGGCCGTCTTCAGCCCGAGCTGAGCCGCCCGCACCGCGGCCGTATAACCGCCGGGTCCGCCGCCGATCACCACGAGATCGTATGCGCTCGCCGCCATCGCTTAAATCTCCATCAAGATGCGTTCAGGGTTCTCGATGCCTTCCTTGATATGTTTGAGAAAGGTCACCGCCTCGCGGCCGTCCACGATGCGGTGGTCGTAGCTCATGGCCACGTACATCATCGGCCGGATCACCACCTGGTTGTCGACCGCGACCGGACGCGGATCCACCCGGTGCATGCCAAGGATCCCGCTCTGGGGGGTGTTCAGGATGGGGGTGCTGAGCAGCGAGCCGAAAACTCCGCCGTTGGTGATGGTGAAGGTTCCGCCTTCGAGGTCGTTCAGCGCCAGGCGGCTTTCCTTGATCCTGGCTACGAAATCGACGATCGCTTTCTCAAGCTCGGCGAAGCTCAGCTGGTCGGCGTGGCGGATGACCGGCACGACCAGTCCGCGTTCGGAGCCCACCGCCACGCCGATATGGTAATAGCGGTGGTAAATGATGTCGCTGCCGTCGACATACGCGTTGATCTCGGGGATGGCCTTCAAGGCCTCCACGCTGGCCTTGATGAAGAAGGACATGAAGCCGAGCGAGACCCCGTATTTTTTCTGGAAGGCCTCCTTGTAGCGCTTGCGCAGTTCGATCACGGCGCTCATGTCGATGTCGTTGAAAGTGGTGAGCATGGCCGTGTTCTGGCGGGCCTTGAGCAAGCGCTCGGCGATGCGCCGGCGGATGGGGGTCATGGGCTTGCGTAAAATCTCCTCCTTGACGGACTCGCAGGGCGGGCAGACGGCCGCGGCCGCCGGGGCCGGTTCCGCAGGTGCGACCCCTTTCTCGGATTGCTCGATGTAAAGCAGGACGTCGCCTTTGGTGATGCGCCCGCCCGGCCCGGTGCCGAGGATTCGGCTTGCGTCCAGGCGGTGCTCGCCCACCAGCCGCCTCACCGATGGAGGCAATCCCTCCAGGACTGCGTGGGCTTCTGCCGCTGCGGCCGGCGCAGAGGCTGCAGCCGGTGGTTTCTCCAACACAGCCGGTTTGGGCACAGGGGTTTTTTGTTGGTCCTGTCCCTTTTCGACCGCCGGCCGTTCAATTTCAACGGCGCCAGCGGCTGAAATTGTGCCGACCACCGTGCCGACCTTGACCGTGGTTCCGGCCGGAACGACGATGCTCAGGCTGCCGGCCGCCTCGGCCGTAACTTCCAGCGTCACCTTGTCGGT
This sequence comes from Desulfobacterales bacterium, assembly GCA_030834695.1. Taxonomy (GTDB): domain Bacteria; phylum Desulfobacterota; class Desulfobacteria; order Desulfobacterales; family SpSt-501; genus SpSt-501. The sequence goes on from JAUQXK010000057.1 coordinate 92,300, forward strand.
TTCCAGTACGAAGAGCGGTTCGTCCTTGCGAACGGTGTCTCCGTCTTTCTTGAACCATTGGGCCAGCAAGGCCTCGGTGATGGATTCGCCGACGCTGGGGACCTTGATTTCGATCTTCATGAGCGCTCGCTCCTTGCGATGCTAATTTTCCTACGTCTGTGCAAGGCCAATTGATATCGGATACCGGATGCCGGATAAAAGCCTATGGCTTCAGATTCGCCGCCCTGGAATTGATTTGGTCAGCGGTTTGCAAAAACATACATCAACTTGGTTTCGGGCCGATGGCACGGTCGAGGATTTCAGCCTGCTCGCGGCGGAAGACATGCGGAAAGCCCGTTGCCGGGGTCGGCGACTCCCTGCGGCCGATGTAGGCCAGCGGCTTGCCGACGACGGCCTCCAGCCGATGCCGGATGAAGCGCCAGGCGCCCATGTTCTCCGGCTCCTCCTGAACCCAGAAAAATTGCTGGGCCTGTTTGAAACGTTTGATGACCATCCGGAGCTGGCTCTGCGGGAACGGGTAGAGCAGCTCCAGGCGCACGATGGCCACCTGCGAGCGCTTCAGCTCGCGGCGACGCTGGAGCAGATCGTAAAAGATCTTGCCGCTGCAAAAAAGCACCGTGGCGGCGGCCCCGTCGGCTTCGGGGTCCTCCAGGACCCCGCGGAAGGTTCCCTTGGCCAACTGGTCCAGGCTCGAAACCGCCAGAGGATGGCGCAGCAGGCTCTTGGGCGTCATGATGACCAGCGGCTTGCGGTACGCGGCCTTGACCTGACGGCGCAGCAGGTGAAAGTACTGGGCCGGGGTGGTCAGGTTGCACACTTGCATGTTCTCGCCGGCGCAGAGCTGCAGGAACCGCTCCAGTCGGGCGCTCGAGTGCTCGGGTCCGAGACCCTCCAGTCCGTGCGGCAGCAGGAGCGTGACCCCGCTCAGACGCTGCCACTTGGCCTCGCCGCCGGCGATGAAAAGGTCGATGACGCCCTGGGCGTTGTTGGCGAAATCCCCGAACTGGGCCTCCCACAGGACCAGACCCTCGGGCCGGGCCAGGGAGTAGCCGTACTCGAAGCCGAGGACCCCGGTCTCTGACAGCGGGCTGTCGTAGACCGAAAAAACCGCCTGATCTTGCGCCAGTGCATTCAGAGGCACATGGCCGTTGCCGGTCTTCATGTCCATGAGCACGCTGTGCCGCTGGCTGAACGTGCCGCGGCCGCTGTCCTGGCCGCTCAGGCGCACGGGATGGCCCTCGGCCAGCAGACTTGCAAAAGCCAGGGCCTCGGCATTGGCCCAATCAATGCCTTCACCGGTCTCGACCGCTTCCAGGCGTCGGGCCAGCAGCTTCTCGAGCTTGGGGTTGCGGTTGAACTTCTCGGGCCAGGCGTTGAGGGCGCGGGCGAGCGACGTCAGCCGGTCGCGGGACAGACCGGTCTCCAGCGTCACCGGTGAATAGGTCCCGCTGTAGTTGCGCCAGCTCTCGTAGAAGGTATGCTCCGGAAAGACGCACACGCTGCCGTGGATGGCATCGTAGTCGGCGTCCAGACGTCCGCGGCGGTCTGCGGCCAGGGCTTCGATCGCCTCCGGGGTCACCACCTTTTCGTCGAGAAGCTTTTCGGCATAGACCTGGTCAAGGGCCGGGCGCTGGCGGATGCGTTCGTACATGAGCGGTTGGGTGAAATAAGGCTCGTCGCCCTCGTTGTGCCCGAAGCGGCGGAAGCAGACCAGATCGACGACCACATCCTTGCCGAATTTCCAGCGGTACTCGGCCGCCAAACGCATGACGTGCACCACGGCTTCCGGGTTTTCGCCGTGCACATGGAACACCGGCACCATCAGCATCTTGGCCATGTCGGTCGAGTAGCGCGAGGAACGCGCGTTTTCGGGCAGCGTGGTGTAGCCGATCTGGTTGTTGATGATGACGTGAATGGTGCCGCCGGTCGCGTAGCCTTCGAGCTGCGACATGTTCAGGGTTTCGGCCACCACCCCCTGGCCGGCAAAGGCCGCATCCCCGTGGATCAGCAGCGCCAGGACGCGCTGCTGCTCGTCTTTCGAAAGAAGGTCCTGGCGTCCGCGGGCAAACCCCTCCACCACCGGATCCACGGCCTCCAGGTGGCTGGGGTTGTTCATCAAATACATCCGCAGTTCCCGCCCGTCCCGGGTTTTGATGTCGCCGAGGTAGCCGTTGTGGTATTTCACGTCGCCGGCGCCGACGAGCGCTTCCGGATCGTAGCAGTTCTCGAACTCGCTGAAGACGTCGACGAAGGGCTTGTCGAGGATGCCGGTTTGGACATTCAGGCGGCCGCGGTGGGCCATGCCGAGGATGATCTCGCGGCAGCCGAGGCCAGCCGCCCGCTCCACGAGGAAATCCAGCCCCGGGATGAGCGCATCCCCGCCTTCCAGCGAAAAGCGCGTCACCCCCCGATACTTGGTGTTCAAGAACCGCTCGAACGTGCTGCTGTGAACGAGTTTTTCCAGAATGCGCTGCTTTTCGCCCGCGTCCAGCCGCGGGGTGTTGCGGACCGGCTCCATGCGGTCGATCAGCCAGCGTCGTTCCGCAGGGTCCTGCAGGTGCATGAATTCGACGCCGATGGAGCGGCTGTAAGTCTCGCGGAACCCAGCCAGAATCTCGCGCAGCGGCGCTCTCACGTTCGCGGGGCCGTCGGGGACGATGAAGGAACGGTCCAGGTCCTCCGCGGTCAGGCCCACGGTCTCCAGGCTGAGCAGCGGATGCTCGATCGGGCAGGCTTCCAGCGGGTCGAGGCAGGCGAGCAGGTGGCCGATCTCGCGAAAGCGGTAAACCAGGGCATGGACCCGCGCCTGGCGCAGGGCTTGATCCCCGTCCCCGGGTTCGAACCCTTCCGGCCGGCCGGCGAATCCCAGCTCGAACCCCTCGAAAAAGAAGCGCCAGTCTTGTGAAACCCTGGCCGGGTCGGTTTTCCAGAGGGTGAATTGTTCTTCGACAAAATCCCCATTCAGTGTGATCAATGAATTCATCGCACCCCCGCCACGATGCTTCGAGAGCAGAGAAAGCCTGCGTGGAAAAAGGCCGGAACCTGGGGCCCTGAACGCTCGCCGGTCCCGGCCGGAATCATCCGAGAAACTATTGCACGACCCGGGTCGGATAATAGAGAAAAAGACCGGCGGGTGTCAAACCATAAATAGCTCTCGGCAGATGCCGCAACCGATTACAACTCCTTGAAATTCGTAATTGGAAATTAGCATTAAACATGCTACTTTGTATCATTATCCAAAAGAAACGGGAGAAGAAATCACCCATGGCGACAAGCAACTCCAATGACGATTCCGGGAGCTGGCAGCTGACGATTGAAACGGCCATGCTGGTCGCCGCTCTGCTGGGCGAAAGGGATACCCGGCTCAGGGCACACTGCGAGCGGGTGGCCAATCGTGCCGCAACCTTCGCCGAAACCTTCGGCCTTTTCAATGGGGGCGGGCCGCAATTTCTTTACCTGGCGGGGTTGCTGCACGATACCGGCTACGTTGCGGCCTCGGAAGGCCTTTTCTCCAAAACCCAGCCGTTGTCGGATGAGGATCTGCTCGCAATTAAGAAGCATCCGGTGACCGGAGTCACCATTTTGTCGAACTATCGGCGGTTCGAGGTGGTTCTGCCGATGGTCCGGCACCATCACGAGGCGTTTGACGGAAGCGGCTGGCCGGACGGCAAGAGCGGGGAGGCGATCCCGCTCGGCGCACGCATCCTGCATCTGTTCGATTATTACGACCGAGTGACAACGGGCCGCCGGGAGCAAGAGCGCCTGAGCATGGATCAAGCGCTCGCCGACATCCAGGAAAAGGCGGGAGGGGAGTTCGATCCGGCGTTGGTCCCGAAATTCGTCGAATTCGTGCAATCCACCCCCGACGCCGCCGTCGATTTTTTTCTAAGAAAGCAAACAGCATTCATCAAGCAGGCCTTTGCCGGCATTCTTCAAAAATTAAGCTCCGGAAAGCTCGTCCCGCCCGCCATGCCCCAAATTGTCTTCGAACTGCGCAACATCATCAAGCGCCCGGATTCATCGGTCAAAGACCTGACGGAAGTGGTAGAGCGGGACCCGGTCATCTCCCTGCGGCTGATCTCAGTGGCCAAGAGCCCGGTTTACAAGGGGCTCGGGGACGTCAAGAGCATCCAGGCCGCCATTCCACGTTTAGGATTCAAGGAGACCATGAGCGTCGTCGTGGCCATCGCGAACAAGAGCCTGTATGAGGTCAAGGCTCCTCAGTTTCGCGTGCTCTTAGACAAGCTGTGGGTGCATTCCCTGGTGAGCGCGTATGCCTCCAAACTGATTGCACAAATCCTTTCCCTGAGCGACCCGGAAACCCTCTTTCTCATGGGGCTCACCCACGACGTGGGCAAGGTGGTTCTGCTGAGAGCCTTTGCCGAAATCCCCCAAGAAGAGAAACTGAAGGCCGAAGCGATCATGCCCGCCATCCAGGAGGCGCATCAGAGCGTCGGCAACATGCTGCTCAAGCGCTGGGGGTTCGGTGAGGAGTTCACCCGGGTCGTCGCGCTTCACGAAGGCTCCAATTTCTCCGATCAGACCAACAAGGAAATCCTCGTCGTCCACCTGGCCAACCTGCTGACGCGCAAAATGGGATTCAGCTTTTTCGAGTGGGACGGAAGAGATCCCGCCGAACTGCCTTCGGCGCAACTGCTGGGCTTGTCATCCGACGTCATGCAAAAGGTCGAAGACAAGGTCAGGGAGATCATCAAGGACGTGGCCCACCTTTTTTAACGCGCATTCTTCTCTCTGCTAATAAACCTCGATGGCCTCATATTAATCGTCTCGAAATAGTACCGTCATGCTGGACGCGATAAGCCTGCCCCGTACCACGATACGGGGGCATCCAGAGCCGGTTGAATTCACGGGATTCCGGCTAAAAGCATGCCGGAATGACGCGCGAAGACAATTATGAGACCCTTAATGCCTGCCTGGATCTGCCGTTGGAAATCTCCCCCGGCCCCTCATTTCCAAAGAGGGGGACTGCCTCCCTTTATATACCCAATTCGGTTAGGCCTATCCCATCGTCGCGGCGGGTTTCGGACCCTGCGGCCGATACCCCGCTGCGACTTCTCCGGAAGCGGGGAGTTTGAGCGATGCTGCGGCCGGTCAAATAATTTTGCAACCGATTGAATTCCATAGTAAGATAGTTACATATAAAGAGGGGGTGAGAACGCGCTGATGTCCACTGGATTATCAAGAGGTCTATCCCCATGACCGAAAAAAGCATGCCCCGGTCGCCCGGCGAATCGCGGGAATTCATCCTGCAGGTCGCGAACACGCTGCTGGCCGTGATCGAAGAAAAAGACCCCCATCTCCGGCAGCATTGCGAACGGGTTGCCAACACCTGCGCGCATTTCTGCGAGAAGTTCAGCATCGTTCCATCCAAAGAGATCGACGCGGTTTATTTTGCCGCCCTTTTGCACGACCTGGGTCTGGTTTTCGGCCCGCCCGAATTGACTCCCGGTGCGACGGAGCTGGACGACGAGGGGCGGGAAGCTGTCAAAAACCATCCCGTCCTGGCTGAAAAAATCCTGGCCAACCTCAGTTTGCTCGCCAAAGCGCTGCCGTCCATCCGTCATCACCATGAGGCCTGGGATGGAAGCGGTTATCCGGAAAAAAGGAAGGGGGAGGAAATCCCGCTCGGTGCGCGGCTCATTGCACTCTTTGACCGCTTCGACTGGCTGACGTCCCCCCGGTTTCCGCGCAAGGGCGTTGACAACATGACCGCTCTGGAACAGATCATCCAGCTTTCCGGAAAAGAGTTCGACGGAACGCTGGTGGACCAGTTCGCGCAGTTCATCGAAGCCACCTCCGGCATCTCCAAAGAATACATGCAAACCAAGAAGAAAGAGACCATCAACATCAAGGAAGTCTTTGCTCAAATCCTGCAAAAGTTTGCGAGCGGCAAGATCGTCCCGCCGGTGATGCCCCAGGTGGTCCAGGAACTCCAGGCCGTCGTCAAACAGCCGAATGCCACGTCCGACATGCTGGTTGCGGTGATCGAAAAAGAACCCGTCGTCGCGCTGCGCCTGATTTCCATATCCAACAGCCCGGTCTATCGCGGGATGAAGGAAATTCGCACGATCCGGGACGCCATTCCGCGGCTCGGCCTCAAAGAAACCATGAACGTGGTCATGGCCATCGCCAACAAAAGCCTGTACGAAACCAAGAATCCGCATTATCGCCTGCTGATGGACAAGCTCTGGGGGCATTCCATCGCCACGGCGTTCGGCGCCAAGCTGATCGGCCAGCACCTGAAATTGGGGGATGTGGATACCCTGTTCCTCATGGGGCTGACCCACGATGTCGGCAAGACGTTTCTATTGAAGGCTTTTTCCGAAGAAGCGGCGCTCAAGGGCATGGACATGAAGCTGGTGGTCGCCAACATCCAGGAAGCACACCTCGGGATCAGCAACATCATGCTCAAGCGCTGGGGATTCGACGAAGGATTCATCCGAGCGGTCTCCCTGCATGAAAAGAACGAATTCGACTCCGCGATCAGCATGGACTGCCTGGTGGTCAACCTGGCCAATATGCTGACCCGCATTATCGGATTCAGCATCATGGAAGCCGCCCGGATCGAACCATCCGATCTGCGTTCGGCCGGTCTTTTAGGCATTGGTCCCGAGACGGTCGTGAAACTCGGGGAAGAGACCAAAAATCTTGCCCGAGAGCTGTCGCATCTGTTCTGAAGCCAGTCCGGTCGCCAGCCGGGGTTCGCGGTCCTGCCAGTTCCGCCGCCGGGTGAGAGAAATTTTTGACTCGGCCCGCGCCTGCCTTATTATTCCTATCAGACGCTGTGACTGTCTGAATCGATAAAACGAAGTGAAACCGGACCGACAGCAGGCGGTGAAGTGAAGGGGGTGCACCATGATCAATCAGAAAGAGCTTTGCGATAAGATCCGGCAGCTCTATCCCGACATCGGTGAATGCGGCATCGATGTGGACGTGGAATACGATCAGGGGGAAAAGGCGTGGGTGGTTCATCTCAAGAAGGATAGCCAGCGGCTCAAGACCTTCCTGGAAGACGGCGACGCCGAGAAATGCATGCTGGGCCAGAAATGCGTCGGGCTGGGGATCGAGATCGCCCAGCTGAGAACAAATGTTGAACGCATGAAAGAGGCGTGATGGCACCGGGGTGTTTGGGTATTTGGGTGTCCTGCCAAACCGCCGAATACCGGAGCACCCAAGCACCCGGTTATCGTTATGACCAAATTCCGTGAAGAAAAAGACAGCATGGGGGTCGTGCGGGTTCCGGCGCAGGCGCACTACGGGGCCCAGACCCAGCGGGCGGTTGAGAATTTTTCGATCGGCGACCTCAAGATGCCGCTGGAGATCATTCACGCCCTGGCCCTCATCAAAGCGGGTGCCGCCGAGGTGAACCGCCGGCTCGGGCGGCTCGATCCCAAACTGGCCGGGGCGGTCGCAGCCGCGGCCCAGGAAGTTCGGCAGGGCCGCTGGGACGACCAGTTCGTCGTGGGCGTCTTTCAAACCGGCTCGGGTACTTCCAGCAACATGAACGTCAACGAAGTGATCGCTTCCCGCGCCAACGAGATGCTGACCGGCCAAAAGGGCGGAAAATCGCCGGTGCATCCCAACGACCATGCCAACCTCGGGCAGTCGAGCAACGACGCAATCCCCTCCGCCATTCACATCGCGGCGCTCGCCGCCATCCGCGAAAAGCTGCTCCCGGCGCTGCGGCGGCTGCAGCTCGCCCTGGCGGCCAAGGCGGATGAATTTGCCGACGTGCGCAAGATCGGCCGCACCCATCTCCAGGACGCCGTGCCCATGACCCTGGGGCAGGAGTTTTCCGGCTACGCCCGACAGGTGGAGCTGGGCGTCGAACGGCTTGCAGCCGTTGAGCCCCGACTGGCCGAGCTCGCTCTCGGCGGCACGGCCGTGGGCACCGGGGTGAACGCCCATCCGGATTTCGCCGCCGCCACCATCGCCTGGGTTGCGCGGGAAACCGGCATCGACTTCCGCGAAGCCCGCAATCACTTCGAGGCCCAGGCGGCCCGGGATTCGGCAGTGGAGGCGAGCGGGGCGCTCAAGACCGTGGCGGTGAGCCTCGCCAAGATCGCCAACGACGTGCGCTGGCTGGGTTCGGGCCCGCGCTGCGGGATCGGGGAGATCAACCTGCCGAGCCTGCAGCCGGGGTCCTCGATCATGCCGGGCAAGGTCAACCCGGTCATTCCCGAGGCGGTGCTCCAAGTGACGGCCCAGGTGATCGGCAACGACGCCACGATCACCGCATGCGGCCAGAGTGGAAACTTCGAACTCAACGTGATGCTGCCGGTGCTCGCCTACAACCTGCTGCAGTCCATCGAACTGCTCGCGGCGGCGGCCGCCGTGTTCGCCGAGAAATGCGTGCAGGGCCTCTCCGCCAACCGCGAGGCGTGCACCGCCTTCATCGAAAGAAGCCTGGCGCTGGCGACGGGCCTGGTCCCGCGCATCGGCTACGACCGTGCGGCTGCGGTGGCCCAGAAGGCCTACGACAGCGGCCGGACGATTCGCGAAGTATTGACGGCGGAAGCGATCCTGTCTAAAGAAGAGATCGACCAGTTGCTCGACATTTGAATTCGACGTGGGAGGATGGAATGGATAAGCAAAAGAAGCGCTACACGATCAAAGCGGGTTGTCCGCAGTGCGGCTGCACCCAGACCACCGTGATGACCAATGAGGAACTGCAGGAACGGTACGGCCACGTGCCGAACTTCGATCTGGAGTGCGGCGAGTGCATGGCCAAGTTCTCGACGCCGGCGAAGGACGCCTGTCCGGAATGGGACCGGGAATGCCGCATGAAGGAATGATGATAGGCAGCTACCCGAAGGCTTTCAGCGCCTTGCGAACGAGCATGACCGCCATGTACAGCATCAGAATCCCGGCGATGATGTCGGAGGGTCGACGGTAGCGCCGAACGATGGCGGAAACGCCGGTGCCCAGCAGCAGCAGTCCGGGAACGGTCCCCGCCGCAAACGCCAGGACAAGGCATGCACCGGCGCCGGCGCTGCCGGCACCGAGCGCTTGGGCAAACGCCCCGTAGGAAAGTCCGCAGGGCAGAAACCCCAGCAGGAGCCCCAAAAGAAAAAAAACCGCCTGGCCGCCGGAACCCGAGGCGCCGGACATGGCGCGCGTGAACCCGGGGATGCGCTCGGGATTCAGCCAATCGAACCAGCGGGGCTCCCGCACCCATCCCAGACGAATCAAGCCCAGCACGGCGAGCAGGAGGGCCGCGAACAATCGCAGCCAGACCTGAAGGCTTGCCACATCGGACTTCGTATCCATGCCGGTCAGGGCGGCGAGCAGGGCGCCCACCCCGCCGAGAACGGCCCCCACCCCCACATAGGTCGCTACCCGCCCGAGGTGGTACCAGGCATGCGGCAGGAACCGGCCGGTGCGGCCCGGGAAGGCAAAAATCAGCGGCCCGCACATGCCGATGCAGTGCCCCGTGCCGAGCAGCCCCAGCATGAACATCCCGATCAGATCAATCTTTTCCATTTCCGCCTGCTGACGGCCGAAGCGAGTTCAGCCATCTGAATAGCTGCCGGTTCAACACGTTGGAAGAATGCCGCTGGTGGAGATGCTGCCTTCATAGCAGCGGGATGGCGCTTTTGGAAGCATGCCCCAGCGCCCTGCGATCGGACGCAACGCCTTGACGCCGCCGCAATGCTCATGTTAGACAGGCCTTACTTCGAGGAAGTCATTTTTTAAATCCTCCTGCCCCTTTTGTCAAAGGGGGAAACGGAAGGAAAAGAGCCTGGCAGTGGCCGAACCGACCGTTCAGTGCGATTTCACCGGGATTCACCGCTTGAAGCTGTTTTGGGCGCTTTCCCGAACTTCCCACGGCCTTCTGGACATGTGTACGCCGGCTTTTGCGGCGCTGCTGTGGCTTGGGGCTTTCCCGCCGATAGAAATCATCCTGATCGGTCTTATTACCACTTTCGCCGGTTACACGGCCGTCTATGCCCTGAACGACGTCGTCGACTATCGCGTGGATCAGGAAAAAGTCTCCAGCGGAATCCTGGCGGCCGCCGGATGCGACCTCGACGGGGTCATCGTGCGCCATCCGATGGCGCAGGGTCTGCTGAGCTTTCGTGAGGGGCTGACCTGGGCTGTTGGTTGGGCGGTCGTCGCTCTCGTGGGAGCCTTCAAGCTCAACCCCGTGTGTGTGGGCATTTTTCTGTTGGGATGTGCGCTGGAAGCGATCTACTGCCGGCTGTGGCGCGTGAGCCCTTTCCGCACGCTCGTGAGCGGAGCGGTTAAGACTTCCGGTGCCATGGCGGCCGTATTCGCGGTGGACCCGCATCCCTCGCCGGTCTTCCTGACCGCTCTTTTTTTTATGCTCTTTTCTTGGGAACTCGGCGGACAGAACATCCCCAACGACCTGTCCGACCTTGAGGAAGACCGTCGCCTGCAGGCCCGGACCCTTCCGGTGCATTGCGGGGTCGGGCGGGCGGTGAGCATCGCCGCGGCGGCCCTGGCGGGGACGTTGGTGCTCAATGTAATAACCTTTCAACTCAGCCGACTGCCGCAAGCTTCCTTTTTTGCCTTATTGGCGCTGGCCGCTTCATGCTATCTGTTGATCGAACCCGGCCTGCGCTTATACCATACGAGGGACCGCTTCGCAGCCATGCAGCTGTTCAACCGGGCCAGCTATTATCCGGCGGCCATGCTAGCGGTGGTATTGGTGAGCCTGTTGATCTGAGAAAGGTCTGTGCGAATCGTTCACATCCAGCGGGAGGAACCGCAATGAAGGAATTCAGCTCGGAAGAACTGACTTCGTATAACGGCGAAAACGGCAAACCGGTCTATGTCGCCCATGCGGGCAAGGTCTATGACGTCAGCGCGAGCAAGATGTGGAAAACCGGCACCCACATGAAGCGCCACCGGTCCGGCCAGGATCTCACCACCGATATCCAGGGTGCACCCCACCCGCCGGATGTCCTCGAACGCTATCCGCAGGTAGGCGTGCTGAAGCGGGCGGAAGACGCCGCCGACCTGCGCATTCCGGAGGCGCTGGCGGCATTGCTGAAGCATTTTCCGTTTTTGCGCCGGCACCCGCATCCCATGACGGTTCACTTCCCCATTGTGTTTATGTTCTCCAGCACCGCCTTCAGCATGCTTTATCTGATCACGGGCGAAAAATCCTTCGACGCCACGGCGTTTCACTGCCTGGGTGCAGGGATCTTTTTCAACGTGGTCGGAATCTCCACGGGCTTCTACACCTGGTGGCTGAACTACATGGCCAAGCCCCTGAAAGCGGTCAAAATAAAAATCCCACTCACTCTCGCCATGCTCGCCACCACCATTGTTCTTTTTGTCTGGCGCATGAAGGTTCCGGACATCCTGGACTCGCTCAGCGGTTTAGGATTGCTTTACATCCTGCTGGTGCTGTCGCTGTCCGTGATGGTGACGATCATCGGCTGGAACGGCGCGTCGATGACCTTTCCGGTGGAAAAAGAATAACCGTCGCGGCTTAATCAGGGATAGATTGCGAATAGCTGAGAATTCCATGAATGGGGGAAAGCTACGTACAGGCTGTCAGTACCACCAGGATGACGGTAACCAATTTTCGTTGGATATCTTCCCGAGACACAATCTATCCAAGCGCGCCCCTACTCAAGATCATATCCACACTTTTTTGAAATACGATTTCTTTGCGATTACCTGATCAATACCATCAAAACCGAAGAAATCCCCCGAAGATTCTATTAATCGCCGCAGTCCAACCCCACTATATTCATTCTTTCGACTGATAGGCTTCCGCGGAATCAGCTTCCGAATCGCGCAGCAGGCGCACCTCCCGCTGTGGAAAAGGAAACGACATTCCGGCCGCATGCACCGCATCATAGATGGCGGAATTCAGATCGCTACGTATTTGGGCGAAATTTGCAAATTGGTCCGTCCATGCCAGCAGTTCGAAATTGATCGAACTGTCGCCGTAACCCACAAAAAGGCATTGCGGCGCCGGGTACTTCAACACTTGCGGATTCGAGCGCGCTACTCCCTCCAGCACTTCGATCACCCGTTTGGGTGCGGAGGAGTAGTTTACCCCAACCGGCAGTTCGATGCGCCGCAACCGATCACTGAAGGTCCAGTTGGTCACGTTGGCGGTGATGAATTGTGAATTGGGTACGATGATGTCGGACCCTTTATAGGTGCGCACCGTGCTGGCGCGGAAGCCGATTCGCTGCACCTCGCCCAGGAGTTCACCCACCTCAATGGTGTCGCCCACGTGAATGGGTCGCTCGAAGAGCAGGATCAGCCCGCAGACGAAATTATTCACCACGCTCTGCAAGCCGAAGCCGATGCCGACGCCGAAGGCGCCTGCAAGAATGCTCACCTTGGAAAGATCCATCCCAAGCACACCCAAGCCTACTACAAACCCGATGGCCAGAATAGTGTAATGGAGCAGACGCGATGAAGCGTAGGCCGTGCCGCTCGGAGTATGGGTTCGAGAATATACTTCTTCCTTCAACGCAAACCGGATGAAGCTCGACAGCAGGTATGAAACCCAAATTGTCAATGTGAAAGCCAGGATGTCCGCGATGGAGACGCTGATGGTGCCGCGTTCCAGCTTCGTTCCGAGGATGGTCCTTCCCAAGGAAACGATCGGGTCCATGAGCCCGATGTGGCCCAGCAACCGCCACGTCCAGCCGAACGCTGCCAACCACACGAGCAGCTGGTGCGCCCGCTTTTCCATGAGATGGCGATGCTGCCGAATCATTTGAAGCAGCCGCAACGGCCATATTTGCAAAGCGACGGTCACCACTCCACTGAACATCCGCACACCGGCATAGAGTGCCAGCGCCAGCTGAATTGCCGATATGCTTCCTGAAGTAATGATGCGCCCTAAATCTACGTAGCCGAAAGCTGCGGCAACGACACCGGCGCCAAGATATACAGGGGCAGCCTTGCACAAAATCACGACAGCTCTAGTTCGGCCGGAACTTGCCAAATTAGCAGCCGCATGCTGCAAGTGGCGTGAAGCCAGCATCCAGTAAAACACCCCAATCCCAGCCAAGCCCTCCAATAAAAGCACCACCTGTTCGATAACCGCCCCACTGCTGAAAACCTCTCGGACAATATCAATGCCGTACAAACCGCATAGCGCATAAACACCTGGCACCATGGGAGGGGAAACTGCCGGTTGGACAATCCACAGGATCGGTATGAGTGCAAGAAGGGAAAATAAGTTCTGTACGATCGGAGGCGTCGGAGAATTAAATCTTGTAGCGAAAATCCAGACGGTGAATAACGCTGCCGCGAAAGGTCTCTCGAACACCGACAAAAGGGAGGTTGCTTGTTGGGCATCCTCCGCCCACCGATTCCGAAAGCGTCGCCCCGCCGAAAACAACCCCATGGAGATAATGAAAAGACCGATGTGCAAGGGCAGTTCGCGGGATGGATCTCGGCCATACTGGGATAATTCCGTCATGAAGCTGGATCGGATTTCGCGGATTCGGTCTGAAAATGAGATCACCAAATGCTCCCACCAATCTCCGCTCCACACTGGCGGCCGCTCAGGCGTCAGGATGCCTACAACCACCCTTTTCTGGGCCTGGGCAATGTTCATAAGAATATCATCGCAGCGCGTCAGTGCGGTGGAGACACGGCCCTGAAAATTGAGCAAATCGTCGAGATGGGCGCGCAGAGGAGCCTGTGAAGCACCAATAGCGTTCAACACCGCCTCGATTTGCTGCAAAGACGCCGCCGGGGCGAGTGATGTCGCTGCAGCTTCACGAGCCCGAGACCAGGATTCCTTGAGCCCCGCCAAACGGTCCAAAGCTTCCCGCAGTTCGACGGCTCGTTCCGTTAGCAAATTAAGCCAAGTACTGATTTGTAGCTGTCTCGATTTCCATAGCCCCAGCTGTCCCTGAAGCCTGGCCTGCGTGGGCTGTCCCTTGAGGGCGGTAACGGTACCGAAATACTCCCGTTCGATCTCGTCGCCTGCTATTTGAAAAGGTTGTCGGATTTTTTCGATATCGGGGCTGGAGGTGAATTTGGTGGTATAGAAAGCCAGCAGATTCGTTACTTCGGTGGATTTTGTTGCGACCTCTGCAATCGGAATTGTTTCAGCGGGTGCCTGAACAGCCTGTTTATCATGTGCGGAAGGTGCTTGTCCGAATGATTCGCCGACAGCCGCCGTTATAATTAAAGCAACCAACAAACCAAGGGCCTGGAAGTATTTGGCTGTGCACTGTATTGCGTTTTCCATCTGAAAGGCACCCTGTTTTGACTTTCTTAAAACCAGACCCACAGAGGGATCATCGTTCACAATGGGTAAGACTGCCCCTTCTCGCCGCGAGCCAGGTCCAGAAACGCCATCAGTCTGTCGGCCCAGTATTTGAACGCATCTTCCGCTGATCCCCATTTGGTGAACTTTTCTTTCAATCCAATGGTCTTGTCATCTTTTGCAGCCGCAACGACCTTCTGGGTTGTGGAGTCGAACACTATCAACTCGGCGGCCGTAACACCCGAACCGGGCCACGAAGTGTAGGTTTGTTTCTTTAGACCAACTTTATCATGTGTAATAGGTCCCTCCGGAGTGGTGTTCTCCAAAACCGGGCGGTTTTGTCTGAGATCTGTAATGGCAAATCGAATGCGGGCTACGTCGGGTCCGGGCGCTTTCACGATGGGGTATTGTTTTTTGAGGGACTCAACCAACTCTAGTTTGAAGGCATCCGCCAGCTTTTTCAATTCCCGGGGATCCATGCCTTTGTAATCTGAATCCGGCGCGAAAAAGAAAACCACCGGCTCCAGAATCAGTCGACGGTATTTTGAGAAATTAACGCCCGGTTTGAGCCAGCGCATCCTGGCGCCGCCCGGTGGTCCCGGCTCGAGCAGTATATCGGAGTGGTGATGGCCCCACAGGCATATCAGCCTCTCAATCGGCGCTCTTTCCGTTTCCGGAGAAGGAGGGATTTCGGGCAGAACACGTTCAAAAGCAGCGACACACTCTGAATCCCACTTGGTTCCAGCACCTCCCTTCAAAATGGCAAGTGCCTCGGGAAATGTTTTTGCTTTTTGGTAGGGTCGATCAGTGGTTATGGCGTCGAATGCATCAGCCACGGCAATTATTTTTGCTCCGATGGGTATATCAGCACCCTTTAGTTGGTCGGGGTAGCCACGGCCGTCTGGGCGTTCGTGGTGATGGCGGATGAAGGATAGTGCCGAACCCAAAAAATCAAGGTCTTTAAGGATTTCCGCACCCGTGATGGGGTGGCGGGTAATTTCGCGGATGATCTCCTTGCGATTGTCGCCCGCGTGAGGAAGAAACAGGACATCCGGAAACCCGATCTTCCCGATGTCGTGCAGCAATCCGGCCAATTCCACTAACTCCGTTTCCTTCTCGGTTAAGCCCATTTCCGCTGCGATCAACCTGGAGATCCGGCTGACCCGTTCAGCATGGCCTTCGGTGTAAGCATCACGGGCAGCAAGGGCCTTAGCCATAGCAGCCACGGTTGCTATAGTGTTCCGCCGGACTTGCTGGTTCACTTCCTCAAGTTGTTTAATCAGCGTTTCCAAATGGTATTCACGGGCCTCGACCTTTACCATCATGAGGCCGATGCCTTCGGCGATTGTACGTACGGGCTCGGAAACCTCCGGGCCGGCAAGTTCCATGATGTCGTTTGAATGCTTACCCGCTGAAATATCCGCGATGACCTCAAGTAATCGATTCAATTTTTCCAAAAACCGCTCCTCAAGTAACTGGAATTAGGGACCACCTGTAGCTATGCTCTGTTATGCTTTTATCCCTGATCTGCTGCCTGAACCGGTTAATTTGAAAATTGAATTATATTGATTTAGCGTTAAACAGTCTTGCGTGACGAGCTCGGGCACACCTCATCTTGCCCACCCTTGTTGCTCAAATCTGACCTTGAGTTGGTTAGGAATTTCCCTGGCAGTCTGTTTGGCGCGGCCCTCTACGGTCGCTTCACCGCTAGTTTCGCCATAGATATCGACGCCGCTACTCACAATCAGCCCAAGCGGGTTGCGAGTTAAAAGCAGCATGCCCGCACCGAGTGCTCCTCCAGGGTTTTTAGCCCCTCCGGCATCAAGCGATCCAGTGCCAAGCTTGCGCGGTCCGCTCGCTGTCGCCTTTTTTCAAAATCGGTTTTCCCTGTTAAACAAAGGGGCGGCAATGAGCAATGAATCTTCGGCTGCACGCTTGCGCTTCAATGCACCGGCGGATATGCAACTTTCAGTTGCCGCCCCCGTCAGCAAGCCCACCGCCCTCTCCGATTTCTTCATCGACCCATGCGGTTAAGAGCTTGTGGGCCACGGCGAGCACTACCGGCCCTACGAAGATGCCGATGAGGCCGAATGCAATTAAGCCTCCGACGACACCGACGAAAATGAGCAGCAGCGGCAGATCGGCCCCTTTTTTGATCAGAATCGGGCGCAAAAACTTGTCCATGGCTTCTATCACCAGGGTCCAGACCAGAAGAAACGTTGCCCAGCCTGTCTGGTTGCTCCAGTAAAGCCAAACCACCGATGGGATCAGTACGAGAAGGGGTCCGACTTGGGCGATCGCCAGCATGAACATCACTGCCGTGAGAACTGCGGCAAAAGGAACTCCGGCGACGGCGAGGCCGACGCCGCCCGCGACCGACATGACCACTGCGGTCACCACAACGCCGAAAGCGACGCCGCGGACGGCCTGCGCGGCCAACCGGACCGAATGCTCCCCGCGAGATCCTGCCAGCCGACGTCCAAAACGCTTGATCCAGATAGTCGCCTGCTCCCCCTTGGCATATAGTAATGCGGCAAACACCACGGTGAGCAGAAATTGTAAGACCAGAGCTCCGAAGCCGCCTACCTCTGTAGCAAACCACCGGATGGCTGTGCCGCCGTATGGGGCCAGCCTTTTCATAAAATCTTGCAGCTCCGCCACCGCAACGTTCTTCCATGCAGCTACCAGATCACCACCGAAGAGCGGCAGACCCGCAAGCCAGGCCGGAGGCGGTGGAATTTCAAAGGTGGACAGCGATCTCACCCAAGCGGCAATCTGGTCGGTGTTCGACACAATGGTTCCGATGGCCAGCCAGAGCGGTATAACCAGCACGCAGAGAAGGACCACGGTCATCACCGTCACCGCCAGTGACCGGAGGCCCCAGAGCCGGTTCTGAATGGAGACCATCAACTGCCAGGTCGCCGTAACGATCGTCACCGCCCAAATCGTGGCTCCCAAAAACGGCTTCAGGATCCACAGTGAGGCGCCGATCAGAACCCCGATGAAGAGCACCGCGAGAACATTGCGGGTGATGTCGTGTTGGATTCCAGCCACCGTAACCTCTTTCTTAGGCTTATGCCTAACGGTTCTCTGCTGTTTCATGCCGCCGGTGCAAGCTGGCAGTGTCAGCACTTGACTCCTGGAATGAATCTCGGGCGCCCTTCAGCCCATCAAAAATTCTGGTTCCGGCCTTATGCCATCATGGCCACTATGACCGGCCCCCAAGCCGTCAGCAGGATGTTGCCGAGAGCATAGGGTACGGTATAACCCAGCGCCGGAAGTTTGCTTTGGGCTTCATCCTGTACGGCACGAAGCGCCGCGGTTATCGTCCCGGCTCCGGAGCAAGCTCCCAGAAGGATCAAAGGGTTCATTTTTAAGATGTATCGGCCAAAGAGGATCGACGTGAGGTGAGGCAGCACGGCGACGACGAGCCCCACGAAGACCAGGCTAATCCCTGATTTCTGGAGTCCGGTAATGAAGCTGGGTCCTGCAGCAAGACCAACACAGGCCATGAAAGTCGTCAGCCCGACGGTGTCGAAGACCCACATAGCCGCTTCGGGTATTCGGCCGAACGTGGGGCGGACGGACCGGAGCCAGCCAAACACCAGGCCCAT
>JAUQXK010000058.1 GCA_030834695.1 Desulfobacterales bacterium
CCCCGTCCCCCATTTCCCAAATTGCCCTACGGCATCATTCTGAATCCATAAGCCCGGAAATGCGAATCAAATGAAAAAACAGCCTCCAGCCCCAGGCTGCGCACGATCTCAAAGCTGATGCAGTCGACCAGGCTGAGCTTCCGTTTCGAGGCAGCCAGCAATGCGGCCACCCCGATGGCGTGAAGCTCGGGCGTGACGAATTCAACTCGCGCAATCGGGACCACGTCGCTCTGAAACACCCGCACCGCCTCCATGCCGATTCTGCTCTGGAGCAAGGCCGTCGTTTCCAGCAGAACGTAATTGCTCGTCACAAGCCCGCAGTCCTGCCCGATGATGTCGGTCCAAGTTCTGGCGGCCTTCCGGTGATTGTTGTCATCCTGGTCCAGGACGGCGTAAAAAGCGGAGGTGTCGACAAAAACGCTGCTATTCATCATAAGCCTCCGCCAGATACGCGTCATGATGCTTCGAGACATCATGCGACCCCGACCTGAACGCTCCGGCGGCTTTAAGCGCACGCGAGCGTTTATGCCCTTCATCCAATACGCCGCGCGACTTCAGCAACGTCTCGATCGCCTGCCGAATGACCTCGGCGCTGGAAATATTCCGAGACGCCGCGGTTCTTTTAACCGCTTCGAATTGCTCCTGGGTCAATTGAATTTGGGTTCTGACCATTACGTGCCTCCAGTGATAACACTTTTTTAATCATGATAACCCTTATGGCACCCTCCAGTCAATTGCCCCAGATGAGATTGAACCCTGCCGGATATGAGAAAAGGTTACCATTTCAGCCCACGATGAGCGGTACACATTACGTTACCGCTGGGATGGTACATGAACCGTTCTTCCGCACCCAAGCCATCGAAGGCGTCCGGATCGAAAACCCTTTCCTGAAATGGGAACCGTCCATGGGCTGAAAGATCAATATGTCGACTCACTATTCACCATCATCCCGAATTACACAGATAAAGATTTGACCCCCTTCTTTGGTCCAAATGCCCCCAAGACCGGCCGGGGCTGAGAACTACGCCGATACGTGAACCCCGTCTGCTCACTACGCACCGCCTTCCTGACCGTGTTGCGCGAAACCCGAAGCTCTCGGGCAGTCTGGCGGATCGACTTGTTGTCCCGATGAATTGATAACCGAATCTTGCGAATGGTCTCCACGATAAGCATCTCCCCTCAGCCCTCCCTCTGCTCGATTGCCGGCAGAGTAAAAAGCTGACGGGGGTGGGTCAATTTTGGATGCCGATTACACCCAAAGGTGGGTCAATATTGCATGCCGATTCACAGCCTATCATTGGACGCGGCATGGTACCGATCATTTTCTGGGGCCGGCATCAAGCAGCCACGGGCCGCATGTAAGGCGTAGCCAGACTTGCAACCGCCTTAATCCAGATGGGTGACTGGTGCGAATCGGCACAAGCCGATCGTCAACCGAACCGCCGAAGGACCGGGTGCGAACGGGTCAAAGCAGCCAAGCAGCAGCACATCGTGCGGAGCAGTTGCGGAGATTGAAGCGCCTATTCCGGAGGGGAAGTGTTTTTTCTTTTGACAACCCCTTTTATGGGGGACCCCATAGTTCCGCGTCGTCTTTGTCCGGCTAATAAATAGGAATGAGTTCAATGAACAGTTTTATATTTTTTCCCAGTTTGAACAATTCTGGCGAGAATGCATCGCCGATCGATTTTTCGGTACTCCCGTTCGGTAAACGGCAACGCCTCGATTATTGAATTATAACGAGCAGCGATCCGTGAGAGAAACTTAATGTTCTCAATGGCCGGCTTGCCCTCAAACCAGTCCGAGATCACCGCTAGATCGATATCGCTATGTGCCTGCGGTTTGCCCTCTGCATAGGAACCGAACAGAATTACCTCCCGGACCGGAATCTCTTGTTCGAGCCGGGCGATAAACCCCTTAACAATTCTGTCTACCTGATCTTCGTGTAAAGCCATTGGAACAATTCCACGGTCCTGTCATAGATCAATTTTGCCTTCTGAATGTCGACTACCTCCGAGAGGCTTTCCTTGTAATCGCCATATCAGGCATCTATGTTATAGGCTGTGAGTTCAGCCAGCAGATCAACCTGCCCTTCCGTCAATTCGCCTCTCAATTCACCCAATTCGGCGAGGCGATTCAGATTGTGGATGGGCAAATTCTCCTTACCATGTTGAGCGATAATAGCTTTTAAAAACTTCTCAACAGCCTGCTGACACATGTATGCAACGTAAAGGTAGCGACCGGCATCCAACATGGCTTTTGCCGTTTCTAAATCATAATTTGATCGCTCTACCCAATGCGAAACGTATTTATCCATGATCCAGTGCTCGCTTACCACCCCTTAATTTTGAATCTAACATTTCAGAGTGTCAGCGTCAATTTCTGTCAGCTGGTTTCAAATCGATAAATGCCATTTTGAGCTGAAAACCATATGGTACCGACAGGTTAAACAGTCATTAAACATCAACGTTGAGACAGTAGTGATAATTGTAATAAAAATTACAGGGTTTAAATCATAAATCAAGATTTGACCCCTTCGATTCTGCGCCAGCAGCAGGCCCAGCCGGTCCTGGAGGAATTTAAACGCTGGCTGGAGGAAAAAGCACCCCTGACCCCTCCGGGCGGGCTATTGGGCAAGGCGATCGGCTATACGCTGAACCAGTGGTCCCGGCTGATCGTCTATCTGCAGGAC
>JAUQXK010000059.1 GCA_030834695.1 Desulfobacterales bacterium
GGGGGCGGCTCCTGGTAGCCGCTGCGGGAGCGCATTTATGTCGGGCTTGCGCTTCAACGGTTTTTCTGATGAGATAGCCCCCGCATTCCAACCCGAAATGCGGCAAGATCGCCCCCCATTAATGCGCGGAGATCGAGGAGGATCCGGTCATGACGGAACGTGTCTTGGTTATTCTATCCTGTGGCACCGACAACCCGAATCGCGCCACCCGGGCGTTGTTTTTCGCCATGGTGGCCAAGAAAAAAGGCAAGGACGTGTCGGTCTTTCTTCTGGACGAAGCGGTCTACCTCGCCAAGCGCGGGATCATCAACCATCTGCAGGCCGCCACCGGCGATTCGGCCGATGACCACCTTCACTTCCTGCAGGAGTATAACGTACCCCTGCTGGTATGCACGCCCTGCGCCGTCACGCGCCAGATCGCCGAGGCCGACCTTGTTAAAGGCGCGCGCATGGCCAAGGGTGATGAACTGATCGATCTGGCCACCGGCAGTGTCGTGCTGAGTTTCTGAGTCAATTTCGCCCCCGGGGTGGGCCCTGGCGGTCCCTGACAGGACTGCCGGTCCGACCGTACGAACCGTTTAACATTGAACGGCCCGCAAAGGAGTCTCTCAGCGATGTCGGCCTCACCCAGCCGTTCGCCCATTGGTCTTCTGCGCGCTGTTCGTGCGCATTTTCTCACCGGCATCTGGTCGAGGCAACCGGCCGAATTGCGCGGGTGGCGTTCCGTCGGCATCCGGATGGAGCGGGTCCTGACGGCAGCGGTGGCTGAATTTTTAAGTGATCAGTGCATGCTCCGCGCCTCGGCGCTGACGTTCTACACCCTGCTATCGGTAGTCCCCGTGCTCGCCGTGATTTTCGGCATCGCCAAGGGGTTCGGCCTCGAAAGGCTTCTGGAAAGGGAACTGATGGAGCAAATGGCCGGCCAGCAGGGGGCTTTCGAGCGTATACTGGCGTTCGCGCGCAACATGCTGGACAACACCCGGGGCGGATTGATTGCCGGGGTCGGGGTCGTGGTCATGTTCTGGTCGGCATTCAAGGTCCTCGGGCAAATCGAAGCGGCTCTGAACGCCATGTGGGACGTACGCGCACCTCGATCCTGGGGCCGGCGCTTCAGTGATTACCTGACCGTCATGTTGCTCGCTCCGATCCTGTTGCTGGCAGCCGGCGGCGTCAGTGTCTTCATCCGCACCCAGTTCGATGCCGTCATGGCCCGGTTTGAAATCATCGAAATGCTCGGACCGCTGGTGCTCCAGGCCCTGCGGCTGACGCCGCTCGTTCTGTCCTGGGCGCTATTCGTCCTGATCTACATGGCGATGCCGAACACCCGTGTGAAATGGGGAGCGGCCGCGGCCGGCGCCGGTGTTGCCGGCATCCTCTATCAGTTGGTGCAGTGGATTTACATCGATTTGCAGGTCGGCGTCGCCCAGCAAAACGCCATCTACGGCAGCTTCGCCGCCCTTCCGTTGTTCCTGGCCTGGGTTCAGGCGAGTTGGGTCATCGTTCTCTTCGGCGCGGAGGTATGCTATGCCGTCCAGCATTGCGGCGACTACTGCCGGCCCAATGGCTGTCCGTCGCCTGGGCCGGACGGGCGAACACTGGTTGCCCTGCACATCACCCGAACGGCCGTTCAACGCTTTTGCGCCGGCGACCCGCCTCTCAACATCCGTCAACTGGCCCACAGCGCCGGTATTCCTCTGCATTGGGTCGAACAGTCCGCCTCCGATCTCGTTGAAGCCGGCATCCTTTCGAGGCTGGCATCCGGCCCGCCTGAAGATCAGGCGATTCAACCGGCCATGGACGCCACCCGTCTCACCCTCCAGCGGGTGCTGGATGCATTGCATGCGGCTGACGGCGTCAGGCACCACCCGTTCCTGCCCTCCGATGATATGGACCGGCTCCGGAACGCCCTGTACGCCCTGCGCCGTGCCGCCGCCGAATCCCCGGCCAACCAATTATTGAAGGATCTTTGAAATGAAAACGGTTCCCAAGCTAACGTTGGAGGACGCCCGGGGCATCATGGACGCGGCCGAACAGCGGTCGCGTGAAATCGGCGTCGACATGGACATCGCCATCGCCGACGACGGCGGCCACCTGCTGATGTTCCACCGCATGGACGGTGCACGCATCACCAGCATCGACATCGCCATCAGCAAGGCCTTCACCGCCGCGGCCGCCCGACGCTCCACGCGGTCCTATGCCCAAACGGGCCTGCCGGGTGGGCCGGCTTACGGCATCCATGTGAGTAACCAGTGCCGATTCATGGTTATCCCCGGCGGCCTTCCGATTTTCGTCGACCACCAGATCGTGGGCGGCATCGGTTGCAGCTCCGGACACTGCGACCAGGACGAATCGGTGGCCCAGGCGGGTGTTGACGCTTTTCTGAGGGGACTGAAGAAATGACGCCGGACAAAGCCAGACCGCCGAAGGCTCGCAAACCTGCGGAAGCAAGCGCGAAGATAAGGAAGACGTCATGGAAGCCGGGGAATATGCTTTCGCCGGTTCCCGTGGTGCTGGTGAGCTGCGGGGGAATCAAAGGCTGGAAGGCGAACCTAATCACCATTGCCTGGGCCGGCAACGTCTGCAGCGACCCGCCCATGCTGTCGATCGCGGTGCGTCCCGACCGCTATTCGCATGCCATCATCAAGACCACGGGCGAATTCATAGTGAACGTTCCCTCCACCGATCAAGTTAAAGCGACGGACTGGTGCGGGGTCGTTTCGGGACGCGATGTGGACAAGTTCGCCGGAACCGGCCTGACGCCGGCGCCCGGCCGGAAAGTCGCCTGCCCGATGGTCATGGAATGCCCGCTCAACATCGAATGCCGCGTCCGCAAAAGTCTGGAGCTGGGCTCCCACACCTTGTTCCTGGCCGAGGTGGTTGCGGTTCAGGTCAGTTCGGAGGTGGTGGACGCCCGCGGCCGCCTCAATCTTCAGAAAGCCGGTCTGATGGCCTTCGCGCACGGTCATTATTTCGCCTTAGGCCACCATCTCGGGCATTTCGGGTTTTCCGTGCGCAAACGCAAAAAGCGCGGCCGCACCTGATTCCTGCCGTAGAAACCGCGTGGCATCCTCTTGGGTTTTCAGCCGATGGCCTAAAATTCAAACCGCGACCGGTCCGGGCGGTCGTCGACTCAGGGCGATCGGCCTTCAACCATCACATTCTTAAGTTCATCCACGTCACCGACGCCGATGGGGAATTTCTCCTCCAGAATTCGGCCCACATCGCCGACGGCTTGGCAGATGCCCTCTGCCGGCCGTCCTGCCTGGATTGATTGAACAAGGGCGGCGACAATGCCCTGCCAGTCTGTTTCGGGGATCCTGGCGTTGATGCCCCGGTCACCGAGCACCCAAACCCTGCGCTCGAAGACGGAAACATAGATGAGAACTCCGGTCTCGGCGCGCGTCCGGTACAGCCCCTTGCGCGAAAACTGGACGTAGGCGGCCTCCCGGACCTCTGCCTCCATCTCTTTTGCGCTGATGAACCACCGCTTCATGACAGGGATGCGTTTGGCCGCTTCGTGGAACACCAGCCAAAGGGGGAGCAATGTTGCAAGGAACACCCATAAATTGAATGGGCCCGCCCATAATATACCGCCCAGCATCGGGGTGAACGCTATCGCGAGGGGGAATGCGAAGGCGGTCGCACCCACCCAGCCGGCCGTGGGATAATGATCGCTCGCGGGAACCACCATGACGACGATTTCGCCCCTCGTGCGGGTTTCCGCCGCGCGAACGCAGGCGTCGATTTTCTGTTGCTCCGCTTCAGTGATAAAACCGTCTGCCATGTCTTTCAGTATCCCTTGCCGGCCTACCAACTCCCGGAGGCCCCGCCCCCGCCGAAGCTGCCGCCGCCGCCGGAAAAACCACCCCCGCCGGCGGAGAACCCTCCTCCGGAAGAAAAGCCGCCCGGAAAGCCGCCGTATCCTCCTCCGGACCGCCGGCCGTATGGCCGGGATCCGATGGCCGGAGCCAACCCGGCGATGACCGAGAGGATGAAGCCGGCAACCAGGCCGATCCCGGCCAGGACAGCCAGCGTTCCAAGCCCGGGCGAAAAAGCCATGTGCCCCAGAAACGGCATGAGAAACCCGCCGGCTGCCGTTCCGAGGGGACGGCTTACCCGGCCCAGTGAAAACACCAGAAAAACGAACAGAATCAGAAACGGGATGGTATCGGTCAGATTGGCCATGGCCAGGTCGTCCGCTTCCTTCTTCTCGGCGGCCTGGAATTCGCCCCGGACGGCGTCGATCATGGCCTGCACGCCGTTCACCACCCCCCGGTCGAAACGGCCCGCCCGGAACTCGGGCACGATCACCTCGCGGATGATGCGCCCGGCCTTGAGATCGGTGAGCCGGCCCTCAAGCCCGTAGCCCACTTCGATCCGCACTTTGCGGTCGGCGCGGGAGATGAGCAGGATGGCGCCGTTGTCCAGGCCTTTCTGGCCGATCTTCCAACGCTCGGCCACCCGCATGGAAAACTCCTCCAGCGCCGCCCCCTCCAAGGAGGCCACGGTGAGAACCACGATCTGAGTCGCGTCCTTCTGTTCAAAGTCTTGCAGCAGGATGTCCAGCTGGCGTACGGCCCCGGGCGACAGCATCCCGGCGGTGTCGTTCACGCGCCCCCGCAACGCGGGGACCTGCAGAGCGAAGGCATCCGGGACCAACACCGTTAGAATGAGTGCAGCCGCGGCGGCGGCGCGCATGCCGCGCGATAGCGTCGATGGGGGGAACATGGGCCGCACCGCCTCAGAATTTCACCTTCGGCGCGGCCTTGGCCGCTTCATCGGCCTTGATGTACTCCTTGCGCTTCAAATGCAGCAGCAGGCTGTTAGTGAGGCTGTTGGGAAAACTGCGGATCGAGCTGTTGAACTCCTCCGCCGCTTCGTTGTAACGCTGGCGCGCCACGTTGATGCGGTTCTCCGTTCCCTCGAGCTGGTTCTGCAGGTCCTTGAAGTTCTCGTTGGCCTTCAGGTCCGGATATTGTTCGACCACCACGAGCAGCCGTGAAAGTGCCGAGGAAAGCTCTCCCTGGGATTGCTGCAGGCGCTGCAATGCGGCCGCATCGCTGAGGTCGTCGGCGGATAGTTTGACGGAGGTGGCTTTGGCGCGGGCATTGACTACCGCCTCCAAGGTCTGGCGTTCGTGCGAGGCATAGCCTTTTACCGTCTCCACCAGGTTGGGAATCAGGTCCGCCCGCCGCTGAAGCGTCGCCTCCACATCTCCCCAGGCCTTGAAGACTTTTTCCTCCTGCTGTTGCATCGTGTTGTAGCCGCAACCGGTAAAGGTCATGGCCACCGCCAACACCATCGCCGAAAAAAACTTCCCGCTTTTCATCTTGGCCTCCATCCCCAGACGAGTTCTTGGATATCGCTCTATTTCGGAACCGGCTGTTTGAAACGCACTGAATATAGGAAGCTTTCCTCGCATGTGCAACCGGTATGGCCGCCGGCCGTGCCCTCAGGTGGACCGCGGCCCTTTCAACTCGTCTCGCAGGTCGGCGATGTGGCGGGACGGATAGACCCCGGTCGGACAGACGCGGCTGCAGGCCAGCGCGCGTTCGCACCAGCGCTCGCCCCGCTCGCTTCCCGCCCGGCTCAGAAGATCATCGGCGGCAAGTGGGTTCTTCAACATTTCATTGCGAATGGCGGCCAGCGCGGCCGGCCCCATGAAGTCGGGATGGGACCGGGTGGCCGGGCAGGCCGAAACACAGCACCCGCATTCGATGCATTCTTCAAAGCGCTGCAGGCCCTGCTCCGTACCCGTTTCCGCGCCGCCAATCGGCCCGGCCGGCTTCAGGCAGGACCATGCCGGGTCAATATCCCGATAAAACGGCTCCGTCTGCACCGCCAGATCCCCCACGCATTCGAACCCCCTCAATGGTTCGAGACTCACCGTGCCGGCCCCCAGATCCAACAAGCGCGTGGTGCACGCCAGGCGCTCCATCCCGTTGACCCGGCAGGCGCAGGTGCCGCAGGAACTGTGATGGCAGCTGTGGCGGTACATGAGCGAGCCGTCCAGTGTGAGACGGATGTGCTCGAGGGCGTCCAGCACCGTCAGGTCCTCTTTCGCATCGATCCGAAAACTCTGGAACCGCGGCGGATCGATGCGGCCCGGCCGGCAGCGCAGAATGCGCACCTCAATCGGCCGCACGCTCATTTCGGTAATGTCCTTTCAGATGCAAGAACGCATGCTCGCGCTCATGCCCGCCGCCAGAAGCAGCGGTACGGCAGCAGCATGGTTTCACGCGTACGGCAGGCGATCGATCGGCCGGTCTTGCGGTCGACCAGGTCGGCTGCTTTTTCGGCCATGGCCCGCAGAGTGGTCGCTTTGCCGCCGATGAGGGTGATCAACCCTTCGACCCCATCGCGCGGCGCGTGATCGAAGCAGTCAAAGGACCGGCTGATCCGATAGGGATCGGCCGCCGCCTGGCTCCGGAGCAAGGGCCGGCAAGCGCTCCAAACCGCAAGCGGTTTCAGTCGGCCGACCTCGGGAACCAGGGTGCGGCCCAGTTCGAACAGCCGCTGCACATGGTCCGGCGGCACCGCAACCGCGTCGGGGTCGTCGGCCAGCCACGCCGTGGTGCCCAGGATGCTGAGCCCCCGCTGGGGAACGAGGATGTCGCCCTCGCCGGCCGGCTGCAGGCGGTTGATCACGCGTTGAGTCAGCCGGCCGCGCACGGAAACCATGACTCCCGGTCCCAGCTGCAGCGGAATGCGGACCCCGGCCATGGCGGCAACGCGCCCGGACCAGGGCCCGGCGGCGTTCACGACCAGATCGGCTCCGATTGAGGCGATGCCCTGGGTGCGGTGATCCAGGACGTCCACCCCGGCGACCGTGCGTCCGGTCATGCGCAGGGCCGTCACTTCGGTGAAATTTCGGATCTCGGCGCCGTTGGCCCGGGCCGTGGCGAAAAAATGCATGGGCAGCCGCCAGGCATCCATGCCGGCATCGGGAACCAAGACGGCGCCTTGCAGCGTCGGGTTCAACGCCGGTTCCATGCGGATGGCCTGCGCGCCGGAGAGGGGCTGGGCCGGTATCCCGATGGACCGGCACCGGTCGACAAATCGCCCATAAAAAGACTGGTCGCGCTCGTCCAGCGCGACGAAAAGCCCGCCGTTGGGTTCGATGGCCTGCGGTGCGATGCGTCGCAGGATCTGATTCTCCTGCCAACATTCGCGCGCTGCCTCGGGGTCGTGCAGGACGTACCGGGCGCCGCTATGCAGTAGCCCGTGGTGCCGGCCGGTGGTCCCGGAAAGCAGCTCGCCCTTTTCCACCAGGGTCACGCGGTAGCCGCGCAGAGCCAGGTCATGAGCCAGCGCGCCGCCGACCCCGCCGCCGATGATCAAGATGTGTTCGAACCCGCCCATACCGATGACGCCGTGAGCTGCAGGTTGAGGTCCCTTACGAAACCGCGGTTCGGGCTTTGAGCTCTCCCGGCAAAAGGCTCGCGTACAGCATGCCGGCCGTCGGCGTTGGGACGTCCAGATGCCGGCCCTTCCGCACCATCACGCCGATCATGGAATCCAGCTCCGACGGCCGGCCGGCCTCCACGTCGCGCTGCATGGACGGTTTCATCGCGGGCGCCGCACCGTCGATGCGGGCGATCGCCTGGTCGACCACGTCGGAGGCCAACTCGACTCCGCTCGCACGCGCCAGGGCCTCGACTTCCCGCATCAGGCTCGTCATCAGAGCCCGCGTCTCCGGCACGCTGCGATAGTCCCCCACCTCCAGGCGCGTCAAAGCCCCTACTCCGCTGAACCCGGCGATGAAAACGAACTTGGTCCACAAGGCCCTGCGGATGTCGCCGGTGGCCTCGACCGCGATGCCCATGCGGCTCAGCGCCTCGACGGTACGCTGCACCCGGGGGGTGATGGAACCGTCCAGTTCTCCCAGAACGATTCTCCGGAAGTCCGAGACCTGCCGAATGACTCCGGGAGCCTCGATGTTGGCCGCAATCCAGGTGACGGCCCCCAAGACTCGATCCATGCCCGCCACGGCGCCGATGCGCTCGGCGGCGTCGATCCCATTCTGAAGCCCCATCACCACGGTATCCGGCCCCGCCATCGCCAAAGCGTCCCGCGCCGCGGCATCGACGGCCGGCGTCTTCACGCACACCAGCACCAGGTCGACCGGCCCGATCTCCTGGGGGCGGTCGGTCGCCCGCACCGGCGCCACGTAAAAATCGCCATGCACGCTCTTCACCTGCAGGCCTTTCCCCCGCAGCGCCGCCAGGTGCGCGCCCCGTGCGACGAAAGCCACCTCATGTCCGGCCTGCGCCAGCAGCCCGCCGTAATACCCTCCCAGCCCTCCGACTCCGATCACCGCGATTTTCATTTCGTATTCTCCGTATCCATTCAAAGCAACTTCGAGGCCGGTTGACAGACCTCCCCCTAGCGCTTACCTAAGTTACCAACAGGCCCCTTAACGGGCTTTTTTCGCAAACCCGTCGACAGGAGAGTCCACGATGAGCGATAAACACGAACACGAGCACAAGCATCACCATTCGCACGAACATTCCCATCACCACGAAAAACACGGCCATGATCACGACCGTTCGCATGGGCATGAACACCATCACGAACATCACCATGAGGACCGACACGGCGCGGAATCGCATCATCACGGCCATGAGCACACGCATCACCCGCACGAGTGCGCCGGCCGTGAAGCCGTAACTCACGATCACCCGCATTAACCAGGCAATGACCAGGGCCGGGGGCATCTCCCCAAACGGGCATGCCCCCGATCCTGTCCGACCGGCCTTCGATCGGCTCCCGTCGGCCGCGCGCACTTGGCGCTGATGATCGAACCACTCGTTATCCCCGCCCCGCCTCCGGTCGCCCCACACATGTTGCACCCGCGGGCGAGAGTGCTAAATCGCCCTGTCACTATACGTCATCCGCAGACAAAGTTCTACCGGTAGAGACAACCCCTGTAGAGAGCACCCCCCCCATGATACTGATACCGAACGGAGAGGTTTTCGGCCCCGGCGCCATGGGCCTTGGCATTCGTCCCCGGCCATTACCGGCAGCGTCGCCCGCGATCTGGTCTACATCCAGCCGGTCGTCGGCGAGTCCCCCGCCCCCTCGTCATGATCGGCGACGTCGTCGTGATCGGTGCGATAGCCGTCCGGGCCGTTGCAGGAGCCAGACGCATCCATCTCTGACGCGGCGGCGCATCCGGTTCTCCAATATAGACATCACTCCGACTGGCCCTTATGTTACGCGTCGGCATCGTCTCGCTGCAAGCCGCATGATCTCCTAGTGGAGGCCGTATGCGCACCCGCGCAGCAAAGTCCCGATGGTTGGCGTTGATACTGATATTTTTCTGCGTTGCCATGGCTGTGGTCGCAGTCCGCACACCCGCGGCATCCATGGCTCTGGATGCCCGCGTCGGAAAATTCCTGGATGACAATCGCTCGGACTGGCACGACTGGAACGTTCCCTACGAAGACGGGAAAGTGCTCCACGACCTGATCGTCCGCAACCGGCACACCCGGGCATTGGAAATCGGGACCTCGTCCGGCCATTCGGCCATCTGGATCGCCTGGGCCCTGAGCAAAACCGGCGGGACGCTGATCACCATCGAAATCGAAGAGAGGCTGCGCCAAAAAGCCCTGCAGAACTTCAAGGCGGCCGGGCTGGAGGCCTACATCGACGCCCGGCGCGCCGACGCCCACCAGCTGGTGAAAGAGTTGGAGGGGCCGTTCGACTTTGTCTTCCTGGATGCGGACAAGGAATGGTACCTGCAGTACTTCAAGGACCTGGACCCCAAGCTCGCCAGGGGCGGCTGCTTCACGGCCCACAACGCCGCCAACGCCTTCCCGGGGGTAAAGGAGTTCCTGGACCACGTCCGCAGCCGGCCGGACTACCGGACCTTCATCGACCGCTCCAGCAGCTCCGGCATTTCCATCAGCTGCAAGAATGAATGACCGGAAGTCCGGTTCGCGTTTGAAATTCTTTTGGAGGGGCGCGCTGGGGCCGAAAACCCGCCCCGCCGATGAGTGACATAGCCCAATTTGCCGTAGTTTATTGTCGGAGTAATAATAGACCGGGCAGGTAGGTGACGATCAGTACCACGGCCAACAGAATGAGCAGGAAGGGCAGCGTGCCCCGGTAAACCTGGAGCAGCGGTTTGTTGAACCGGTAGGAGGCAAGAAAGAGGTTCATCCCCATCGGCGGCGTCAGATAGCCGAGCTCCAGATTGGCGAGAAACATGATCCCCAGGTGCAGCCGGTCCACGCCGAAGGCTTCACTGACCGGGAGGATCAGCGGCACGTCCACCGCAATGGCCGAAACCTGGGTATGAACATCATGTTCAACAGGCGCACCGGATGCGCAGCGCCCGGGGGAAACGCAACGATGGTTGACGGTGCCGAATGGTTTTCAACCGACTGCTCAATGAAATCGTTTGGTTACCGCGGCGATGGCCTGGTCGGGAGCGCAACCGAAGTTTCAGCATTCCCCCCACTTCCGTCCCTGCCCCCTGCACTGCAGGAAAGGGCTGGGAGGACGTGGCGCAAC
Organism: Desulfobacterales bacterium; assembly: GCA_030834695.1. Taxonomy (GTDB): domain Bacteria; phylum Desulfobacterota; class Desulfobacteria; order Desulfobacterales; family SpSt-501; genus SpSt-501. The sequence continues at coordinate 10,519 of JAUQXK010000059.1, forward strand.
GCTTGCGGCTGTATTCGCTAAACGTTGCTCAATATGGGTGCAGCATGAGGCGTTGTTTTCAACACCCTGTCAGGCGTTCCAGCCGCCGTCCACGTTCAGCGTCGCGCCGGTGATGTATGCGGCGTCGGGTCCGGCCAGAAAAACGACGGCGGCCGCGACTTCTTCCGGCCGGCCGAAACGTCCGAGGGCCGTGCGGGATTTTTGAACGTCCGCGTTTTCACCGGTCTCGGGATTTAGCTCGGTGTTGATCGGGCCGGGCTGGACCGCGTTGACCAGGATGCCCTTTGCACCCAGGTCCTTGGCCCAGCTGCGGCTGAACCCGGTCACTGCGAACTTGGATGCGTTGTAGACGCCCATGTCGGGGCCGCAGGCGCGCTCGCCTAGCACGCTGCTGATGTTGATGATGCGGGCACCCGCCTTCATCACCTTGACCGCCGCATTGGTCAGCGCGAAGACCGCATCCACGTTGACGCGCATGAGCCGCTCGTAGTCGGCTGCCCGGATCTCGCCGATCTTGCCTCCCATGAATATCCCGGCATTGTTCACCAGGATATCCAGGCCTCCGAAGTCGCTGAGGACTTTGGCGACCAGCCGCGGCAACGATTTCGGCGCGGCGGCATCCGCCGGATAGGCCTTGGCTTTATTGCCGTACGCGCCGACCTCCTTCGCCAGCGCTTTGGCTGCCTTCTCGGAGGAGCTGTAGGTAAAGGCCACGTGAGCGCCCTCCTGCGCCAGTCGGCGAACGATGGCGGCGCCGATCCCGCGCGACCCGCCCGTCACCAGCGCGATTTTTTTGTTGAGCGGTTTTTCCATGAGCCCTCCTCTTCGTTCCGTGAATTGCAGCCCGCCGCCCGGAAAAGCGCGCCGGGCTGTTTGAGGAAGAAGCTATGGCTTGCGCCGCAAAGGTCAATCCCCTCCATTTTCCCACGTCCGTTTTCCAGCCGGTGGCTTCCATTTCCACCCGCTTCAGCCTCAACGATACTTCGGCAGGACCTTCTTGACCATCATGGGAAATATCATTATCAACATCGTGTAAGGAAAATCAGACTGGAGAAATATTATGCGCATGTTTCGTCCGCTGTTGCTTATGGTGATGATCGGCGCGCTCGGGTGTGCGGTCTCGAAACCAAACCGGATAGAGCTGCCGCCGGGTGCCCGGATCGGCATCCTGAATGTGCTGGAGCCGCAGATGACCCACGTGGATATCGGGCTGCTTCGTTTCGACAGCACCACCCACGTCTACCGGGTCGATTGGGGCCTGCCGGGCTTTCTCGACCGTTTGATCGAAAAAAACCTGCGCACCCGGGACAGTCGCACATTCATCCCTTTGGCCGTCGATGCATCGGCCGGCTGGAAGCAATCGATGTCCAACGGCATCCTCAGCGCCGTCAACGCGTGGATGCCGGGAGAACTGGAGGCTTTTCTGGAACAAACCGGCGAGGAGAAGCGGCTGGATGCAATCATTGCCGTGAGCAGCTACGACTCTGGAAATTGGCAGGAGGAAAGCTGCTTTGAAATCGCCAAACACCCGGTGGCAACGAAAGGCTACGGACTCTTTACCCGGACCAAGCTCCCGTCGGGGCTTTCCAACCAGCTCCCGATCGGCCATGACACGGCGGCCCCGTACGCCAACATCATCGTAGCCGTTTTTGTCCCCCGCCCGGCGGCGCTGGTCGACTTCGGCCGCGCGCCATGCACCCGATCGAATCTGCCGGAATTTTCGCAGGCAGACGACCATCGCCCGCTCAGCCCGGAGGCGATTCGACAGCTCAAGCCTCACATCGAAAAACTGGGTGCCGAAGCCGTTCAGAGCGCTCTCGGGAAGGCAGGCCTGCTGCCCTGATGACTTATAATGTTTATGATTCCGGTTGGCAGACCGGCAGATAGGAAACGTCCCATTCGATGCCGGATTAGCCGAGAGTTGTTGAGAACAATGGAAACGCGGTGTTGATTTAGCTGCTCACCCGCTCCGCCTGACCGTTGCCGGGTTTCGAAAAAGACGCCGCCAGCTTTTTTTATTTGCTGATCACGGCCGGGATCGAACCGGCGATGTTCGTTGACCCGGAGGACTTCAAACTCTCCAGCAGCCGTTCGAAAGCGCGTTTGTACGAAAAATAGTTTTTCCAGTTGGAAAAATCCGGAATCTGATAGGATTTCACGATAGCCGCTAGGTCGGTCACGGGATCGGCATCCGGGCGTTCCCGATACCGGAGCTCCGAACCCGGAATAAGCGTGATGGGGAAGATTTTTTGCTCACCGGTCTCCTTTTCACGCATTCTGGCCCACCGGATCTCATCCGTTGGCCATTTGCCGGCCACGCTGAATTCGGACAGGATCAGCAGAAGCTTGTCGTGAATCTTTGAAGCCTCGTCCGTCTGCCTGTAAATGGCTTCGCCGCCCGCTCTCCGCTCGGGCACAAACCAGCACCGCACGCCGTTTCTTTGGAGATCGGCGTACAAGCGTTCCGCGAATTCCCGGTCCTTTCTCGAATAGCTGATGAAGCATGAAGGACACGCAAAGGCTTTCCGGGTCATCGATCGCATGATGCGGATCAAAATTTCGGAAACGCCCGCACCCTTCAAAAAACTCTCGGGGATATTGCCGCCGGACATGCAGATGGTGTCGATCCCTATTGATGAAGGCCCGGAATGGCGAACCGTGTCGACACCCAGTGTGCAGCTGAGATCGGTTGCGGCAAATACGGCCGAGCGGACATTCGCCTCGTCCAGGCTTGCCCAGCGAAGATTCGCCCCGGTCAGATTCGTCCGGCTGAGGTTTGTTCGGCTGAGCTTCGCCCCGCTCAGATTGGCTGCGCGGAGGCAGGACCGACCCAAGTCCGCCCCGATCAGGTTCGCGCGACTCAAGTCCGCCCCGCTGAAGTTGACATCGCTGAGGTCCGCCCCCGCGAGGAACGCCCGGCCCAGCATCGCGCCGCTGAGATCCGCTCCACCGAGGTTTGCCTGGCCGAGGTCCGCCCCGCTGAGCCTCGCCCCGCGGAGGTCCGCCCCACGAAGGTCGACGCTGCGGAGATAGGCCCGGATGAGATTCGCCGCGCTGAGGTTCGGAACAACGGAAGGCTTCTTTTGCCTCCATTGGTTCCACTCACTCACGCCACGTTTCAAAATCCCGAGGTGTTCCGGGTCAGCCATCTTCCGATTCCTGCCGGTGATCCTACTCGGCCCCAATAGGCAAGGTTGATCCCATGCGCAGACTCTGAATATTCAAAGCATGCAAAGAGTTCAAGGCAAAATCTTGGAGGGATCTAAAATGAGAGGTTTTTTCGATGGAATTGGGGGGAATGATTTCAATATTCAGCTGATTGCAAATTGGGTTGGAAACAAGGCTGGAATTATCTGCGCCCTGCCGGGCGCACTAACGAAAGGGACCTGGAATCGTTTCCAGGCCCCTGTGTTTGCTTGGCTCCCCGATAGGCAAGCGCGTAGAAAAATAAATCTTGTTTTATATTAGAGCGTTACAAGGCTGAACGAGTCCTCCATCACCAGTAGCAGGTTGTCCTGCTGCTTCCGTTAGAACGTCTTAGCAGGACTCTTTGTCAAAGGGTCATTATCGGCTCCATTCGGAAAGTGAGGGCATTGTTGTCGGGAGTCGAGTTTACGTTGATATTCTCAACGTCTGAATGAAGCCGCGCAGCGCAGCGGCGTCGGTTTGAATGAATTGTTAGACCGCGCCCTTTGAGGTCTTCATCCGGCTTGGTATTGTTGATTCTATAGTCCTCGGGAGGACCTGAAATGATAGGCGCAATCGCAGGTGACATCATCGGCTCGGTCTACGAACGTCACGGGATCACCACCAAGAAGTTCCTGCTCTTCAGGAAGTCTTCGCACTTCACCGACGACACGGTGCTGCCGGTGGCGACCGCCCATTGCCTCCTCACCCGAACGGGCTATGTCGAAGCCTACCGCAGCTTCGGCCGGACCCACCCCGACCGCGGCTACGGCGGCAGCTTCCGCAAGTAGGTCTTCCACCCGGAAAGGGGGCCCTACCAAAGCTTCGGCAACGGTTCGGCGATGCGGGTAGGCCCGGTGGGATTTGCCTGCGGCAGCATCAAGGAGGTGCTGGCTGAAGCCCGGCTCAGCGCCGAGGTCACCCACAACCACCCGGAGGGCGTCAAGGGCGCTCAAGCCGTGGCCCTAGCGGTGTACCTCGCGCGCACCGGCGCCGCAAAGAGCGATATCCGGCAAGAAATCTCCGACCGCTTCGGGTACAACCTGAACCGCAGGCTGGACGACATCCGCTAAGAGTATGGCTTCGACGTGACCTGCCAGGGCAGCGTGCCCGAGGCGATCATCGCCTTCCTGGAGTCGGATGGGGTCGAGGATGCCATCCGCAACGCCATCTCACTCGGCGGCGACGCAGATGGAGTCTTTTTTGTGGTTGAGCCCGTGGGGCGGGAATCGGTCATCCTCACCGTTTCCCGGGAAACTTTCGCGAGGCAGCCAAGATTACTGTAGATCGACGCTCAGGCGGCTTGCGAATTGAAATACGCCGGGTGTGGAGTATTGCATTAACCAACAACAGGTTATGGTAAAAAAGTTATAATTTCAGACTCGTCCCGAATATCCCCCAATGCGATGTCATATAGGATCTCATTGATGTCTTAGCGCCGGGAACTGAATTGACCTTAAGGAAGCATAGGATTGAAGGGTGGTTTTTCAGTGTTGCAGGAATATGCCTCACATTGCCAGCTTCACAAGCTGCACCGGCAAAGTGGGGTCATTAGACCACTCGTTTTGTCAAGTGTGTTGGATCGCGTTGTCTATTTCTGCTAGGGTAAACGGTTTTGAAATTACCTGATCCACGGCGGTGCTCTTTCTTGAAAAAACGGTGTCCTTGCCGGCGCCTGTCATGATAACCACCCGCGTGCCCGGAGACCTTTCCTTGACATTGTAAGCGAACGCCACCCCATCCATCCCCGGCATATTATAATCCGACAAGACCACATCGAATGTGTCGGACAGAAAAAGGCTCAGCCCGTTCTCGCCGCTGTCGGCCGAAGCGACTGTATAGCCCAAGTGGGACAGCATATTGGCGACAGTCGTCCTCAGGTCGTTGTTGTCGTCAACTACCAGAACATTCCCACCAGTTTCCATTTTAATTTTCCCTTCCCAGGCACGGCCCCCGAGGATGGCGCTATTTCCCGATTAGCTTATTAATCGTCCCGAAATAGTACCGTCATGCCGTACGTGATAAGCCTGCCCCGTACCACGATACGGGGGCATCCAGAACGAGTTGAATTCCCTGGATTCCGGCTAAAAGCCTGTCCCGGAGATTGGTAATCCGGGGCATGCCGGAATGACGAGACAAAGGCAATTATGAGCCCCTTAATAAGACCAACTGCGAGCCATGCATCGTGCTCTTCACTCTGCAGTGAGCGACGTCATTTGCCGGTCATCTGATCGGATAATGCCCCTGCCGATGTCCTCTGTCGGCCGGAGGAATTCAACACCCACCCCGAACTGGAAGCGTTTTGTGTTATCCAGCCTTTTGCACCACACGACTCGGGCTTGAACCCGGTTTCGATGCGTTGAGTAGTCGTCCATGCAAATTTGGACACAAGCCCCCCGGTTCAGCTCGAACAGCGACTTGAAATACATTCCCCCGGCGCTCACATTTTTGGAAACGGCATAGTAAGGCGTGAGCTCAAGCTCGTCCCCAAGCATAATTAAACATTCACGGCTGAAGCGCTCGCTTTTCCTGGATTCGGATTTCGCATTCATATGAGGGCTCATCGATGTCGCCGGCCATATTTGTTTTTGGCATGCATGGCCGTTGGTGGGGTTTTTTTAGCTGGTTTCCGAATGCCTGAATTTGAAACAATCATATTTTGAAAGCCCAGACTAAGGGAATGGGGTCAATACTGTATTTTGAGCGAGCCGGCGCCATCCCATGCACCCGCATGCAATATTCGATACGATTTCACCGGCAGGTGCGCTCGCCAACGTTTTAGAGATCACATGAAACTCAGGAGGGATCGCGGATTTGAGCGTGCCTGAGTCGAAACGATGGCAGGATGCCAAGGGTGTGGGGATTACCTGAACGAAGGTGCAAATCGGGGACGTCTTTAAGAAATTAAATCAAGGCTCGATCAGAAGGTCATTGTCCGCGGCGGATCGCTCCCCTCGCCTGGCGGCATAGACCACTGCGGCAGGCGTGAGCGATAGCATTCTGGCCAGCGCCGTCACCGACAGCCCAAGCTCCTGCCGGCACCAATGGCAGAACAATCCCCGTGCTCCAGCGATATGGCGATTCTGACCCTTCCGGAACATATCATCCGCTGCAATGCCATAAATGTCGGCCACCCGGCGAGCCACCTTTGTTTCGTCCCAGCCCCGGCTGGATAGCTCATACCGCCGCTCGAGCCTTTCGTTGGCCTGTTCCAGAATCTGCAAGACAAATTCCGTATCTCCCAGAATCCGTTCATCGCCTTTGACCCGCTCCCGGCCGCTGCGGCCCAGCCGCTTCACTTCCGACCAGCCGCCTAAACTGCGGATCAGCCCGCCTCCGGTAAGATCCTCTCTGCGGCCCTGGTCCATGCCGGCCTCAACAAAAGCCAGATAACGGGTGCGGGCAGCGCGCAGCCCCTTGCCGAATTGTCTTAGAACATAGCGGTCGTCCAGCCAGGGGCACTCCCCAACTCCCAAGAGAACTCGATGACCGCTGTAAGCGTATTCTTTCAGCCCCGCAAACCCATCCACCATCTTCGCCCGTACGGGATTCAAATGGATGTATCGGACCAGTTCCTTCAGATAAGCATCCTCCTGGCAAACGATGGACTTGTAGCGATTCTGAAATAGCTGGCCATAGCGCCGATGGCGCCGATTGAAGCGCACCACATAACCCGTGAGCAGCCGTTGCATCAGGTTGGGCAGACCATTGAGCCCGCAACGAAACAGAAAATGGGCGTGGTTGCGCATCAACACCCAAGCATAGCAGCGGGTCCGGGTCTCGGGAATCAGAGCTTCCAATCGCCTTATAAAGTCTTCACGATCAGCCTGATCCCGGAAGATCGCCCCCTTCTCGATCCCCCGAATAATGACGTGGTGGATCACCCCGGGCGCATCCATGCGTGCTAAACGTGGCATGCCGGCATCATTATGAAACTCTAATGGCCATGTCAATTAAATATTTAAAGACGTCCCCCTATTCTTCC
>JAUQXK010000060.1 GCA_030834695.1 Desulfobacterales bacterium
ACCGCAGACAATTGAAAAACGGTTCACGGTACACGGTCCACGGCAAAGACACTGGGGATGACACGACTTCATCGAATAGAAACTTCAACCTAATATGCGCTGCTGCGATGGGCGGCGGCAATCATGGACACGATCCGGGCCGTTGGGTCGACCTTGTAGAAAAAACGCCAGGCGCCGATACGATACCGCCATATATCCGAGTATGCCCCTTTCAATCGTTTGATAGTAGGACCTGTTGATGGGTTCGAACGCAGCTGCGGATAGACATACTCGTGAAGCTTACTCACCAACTTGGGCATCGCGGAACGAGCAAGCTGGTTCAAGTCCTTTTGAAACTGATCGGTTTCAAAAATCCGGAAATCAGTCAACGAACCGACCCTTCTCCAGCTTGGATTCGCGAGCGCCCTTCTGCATGCGTTTCAGCAGGTTTTCATTCGCCAGAATCTCGGACATTTCAGCGTCATCGATGAACTGCTGCTCATGGATCCGGCTCAAAGCTGCCGTTTCGATCAGATTCGACAAGGACCGTTTTTCTGCTTTCGCCGCCTCAACAAAAAGATCATAGACTTCATCATCAAGCCTCAAGGTCACCGTCTTAGCCATGCGTCACCTCTATTCGAATGGATTCATTTTTATTCTAACGAATGGCAATCGACATGTCAAACCAAGAGAAAACGGCGATGAAAGATAAAAAAAAGAACGGTTCACGGTGCAGGGTGCACGGTGTAAGGGGATGATAGAAAGTGCCTAAAGTGCACTAAAGTGCCTAAAATTTTTTTAAAAAATATAACGGAATCAGACTCTTCGGCCTATGGAGCTGAAGATGGCGAGGAGTTCGCTGCATTCGTCGTAAACAGGTTTCACATCGGACTGCGGGGAAGGCAAAGCTGAACTTCAACCCAGCAGCCGATGCCTTAGCACCTCACCAATATTGCGCGAACCGTGAATAATCCCGAAGACAAAGACGTTCGGTTTGGCAACTTGGTAGATTATTCTGAATTTGTTTTGGATGATTTGACGGTATTCGAAATGAGAGGTTCTTGAAAGCTCAAAGGGGCATCAGGGGAAATCCTTATCGATTCTCTCATCGAATTCCTGCAACACCTGGTCAGCCGGACGGTAACGGCCTTCAGCCACGCTTTTTGTTCCTTGAGCTAGCATCTCAAGCATCGCCAGGGTTTCCTGCAGTTCTTCATATGCTTGAATGTCTATGATCGCGGCCTTGGCTTCGCCATTTTGCGTTATGATCATGGTACCCTGGTTTTCATTCAATCTCCGGAGAACTTCAGCCATGTTGTTCTTAAAATAGCTGACCGGTTTTAGATCCTGGCTTAGTTTCATAACAGCCACCCAATATTAAAAGTCATAATTAAGACCTAAATTGGACTTTATGGAGCCCTTGTCAATCGGCTAAAAGCATGTCCTGCCGGATTTGCATTTCTTTCTGCCGTGCACCCTACGCCGTGCGCCGTGCACCGTTAGCCGTTCTTTTGACTTTAGACACTTTAGCGCCCTTTAGGCACTTTCCTTTTTTCCTTCTCCGTGCACCGTGTACCGTCTTTATATATTCCCCACATCCCACAAACCTGCAATCCTCAAATCTTTCAATCATCCCCTGCAGCTTGCCCATCGTCTTCTCCAGATTCGTATAGTGCTTGAAGCGAGCGGCCGAAGATGCCTGCCCGACCCGCGGCTGCTCCGGGTCGATTTCCCAAGGGTGCATGTAGAAGACGTAAGCATCGTCGCGGTCGAGGATGGCGCGGACGCCCCGATGGAAGACCCCGAGCGGCATAAGCCGGAAGTAAGCGCCGCCAGACCAGGGCAGAACATACCGAGAGTTTTTCCGTGCACCGTGCACCGTGCACCGTGTACCGATCAAGCTTTTCAAGCTCAAATTGCTGACGGGGAGTTCGAAAAAGATATCACTGAGTTCGTAAGCAATGCCGGCTCTCGGCTGGCCGTTGAGAGTGATCTTGCCGTAGCGGCCGTGCAGGCTGAAGGAGTTGTAGCTGGAGTCATATCGGTAGCCGCACTCCCGGATGAGATCCAGAACCCGGTCGTCCGCTGAGAAGTTCGGCGCCCGGAAGCCCGCCACCTCGACGCCCGTGATGTCCTCCAGGAGCCGCTTGCTGCCGGTGAGTTCATCTTTCAGTTCCGCGTCGGAAAGCGGCCGGCACATGCGGTGGCTGGAACCGTGCGAAGCCACTTCGTGGCCGCGAGCGATAATTTCGCGGACGAGGTGCGGAAGGCGCTCGGCGACCCAGCCGAGGACGAAGAAAGTGGCGTGAATAAACGGTGCACGGCGCAGGGTGCACGGTACAGGGACAAAAGATAATCCGACAGGATCAACAGGATTTACA
>JAUQXK010000061.1 GCA_030834695.1 Desulfobacterales bacterium
TTGATCCTACCAATTCGCTTCATTTTCAACCTCGATCCCTGTCGTTGGCTCGAACCCGAAACGAGTAGACTCATATCCGTGCGACCAACTCCAACATATTGCGGGTCTCATAATTGTCTTTACGTCGTCATTCCGGCATGCTTTTAGCCGGAATCCAGTGAATCCAACCCGTTCTGGATGCCCCCGTATCGTGGTACGGGGCAGGCTTATCACGTCCGGCATGACGGCACTATTCCGAGACGATTAATAACTCCAACATAAGGAGGCGATGACCATGAGGCGGATGGTGTGGGTTTTTGCAGTCGTCATTTCGTCTGCACACGTCAGCGGCACCTCTGCGCAAGAGCACCTCATCCATGTGGACCGTTTGGTCCAGGAGGCCATCGAAGCAAACCCGAAGATTTTATCCGCCCGCGAAAAGCACTCCGCCCTCAAGGAAAAAATACCCCAGGCCGGCGCCCTCGACGACCCCATGCTGAGCTTCGGGGTGGTCAACCTGCCCAACAGCTTTGATTTCGATGAAGAAGACATGACCACGAAGGAAATCGCTGTTTCCCAAAAATTTCCGTTCCCCGGCAAGAGAGGCCTGAACGAGGAGGCCGCAGCCAGGGAGGCCGACGCGGGCGCAGCCGAGGCCGATGACACTGCCAACCAGGTAGCCAAAGAGGTCAAAACCGCATTCTACGATCTTTCCCACGCCTACCGGGCCATGGAGGTCACCCGGCGCAACAAAAGCCTCCTGGAGGAGTTGGTCAAGATCACCCAGACTCGTTACGCCCTCGGGCAGGGCATTCAGGAGGACGTCATCCGCAACCAGGTGGAAATCTCCAAGATGGTGGACGACCTGATCATGCTCGATCAGCAGAAACGGGCCCTGGCGGCCAAACTCAACTATCTGCTCAACCGGCCCCGCAACAGCCCGATGGGGCGTCCGGAAGACGTCCATTTCAGACCGGCCCCTATCTCCATCGAAGAGCTGCAGCAACAGGCCCTTGAGAGCAACCCCATGCTCAGAGCGCTGAAACATGAAATCGGCGCCCGCAGCAAGAACATCGAGCTCGCCAAGCGCGATTATCTTCCCGACTTCAACCTGAAATTCGCCTATGGCCAGCGGGAAGACCGGCTGGACATGTATTCCGGCATGATCGAAATAAACCTGCCCATTTTCATCAAGTCCAAGCAGGAGCGCAAGGTTGCCGAGGGCTACGCGGACGTTCGCTCCGCCCAGGCCAAATACGCCAGCGCGCAAAACGAAATTTTTTTCATGATCGCGGACATGGGGTCGATGGCTCAACGCCTGGAGCGCAAGGTCGAGCTCTACCGCACGGGAATCATCCCCCAGGCCCGGCTGCAGATCGATACGGCCATGAGCGCCTACATGGTCAACAAGGCCGACTTCATGACCCTGCTCGACAGCCACATGCGGCTTTACCGTTATGAGCTGGACTACCACGACGCACTGACCGCGTACGAGAAAAGCCTGGCAGCGTTGGAAGCCTCGGTGGGGACGACCCTGTCCCGGGAGGTGTTGAAATGAATCGCCTGGTATGGGCCGTCCTGCTGTTGGCCGCGGTTTCGGCCGGAGCCGCGTCCAGCCGGGCGCAGCATCCACCCGGCCACGGCGCCGGCTCCCCGGCACCGGTGAAGAAAGCCGACGACTTCGACGAACTGAAGGGACTCTCCCTGGAGTCCATTCAGAAGGAGGGCAAGGTCCAGGAAATCTCACCGGGCACCGTTCAGATATCCCCGGAACGCCAGCAACTCATCGGAGTCCGGTTCGGAACGGTGGAGCAACGATCGCTGCAGAAAGTCATCCGCACCGTGGGTCGGATCGACTACGACGAAAAACGCATCGGAATCATTTCGCCCAAAATCAGCGGCTGGATCGAGGAGCTCTACGTGGACTTCACGGGGCAGTTCGTCCGCAAAGGGGCGCCGCTGCTCACCATCTACAGCCCGGAACTCGTTTCCACCCAGGAAGAATACCTGCTGGCTCTCAAAGCCAGGCAAGAATGGTCGAAAAGCCCGTTTTCCGAAGTTTCCGAAGGCGGCACGCTGCTGGCCGAATCCGCACGCCGGCGCCTGCGGCTCTGGGATATCAGCGATGCCCAGATCAAAGCGCTCGAGGACAGCCGTGAACCGAAGAAGACCCTGACGCTCTATAGCCCGTTCACCGGCCACGTGTTGGAAAAGATGGTCAACAAGGGCCAGTTTGTGGATGCCGGCATGGCGCTCTTCAAAATCGCCGATCTCTCGGTGGTCTGGCTCATCGCCGACATCTACGAATCCGAGCTGTCGGCCATCCGCGTGGGGCAGCCGGCGGCCATTCAAATGGCCTACTACCCCGGTGAAACTTTCACCGGCAAAGCCATATACATTTACCCTTACATGGACGCGCAGACCCGGACCGCCAAGGTCAGATATGAATTCGCCAACCCCCACGGCAAGCTCAAACCGGAGATGTTCGCCAATGTGGAGATCACCGTGCGCTTCGGCGACAAACTGGCGGTGCCGGAAGGCGCGGTCATCGACACCGGAGTCCGCAAAGTGGCCATCGTCGACCGGGGCTCCGGCTATTTCGAGCCGCGCGAAGTCAGGCTGGGGGTCAAGGCGGGCGATGTCTATGAAGTCCTGGATGGCCTCAAGGCCGGGGAGCGGGTGGTCACCAGCGCCAACTTCCTCATCGATTCGGAATCGAAACTCAAAGAGGCCGTCGGCGGCATGGGCCACCAGCACTGACCATGATCGAGAAAACGATTGAAATATGTTCCCGGAACCGGTTCCTGGTGTTCGCCGCGGTGCTGCTGCTGACCCTGGGCGGGGTGTATGCGCTGAGGAATATCCCGCTCGACGCGGTGCCGGACATCTCCGACGTGCAGGTGATCATCTACACGCCGTGGGAAGGCCGCAGCCCGGACCTGATCGAGGACCAGGTGACCTACCCGATCGTCACGGCCCTCATTTCGGCCCCGCGGGTCAAGACCGTCCGCGGCTTTTCCGATTTCGGCTTCTCCTTCGTCTACGCCATTTTCGAGGACGGAACCGATCTCTACTGGGCGCGATCGCGCGTGCTGGAATACCTGCAGCAGATATCGGGGCGGCTGCCCGAGGGCGCCGCCCCGGTCCTCGGCCCGGACGCGACGGGCGTAGGTTGGGTCTTCACCTACGCCCTGGTGGATGAAAGCGGCAAGCACGATCTTGCCTTTCTGCGCACCTTGCAGGACTGGTACATCCGCTACGCCCTGGCGAGCGTCGAGGGGGTGGCCGAGGTCGCCAGCGTGGGCGGTTTCGTCAAGCAGTACCAGGTCAACATCGACCCCAACCGTCTGTCGTCCTACGGGCTTTCCATCCGCGAGGTGATGGACCGCATCAAGATGTCCAACAACGACGTGGAAGGCCGGCTGATCGAGATGTCCGGCCGGGAGTACATGGTGCGCGGCCGGGGCTACATCCAGTCGCCGGCGGACATCCAGTCGATCGTGGTGGGCAGCAAGAGCGGAACCCCGGTGCTGCTGCGGGACATCGCCAACGTCGCCTTCGGGCCCGACATCCGGCGCGGGATCGTGGAGTTGGACGGCCGGGGCGAAGTGGCCGGCGGCATCGTGGTGATGCGCCACGGCGAGAACGCCCTCAATGTGATCAACGCCGTCAAGGCCAAGATTGCGGAAATTTCACCGGGCCTTCCGGAGAGCGTCAGAATTGTCCCGACCTACGATCGTTCCGAGCTGATCCGCCTGTCCATCGAAAACCTGCAGAAGACGCTGATCGAGGAAATCGTGGTGGTCAGCCTCGTGGTGATCGTTTTCCTGCTGCATTTCCGCTCCGCCTTCGTACCGATCTTCGCTCTGCCGATCGCCGTGGCGATCTCCTTCATCCCCATGTACTTTCTGCAGATCACTGCCAACATCATGTCGCTCGGCGGCATCGCGCTTTCCATCGGCGTTCTGGTGGACGCCTCCATCGTCATGGTGGAAAACGGCTACCGCCACCTGTCCGAGGGGACCGACTCGGATCGCCGGAACAGCTCCGCCACCCTGGTTCGCGCCTGCCAGCAGGTGGGACGGGGTATTTTTTTCGCCCTGGTCATCATCATCATTTCCTTTGTGCCCGTCTTCATGCTGGAAGCTCAGGAGGGACGGCTGTTCCGGCCGCTGGCTTTCACCAAGACCTTCGCCATGGCCGCCTCCTCCATCCTCGCCATCACTTTGGTCCCGGTGCTGATGACGCTTTTTTTGAAAGGCAAGCGCCTCAAACCGGAGGCCGTCAATCCCATCTCGCGGTTTTTGAGATGGATCTATGAACCGGTCATCCGCTGGGCGCTTCGATTCAGGAAGACCGCCCTGTTCATCAATTTCTTGTTGATCCCGCTCAGCGTCGTCCTGATGATCCGCATCGGAAGCGAGTTCATGCCGCCGCTTTACGAAGGCACCATCTTCTACATGCCGGTCACCAGCCCCGGCATCTCCGTGACCGAAGCCGGCAAGATCCTCGCCATGCAGGACAAGATCCTGAAAAGCTTCCCCGAGGTCGAGACCGTTTTCGGCAAAGCCGGGCGGGCCGAAACCGCCACCGACCCGGCGCCGTTCAGCATGATGGAGACCACCGTCCACCTCAAACCCAAGAGCGAATGGCGCAAGGTGAAAAGGGATTACGGTTATCTTCCCGAATGGCTGCGCCCCGCCGCGGCAGCGATTTTGGGTGCCGAGCGCCCCCTGGGCTACGACGAACTGGTGGAGCAGATGGATCGGAAAATGCAGTTCCCGGGGCTTCAAAATGCCTGGACCATGCCGATCCGCGCGCGGATCGACATGCTCAGCACCGGCATCCGCACGCCCGTGGGCATCAAGGTCTTCGGCCCCAACCTGAGCACCATCCAGGATCTGGGCATCCAGATCGAGGGTATTTTAAAGGACGTGCCGGGGACCCGCAGCGTTTACGCCGAACGCGTGGCCGGAGGGTTTTTCATCGACATCGACATCCAGCGCGATGCCATCGCCCGCTACGGCCTGACGGTGGGTGAGGTCCAGGAGGTGATCCAGTCAGCGATCGGCGGCATGAACATCGCCCGTACCGTCGAGGGCCGCGAGCGCTACCCCATCAACGTGCGCTACCCCCGGGAACTGCGCGACGACGTCGAGAAGCTCAAACGCATTCAGGTACCGGCTCGGATGGGCGGGAGCGCCAAAATGGAGGCGGGCGGCGCTTACGGAACCGGGATGGCTCAAATCCCATTGGCTCAGCTTGCCGACATCCGGGTGACGACCGGGCCGGCGATGATCCGGGACGAGGATGCCATGCTGGCCGGGTACGTGTTCATCGACGTCACCGCAAAAGACATCGGCGGCTATGTGGAGGAAGCCAAACGGGTGATTCAGGAAAGACTCAAGCTTCCTGCCGGGTACTTCCTTTCGTGGAGCGGCCAGTACGAGTTTCAGCTGAGGGCCAAGGAACGCCTGAAAATCCTGCTGCCGGTCGTGTTTTTCGTGATCTTCATCCTGCTCTACATGACGTTTCATTCCATATCCGAGTCGGTCATCCTGATGGTCGCTGTGCTGTATGCCATGACCGGTGGCGTGATCCTGCAGTATCTGCTGGGCTACAACTTCAGCGTGGCGGTCTGGGTCGGCTACATCGCGTTGTACGGGATTGCCGTGGAAACCGGTGTCGTGATGATTATCTATCTTCACGAGGCCCTCGACCGCCGGCTGAAGCGGGGCCCGGTCAGTTCCCAGGATATTCGCGACGCCACGGTCGAGGGTTCGGTGCTGCGGCTGCGGCCGAAACTCATGACGGTGGGCACCACTTTGATCGGCCTGATCCCGATCATGTGGTCCGCCGGGGTCGGCGCGGACGTCATGAAGCCGATCGCTGCCCCGATCATCGGCGGGGTCGTCACCTCCACTATCCACGTGCTCATCATCACTCCCGTCATTTTCGCGATGGTGAAGGAACGGGCGCTCAAGCGCGGACGCCTGCAGGCGTCCGACAGGCAACATTAAAAAAGAGAGGATTGCAGATGAAACCGTACCAATGGTTGGCTCTCGCGGCCGGCGTCGTTGGCATGCTGATCCCCGGCTATTCGTGGGCCCAGCACAGCCACGGCCATGGATCGGGAGCGGGCAGCATGAAAATGGACACCCGTGAAGTGCTGGTGGAGGGGATCAAGGTCACCTTCCAGGTCATGGCCAATGCCGAGCACCGCAAAATGCTCAAGGACATGAAAATGAAGGATGACATCGAGCCGGGCACCACCCACAATGTTACGGTCGTCCTGACGGACCCAACGACCCAAAAGGAGATTACCGACGCTGCGGTCAGCATGAAGGTGGTGGACCCCTTGGCCAAAGACCAGATCAAAAGCCTTAAATATGAAAGCTCGATGAAAAGCTATGATGCTTATTTCAGCATGCCGGAGAAGGGCAAGTATGAGCTGCTGGTTCTTATAAAAACCGGCGACCAGAAAAGAACGGCCGGGATTAACTACGAATTGAAATAAGGCTGCCCTTCCCCTTTCAGGCATGCAACGCCCGGCCGCTATGGCTATCGGGCAAAAGCCCGGGGCGATCAAGCTCCCCGGGCTTTTCATTCGGAACGTCTGGCGGAATTAGAAATCGATCTGCCACTTGGCGCCGGCATACCACCGGTAGCCTTCATCCTCGCCCGCGGCATTGTCCATGAAGTCGAAGTAGCCGACTTCCGGCACGATGTAGACGCCCGGCGCCAGGGTCACAACCGCCTGCAGGTATGCCGACCAAGCCTCGTCCTGGTCGGAAGCGGCGTCGTTGTCGTCGCTGCGGTATCCGGCGCCCGCCTCCAAAAGCAGGGCGTCGGAAACCTTGAACCCCAGGATCAGGGCCGCCTGCCAGCTCATGCAATCTTCGGTGTCGTCGCCGGCGGCATTGAGGGCCGCCCCGGCGTTAGCGTTGCTGGTGTATCCGTCCGCGTTCCAGTTGGCATTGCTCCAGTTCTGCCCCCAGCCGCCGGCGGCCTTGATATAAACCGGACCGATTTCATAGCCCAACTCCAGTCCTAAAATATAGGAGATGATATCGACATCGTCGGTCAGGACGGCGCTGGCGCCGCGCTCTTCCTTCAGGTACTGGAACCCGGCCGCCGGGGTGAAGGTGAAGCTGCCGATCTTCCCGGCATAGGCCGCTTCGAGCTTGGGCAGGTATTTGTCCAGGTCGCTGCCGGCCCCACCCACGGTCTGGCTGCCATAGGGCGTTATCGCAGCAATCTGGAAATCGCCGAGCTCCAGCCGAAGCTGGCCGGGACGAAAACTGTCGTTGGTGCCGATGCCGGCAAGCCCCAGATCGTCGTCGATGACCTGGCCGGACGTGAACTGGATGATCGGCGAGTAATCCTTGCCGACGGTCAGAGCCGCGCTGTCCGAAAATTTCCAGGTCCCGTAGGCCCGGCGAGTCGCCACATCCACGTCGCTGCCGTCGCTGCCCTTGAGGCCGAGCTCGATGTGCCCCTTAACCTTGTCGGCCTTGACCTTGGCTTCCAGGCGGGAGTTCGTTTGGAAATTCCAGGTCAAGTCGGCATCGTCATCCTCGCCGTTTACCGTGAAATCCCCGTAGTCGAAACTGTTCCAGAAGGTGGCCATGCGCTGGCTTCCGGAGAATTCCCAGTCTGCCGCCATGGCCGGAGCCGCTAAAAGCAACGCTGAAAAAACGATCATCCACTTTTTCATCTGTTCTTTTTCCTCTCAATCGTAATTTGGTTTCGTCCCGCAAACCCATTTTTTTGGTTTAAGGTTTGATAAATCCTATTGGCGCCTAAATTCCACCTCCTTTCCCTTTTCGCATTTCGTTCGATCGTGCCCGACTCCCGGACGCGTTGTGCACCGGTACCATCCATCATCCGGGAGGTGCGATATCGGAATCCTGGCGGTCTCACCGCGGTGAGCTGCGGATATGGAAATCCGGATAGGCGATGACCGCCACTTCATATTGATCGAGGCCTTCAACTTCCTGCTCGGGATCCACCCGCAGACCGACCGCCACATCCAGGAGTTTGAACATGACGTAACCAATCACTCCGACATAGACGATGTTGGCCAGTATGCCGATGCACTGCGCCGCAAACTGCCCCCCATCGCCGTAGAAGAGCCCGGTCACGGACCCCTTGACGCTGTTCCAGCCGTCGCCGTAAGTCCCGTCGGCGAAGAGCCCCAGAGAAAAAACGCCCCAGGCCCCGTTGACCCCGTGAACCGAAATGGCTCCAACCGGGTCGTCGATCTTGAGCGTGCGCTCCACGAACACCACGGCCCAACATAAAAGCACGCCCGCGATGAGGCCGATCAAGACGGCGGCCGGGGCGGTCACGAATGCGCAGGGAGCCGTGATGGCCACCAGCCCGGCCAGCAGGCCGTTCGCGGCCATGCTGATGTCCGGCTTGCCGAACCGCAGCCAGGTGTAGATCATCGATGAAAGCGCACCGGCGGCACCGGCCAGCATGGTGTTGACCGCGACCACGCTGATCCGCAGGTCGGTTCCCGCCAAGGACGAGCCCGCGTTGAACCCGAACCATCCGAAGGCAAGAATGAAGCAGCCCACCACCGCCATCGGAAGGTGATGGCCGGGGATTGCGTTCGGCGTGCCGTCCTTGGCGAATTTACCGTGACGGGGCCCTAAAAGTTTGGCTCCGATCAATGCCAGCACGCCCCCGGTGAGGTGCACCACCGAAGATCCGGCGAAATCGACATGGCCGTGGCCAAGGCCGAAGTTGCTCCCCAGCTTGGCGAGCCACCCGCCGCCCCATACCCAGTTGGCGTAGAGCGGATAGATAACAGCGCCTACGAGGATTCCATAGATTACGAACGATTTGAAACTCCAGCGTTCGGCCATGGATCCCGTGGGAATGGTGGCGGTGGTGTCCATGAAGACCATCTGGAATAGAAACATGGTGAACACGGCGACGTCGTAACTGTCGCCGGATAGAAAGAACCCCTTGGTGCCGAAAAGGCCGAACTCCTTGCCGAACATGGAGATCGTGAACTCCGCGTCCAATACGCCACCGCCGCCGAGAGTGGCAAAAGGCCCCGCACCGCCCATTTGCAGCGCGAAACCGGACAGCCAGTAGCCGAGCATGCCGAGGGCGTAAACCATGAAATTCATGGCCATGGTGTGACCGGCGTTCTTGGCGCGGGTGAAGCCGGTCTCAGCCATGGCGAAGCCCGCCTGCATGAACATGACCAGGAAGCCGCACACGAGCGTCCAGACGACATTGATCGCGACACGGTTTTTCCCCACCGCATCCGCCACCTTGGCCGCCAGCGGTTCGGATGCTTCCATCGCCTTGATCTCGTCAGCGGTCGGCGCGCCGGCCGAGGCGCCGACGATATCCGCAATGCCGCCGGTGTTGCTGCCGGACGGATCGGGCTTGGGATCGTCCGCGGCGCCCCCGAAGGCCGCCAATGTGAATACGAGCATGGCCGCTAGTATCCCAACGCTGCATCTCTTGAACCATTTGTTCATCTGGTTTTTCTCCTTTTCGCCTTAAAATGTTTTTTCTTGACCGCCAAGCTTTCAGAACCCTGCGAAGTGCCCTGATCGAGAGTTCCTGACATCGTTAGATCGCATCCGACCCGGATTCGCCGGTGCGGATGCGAATCGTTTGCTCGAGCGACGACACAAAAATCTTTCCATCGCCGATCTTGCCGGTATGGGCGGCCTGACGAATGGCATCCACCACCTTGTCAACCAAGGGCCCGTCCACTGCGATGCTGAGATGAATTTTGGGAACCAGATCCACTTGGTACTCGGTTCCGCGATAGACCTCCTTGTGGCCGCGCTGGCGACCGAATCCCTTGACCTCGGTGATCGTCATGCCGGTGACGCCGATCTCGGCCAAGGCCGTCTTCACCTCGTCCAGCTTGAAAGGCTTGATGATTGCTTCGATTTTTTTCATGCCTGTTTCTCCCGTGCGTTAAAGTGAAAGCCCCGTATCGACGGGTCGGATCATCCCTAAATCACATCCCGTGCCAACCCGGTCAAACGGATCCAACCAACAGATAATATTAAAATTTATGATTGCCATCGGATTTCGGGTGATAATTTGTTAAATACAAATATGTTTTATTAAAAGCTTAATTATACAAAAATGTTGTTTTTTTGACCGCACTTTTGCCCACCGCCGCCTGGACCTTCGGCGCCGGGCCGCTGCTGCTGTGATCCGACCCCGCACCCCTCGCGGTCAAATTCGAAATCCGAAGCAATTCGCCCGCAACCCATTCATCGACGATTGTGCTTCGAATTTATGCAGGAAGCGTAACGCGAACTTCTCCCAGAAACTCTTTTGACAATTGGAACCCTCTGGTATATGAATTTAGATAAGAGATTGCGCGAGAGCGCCCCGTAGGATGGGGCCGCTGGCTTAGCAAAGTCAGGTCAAAATCGTCCAAGGAGAGCGAGATGACAAAACAGGGATCAAAAGCGCTGGCATTACTTCTTATGGCCGTTATCCTTTTTGCGGTCCCCGGCTGTCAGAAAAAAGAAATCGCATCGGAGGCGGGTTACGGTGCTGCCGGCGGCGGTGCCGGTGCGGGCGCGGGAGCCGCCGGACGCAAGGGAATCGGGGAGCAGGACCTCAGCGGCACGGCCGGACGACCGGGGGGCGGTGGGGTTTCGATCGGCGCCACCGAAAGAGCGGCGTTTGAAAACGAGGATATCTACTTCGCCTACGACAGCTCGGCTATCACGACGCAGGCTCAGGACATCCTGCGCAAGAAGGCAACGTTTCTGAAAGCTAATTCCGGCGTCAAAGTCACGATCGAGGGGCACTGCGACGACCGGGGTACCAACGAATACAACCTGGCGCTGGGCGAAGCCCGTGCCAGGTCGGCCAAGGCTTTTCTGGTGGATCTCGGGATCCCGGCAGCGCGCATGGCAACCATCAGTTACGGCGAGGAGCGACCGGCGGTCAGAGGCACGAGTGAAGATGCCTGGGCGAAAAACCGTCGGGCGCATTTCGTGGTCGAGCAATAAGCCAGCTGAAACCAACACCGGCTGAAGACCGTGCGGGGGTCCTCGCACGGTCTTCAATTTTTGAGGTCGAGAACACGGTCATGCTTTCGAAGATCGTCTCGGGCGGCCAAACCGGCGTCGACCGTGCCGCGCTGGACGTGGCCATCAAACTGGGCATCCCCCACGGCGGCTGGGTCCCCAAAGGCCGCCTGGCCGAAGACGGTCCCCTGTCCGATGCCTACCGGATGCGGGAGACGCCCACCGCAGTTTATGCCGAACGGACGGAAAAAAATGTGATCGATTCCGACGGCACGCTGATTATCTCGCGCGGCGAGCTGGCCGGCGGGTCGGCAGCCACCCGTGAGATGGCAATTCAGCACGAACGCCCCTGGCTGCACATCGACCTGAAGCGAACCTCCGCGTTCCTTTCCGCCGTTCGCATCGTCGAATGGCTGTGCGCTCATCGCATCCGGATTCTCAATGTGGCCGGCCCCCGGGCCAGCAAGGATGCACGAATCTATCGCGACACCTTATCGCTGCTGGAAAGCGCCTATTACCTGAGCCTTGCACCCATCGCCGCAGCAAATCCAGGGGCATTCGATGCGGCCGGCCCCCAGAACACCCTTCCAGTCAACGTCAGGCAAGCGCTGGACCGCCTGCTCGACGATCTGCCGTTCAAGGACAGAGTCAGCATTGCCAATATGTCCGAATCCGAACTGCCGGCTCTCAACCGCACCCTTGGCGAGCACATCATCAGCCAGTACGGCCTAGTCAACGGAAACCCGGCGCTCTTAAGATCCCTGCGCTGGACGGCACGCAGGGTACCCGCAGACGAAACGGATGCCGCCGCCATCCTTATTCGCGAACTATGGAAACGGCTGCGGGTTAGCCACACCCTGCGGTGCGTCAAATGACGTTTCGATGGGAAAAATTATTCACACGCGCCTGGAAAGCGTTGCCTAACCCTGTGGCAAAATTTCTCGCGTTCTGTTCTCCATCATCGCCCAAGCAGTAAATTTTCCCTGAAGGGTTGAATCCAAGCGGACGGCTGTCAACGCAGGGAACAACCCTGCTGTTGAGTTCAGAACCATAGAGGTCCATCTGGTTGGAACACCGAAAGAAGCGCATAGCTTGCGTCATGAAATTTAAGCTGACAAATGGCATAAAGCTTGCTCAATCTTTTCCGGAAAGAAAAAAACAAGGGTCACCGAATCAGGCGGAAACGCTGCGGAATTTATTATGGCGGGCATAGACAAACAAATTGAATCGCACCCATCGTCATCGGAACATCAGCAATTAAAAGACCAGGGTGGCACACGGTCCGGCCGAGACCGCCGGAAAGACGCTGAGCCCTTTGAGGGAAGCGAAAGACGCTCCGGCGGGGATCGCCGCCGCGGGCTCGACCGGCGCGACGGCATCGAACGGCGACGATCCAACGGCCGCCGCAGCGAACACTATTTCAGGGATGGAGAATTGGTTGAAAGGCGGGATGTTTTCCGCAAGCACATCAACGATAATTAGTCGGCGAAGCGTTTCGGATACCGCAAGCCCTTCCAGCGCCATCCGGACGGCCGCTCAATCGAGCGAAGGGCAGGGCCGTCCAGAGTACAGCCGTCCGGATGGCTTTTCTTCTCAAGAAGCTGCTAAACCAACTTCTTCACGGCTGCTATCACGGCATCATAATCCGGCTCCTGGGCGACCTCTTTGACGTGCTGAACGTACTGGACCACACCGCCCTTGTCCACAACGAATATGGAGCGCGCAAGCAATCTCAATTCCTTGATCAACACTCCGTAAGCCAGGCCGAATGCTGCTTCCCGGTGGTCTGAAAGCGTTTTCACCCGGTCCACGCCGGCAGCTCCGCACCAGCGTTTCTGGGCAAACGGCAGATCCGTGCTGATCGTCAGGACCGTTACGTTATCCCCAAGCTTCGCCGCCTCCGTGTTGAACCGGCGGGTTTCCATGTCGCAAGTGGGGGTATCCAGCGAGGGTACCGCTGAAACCACCACGACCTTGCCTTTGTAATCCGAAATTCGGACCGGCTTAAGTTCGTTATCCAGTAGTTCCACATCGGGCGCGCTCGCACCGGTCTTAATTTCCTTGCCGAGCAGGGTTAAGGGGTTGCCCCGAAGGGTGATCGCACCTTTGCGTTCGTCCATCATGCTCCTCCTTTTCTTGGCTTTCAGACAATCGGTTGTGGATGCTCTAATACGTCAGCGACCGCGTTGCGTCCAACATAATACGCGGGCGCGGCAAATCAAGCCGCCCGCCGAGCCGGGTGGACACCCTCCGGAATTGACACCGGCCGCGCCTGCTTTATCTATTGCCTGTGTTTGATGACGGCAACCATCATTGAAGCACTACCTGGACGTGTTGATCCAACCCGGACTGACCTTCTGCTTCTCGCCCGAATCAGGCTATCAGGGCCTTGTAAGCGGAAAGCCGGCCTGCGTGGCCTTGGCCCGAGGCGGCGGATACCCTCCCGGAAGCCCGGCCGAAGCCCGGGATTTCCAGTCGAAATACATTCTAAGGGCGTTTGGACCCATCGGGTTCACCGACATCCGGACGGTTATGGCCGAACCGACGCTGGGGCGGCGTTGACCGCGAAGCAGCGTGATGAAGCCCTCATCAAGGCCGGCGCGATGGCGGCGACGCCTTGACTTATTTCTGCTGCGCGAGGCTATCGCCAGCAGATAGCGGCTCCCCCTGGTTGAGGAAGATACAATGACGGCGTCTGCGATCAAGAAGAATGGAGCGCTCACGATCTCGGTTTTGCTGGCCGCTCTCATCCTGCCCACGGCACTGCCGACGGCGGCCGACGGCGCAGTGGATCATGGCATCTACGCGGAGCTTCTTTCAAAATACGTTAAAGACGGCTGGGTGAACTACGCCGGATGGAAGGCGGAGGAAGGCCGCTTGGATCAGTATCTCAGGGTGCTCGAGCAAGTGGAGCCGGACCGGCTGGACCGGGAAGAGCAGTTCGCATTTTATGTGAATGCCTACAACGCCTGGACCATCAAGCTCATCTTGACCGCCTATCCGGGAATCAAGTCCATCAAAGATCTCGGAAGCTTTCTTCAGTCGCCCTGGAAGAAAGAATTCGTTCGGATCCACGACCAGGTTCTAAGCCTGGATCACATCGAGCACGACATCCTCCGCCCGCGCTTCCGGGATCCCCGGGTGCACTTCGCCATCAACTGCGCTTCCAAGAGCTGCCCCCCGCTTCTCCCCGAGCCTTACCGCGGGGACCGGCTGGACAAGCAACTGACGCGGGTTACCGTCGAGTTCCTGAGCCAGCCGGCCAATTCACGGCTGGAAGGCCGGCAACTATGGGTCAGTTCGATCTTTAAATGGTTTGCGGACGATTTCAGCCCGGGCGTCGTCGATTTCTATCTTAAATACGCACAAGGCGACTTGAAGCAAAAACTGCAAGCCGGCCGTGATCGAATCGAGTTGAAATACTTGGACTACGACTGGAGCCTGAACGGCGGATAATGGAGGCAGCGTGGCGGGTTTCGATTATGATATCGGCGTGATCGGCGGCGGCGCCGCCGGATTGACGGTGGCCGCTGGCGCCGCGCGCCTGGGAGCCAGGACGCTTCTGGTGGAAAAAGAAAAAGATCTCGGCGGCGACTGCCTGCACTTCGGATGCGTCCCCAGCAAGACCTTGATTAAATCCGCCAAAGTCTACCATCTGATACGGCACGGCGAGCGCTACGGGCTGCCGCCCGTCGCGGTGCCGCCGGTCGATTTCAGGCAGATCAGCAGCCGCATCCGCTCCGTGATCGACCTCATCCAGAAGCATGACTCCGAGGAGCGTTTCTGCGGCCTGGGCGCCAAGGTGGCGTTCGGAACCCCGGAGTTCAGCGACGATCACACCATCCGCCTGGAGGGGAAGCCGGTTTCCGCCAAGACCTGGGTGATCGCCACCGGTTCCTCGGCCGCCGTCCCGCCGATCAAGGGCATCGAGCACACCCCGTTCATCACCAACCGTGAAATTTTTTACATGGATCGGCTGCCGGCCTCGATGATCATCCTGGGAGCCGGCCCCATCGGCACGGAAATGTCCCAGGCCTTTGTCCGCCTGGGGACCCAGGTGGCGGTGGTCGACATGGGCCACCAGATACTCCCCAAAGAGGATCGCGATCTCGCCAACGCCCTCCAGAAAACACTGGAAGCCGAAGGGGTGCGGTTCCATCTCAACGCCACCATCGAAGAAGTCAGGGACCTCGGCCGCACCCGCGAGGTCTGCATCCGCACCGCCGACCGACAGCCGCAAAGCCTCTGTGCCGAAACGGTTCTGGTCGCCTTGGGCCGCAAGGCCAACGCCGACGGGCTGGGCTTGGAGCGGATCGGCGTCGATTTCGACCGCCGTGGCATCCAGGTCGACGATCGCCAGCGCACCAGCCGCAGGCACATCTACGCCGCCGGTGACGTGACCGGAGGCTTTCAGTTCACGCACGCCGCGGGGTATATGGGCGGAATCGTAGTCAGCAATGCGGTATTTCACCTGCCACGCAGGGCGAATTTCACATGGCTGCCCTGGTGCACCTACACCGATCCACCGCTCGCCAGCATCGGCATGAACGAGAAGACGGCCAAGGCGGCGGGCATTGATTATGATCTCTGGAGCGAGGAGTTCCATGGCAACGATCGCAGCCTGGCCGAAGGAGAAAGCATCGGTAAGATCAAAATGCTTCTGAACAAAAAAGAAAAGCCCATCGGTGTCCAGATTCTGGGACCCAATGCCGGGGATCTGATGGCGGAATGGGTGGCCGTGCTGAACGGCAACGTCAAACTGGCCACCCTTGCGGCGGCGATCCATCCATACCCGACCACGGCCGAGATCAACAAGCGTGTGGCCGGGAATTTCCTCTCGGAAAAAATTTTCTCGGAAAAAGTGCGCAAGGGACTCAAACTGCTCTTCCAATTCAAAGGCCGCGCCTGCACGCTGCCGGAATAGCATCCGCGCGCTTGAAGCGCGAGGCTTCAACCCGCGCGGCCGCCGCGCGAAAGAGAGTGGCATGCAACCGGAACGACCGGCGAATGACAGGGGCAGCGCGCTGAAGGCCAGCGTCAGCGCGCCGGACCTAAAGCTGGATGCCGGCGCCTGTCTGGCGCCGGTTCCGTCCGACCCCTGCAGCATCGTCATCCTGGGAGCGACCGGCGACCTCACGTCGCGCAAACTGATCCCGGCCCTTTTCAGCCTCTATCGCAATCGGGGGTTGCCGGAATCGTTCCTGATCGTCGGATGCGGCCGCACGCCTTGGACCGACGAGATGTTCCGCGATCGAATGGCGGACGCGATTCGAACGGCGGACGGCTGGGACCTTTCCGCATGGCGGACATTCTCGGTTCGGCTTTTCTACCGCGCGCTTAACTACTTGGACGCGCGGTCGTTTGCCGATCTCGCGCGCTTTCTGAGCGCGCTCGAAACCAAACAGCCCACTCACGGCAATCGCATTTTCTACCTGGCGCTGCCGCCCGCTCTATACGGTCCGGCGGCCCGCCATCTCGGCCTCGCCGAACTGAGCGCTGAAAACCGGGAGGCCGCCGGCTGGGCGCGGATCGTTCTCGAAAAACCGTTTGGATCGGATCTCGCGACCTCCCGCCAATTGGACCAGGACTTGCGCCGGCATTTTCGTGAACATCAGGTTTTTCGCATCGACCATTATCTGGCCAAGGAAACGGTCCAGAACATCCTGATGTTCCGCTTCGCCAACTCGATATTCGAACCGATCTGGAACCGGCGCTACATCGACTACGTCAGCATCCGCGCCAACGAGCAGTTAGGCATCGAGCACCGCTCCGGCTATTATGAGTCCTCCGGCGTCCTGCGGGACATGTTCCAGAACCACATGATGCAGCTTCTGGCGCTGACCGCCATGGAGCCTCCGCCGCGCTTCGAGGCGGAATTGGTCCGGGATGAGAAAGCGAAGGTCTTCAGCGCTCTGCGCCCCTTCCCCGTGCACGCCTACGACGACGATTTGGTTCTCGGCCAGTACGCCGCCGGAATCGTCGGTGGCCGGCCGGTGCCGGCCTACCGCGAGGAGGAAGGGGTTGATTCGCACTCGTTGACCCCCACCTATGCCGCAATGAAAGTTCACCTGGACAACTGGCGCTGGCAGGGCGTTCCCTTTTTCATCAGCTCCGGCAAGCGCCTGTCCAAAAAACTGACCGAAATCGCGATCCAGTTCAAACCCGTGCCGCACGCCATGTTCCGGAACACGCTGGGTGCGCCGATTTCGGCCAACCGGCTCATCCTGGGGATCTACCCCCAGGAGCGGATCACGCTCACGTTTCAGACCAAAAATCCCGGAGCCACGGTATGCCTTCGCACCGTGACCATGGATTTCGACTATCACCAGAACTATTCCGGTCCCGTGCTGGATGCCTACGAAAAGGCGCTGCTCGACTGCATGCTGGGCGATCATATGCTGTTCTGGAGACAGGACGGGGTGGAGCTCTCGTGGGCCTTCCTGTCCCCGATCCTGGACGCATGCGAAACCTGCGGGGACCGGGAACAGCGCTTGTATTCATACGCGGCCGGCAGCAAGGGGCCGATCGAACGCGATCGGTTGTACCGGACACCGACCGCACCGGAACCGTAATGGATCAAGAGGAAGAGTCGCAATGGACGCAGACACAATCCCCAATCACCGCCCCCATCGGCGCAGGGCCGTGTTTAAAGCGGCCGTCCTGGTCGCCTTTATTGCCGCCGCGATTGTTCTGGTGCGTTTTTCCGCACTGAAGGACTATCTGACCGCCGACGGCCTCGGCCGATTCTTGGCCGACGTCGGGCTGTGGGCCCCCCTCGTCTTCATCGCCGTCTACGCGGTCGGGGTCTGCTTGTTCGTGCCGGGTTCGGTCCTGACCGGAATCGGGGCGGTCATCTTCGGTGCATACTGGGGTTTCGTTTATGTTTGGATCGGTGCCATGATCGGCGCCAGCATCGCCTTCCTGATCGGCCGTACCCTGGGCCGGGAATTCGCTGCAACCCTGGTCGGCGACCGCCTGCGCAAATATGACGACGTCATCGAACGCAAGGGCTTCGCCACCGTGCTCTATTTGCGGCTGGTTTATTTTCCCTTCACCCCCATGAACTTCGGAATGGGGCTGACCAAGGTGAATTTTCGGGACTATTTCTTCGGCACGGGCCTGGGCATCCTGGTGGGCACCTTCATCTTTACGTTTTTCATCGGCAGCCTCAAGGAAATCTGGACCTCGGGCAATTGGGCGGAACTGGTTTCTTTCAAGGTGTTCTTTTCGGTGGGGCTTTTCATGGTCTCTTTCTTCATTCCCAAATTCGTCAACAAGCTGCGTCCGGGGGAAAACCGCACCTGATCCGCCTCGGCCCCGGGCACTGGTTCGGACCGTCGCGCCGCAGCGGGCCGTTCGAACCGTTTAAAGTTTGAAAAATTCCCGCTTTTCTGGCAAGAAAAGAAAAATCATCGTCGTCTTACCCCATCAATAGGGAGTCCTCTCATGCCGCCGTTTTCTGAACTTCAAAAATTGGGACAATCCGTTTGGCTCGACTTCATCCGCCGCTCCTTGATCACCTCCGGTGAGCTGAAGGCGCTGGTCGCTCAGGGCGTACGGGGGGTAACCTCCAACCCGGCCATCTTTGAGAAGGCCATTGCCGGCTCAGCGGACTACGACGGGGAGATCCGGACGCTGGCCAAGGCCGGCCTCTCGGTTGACGCGATCTATGAAACCCTGGCCATCAAGGACATCCAGCTGGCCGCCGATGAGCTGGCTCCGGTGTACCGTTCGACAGCGGGCCGCGACGGCTACGTCAGCCTGGAGGTCAGCCCCTTCCTGGCGAACGACACGGATGGCACGACCGTCGAGGCCCAACGCCTTTTCCAGGCCGTCGGCCGGCCGAACCTCATGATCAAGATCCCGGCTACCCCGGCGGGCCTGCCGGCGATCACCGCCAGCATTGCCGCCGGCGTAAACATCAACGTCACCTTGATTTTCGGCCTCGAAAACTACAAGGCCGTCGCCGACGCCTATATTGCCGGCCTGGAGCAGCTGGCCTTGCGGGGACCGTCCGTTCGCGGCGGCCACCCGGTGCAGGCCGTGGCTTCGGTGGCCTCCTTTTTCGTGAGCCGCGTGGACACCGCGGTGGACAAGGAATTGGAAAAAAAGGGCGCCCGAGATCTGCTGGGCAAAGCCGGAATCGCCAACTGCAAGATCGCCTATGACGAATACCGGCGGATTTTCAACACCCCGCGCTGGAGCGAGTTGTCCGCCCGGGGCGCCCGCACGCAGCGGGTGTTGTGGGCCAGCACCAGCACGAAGAACCCAGCCTATCCCGATACGCTTTACGTGGACGAGCTGATCGGCCCGGAGACGGTCAACACGCTCCCGCCCGAGACGGTCAAAGCCTTTATCGATCATGGGTCCGCCGCCGAGACGCTGACGCGCGATCTGGAGGGCGCCCGCCGGCAGATCCGACGTCTGGCGGAGCTCGGCGTTGACTTCGACGCCGTCACCCGCCGGCTCCAGGAAGAGGGGGTGGCCGCCTTCGCCAAACCTTTCCAGGCGCTGCTCGACAGCATCGCAACCAAACTCAAACAGCTGGCTTAAGCTAAGGATACGGTCCCGTGACGCCTCAGGAGGAACTCAAACAGAAAGCCGCGGTTATCGCCGTCGGTTTCGTCGAATCGGGAATGGTGGTGGGACTCGGCACCGGCAGCACGACCCAGTTTGCGCTGGAGCGTCTGGGCGAACGGATCCGCAGCGGCGGGCTGCACGACATCGTCGGCATTCCCAGCTCGCTGCGCACCGAAAAGGCCGCACGCGAGCTCGGCATTCCGCTGACCGATTTCGAAACGCATCCGTTGATCGACGTCACCATCGACGGCGCCGACGAGGTCGACCCCGAGCTCAACCTGATCAAAGGCGGCGGCGGGGCCCTTTTGCGGGAGAAGGTCCTGGCCCAGGCGACCCGACGCAATATCATCATCGTGGACGAGAGCAAGCTCGCCCCCCGGCTGGGCACGACATGGGCCCTGCCGGTCGAGGTGGTCCCATTTGCGCGGCCGGCCGAGGAGCGTTTTCTGGCATCCATGGGGGCCGCCGTCACCCTGCGGTCGAAGGGCGGCCGCCCGGTCACGACCGACCAGGGCAACCTCCTGCTGGACGCCGCGTTCGGGCCGATGGAAAACCCGGCCGCCATCGCCGAGAAGCTGAACGGACGGGCCGGAATCGTCGAGCACGGCCTTTTCATAGGGCTGGCCCATGACGTCATCGTCGCGGGCCGGGAGGGCGTCCGCCATCTTAAACGCCGGCCCTGAGGCTGGAACCGCATGAACACTCGCCGCCAGTTCGTCATGCTGCTGTCCCGCTTCCTGGCCGGTTTGGGCTTGGCCGCCCACCCCGCGTTTTTCGGTATCGACCGGGCGTTTGCCGCCCCCCGGCGCAAGCTGCTCCCGAGGGGAACCGACCTGCAGAGCCTTAAACATGAACACCCCGCGGCCCTCGACACCCGCCTCCTGGACATCCAGCCGATCGACCAGTTCAAGACCATGGGGGCCTCGGACCACACCGAAGATCCGAACCGATGGCGACTGACGGTAGCCGGCAAGGTGCAGCGCCCTCTGAATCTGACCTATGCCGAGCTTCTGGCGCTGCCGGCGATGGAGGAGAAGGTTCTCCTGATCTGCCCCGGCGTGTTCACCATCCATGCCCTCTGGAAAGGCGTTGCCGTCCGGGAGATCCTGAAAACCGCCCAAGCTCGTGCGGACGTGACCACCGTCACGCTTCACGGCCCGCCGGGCGCTTACGAGAAGGTTGAGGGCTTTCGAACCGATGAAGTGGCTGCCGGCAAAGTGTTTCTGGCATATGCGGTCAACGGCCAAACCCTGCCCATGAAACACGGGTTCCCGTTGCGGGCGGTCTCCGCCGATCGGTTCGGGTCCGACTGGGTCAAATACGTCTACAAAATCGAAGCACGCTAGGCTTTCCAAAGGGGGCGACCATGAAAAAATCCGAGTTTCTGCGAAAGGCCACCGTCAACCGGAAGGAGTATCGCTTTTTCGACATCGGCCTGCTGGAGAAGAAGGGCCTGGCCAAAATCCATCGGCTGCCGTTCACCATCCGCATCCTGGTGGAAAACCTCCTGCGCAAAATGGACGGAAGAGTCGTCACGGAAAGCGACGTGCTCAACATCGCCCGCTGGAAACGGAGCTACTCCGCGCCTCAGGAAATCCCTTACCACCCGGCGCGCGTCCTGATGCAGGACTTCACCGGGGTCCCGGCGGTCGTGGACCTGGCGGCCATGCGCGACGCGGTGGCCGGGCTGGGCGGCGATCCGACCAAGATCAACCCGCTGGTCCCCGTGGATCTGATCGTGGACCATTCGATCCAGGTGGACGCCTGGGGCACGACGGAGGCCCTGACCGAAAACGTGGCCCGCGAATACGAACGCAACGGCGAGCGCTACGCCCTGCTCAAATGGGCCCAGGCCAGCTTCGACAACTTCCAGGTCGTCCCCCCCAACTCCGGCATTTGCCATCAGGTGAATCTGGAATACATCGGCCGCGTCATCACGACGCAGAAATCGGAAGGCCGGACGCTGGCGTTTCCGGACACCGTGGTGGGGCTCGACTCGCATACCACCATGATCAACGGGATCGGCGTCATGGGCTGGGGCGTCGGCGGCATCGAGGCCGAAGCCGTGATGCTGGGCCAACCCTATTACATGGCCATCCCGGAGGTGATCGGCGTGCGGCTGACGGGCGCCCTCCGGGAAGGGATCACGGGCACCGACCTCGTTCTGGCCGTCACCGAAATGCTTCGCCGACGCGGAGTGGTCGAAAAATTCGTAGAGTACTTCGGACCCGGCATGAAGAGTCTGACGGTGCCCGACCGGGCCACCATCGCCAACATGACCCCGGAATACGGTGCCACGGTCGGCTATTTTCCGGTCGACGAAAAAACCATCGACTACCTGCGCATGACGAACCGATCCGCCCAGGCCGCCGTAGTGGAGAAGATCTCCAAAGCGCTCGGTCTGTTTTACACCGGGGCCGAAAAGCCGGAATATACCGAGGTCCTGCAGCTGGACCTGGGGACCATCGTGCCTGCCGTAGCCGGCCCCGCGCGGCCGCAGGACCGCATCCCTCTGCCGGAGCTGAAAACCAGCTTCATGAAGGCCCTCGGCTGCGCCTACGAGAGCAAACCCGAAACCACTTCCCTGACGACCTTCCACCAGGAGTCGGGCTCGACCGCCGCTCCGCCGGAAGCGTGCCAGCCGAAGAAAAAGACGTGCAGCCTGGTCCTGAACGGGAACGAGGTGAAACTGTGCGACGGCGACGTGGTCATCGCCGCCATCACCTCCTGCACCAACACCTCCAACCCATCGGTCCTGCTCGGGGCCGGGCTGGTCGCCAAGAAGGCGGTCGAGCACGGATTGAAGGTGCCGATCCACGTCAAAACCTCGCTCGCGCCCGGATCCAGGGTGGTGGTCGACTATCTCAAAGATGCCGCCCTCCTGCCCTACCTCGAGGCGCTCGGGTTCCATCTGGCGGCCTTCGGCTGCACGACCTGCATCGGCAACAGCGGCCCCCTGCTGCCTGCGATCGAGGAGGCCATCACCCGATACGATTTGAATGTGGCCGCCGTTCTATCGGGGAACCGCAATTTTGAAGCGCGCATCCACCAGCGGATCAAATCCAACTTCCTGATGTCACCCATGCTGGTGGTGGCGTTTGCGCTGGCCGGGCGGGTGGACAAAGACCTTACCACCGAGCCGGTCGGACACAACCCCCAGGGCCGCCCGGTGTTTCTGAAAGAGATTTGGCCGAGCAGCGCCGAAGTGGCGGAGCTCGTTCAGCAGCATGTCAAACAGAAATTCTACCGCCAGCAGTATGGCCGGATTTTCCAGGGAGACGAGTTCTGGCAGCGGCTGGCGGTGAAGGCCAGCACGACCTTCGCCTGGGAAGAAGACTCCACTTATGTCCGCAAACCGCCCTACTTCGACGGCTTCTCCCTGGAGCCCGGCCGACCTTCGGACATCCGGGATGCGCGCGTGCTGCTGACGCTCGGCGACTCCGTCACCACCGATCACATTTCACCGGCCGGAGCCATCGCCGCCCACTACCCCGCCGGACAGCTTCTGATCGGCCAGGGGGTTGAAAAGACGGACTTCAACTCCTACGGTGCCCGCCGCGGCAACCACGAGGTAATGATGCGCGGGACCTTCGGCAACATCCGCATTAAAAATAAGATGGTGGCCCCCAAGGAGGGCAGCTTCACCCTGAAGTTTCCGGAAGGCCAGGAGTCCTTCGTTTATGACGCGGCCCGGGCGTACCAGGCCGAATCCCGTCCGCTCGTGGTTCTGGCCGGAAGAGAATACGGGACCGGCTCATCGCGGGACTGGGCCGCCAAGGGCCCGAGTCTGTTGGGCGTCAAGGCCGCCGTCGCCGAATCCTTCGAGCGCATCCACCGCAGCAACCTGGTCGGCATGGGGGTGCTGCCTCTCGTTTTCAAGGACGGCCAGAGCTGGCACAGCCTGGGGCTGGACGGATCGGAAACCTTCACGATCTCGGGCATCGAAAACCTCACGCCCCGCAAGACGCTCCAGGTCCGGGCCGTAGGGGCGGACGGCCGCGAAGCCGTTTTCGAGGTGACCGCCCGGGTGGACACGGACATTGAGGTGGATTACTTCGTTCACGGCGGCATCCTTCCGTATGTTCTGCGCAAGATCATGAAGGAGAACTCATAGCCGATACGGGATGAGCGCTTCGCGCGATACCGGATGCGGGATAAAAGAGAAGAGATTTATCACCATCGCGAATCCCGCATCCAGCATCGGTCGAGCCACAAAGGAGCAGATCATGTTCAACCGGCGCTGCCTTCGGGGTTTTTGGGTATTCGCTTCGTTCATCCTTCTTTCGACGGCGTGGCCGCCGCTCGCCCGTGCGCTCACCTGGCCGGAAATCGAGGCGCGCGCCAAGGGCCAGACCGTGGACTGGTTCATGTGGGGCGGCTTTCCGTCTACCAATGCTTACGTCAACGGCTATGCGGCCCCGCGCGTCAAGGAGCTTTACGGCATCACCCTGAGACAGGTGCCGGTGAAGGACATCGCCGAGGTGGTGGGCAAGCTGCTGGCCGAAAAACAGGCCGGGAAGGGCGCCGGCGGCGAGGTCGATCTGATGTGGATCAACGGCGAAAACTTCCGCACCGCCAAACGCCACGGCTTGCTCTTCGGCCCGTTCGCAGACCTCCTTCCGAATCAGAAACTCGTAAACTGGGGCAAACCCTCGGTCCAAAACGACTTCGGTGAACCCGTGGAGGGGCTGGAATCGCCCTGGGGCAGCGCCCAGGTCGTGATGATCTACGATTCCAAGCGCACATCCGCTCCGCCCAGGACCGTGGGCGCGCTGCTCGACTGGGCGCGTAAGAACCCCGGGCGCTTCACCTATCCGGCCCCGCCCGATTTCACTGGCTCGGTCTTTGTGCGGCATGTGTTCTATCACGCGGCCGGCGAGGTGGCCGTCTGGCAGGGCCCGCTCGACGAAAAGCGCTTCGCGGCGGCGGCCGGCGCGACTTACAAACTTCTGAAGGATCTCGCGCCCTTCCTCTGGCGCCAGGGCCGGGCCTATCCTGAAAATCCGATCCGCCTCTCCCAGCTGCTGGCCGACGGCGAAGTGGACTTCGCCATCAGCTACCACCCGGCGGAGGCCTCCAAGATGATCCTCGACGGTCTCTATCCGGAAACCGTGCGCACCTTCGTGTTCGAGGAGGGCACCATCGCCAATACGCACTTTGTGGCCATTCCGTTCAACGCCGCCGACACGGAGGGGGCCATGGTGGTCGCCAACTTCCTGATCTCACCCGAGGCCCAGCTCAAAAAGGCCGACGCCTCCGTCTGGGGGGACTTCCCGGCGGTCGATATCGATCGTCTGGAACCGGCCTGGCAGGCCCGGTTCGCCGACCTGCCGCGCGGCGCGGCCACCCTGCCGAACGATGTGCTGCAGCAGCGCCAGCTTCCGGAACCTCCCTCGGAAATCCTCATCCGCCTCGAACGGGGGTGGGATGAGCACGTGCTCAAGGGGCGATGATTACCCGACGCACCACGACGCCCAGCGCCGTCCGCGCACGCACCCCGCAACGCCCGAGAACGATGATCGGCCTTCTGTCCCCCGCGCTGGCCGTGGTGGTGATCCTCTTCGGCGGCGGTCTGGCCCTGGGGATGGTCCAGAGCCTGGGACATCTGCCGGCAGCCGGGATGTCGTCCCTGACGCTGGATCATTTCGCCCGGGTGCTGGCGGACCCGGATTTCCTCAAGAGCCTCGGGCTGACACTTTATCTGGCGCTCACGTCGACGCTGATGGCCGCCGCGATCAGCGTCGCGGCGGCCCTGGCGTTCAACGCCCTGGCCGACCGCAGCCGGGCCATTCAGTTCGTCTTTCAAATCCCCCTCACCGTCCCGCATCTGGTCATCGCCGTAGCGGTCGTCTTCATGCTGGCGCCCAGCGGGCTGCTGGCGCGCGTCCTGCAAGCGACCGGACTTATCTCATCCACAACGGAATTTCCGCTGTTGGTCAACGACCCCTGGGGCGTGGGAATCATGGCGGCCTATGTTTGGAAGGAGGTGCCGTTCATCACCCTGATGATTCTATCCGTGCTGCGGGCCGGCGGCGCCGAGCTGCTGGAGGTCGGCCGCACGCTCAAAGCCGGCCGCTGGCAGCGCTTCCGCTACATCACCCTGCCGATGATCTTTCCGAGCCTCGGTGCGGCCAGCCTGATCGTGTTCGCCTATGCCTTCGGCGCCTTTGAAGTTCCCTATCTGCTGGGCCAAACCTATCCCATGATGCTGCCGGTCTGGGCTTATAAAGCCTACAGCGATGTCGATCTTCTGTCCCGGCCCGAAGGGATCGCCGCGGGGCTGGTGATTGCGGCGGTGGTCACGGCGGCCGTCGCCCTGGCCCAAGGTTTGACCCAGGCGGCGCGCCGCCGCGGAGCCGTGCTGTGAAACGGCGGCTCTTCGGCAGTGTGGTGGCCGCAGTCGTGCTGCTGCCGTTCGTGCCGCTCGCGCTCTGGGCCTTCAGCCACCGCTGGTATTTCCCGCAGCTGCTCCCGGAGCAATGGGGGCTGAGAGCCTGGTCGTATGTGTTCGGCACGGCCGGGCCTCAAATAACGGAAGCTCTGGTTCAGAGCGTTCTGGTGGCGACGGCGACGGCCATCCTGTCGGTCGCCGGAGGGGTTCCGGCCGGGCGCGCCCTGGGACTTTATCACTTCCGGGGCAAGGACCTGCTGTCGATTGTGCTGATGCTGCCGATCCTCGTACCGGCCTTGTGCGTGGCCATGGGGCTGCATCTGTGGCTGCTGCGGCTGGGAATCGCGGCAACCTTCGGCGGAGTGGTGCTGATCCATTTGACCGCCTGCCTGCCTTATGCCGTCTTCGTCATGTGGGGAGTGTTCTCGAACTACAACCTGGAATTCGAGGATCAGGCCCGCTCCCTGGGGGCGTCGTCCGTTAAGGTCGTTTTTCGGGTGATGATCCCGCTCACCTTCCCCGGCATCGTGGTGGCGGCGCTGTTTTCATTCTTATTGTCCTGGAGCCAGTATCTGAGCACCCTCATCATCGGCGGCGGAAAGGTCATCACGCTGCCGATCCTGCTGTTCGCCCTGATGGGCAGCGGCGACCGGCCGGTGGCCGCCGCCGTGAGCATCGTGTTCGTAATCCCGGCACTGGCGGCGCTGGCGCTGAGTGCCCGGTATTTAGGAAGCCGCCGCATGATGGGAGTCTGGTGACATGGGGGTTCTGACGCTCAGCGACCTCGCCGTCGCCTACGGAGAGGAAACCGTGATCCATGGACTCAACCTGGAAGTGGCCGAGGGTGAGCTGGTATCGCTGCTGGGACCGAGCGGCGCGGGCAAAACGACGATTCTCAAGGCGGTGGCCGGGTTGTTGACGCCCGCCCGCGGTGACATCCGTATCGACGGGCGTTCGGTCCGCGGACGGCCGCCTGAAAAACGCAGCGCCGTCATGGTTTTCCAGAACCCCCTGCTCTTCCCGTTCATGGACGTCGCGCAGAACATCGGTTTCGGGTTGCGCATGCAGGGCGTGGCGCCGGATGAGGCCCGCGGCCGCATTCGGGACATTCTCGAACTGACCCGGCTGACGGGTCTGGAAGGGCGCCGGGTAAACGAGATCTCCGGCGGCCAGCAGCAGCGGGTCGCCCTGGCGCGGGCCTTGGTGCTGAGGCCTTCGATCCTCCTGCTGGACGAACCGTTGAGCAATCTCGACGCCAACCTGCGCCAGCAGATGCGCGAGCTCCTTCAGGACATCCAGTCCGAGACGCGGGTCACCACGCTCTTGGTGACCCACGATCAATCCGAGGCCTTAATGATTTCCCACCGCATCGGCCTGCTGCTGAGCGGCCGGCTGCGCCAGGTCGGGGCCCCCAAGGACTTGTTCCAGCGCCCGGTCGACCGCGGCGTTGCCGAGTTCTTCGGCGGCTGCAACTTTTTTGGCGGCCGCATCCGCATGGGAGCCTTCAGCTGCGAACTCGGTTCATTCCCGGCGCCGGACATCAGCGCCAACGGGCAGCGCCTCACCGCCACGATCCGGCCGGAGGACATTCTGGTCGGCGCCGATTCCGAATATCCAATTGCCGGCCGCGTCCGCAAGGCCAGTTTCGAGGGCGCCGCCACCCGCCTCTGGGTGGACTGCGGAGCCGTGTCCCTGGTGGTGCTGACGCCGTGCAGCGACCTGGCCCCCGGCCAGCCGGTGCGCCTTCGGCTTCCGGCCGAAAAGATCCGGATCTTCCCGCCGGAAAAAGAATCCGCATCTGCGGATGTCAATCAACCATCCCCTTAGCGAATCCGTGAACCTCATGGGCTTGATGGGACAAATACTGCCGAAGGTTCAGGCGTACCTGAAGGAGCAGGACTGGACGGATGTCCCCCGCATGCATGGGCGGGCATTCGAAGTATCGCCGCTCGCCCAGGGGGAATACAACCTGAACTACCTGCTCCGCGCGGACAATCTGAGACTCGTCTTCCGAGTAAACATCGGCACCCAGATCCACCGGAAAGATCAGGTTCTCTACGAGTACCAGGCGTTGAAGCTGCTCGCGGAAAGCGGAGTCACTCCCCGGCCGTATTTTGTGGACGACACCCGCCGGTTCCTCGACCGAGGCGTCCTTATAATGGAATTCCTTCCCGGAGGACCCCTCGATTACCGCAGCGACACCGCTTTGGCGGCCGCGCTGTTCGCGCGGATTCACCAGACCGAGGTGCCGGAGGCGGGCAACCACCTGATCCGCGAATCCGCGCCCCTGTCGCTGATCTACGACGAGTGCGCGGGCCTGCTTCAAACCTACTTCGACTCCGACCGGGCTGATCCGGCGATCCGGGATTACCTGCGGGATTTGATCGGCTGGGCCGACGCCGCCCGCGCCGCGGAACGCTACTACCAGGACGACTCCTGGCCATGCATCATCAATACGGAGGTGAACTCGGGCAATTTCATCGTCAACCGTTCGAAGGGCACGGTCCACCTGGTGGATTGGGAGATGCCCCGTTGGGGCGATCCGTCCCAGGATTTGGCCCACTTCTGTGCGCCGCTCACCACCCTGTGGAAAACCAGCTATCGGATGAACGCCGCCGAGAAAGCCCGATTCCTGGACGCCTACCGCAGCGGCATCCGTGACCGGCACCTCAACGATACGCTGCCGGAACGCATCCGGCTGCGGGAGCCTTTCGTCTACCTGCGCGGGATCTCATGGTCCGCCATGGGCTGGGTGGCCTACCAGTCCGGCGATGCGGGGATGAAAAACCCGGACACCTGGGCCAAGCTTCAGCAGTACATGGACCTCGCGTTCATCCGCTCGTTGTTTGACCCTTTTTTAAAATCCGCCCCATGACGCCGCCATATCGCCGAGACAGGCCGACCCAATGAGCGCGACACGCGACAGGCTGATCCTTTTCACCCGCTTTCCCGAGCCGGGCACCACCAAGACCCGCCTGATCCCGGTATTGGGCCCGGAAGGCGCGGCGGAGTTTCAGCGGCGGCTGACCGAACGGGCGGCGCGGGCAGCCGCCGCCGCTCGCTCCCGGCGCGGGCTGGTCCTGGAAATCCGCCATTCCGGCGGCAGCCAGACCGGGATGCGGCAATGGCTGGGAGAAGAATTCAGCTATCGCCCCCAGGGGCAGGGCGGCCTCGGTACCCGCATGGAGGCATGCTTTCGGGCCGCTTTTGAAGAAGGCGCAGAACGCGCCGTACTGGTCGGAGCGGACATCCCCGCTCTCAGCCCCGCGATTTTGACCCGGGCTTTCGATGTGTTGGACCATTACGACTTGGTGTTCGGGCCGGCCGCGGACGGGGGCTACTACCTGGTCGGCGCCACCGCCGCCGGCCTTCGACGCAGCAACGCTTTTCTGGGGCCTGACATCACCTGGGGGGCGCCCGATGTGCTCGTCCGGACCTTGCGCAGGGTGCGCGACGCGCACCTGACCTGCACGCTCCTGGAAACGCTCGCGGACGTCGACGGCCCGGCCGACCTGCCGGCAGCGCTGCGGGCGCTCGGCGGCCGGCGAGACCCCCCGCCCGTCTCGGTGGTCATACCGGCCCTGAACGAGGCCGGACAATTGGGGCGGACCCTCTCCACGCTGACCCCGGGCCAGGGCCTTGAGGTTATCGTGGTCGACGGCGGCAGCAGCGATGCCACCCTTGCCATCGCCCGGACGGCCGGCGTTCGCACCCTGGCGGCCCGGCCGCCCCGTTCCGTGCAGCAGAATGCCGGCGCGGCGGCGGCCAGCGGCGACATTCTGCTGTTCCTGCACGCCGACACCCGCCTGCCGATGAAATTTCAGGAGCGGGTGCGCCGGACGCTGGCCTCCCCCCGGGTGGCCGCCGGCGCTTTCCGCCTTGAGATCGACGCCGCCGGCAGGGGTTTGAGAATCATCGAGCAGGCGGCCAACTGGCGGTCCCGCTTCCTGCAAATGCCCTATGGCGACCAGGCACTTTTCCTGCGAAGAGACACCTTTTGGGAATTAGGGGGGTTCCCCCCGATTCCCATCATGGAGGATTTCGAGTTCATCCGACGTCTCAAACGCAGGGGACGCATCGCCATGGTTCCCGATTCGGTCCGGACCTCGCCCCGGCGATGGCTTCAGGTCGGAGTTGGCAAAACCTGGCTGATCAACCAGGCGATCATCGCCGCCTATCTCATGGGCGTTCCCGCTGAACGCCTGGCGGCCTGGTACCGCAAAAGCCATCGGATTTGATATTTGGCCGGTGCCGTGGTATTTTATCTATCAGTGATGAGGCCAGTATGATTTAGGCATGGGTCGGACTTCGGCGCCTCAAGAGCTGGGCCTGAATGCCGATGATGTGTCTAATGAGTGATGGCCTCATTGTCGTTAGGAGGGTGATCGTAACCCCCCTCGGGAACCGAAAAGGAAAATAACGGCTTTATGCATCGAATCTTGTTTGAACGCCCCCACTTGGAAGACCTGACTCAAACCTACACGGTCGTGGACTTGCATTTTCACAGCGAGCTTTCGGACGGCCACGCCAGCGTCGAGGACATCGCCCGCCGCGCCCTGGAATTGGGGATCGGCATCGCGGTCACCGATCACAATTCGATCCACGGGGCGGTGGAAATCGATCGTTTCAAGAACGTCTTCAGCATCCCCGGCATTGAGCTGACATCCTACGAAGGCACGCACCTGCTGGTTTATTTCTATGATATCAAGAGCCTCTTGCGGTTCTACAGCGGTCACATCCAACCGTTTATCGGCGCAGAAATCATGTCATCGCTGTCCTTGGATCTCGAGGACATCATTCAGCGGGCACGCAAGTTCGATACGGTCATCATCTTCCCGCATCCATACTGCGGCAGCTACACCGGCATCCACAACCCCTATTTCCAAAACGACCGCTTCGAGCAGTTGCTGGACATGGTCGACGGGGTGGAGGTGATCAATTCGGAAAACCTCAACAAATGGAACCTGCGCAGCGCCCTGCTCGGCTTCAACCTGAACAAGGGCATCACCGGCGGAAGCGACGGGCACCGGCTGGCTCAGATGGGTCGGGTGGTAACCCTCGCGGAGTGTGCCTGGACGCGTCGGGCCTTTCTGGATGCGATCAAGCGCGGCCAGACGCGGGTGATCGGCAAGGAGATCGACATCCTTCGAAAAATGTCCTCCAGCGGCGGCAAACTGCGATCGAGCCTGCGCCACTACCCGGATCTGGTCGAAAAAAACCTGCGCTATCTCAACACCACTTCGCGGATGTTGCGCGAAAACGTCAAACGCAACTTGAACGAACGGATCAGGGACCGGCGGCGGCAGAACGGGACTTATTAGCGGAATGTCGGCTCCGGGTTCAGGTCATCCTCCCCGATCGCTGGAATTCCTCCAGGCTCTGCGAGTCGACCAGTATCATTTTGCGTCTGCGATGGGCCCGGATTCGGCCGTAATCGATCAGCTGATAAACAATCCTGCGGCCGACTCCCAGGTATCGGGCCGCCTCTCCAACCGTGATATAGGTAAAGCCGTCGTCATCCGGCTCCTCTGAATTCATCGTCATCGAACTCATCGTCATCTCCGATCAA
Source organism: Desulfobacterales bacterium (assembly GCA_030834695.1). Classification (GTDB taxonomy): domain Bacteria; phylum Desulfobacterota; class Desulfobacteria; order Desulfobacterales; family SpSt-501; genus SpSt-501. Next base: position 31,550 of record JAUQXK010000061.1, read on the forward strand.
TAGAAAAAGCATTAGGCAAACCACTGGGGCAGCTGAATAGCCTTGGCACAAGTGGTAACCATCCCGCCCGGCTTTTCAATGCCTATCGCGGCGATCTTGATTGTCATGAGGCAGAATGCTATACCTAAATGTAAAGAGAGACAAAGGGAACCAGGCATGACTACCGGCTCGCTGATGGCTTGCCACGATTGCGATCTGCTGCAGAGAATTCCCCGGGTGCCCGAGGGTTCCGCGGCCCTTTGCCAGCGCTGCGGGTCCGTGCTCATCCAGAACAAGCCCAAGAGCTTCCAGCGTCCGTTGGCCCTGCTCTTCGCCGGGGTGATCCTCTTTGTCATGTTCAACGCCTTCCCGTTCCTGACGTTCAAAAAGGAGGGGCTGGAGCATCAGACCCATGTCG
>JAUQXK010000062.1 GCA_030834695.1 Desulfobacterales bacterium
GGAGAATAATTCCGGCATGACGACAGAGGTAATTAAAATTAAAGGGTTGAAAAAGGGCAAAACAATAATTACTTTAAATTATGTCAAAGAAGGAGATATCATTGTGAAGCAAAGCAGAACCTATAACTTAACTGTGTATTAATAATTCATTGAGAAAGAACATAAAATATTTTCTTTTAATTTTTGTATTATTACAGGGAACAGTCTTTTCTTATGGAGACTCAAGCTCTTATTCGACTGCAGGATACTATAATTTTGTCAGGCAGGATTATTTTGGTCTCAATGATGAATATGAAACTCCTTATTTTGTTTTCAAGGGCAAGAAACCGGGTCCTGTCATGATTCTTGATGGAGGCATTCATGGAGACGAGATAGCTTCATACATGGCATGTGATTCTATCGTTAAGTACATTTCACTAAAGACAGGTACGCTGATTGTAATTCCGCGAACAAACATCAAAGCCTGTATTCAGAATACCCGTGAAGTTAATTTTGATTTCAACCATGCTTTTCCGGGTGATCTTACTTCAGAAACATACGAATATCGTCTGGCGTATGAATTCATGTGGCTTGTTGATTCTGTTAAACCGGATATAATAATTAATCTTCACGAAGCACGTACAAAGTGGACTCCAAAAGCGCTTACTGACCCTGAAAAGGCATATGGACAGATCGTGATATCATGCATACAGCCATTCGAAGAATTGCTGGTTCGCTCAGTTGACAACATGAATAAGAAAATTCCTGCCGGTGATTTCACTTTCCACACGCATTATTATTCATACAGAGAGTACAGCTCTCTTGACAATTTTGTTTCGAAATTCAATATTAAGTCTTATACTGTTGAAACTTACCGAGGTTTTGCTATAGAAGACAGGGTAAAGCTCCAAATGATCGCCGCCCTCCAGTTTATGGAAGAAATAGGTCTGGAATTTGAGTTTCCGGAAGTTAGTATGAATTAGATATTCCCTGTCATTCTGAGTTCCGCTTCAGCGGGACGAAGAATCCAGATGATCTCATTTTTTTGTATTAGTTCTTATTACTTTATGGAGAATTACCATAGTTGTAAAAATGGATTCTTCACCGGCTAAAGCCGGATTCAGAATGACAATCCAGATAATTAATCTATATAAATATAATATGAAAAACCTCAATTACTTTTTTGCAATCGTATTGACCTTTGTTCTTGTGACGCTTTCAAACTCACAGGAAAAAACTTACCTGGCAACTGATACGGAGATCAGTGCTTCAGTTGGTGAGAACTTCACTATTTCGCTTGAGTCAAATCAATCCACCGGATATTCCTGGTCGGTTGGTATGATTAGCGATAATGCGCAGGTTGTTGTAGCCGGTATGGATTACGACTTGCCCGAAGGCGCTAAAACAGGGCAGGGCGGCGCCGAAGTTTGGCATATGAAAGCTGTAAGTACGGGCACTGCAAAAGTGATTTTCTATTATTCGCGTTCATGGGAAAAGACCGCGCCGGTTAACACAATTACGTATAACGTAACGGTTAAGTAATAATAGTTACTTTTCAGATTCCAGTTCTGCGTTAATTATCCGCTCAATCCGTTTATCGGGTATGAGCCACATTAGCGCTACCAGCACATAGATCGCTCCGGAGACCCACTGGTTATATAAAGAAAATATTATAGCTATAATGTATAGTATTGGCGATGCTTTCCCTTTTATGTCTCTTCCAATTGCTCTTGCAAGCAGTGAATCACTTCCATGTCTATTTAAAATTACTTTTTGAAGTATAAAATATGCAATTGCGGCCATGAGCAGATTTAGTCCGTAAAGAGCTATCGGATTCGGCGCAAAGTGATTTTCCGCCATCCAACCCGTAGTAAATGGTACCAGCGAAAGCCAGAATAA
>JAUQXK010000063.1 GCA_030834695.1 Desulfobacterales bacterium
CCGGCGGATGCGATCGCGATCCAGGTTCAAGGATCGGATGCTCGATACGAAGCCGTCCACATCTTTTTCCGCCACCAAACGTCCGGTGACTCCGTCGATCACAGCATCGCGAATCCCCTGAATGCCGGCAGCGATCACCGGAAGACCGCAAGCCCCGGCCTCGAGCGCCGCGATCCCGAAGCCCTCGACGTCTCCCGGAATGCTGATATTCGGCATGATGAAGGCACCGGCAGCATGGAGCAGACAGTTGCGGATGTGGTCCGGCTGCCGGCCCGTTAAGACGACTTGGTCCTGCAGGTTCCGGCGGATCACGGCGTCTTGAATTGCTTCCTGCTCCGGGCCGGTCCCGACGATGACGTACAAGTATTTCGGGCCGAGTCTCGGCAGAACCTCCTCGACAAACCACTGCACTCCCTTGCGTTTCACCAGCCGGCCGACGGTGACCAGGATTTTCCTGCCCGCCAGGGGCCGTCCTAAGCTCCTTTCGAGCTCCGGGATCAGATCGTGCCGTTCGCCGGCAAGCCGGAACTCTTCGACAGGGATTCCGTTCGGAATGACCACGCACCGTTCGGCCGGGATACCCCTTTTCAGGCATTCGTCTCGGGTGGATCGGCTGACGCACACAATTTGATCCAGATGCCTCAGACAGGAGGGAATCAACCGCTGGTACAGCGGTTGGCTGAAGGTCACATCCAGCCCATGAACGGAAACGGAGATCCGGCTTCGTGAGACTAATTTTAGCGCCCGACCGATCGGTGCAAGAAGGCCGTCGCACAAGTGAATTCGGGGGGCTGAGCCGGTCCAGACGGACCTGAATCCAGCCGCTAGGGCCAACGGCAAAAACCAAATCAAATGCGGCTTGCTCTTTCCGAGCGCAATCACCCGCAGAGGCACGTGGCGCCTCAATTCCCGTATTAGGTGAAAGCTGTAATTCTCCAAGCCTCCGGTTTGGGGCGGGTAGTTTCGGGTGATAATCAAGAGTTCGGGAGGCATGCGGCGGATCGCAGGATAATCACTTTCAGTTGATGCGGCGTTCGGGTTGGGTGGGCGCCTGTCGTTCCTCCCGGAGTCGTCCTCCGTCCATGGATACCACCCGCGCCCGCTCGGAACCGCGGCGTTCAAACCTCAGCTGGGAAACCTGCTCGGATATTAGGCTCATCATAAAGATCATGATCGAGGTGGTGAACAGCAGGGCACTCATGTTGGTGAAGCGTCCTTCGGTTATGAAGGAATAAACATACCAGGCCAGGCCCAATACAAACATGATGAAGCTGACCGGAAGAAATACCCGCATGGGCGAATAGAGCGTGCAGATTTTGACGATGATCATGAAAAACCGCACGCCGTCCTGAAAAAAGCGGATCTTGCTCTTTCCGAGTTTGCGGCTCTGCGCTTGAATGGGCACATATTTTACCGACCGGCCGGATCTCAGGACGCCCAGCGTGATGGTGGTCGGGTACGAATACGTGTTCGGCAGCAGGTACAGGAAACTTTTGGCCAGGTCCGCCTTGATGGCCCTAAAGCCGGAAGTCAAATCCTCAATGGCAAACTTGGCCACATAGGAAGCAAATTGATTGTAGAACCGGTTACCGAGAGCACGTCCGATGGAAGCCTGGCTATTTCTGGTTCGGGCCCCTACGACCATATCGTAGTCCGGCAAAAACGCGAGCAGGTGTTGTATTTCCGCGGGATCGTGCTGGCCGTCTCCATCCATGAATACCAGAATGTCACCGGAGGCGACGCGGATGCCGCTCTTCACGGCAGCGCCGTTGCCGATATTGTAGGGATGCGCGTAAACCTTCGCGCCGGCCAGAGACGCGGCGTCGGCGGTATGATCGGAAGACCCGTCGTCGATGACGATGATTTCGGCGCCAGGGTGCAGCGCCCGTATCTGCTGAACCACTGAGCCGATGCTTGCGGCTTCATTATAAGCCGGAATAATAATGGAGATGGCACGCGTCGTCATGCGATCGATCGATTGGCTCGGCGTTTGGATGATCACTCGAATCCATTATAATGCAAAGGCATCCGCAAGCCAAGCAACTTCTCGGGGCTATCCGGCCGCCACGGCGAAAAGAACATACCCATGTCCTTGGTACAAACGCGAAAGCGCATCTCCAAAAAAAGACTGCAGTACGGCTTTCTGTTCAGCCTTGAACTGACTCTCGGCCCATTGGCTGAAGAGATCCACCCGAACCAGCAGATGGGATATTCTGTTTCTCTTCAGCGTTTGCACCAAGTCTGCGGACGACCGAGCAGCGTTCACGGCTCTTCGAAAAGACTCGTTATCGCAGACGAGTTCCCGTTCACTGTAGTAAATGCGATTTCCGTTGAATAGCGCCAGAATGCGTGAGTTTTCAGGCAGGTTGCTGTTGGCGAAAGAAACCGCTGCATATTCGGGCCGGTATTTCTGGATGTATTCTTCGCGCGATACGTCTCCCTGCAAGTAGCTCATCGGATCGACAACCCCGAACTGTTCGAAGAGGTAAGCGGCGTTCAATCCCAAGAGCCCCAGAAACACAGCTCCGGTCGCGCTCAACGCCAGCCATTTGGGCCGCATCGAAAACCTGGAGGTTATGATGCCAACCAGATCGAGGATCCCGATGACGGCGAGAATGACCAATGGTGGGATGATCGGCGCGATGTAACGGATCCGCATGTCTACCAGGAAAAACGCAAACAGCAGATAGAGCAGGGAAAACGCCCCCAACAGCCGAATTTCCAACTGGATCCGGGGTGAACGCCTCCGGCCTTTCGGCCCTAAAACCGCCAGCAGAGGAAATACCAGAAGATACGGGTTCAATCTCCCGTCGAACAGCCGCGGATTGTCATCCTGTCCCTGGAAGAAAACTCTCAGGGGAATCGCCAGGATCTCCGGCAGGGTTTCCCCGAAAATGACTTTTCGACCTGCAAAGTGCCCAGAACTGGAAGTGCTCCTCTCACGGTTCTCCGAAGTTTGGATGCCGTCGGCGTCGTTAATGCCGTTCGCATGGTCGCCGGTGTTTGCCGGGCCGTTATGCGCGAAAACGGCTTGAGCCATCGGATAAACGGGGTTTCCGGTCCAGATATAGTTGCGAAGCATCCAAGGTGAGTACACCAGCAGCGCAACCCCAGCGAACACAACGGACCACCCCAGCGACCGGAGGCTCCGGCCCGCCCGGCAATGATGGTGCAGCTGGTCCTGTCGCTGCGGCGAAGAGCTTCCCGCATCCGGGCGGTACAGGAACGGGACCGTCGCCACCAAGAAAAAAAACGACAGCATACCGTTAGGCTTGGTGCCTAGACACAAGCCGGCAAAAATGCCGCTCAGCGCGAGATGCTTCAACGAAAAACGTGTCTCAGCCCAGCGCAAAAGCTGAAGAAGGGCGGCCGTTGAAAAGAAAATCAGGCCCAGATCCACGTAGACGGTGATGGACAATTTGACGATGACCGGCAGGGATAAGAATAGCAGCCCTCCCAGCAGTGCGGCGACCATGTTGCCAAGCCGGCGGCGCAGGTATGAACTAATCAAACCGGCCGTCAGCAGTGCAAACCCGAAATGAATGTACTTCGGAACAATGTCATTTCCGAAATAAAGAGGGATCACATAGAGCAAATCCAGATTCATCGGGTAATACGAAAAGGGCACATGGGGGATTTCGTGGATTCCGCCATGCTTCAAATAAAGTTTAGGAACCGCCAGATGATGCGTCAGCGCATCGCGGTCGACCGGAGGGACGGAGGCCAGCACCAGGATGGAAAGCGTCAGCATCAGCAGGAGGCCGGCCAGGCAAACGATCGGCAGCTTCGATGTTGCCGCCGAAACGTGATGATGATTCATTTCGCGGTTCGTCATTCGAATACGACTTTCAAAGAGTCCGGCGGTATCGTGCCGAGGGAAAGCGCTCCATTCACCAGATAGGCTGGAGTCCCGGCAATCCCCAATTGAAGGCCGGCCTGGATATCTTTTCTGAGCTTGGCGAGCACGTGCGGGTTTCGAATTCCGGTACCGATTTCAGAGGCATTCAACCCCACCCGGGAAGCCACCGCCGCGACATCGATGCTCCCGCTCTCTGCGCTCAGTTCGTACAACGCGTCGTTCATCTCCCAGAATTTTCCCTTCAAACCGGCATGAATAGCCAGCATGGCTAACGCGCCTGAACCGACGTGGAACGGTTCCTGAACCACCGGATTGACTTTGTCGTCCATCGGATAATGCCGATGAATGAGCCGGATTTTTCCAGGATGCCGGACGACCAGCTGGCGCAGGTAAAAATGCATCTTCCGGCACTGGAAGCATTGATAATCGGCGAATTCGATGATTTCGAGAACCGGATGAGCAGCACCCATCCAGGGATCCCCATCCTCATTGGTCCCGCTGGGAATTTCAGCCGAATGATGGGACGGCTGCATCTTCCAGTAGGGTGGGTAAAAAGCCAGCATCAGGCCGAGCGCCGCCGCGAACGGCAGCATCGCACCCCACGTCCATCGACGATCGCCCAGCAGGTGCTTCACGCCTTGTCGAAAACTCGCCGTCAAAGGACCTGCTCCAAACCGTTTGCGAACGATCCATGTATGAAACAGCAGCCATAGATTGATGCCATAGGTGACGATGCACATGATGCAAAAACTGCGGATGTAATAGGTCGAAACCAGAGCCAGAAAAATGCTGAAAAGACTGTATAGAATCGACAGGATAAACAGAAACGACCAGACGTATCTTGTATCGTCTCCCAATTTGATGGACCTAAGCAGCACCAATAGAAACCATGCGTATCCGAATGCGCCCCAAACCGAGACCGGAAGGCCGGCCAAAACGGCATAAGCGCTTTGAGACACGCTGTCGCAGTTAATGGCTTTTGAAATCGCACAGAAGCTTTGGTACCCGATGTCGGTGTGTACTCGGTAATGCGCGACGGCCAGGTAGATGGAACCCGCCATGGCCAATAAGACCAGACCAAGGGTGGTATACCAATATACCGGATAGGGGAGCGGTTGTGCCTTCCGGCCCAAATCGGATTTCATCGGAATCGAATCATGGATAACGCCCAACCCCACTTCAGCTTCTCCGTCTTTTAAAAACTGTAATGGAATTTTTCAGTCAACGCTGCGGTAATGCGGTCCTTATCGCGGAACAAATGATAATCCGGGCTGGCCATGCGCTCCACCCAGGGTTGCAGATCGCCGGCCGAAGCCTTTCGGAAGATTTCATCCAGGTAATGATCGATGTCTTCCTGATCGTTCAGATTCAAATTGACCGCCAACAGCCAAATCAGCAGCTCGAGGCTGTCTTTTTTGAGCGCAGACAGCTTTAACAGCCGCTCGGCTTCATCAAAATCCTGTTGATGGTATGTGGCGACGGCTTTCAGCGCCAGAGTCTTCTGCGGCTCGTATCCGAAGAAAAGCACCCGGTTCAAAAGGGCGATCGCATCGTCGTAGCGCCGGAGCTCAATCAGATAACTTGCCCGCAGGAAATGAATTTCAGGCTGATGGGGCGATTGAACCAGCGCCAGATCCAACTCCGTGACCGCCCGATCCCATTCATTGAGTCTGGCGTGGGCAAGGGCCAGATTTTTCCTCAGCAGGGCATGATCTCGGACATGATTGACCGCGTAGGACCAAAGTTCGACGGCCTTGGAGTAGTCTCCCCTATCGAAAAAGATTTTGCCGACGTTGGTCAACACGACCAGCTGGTAGTCGGTTTTTCTCTCGCTGTATTTTCCGAGAGCCTGGCCATACAGATTCAAGGCCTCATTGAAATCACCTCTTTGTTCGTAGGCGCCGGCCAGATTGATATACGGGCGATCGAATCGCTTGGCTTTAGACAATGCATCCTGCCAAAGCGCAAACTCATCGGCCCAGGCCGTGTTGCGGGTGTAGGTGCCGATGCAGAAGGCCGCCACCAGGAGTGCGACCAAGAAACGAAAGGCGCGGACCATATCCGGCCGGCGGGCCCTCAGATAGGTCTCAGCTCTCAAAATGGCTGCACTCAAGGGAAGGAAGAGAAACATCGACGGCAAGTAATTGCGGTGCTCGAACACCAATTCCAGGGGCAGAATGCTCGATTCAACGACATGGCCCAAGAAGAAAAACAAGACAGCAAAGCTCAGAAGCGGGTGCCTGCGGATCGAATACAGCGAAAACCCGATCATGAAAAGAACCATTCCGATGCAGGGGAGCGTGGTCCATGGATCTGTCAGGGAAAGCGAATGAGTGATATCGTGTTGAATCGACAGTCGGCCTGGAGACGGGAAAATCAACTGCGACAGATGGAACAAGAGAACCCTTGGCTGGGTCATCAGCCGCTCGGCCAATGTGTACGGCCGGCCGGCGTAACCCTCAAAAAGACTTAATGGGTCCCCCTTTGTGAGAAGCAAAAGCCCGATGAGGCCTGATGCCGCAGCCGCAATCCCACCGGCAACGACTTTCTTCTTGAATGAACCCGAAAGAGTATTCGGCCCGAAAAATGTGATTTCCACAAGCAGCAAGGCTGCCGGAAAAACGATCGCATTCTCTTTTGAAGCCAGCGCCCAGATGAATGCGGCGACAACACCTGAAAAATTCAATAACTGAAATTTCAGCTTATCGCTTAGCCGGCCTTTGAGATACAGGACCAGCGCCAGCATAAAAAACATGGCCGACATGGAGGCCATGCGCTGCACGATGTAGGTTACGGCCTGGGTCTGCAGCGGGTTGACCGCCCACAACGCTGCCGCCAATAATGCCACATGTTGTTCCCTGCCGTCGGCGCATGATTCCAATCGAGGGGTGCGGTACAGCAAGCAGATGCTTTTAAGCAACAGACATGCAGCAAGCAGATGGATGATGATATTGACCAGATGATATCCGAAAACATCTTCCTGCCCGAAATACCAATTCAGGGCAAAAGTTATAGTCGCCAGCGGGCGGTACATGCTAGGGGGAGAGGTCTCATCCACGCGGGGAGCTGCGTAAACGGCACTTAAGATTGACCCCCTTGTCAAATCCTTTATCTGGATAGCCGGATTTCCGGTGATATGGTCCGCATCGTCAAAATGCCAGCCGGCTCGGAACGAGTTGCTGTATGCCAAAAGTATCAATAAGGCTGTCAGGAGGTATGCTGGGATAGGTTTTCCGGACTTAAGAACCCGCATGGAGAATTCCATCTCGGCATTGCTTCTTGAAAGGTGCGGATGGGAAAACAACACGTCAGCGAGAGCAACGGCTTGAAACAAGGATAAGGGAGTACCATAGGTACTCCCTTATTTTAATTATTCTCGATGACAGGTTAGTTAGTTAGTGGGATCCATGACCTTTACGTAGTCGCTACCAGTCCAATAAGAGCTGGGGCTCACGGTCTGAGTCATCGCATTCCGATAGCTGGCCGGGCAGCGGGTGGAACCGTCGGCAATGGTGATGGTGATGACACCCGCGGCCTCGGTAACCGTAATCGTGTTATTGCCAGTAGGCCGGAAACCGAGGAAACTGCTGTCATCGGTTGCAGTAGGAACGGCTGTGCGCGTCGGAATCGAAAAATAATCCGCAAGGGTCGCGGCCACGTTGTTTCCGTCTGATTCGGCCCGGCTGCAGAAGGACTTGTCGCGGTAAGAAATGAAATTCGGAATGGCGATCGCCGCCAGGATACCGATGATGGCGATGACGATCATGAGTTCGATCAGGGTAAAACCTTTTTGATTTCTCTTAAACATGTTTGGCTCCTCTCTTAAGTTTTTCGGTTTGATGGTGATGAAGTTGGGTGATGTTTAATTTTTATCCTTGTTCCGTACCTAATCGCTCAAAGTGTTTTGTTTCGCTCCCGCCCTCCTTTTGCTTCTGTTCGTTTCTTTTTCGCTGTTAGTTAGCCTGATTGTAGCAAGCGACGTGCCAAGCCATGCCCGTCGATCAACAAACCGTTTAATCATTTGAATAAACAATGGAAAATCTTGTTGCCGCTTTGTGAATATCTTTGTCCGGACGTTTGCAGCGTCTTGGAACTGACTTTTTTTGCGGGCTTGCTGCCGAAATTTGTCACCGGGCCACTCCATTCAATTATGAAAACCAATCTCGGTACAGAGCGTAAATCGGCAGCCTGGAGCAAAACTTTAGCCCGAATCAGATGAAAGAAACGACGGATCAGTGGATGCGGATCAGAAGATGGGGTGGGATGGTCAACTCTTAATTCATGAGAATGTCAAATTCAGAAATGCTCAGCGCATACTGTGGCGTTATTCCAGATTCAGCTTTTCAAGACGGTAGCGCAGGGAACGGAAGCTGATGCCGAGGAGTTCGGCGGCCCGGTTCTTGTTGCCGTTGCTGCAATCCAGGGCCTTTTTCAGGTAGGCCGCTTCAATCTCTTCGAGAATCGAGTCCAGTGCCACGCCCCTGGAAACCTCGTCGACATCGAAGCGCCGGTCCTTGACGCCCTCGATCCAACGCCGTTTGTGGACCGAAAGCGCCAGACTGTCCGGAAGGATGATGTTGGTGGTGGACAGCGCCACGCTGCGCTCCAGCAGGTTTTCCAGCTCGCGCACATTTCCCGGAAAATCATACTTCAGCATCATGTCCAGCGCGTAGGAAGAAAGCTTGCTGATCTCCTTGCCCATCTCCTGCGCGTATTTCTCCAGAAAATGCTGAGCCAACTGTTTCAGATCCGCCTTGCGTTCCCGCAGGGCCGGGACCTTTATTTCGATCACGTTGAGACGGTAGAAGAGATCCTCCCGGAATTTTCCGGCAATGACCTCTTTTTCCAGGCTTTTGTTGGTGGCCGAGACGATGCGGATGTCTACGGACGCATCCTCGGTGCCGCCTACCGGACGCACTATTTTCTCCTGGACGGCGCGCAGGAGCTTGACCTGGATCGGAAGGCTCAAGTCTCCGATTTCATCGAGGAAAATTGTTCCCCGATGGGCCTCTTGGAACAGCCCCGGCTTGTCCTGTATCGCACCGGTGAAGGACCCTTTCTTGTGGCCGAAAAGCTCGCTTTCCATCAGGGTTTCGGGAATGCCGCCGCAGTTGATGGCAACGAACGGCTGGCCCCGCCGGTCGCTTTCCATATGGATCGCCCGGGCGATCAATTCCTTGCCGGTGCCGCTCTCGCCCGTGATCAGCACATTGGTCTTGGTCTTGGAGACCTGGCGGATCATTTTATATATATGCTGCATGGGCGGGCTGTTGCCGACGATCATCCCGAAGTTCATGCTGCGCTTGAGCTCGCCGTCCAGCAGTTCCTTCTCCTGCTCGATGGTCCTGAGCTTGAGCGCCTTGGCGACCGTATCCATGAGCTCGTCTTTGTTGAACGGCTTGGGTACGTAATCGTAAGCGCCCTCGTTCATTGCCTCGACGGCGACTTCGGTGGAGGCGTAGGCGGAGATCATGATGACCACCGTGTCGGAATGCTGCTTTTTGCAGGCTCGCAACACATCCAGGCCCGAGATGTCGCCCAGGCGAATGTCGCACAACAGCAGAGCATAATTGTTCTGTTCGACACGCGCCACCGCGGTGCGGCCGTTTTCCGCACAGTCCACCCGATACCCTTCCCGCTTGAGCATGTACGCAAGCAGTTCGCGCATGCTCAGCTCGTCATCGACGACCAGAATGTGGGGTGTGTTATCCGTCATGTGGATTTAATTATATGCGATGGGAACGAAGTTGTCCAATCACCAGGGGTGGGCAATTCGGACCGACGAGAGAAAAATCTTTAAAAATCAGGTAGATGATTTATAGGATGGAATAGCAAGTCTATTATTTACCTTCGAAGACGATCCGTCCGGCGACCATTGTCATAACGGCCTTGCCCTTGGCCTTCATGCCGACAAACGGCGAGTTGCGGCTGAGGGATTGGAACAGGGAGGGCTCTATGGTGAATTCGTAGTCGGGATCGATGAAGGTGATATCCGCCGGCATCCCCGCCTTCAGCCCGCAGGGGATACCGAGGATCTGAGCCGGGACGGTGGACATCTTCGCGATCAGCCCAGCGAGCGGCAGAATTCCTTCGGACACCAGGCTCAGTCCGAGAGGCACAGCGGTTTCGAGGCCGATGATCCCGTTCGGGGCCTTTTCGAGTCCAACGGCTTTCTCCTCGGGAGCATGCGGCGCATGGTCGGTGGCGATGCAGTCGATGGTTCCGTCGGACAACCCCTGCCGGACCGCCGATCGATCTTTCTCGGACCGGAGTGGAGGGTTCATCTTGGCATCGGCACCGTGTTTGCGCACGCTCTCGTCGGTCAGCATGAAATAGTGCGGAGCCGTCTCCGCCGTAACCGGAACCCCTCTTCTTTTGGCCTCCCGAATGGCTCGCACGGATTCGCGCGTGCTCACGTGCGCAATGTGCACCGGGCAGCCCGTCAGTTCGGACAGCGCGACCTCGCGCAGGACCATGATGCTTTCTGCGGCATTGGGAATGCCGGCAACCCCCAGCGCCCGCGCCACCGGACCTTCGTTCATCACGCCGCCTTCGACGAGGTAAGGGTCTTCGCTGTGGGAAATGAGCGGCATTTTGAGCTGCCCGGCCTTTTCCATCGCCAGGCGCATGATGCGGGAGTCCAGCAGCGGTCGCCCGTCATCGGAGAATGCCACGGCGCCGGCGGTTTTCAAGCTTTCGTAGTCGCAGGGGATACGGCCCTCGAGCCCCCGGGTGATGGCGGCCACCGGATACACCCGGGCCAGGCCCGCCTCGGCGGCGCGCGCCAGGATGAATCGGGTAACGCTGGCGTCATCGTTGACCGGGCGGGTGTTCGCCATGCAGCAAACCGCGGTGAAGCCTCCGCAAACCGCTGCGCGGCAGCCGGTTTCGATGGTTTCCTTGTGCTCGAATCCGGGTTCGCGCAAATGGACATGCAGGTCGATCAGGCCGGGGCTCACGATTTTGCCGCGAGCGTCAATAACCCGGAAGTCCTGACGAGAAGATTTTGATGCATCCTTGGCCGCCGGAGCCGCGGAAGCAGCCGGAACCACGGCGGCAATCCTGCCGTCGACCACGTGGATGTCACCGACGCCTTCGAAACTCCCCGGATCGATGATCCTGCCGCCCGTGATATGAACGTTCATGGAAGGTACTCCTGGTGGGAGAATACGGAAGTCTTGATGGCCGCATGGCGTATCGCCCCACTCTGAACGCGGAGCGATCATGCTCTTCGGCCAACGGCCGAAAAATCAATGCAGCAGGCCGGCGAGCCGATTCCAGCGAACTTTCATGTCGTCGCTGTCCCAGGACCAGTAAATGATGACGGCCTTCCCGCTGACGTCGCGAACCGGCACGTAGCCCCAGAAGCGGCTGTCGAAGCTCTCGTCGCGATTGTCCCCCATAACAAAAAGTGCGCCCTTGGGTACGGTGATCGGGCCGAAATTGTCGCGCGGCTTGAGGTTGCCGGCGATCGTTCGGGGATCGCTGTACACTCCGACATCGTGATTGAGCCGCTTTCCGTTGATGTAGATGGCCTTGTCATGAATCTCGACCACATCCCCCGCCACGCCGATCACGCGCTTGATGAAATCCTTGCGCGGATCCACGGGAAATTTGAAAACCACGATATCCCCGCGCTGCGGGTCGCTGACCGGAAGGATCGTCTTGCTGATGTAAGGAATCTTGACCCCGTAACTGAATTTGCTGACAAGGATATGGTCACCGATCTGGAGCGTGGGCTTCATGGAGCCGGAGGGGATCTTGAAGGCCTGCACCACAAACGTCCGTATGAAGAGCGCAATGACAATGGCGATAAGAATCGCTTCGACATTCTCCCTTAAGCGGCTGCGCTGGGGAGCATCGCCTTCGATATATGCCGTATTTTCTCTTTTCAAATTTTAACTTACCTTTCTGACCGATCACCGTCTCACTATCTTGAGTCGCCGCCGCCGAACCATATGGTGCACACTCTAAGCAGAGCCATTGCGTTTATCAGTACAGCAAAGCAATAATCCTCAGCAATACGTTGCTGTAAATTCCGGCGACCACATCATCCAGCACGATGCCCCACCCGCCCGGCACTCTGGCGTCTAAATACCGCGCCGGGAAAGGCTTGACAATGTCCAAGACCCGGAAAGCAACGAAGCCCGCCGCCAGATTGAACGGCGTCGCGGGCATGCCGGCCAGGGTCACCAGAACCCCAACGATTTCGTCGATCACGATGCAGGCAGCATCCTTGCGGCCCAACAGCCGCTCGGCTTCGCCCGCAATCCAGACCGAGCAGAGAATCAAGGCCGCGACGATTCCAGCAGTCGCACCCAAACCGATTTCAGCCAGGCCCCAGGCAACCGGAATTCCCAGCAGGGAACCGAAGGTCCCGGGAGCCCGCGGGATGCTGCCCACCGAAAAGCCCGTCGCCAGCAGAAGCACCGCTCGGTCCCGCAAATTCATGCGCCGCTTGTACCCGCCGACCGAGGGTTTGTCAAGCGTTCCTCGCCCGTCGAACCCCGGCTATTGCGGGGCGCCCTGCTCGGATGCTTCCCTTGAAACGATCTCGTATACCGTCCTGAGCGGAACGCCTTTTTCGAGCGCGATGCGCCGGCACACCTCGTATTCGGGAGCATAGCGCACCTCGCCCCGAGCGTAGCGGATCCGTTTGACCGGAATCCGGCCGAAGGAGGAATCCAACGTTACGTGGTCTCGATCGAGAAAATAGCGGTTGGCTTCGTAGTACCGCACGCCCAGCGATGTCGTCTCGTTGAGGATGCAGTGCACGATCGCGCTCAGGTGCTCGCGCGTGCAAAGCGCCTGAAGCATGGTGCCGGGCCGGTTCTTCTTCATCTGAATGGGAATCCAGACCACGTCCAGCGCCCCCGCATCGAAGAGTCGATCCATGACGAATCCGAAAAATTCGGGGTTCATGTTGTCGATGCTGGTTTCAGCTATAACTATCCGATCGGACTTGAATTCATCCTCTTGAATTGCCTGAACTGAAGCCTTCTCACCCAGCATGATGCGCAGCAGGTTCGGGCCCGGGTCCAAGTTGCGTCGCCCGGCGCCGTAGCCGATGCCGGATACGGTCATGGCCGGCTGTGGACCGAAGGAGCCGGCGGCTGTGGTGACGATGGCTGCACCGGTCGGCGTGGTCAGTTCGTATTCGATATCCGTCCCGACCGTCGGCACCCCCTGCAGAAGAGCAGCCGTGGCCGGAGCGGGCACCGGCAGCCGTCCGTGCCGGCAGTCGACGAATCCCCGGCCGGTGGGAACCGGTGCGGAAATGGCCTCGGTGATCCCGAGATGGTGGAATCCCAGTGCGGTCCCGACCACGTCTACAATCGCATCCACCGCGCCGACCTCGTGAAAATGGACCTCCTCCGGCAGGCACCCGTGGACCCCTGCTTCCGCCTCTGCCAGCCGCCTGAAAATTGCGAGCGCCATCCGCTTCGCCGGATCCGGCAGCGTGCTGTTCTCGATCAGCAACCGGATATCGGAGTAGTGGCGATGGTGGTGGCCGTGATCCGCGTGAACCTCGACCCGCTTGGCGCGGATCCCGCTGTATTCGACATCGGCGACGCGGATGTCGAAGCCCGTCAAAGGCAATCGGGAAATGGATTCCTTGAGCCACGGCAGCGGCACCCCGAGATGGATCAACGCCCCCAGGGTCATATCGCCGCTGATTCCGGAAAAGCAATCGAAATACGCTAACATATAAGTTCACCTGCCCACGTGATCGCTTCCCAAAAGGTCGTCACTCCGGCAGACCCCGGATCAGGATCCAGGACGGCCGCCGGAGTCCAGGGAATTTCTAACTGCGTGCAAATGCTCGATTCCGGCTTTCGCCGCAATGACATAAAACAGCGCTTTCAGACTTTTTTACGAGTTTATCATATATGATTTCATTGAGATAAAACATTTTTTTTAGAAAAAACTCAAACTTTCACACTGCGCCTGCCTGACCCGGAAAAAGCTCTCCCGGCATGTCATTTCGAGCGCAGTGAGAAATCTATCGGTCGCTGGGATTATTTCACCGATTGCGGAATTCCGGCATGCAGCTGAATAATTTCAAGCAGCAGCTCCACAGCCCGAACCATGTCCTCCAGCCGCACGTACTCCCTCAAGGTATGAATCTCGCGCATGCCGGTCCCCAATATGCCGAGCGGAATGCCTTTTTCAAAAAAGATGTTGGCATCCGATCCGCCGCCGGATTTTTTGGTTCTCATCGGCCGGCCCAGCCTGGCTGCAGCACTCCGTGCCAGCGCAACGACCGGATGATCCTCGGGGATACGCGTCCGGGAATAGCTCCGCTTCACCTGGGTTTCCAGCCTCGGAAGACCTTCGTGCACGCCAAGGGCTCGATACTCGGCGACGACCTGTTCGAACGCTCCGACGATCCCGGCAGTCAGGCGCTCAAGCTTATCCTCGTCGTGGCTGCGCGCCTCGCCCTTTATCGTGACGACCGGCGGAACCACATTGGTGGCGAGCCCCCCCTCGATCCAACCGATATTGCAAGTGGTCTCCGGGTCGATGCGGCCGATGGATAGACCGGCCATGGCCTTGGCCGCCAGGTGAATGGCGTTGATCCCCTTCTCTGGATGGGCTCCGGCGTGGGCGTCCTTGCCGAACAGGCGAATTTCAAACCGATTGGAAGACGGCGCTTGGACAATGACCCCCTCGGTGTCCGAGCCGTCCAGCGCATAGCCATAGGGGGCGGTAATCAGGCTGAAATCGAGATTCCGGGCACCCGCCAACCCGGCTTCCTCGCAGGTGGTCAGGACGACTTCGAGCGGTCCATGTGCGATTTGACCGTCCCGGATAACATTGAAGGCTTCGAGGATCACGGCGATGGCGCTTTTGTCATCGGCACCCAAAATGGTCGTGCCGTCGCTGGTGAACACGCCGTCCTTGAAAAGGACTTTAACCCCCTGCCCCGGCCGGACCGTGTCCATATGCGCGCTCAGCAAGAGCGCCGGAACCTCGCGGGTGCCCCTCAGCCGGGAGATCAGGTTGCCGGTATCGCTTCCGGTCGCAGCCGCGGACGCATCGAAAACGGTTTTCGCCCCCAGCGCATCGAGTCGTTTTTTCAGATCGGAGGCGAGAGCACCCTCGTTTCGCGACTCGCTGGAGATTGCCACGAGGGACTGAAAGGTCTTAGCAAGCCGTTCGGCGCTCAGCATGCAGCGCCGCCCGCTATCGGAGGAATTAAGGATTGACAAAAAACCGAAACCATCTAATATAACGTCCGAAAATTTAAGATTGCATCTCTTGCGGAAGTGCGCAGCTGTCTGGTGAAGCTCCCGGACTTCAAATCCGGTGTGGGGCGCTAATACCGTCCCGGGTGGGTTCGATTCCCATGCACTTCCGCCATCATTTCTTCAGGTGGCACATGGAGTCCAAAATCCTATTCCAAGGAGGACTCCTGAATGCCTATCCTTTCCGTCTGTACCAGCTGCAAATCGACCTACCGACTGGGAACCAAATCCTGTCCCCGCTGTAGAAAAGCTCTAACTCACTTCAAGGCCAGAATCAAGCTGGATGGTCGCTGGCTATCCCGACAATCCCAAAACCTGGGGGAACTCAGGGCTTTTCTACAGGCTCAAAGTGGGGGTACTCCCGGAAGTCAGCGGGTGATAAGTTCCAGTAAAATGCTTGTGCGTGAGCCTGGAGAGCTTTCCCTGCGCTTGGTGTGGGGCTCCTTCCTTCCATGGGCCGTGGAGCATCTCAGGTCCTGGAAGTCCTATGAAACCCTGTGGCGTCTTCGCCTGGGGCCCGCCCTGGGCAGCCTGCCGCTATCTGAAGTCACCCCTGAGCGGCTTTATGACCTTCTTGAAGGCATCCCAGGGGCTGCCGAGAGCCGGCGTAAGGTTCGGGCTTTGGTGTCCCGTCTGTTCACCTGGGCAAGGCGGCGAATGGGATACCGCGGGGAAAACCCGGTTCAGTTCGTCGAGACCGAACGAGCAGACAACGTGAGAAGGCGTGTCCTATCCCCGGAAGAAGCCGAGCGACTCCTGGGAGTCCTGGAGTCCTGGCCGAATCGACAGGTGGCCCGCCTGATTCTTTTCCTGTATCACACCGGCCGCCGCCGAGGGGAGTGCCGGAAGCTGACCTGGGACCGAGTAGACCTTGAGCAGGGCGTGGTGACCTTCGACGCCAACACGACCAAGAGCAAAAAGACAAACGTGGTGCCGGTTTCTGAAAAGGCCTGGGATATCCTCAGAGAGGCCCACCAAGCGCGGATAAATGGTAGCCCTCTGGTTTTCCCGAGTCAGACCGGCGGGTATGCCTGGGACGTTTCCAGGTCCTTCGGCCTGGCTGCCAAGAGAGCCGGTATTCCCGACCTGAGACTGCATGACCTCAGACGTGGCTGGATCAGCCGAACCCTTGCCCGGGGCGTCGGGGCTTTCATCGTGAAGGACTTGGCCGGCCATGAGCATATCACGACGACTCAGCGGTATGTTAATTTGGACCTGGGGGCGCTGGAGAGAGCGGTGAGGCCTTGAATAATATTATGGAGAACATTGGTCTGACGTGCTTGCGGTTGCGGCTGGCCCTCGACCTAAGTCGATTGCCATATCACCGATTCTTAGGGTTGTTCCCTCATTCCAAACAGCGGTGATGGAGGTTCTCGCAAGAGCTGATTCGGTCTCATCTCGCAACTTTTTGCAATCAATTTCAAAGGAAGCGATGAATCCGAGCTGGGCCGAAGCCAGCCCCCTGAGCCGTAACTCAAATACGGGACCCATTTTCTCAAGGGTCACCAATTCACGTTCAATATCGAATACTCTAGATCTGAAAGGTTTATCCTCGGCCGCATCTGCAAGTTGTTTCCTGGTGTTTTCAATTCTACCCGGTAACTCAGCAAGTTTTGTTTCAGTCTGTTTGCGTAACTCTTCGAGTCTATAAACCAAAACTGGCAAATCGTCTAAATAGCTGTTGACGTCCTTGTCATCATCGATTTTGGCCAAAAAAAGATAGCCGTTGGCGCCCGACGTAAAAGTAATAAATTGTGTATCCTCTGATTTCTTTTTTATGATTTCGTCTCTTTCTGACGGCGCATACCCCGCTAACTCCAGGCGCCGGCGTATCCATCTTGAGCTCATAAGGCGGTCTACGTCATCGGGTTGTTGCCCTGGTTCTGTTACAGCAATTGCATCGCGAATTGCCCGTTCAATCTCATCAGCCATGTTGCGGGGGCTATACTTAATTGTATCTTGACTTTGAATGTTGAATGCTAACGCCATTCCCTCGCGTTGAAAAGGAATAACGTGTTTGCGGAGGGCTGTCATGAGGCCGTATTCATAATAAACATTTGGGTTAGCCACACTAACCCCGTTCTGATCCATCTCATCTAAAATAGCGACACAAAACCGAGACTCGATGATCCGGCCGCAAATTTTTGTGCACACAATGTCTTGACCATAGGCGCGTTCTTTCACTGCAACGACCGCTTCAACGCCATGCGCTGCTAATTTGGCTTCAAGTAATGCAAGCAAAGGTGCTAGGGCGTCATCCGTAGGACAAGCAACAAAGCATGACTTCGAAGCGCCAAACACCTTCTCGCAACGGTGTTGACGTCGCATGAAGCAAGTTTCATTAGTGCGTAACCGGGCTGGCCCTCTCATCTCCAAGCCAGCTCTAAAAAGATAAGTGTGTGGGTCGAACTCTCTCCAGGACATGGGCTCTCCCCTCCTTCGATTTTCGATTCAAGAAAGCCTCTGCTGCTGCTCCTTTTGCTTCGACTTCACTTTCTCAGCCCGCTTTAAGGTCGACACGTCACAAGTAAACTTGACCAAGCTCACTTCAACCGCGTATGAGTCGATTCCATTCCTTCGGTTTTGTACTCAAAGGCCTCCCCATAAATAGACTCAAATTTTATTCTCAGAGAAGTCCTGCTAACCTGCTTTCTGAATTCTTCCTCGGATGGCATTGACCCCAATTGAAACTTAAGAGCTGCCAGGGTTCTGGTTTCTTTAGCTGCCATAACGTAACCACCATCAAGGTAAGAAACGGTTTGAATATAGTGCTGAGTTGGGAACAGCGTTTTTATTGCCTTATCAATTTGTTCCGCTTGCTTCCCTTGAATTTCATTCCCATCAACTTTCATTTCAAAGCTCTTGATTACAGCCGGGCCTATGCCGTTATTCATAAGCTCAACTGAGTAAACCCCACGGTCCTCGGAACAATCGAGCCAAGTAGTAAGACGCGGGGAAACTGATAGGCGGTTGTGGCGGCTGGTTTGGTGTGCTTGCCAAACTGTTAAAATCAGGGCACACAGCGCAATTATTGCACTGGCTATTCCAATAGATTCCCCCGAATTCATTATACGGTCCCTTCGGATTTCAAATCAAAAAGCCCCTTCTGCTTATTTTCTGCTTCAACTTCACATGATTTCCAGATCAACCACTTCACAGGAAGACTTGTTCGCCTGGCTGTGGATTAATCCCATGTTAAAATTCTTGACCGTCTTTGATTTACGCGCAGGAAAAACCTCATAGATCGTTCGTGTGTTGCTGTCTATTTTAGTCCCACTTTGACCGTAATGCGTGCAGGTAATTTCCACGTCCTTTATCGCGTATTCACTCTGGTTGAGGATAGTGAAGTCGGCCTCCATCACTGAACCACCTGCCGACTTCCTCAATTTGTAATCCAAGATTACTGATTTCAGTGCGTTTTGTTTGGGCGATTGGACCGGAGAGGGCTTTGCTGCGGGAGCGACAGCAGGGGCAACATAGGGAGCGGACGGAGAATTTGTTGGAGCCTTAGAAGAAGTCCCCGGGAGAAGATACCCGATCAACCAAAGTGCAAACCCTATCAAGATCAGCTTTCCGAGAAGGGAGGTTTTTCTCCTTGGCCGTCCACAGTGTGGACATTTATCCGCTTTGGTGCTGACCTCTTTCCCGCAATCCCTGCATTTTACGGTCGCCATCCATCTTCCCCAAGATTTTACGCTGGTGTCCAAGAGCAAAAGCCACAAGGTCAATACACTTGACTCACGACGAGGTGTTGTTGCATCTCAGTGTCTCCGTCGCTCCAACCTCCATCCCATGCAATGCGGAACCGGGTAATAGACGATTCTGCTTCGTTTGAACGAGCCTGAAGGCTCACCGTTATATCGACACGAGATCTGTGGACCGCGAATTCCGCGAGATTGTTAGGCATGATAATCGGGCTCAAGGTGAGCCATTTATCACGAACAACGTTGCACAGGTCGCCAATAGCCCCGGGGCCAATTGTTCGTTCAAGCGGAAAAATCTTTTGATTCTTCCACTCAAGCGGTATTTCACCAGCCCACTTCAACTGAAGCTGTCCATCGGGGCCTGGCTGTTCCACTCTGATCAGATAGAGTCGGACTTGCGTTGCTTTCGGCCAGCGTGCTTGATTGGTGACTCGGATGTTGTAATATCTGGCTTCTCCCTGTCGAGATTGTCCATCTGGCGAAGTCAATGTCACTGGCATTCGTTCGCCCAGCGGACTTACCAAAGATAACGTTAGACGCGGGGAGAAAAGCCGCGCTCGTATCCACCCGCCAAATAGAGCGACTATTACAGCGCCGATTGTTCCCACGGCAATCGCGGCATTGGTTGCCCATGACAGCCAGAATTGCCAGCACTCGTCCATTGTCAATTTGCCTCTCTTATTCTGCGGCTTCCCGTCCCTAATAATTCTACAGCTTCAACCTGACTAATCTCCTATTTTTCTCCTATGCTATTAGGCCGGTTCCATTCTCATGTGGCCAAAGCGGGTTATCTCCATGAATTACCTTCCAGCAAGAACCCTAATTCTGAAGTCCAAATCCTTCCCCTCATACGAAAGATATGCGCAGTGCGGACGGGCATCCAGTTCTTTTTCATTTTTCATCATTTCTGCAACGTCCCGGGGTAGGTAGCCGAGGTGACGAATTCTCTGTTCTCCATCAACTTTTGCGGAAGCCATAACCTTGACCGCGTTCGAATCATGAGGGTTGCTTGGCTCTCTTTCTAAGAAAACCCTAAAGTCCGGCCGATCCGCCATCATCAGGAAATCGATGGCCCTCTGTGGTTCCTTGTTGATTCCCATGACTGGAACTTCTGGAGGGAAGGCGATCCAG
Organism: Desulfobacterales bacterium; assembly: GCA_030834695.1. Lineage (GTDB taxonomy): Bacteria > Desulfobacterota > Desulfobacteria > Desulfobacterales > SpSt-501 > SpSt-501. The sequence goes on from JAUQXK010000063.1 coordinate 19,944, forward strand.
TCGTCGCCCCATGAAGTTTTCATTTTGATGAAGTTCGGAGACTTCCACCGTTCAAGACGATACCACTCATTTTCATCAGCTTCGGCTTCATCGTCACAAATGACGAACTTAAACTCCTTGCCGAAGACAACTTCTTGCTGATCTTCTGATTGTGCCTTGAAACGTTCGGGGGGACTGGTCGTGGATTTTGAACCGATTTTTCTTTGCTGAGCTTTCCAGATGAGGAAGACAATTAATGCGATGCAGGCGAAGGCAATCAGGATATTGAATGAGCCTTGAGACATCATTCCCCTCGCTAAGCTATGAATTGTTCAAGCTGTGCTATCATCCGGGGAGAAGAAGTTTTCCAATTAAGGCTATCAAGAGAACTGAAGAGAATCAAGGCCAATACGCCCTTTTGTCAGGTGGCAGTCGGTTTAAGGCCATCTGAACTCTTTCTTCCCTATTTTCGCCTCCGTTGTTTTTTAGTGAGCTTTCCCCTGGATGGCTATAGAAACCAAAAGATTCACCAATGACGCACCTTCGACCGATTTCTGCCACAAATTTTCGAACCCATTAGCGGTATCAAACTTTCCTGTTTTCCCCCCATGGCCTCCCGGTCAAGCTCTTGCCATCCATTAGATTGGCCGACTCCGGCAATCCTCGGGGACACATAAGGCCGCTTCCGGGTTGGACACACAAGCCCAAGCATAGCGCTGCCACGGCGCCGGGAGTTTGCAGGTCGGCGCCCAGGCGTTAGCCTTCGGCTTCAAGGCTCAGCCTTCGTCTTCAGAATACCCTCTGTTTCTTCCCCAAAACTGCATCCCTGGGCGCCATTTCCGCTCCTACGTTTAACGATCGGAACAGGGTGGCTGGGGTAGTAGACGCCCTTTTTGCCACTTCGCGAAGAAGCCCGTCAATGCTGGTTCTTGGGATTGTTCTTGGATTCCTTTCAGAAAAGCCCTCAGAAAGGCCATCCCCGCTTCATTAGGAGACCGTGGCCAGGACCTCCTGGAATTGCCCTCAACTGCCGGCGCTGCAAGCCGAAGGCGCCGCCCTGGGGAAGCCGCCTTGCAAGCCTCCTCGGGAACCTCTCCACCTCCATTTTTGGCGGGAGTCCACACAGGAGTCCACAACAGTCGGTAGGTTTTCCTAACGATTTCAAATACTGCTCCCGGACTGTCAATCCGAGAGCCTGTGGCGAACGCCCCGAGGGCTTGCCCGAAGGCCACCGAGGGCCGGGTGGATGGCCTTACTTGGGCCGGAAGGATGACCTCGGGCTGGCATGAGGGAAGCCGCAGGCTGACGCCTGGGCTGGCATCGGGCCGGCACTGGGCAGCTATGCCAAAATGGAACAGCCGCATCCGTGTTCGCATCGGTATGCCGAGACCGAGGAAGCCCTCGGCAATCCCATAGCTACCACGATGTGACATATTGTATCACGGCGTACAACATTTGGATGGCCTCAGAATTCCCAATGATTCCGGGGGAGTGCTGAAACCCGACACTTCCGGGGGATACCCTATCGGTTTTCCATCGGCCTCTGAGGCAGCCTCGAAGACGCCCTATTGGCGCGGTTCTCTGAAACGTTGGGCCGTCGGGGAAGACAAGGCGAACCCAGAGTTTGAATCCTCAATAATTTCAAGTATATGTTAGTTTAAATAATGATTTCAATTGGTTGCTGATACGACGAGCCGTCGGGGAAGACCTATTGGTTGTCCGCATGAAGACGCCCTATTGATGCGGTTCTCTGATACCCGAAGCCGTCGGGGGGAACCTATTGGTTTTTCAAGGGCAGCCTCTAAGGCGATCCATAGGACCTACCACAATATGTTGTGGTTTGTAATCCACTTCATAAAAGCCAGCAAACCCAGCACTGGCGCGGGTCTCCAAAACCATCTACCTTAGGGAGGGACAAGGCGAAAACAAGAAACACCACAAGATGTGGCCACAACCTGCAGACCCATGAATCCCAAGGCTCTCCGAGGAATCCACTGTCCTCCCAGGGCAATCTGAAAGATTGAGAATTTCTACTCCAGGACTTCCTCTAAGGAATTTACTTCCCACCGGTGTCTCAAGATAGGCCAAAATAGGCTCAAAATCACAAGCTCCTGTTAACATAGGAATATTCTTAATTGTTTCGGATAGTTGCGCTTAAAATTGGCTGATGTCCCTCACCGTCGCGGGGAGAACCATTCGTTTATTCTGTCCCAAATTAGACCCAAGACAGTTCACCCAAATTTTTTGATTTAATCTACCAACCCACAACAAGAAGGAGACCAACAATGAGAGAAGTACGACCCAAGAAAATCGAAGGCAGCCGGAAGTTCATGATGACGCTCGACGCGAACACGGAAAAGGACATGGACCTGCTCAAGGGATACATGACCGACATCGTGGGCGTACCGTTGAGCCGGGCAGGTATCATCCGGGTAGCCCTGAAGCGCTACCTGGAGCAGATGGAGAAACAGTTCATCGGTCAGGTCAAGAAGAACGATGAGGACAAGCTGAAGGCGTTCCTCGCCAGCCAGAAGAAGTACGCCATCGATGTGAACCAGATCAACCCTGATCGGATCCAGTAAGAGAGGAAGGTGAAATGTGGCCAGCAAGATTAACGTCGTCGACTCCATCATGGGTGCCGGGAAGACCTCCTGGGCCATCCAGATGATGAACGATCGGCACGCTGAGAAGTTTCTGTATGTCACTCCGTACCTCAATGAGTGCGACCGAATCGTCGAAGCCTGTGGATCCGATCGGTTCAAGAAGCCCCACGACAAAACCGGCCAGACCAAGTTGGACGACCTCAAGAAGTGGATGGCCGAAGGAAAGTCCGTGGCGACGACCCATGAACTTTTCAAGCGAATCGATCGGGAAGTCATGGAGTACGTTGTGGACCATGGGTACATCCTTGTCCTGGATGAAGTAATCGAGGTCATCCGCCCTGTGGCGCCGAAGAAGCTCGACCCTGACGCCGAGGAGGTGAAGTATTCGGAATGGGTTCAGGCCATGCTCGACTGCCAGGTCCTAATCAAGGGAGAGGCCAGTGGCAACGGGTCTGCGGTTAAGCTGCTGCCAGGACCTGAGACGCGCCTGGTGGGTTATGGTGAGTTCCGAAGGTATGCCGAGGAAGGCCGACTGGTCATGGTCAATGGTGCCATGTTGGTGTGGCTGTTTCCGGCGGACTGCTTCGAGTCGTTCAAGGAAGTCTACAACCTGACTTACCTGTTCAATGGGCAGTCCCAGAAGGCTTACCTGGACATCCATGGGCTGGCCTATTCTCTCAAGTCGGTGGCCAAGGACGGTGACCGGTATCGACTGATTGACTGGGACCCTGAGCTTGACCGGGTGGTTATTGAGAAGGCCCGGGAACTCATCTCGGTCTACGAAGGCTCAGCCAATGACATCGGATGGCAGACCGGGAAGTCGAAGCCTCTGAGCAAGACGTGGTTTCTCAAGAACCGGAAGCTGGGCCGTCAGGTGATGAAGGCTGCCTGTAATTGGTTCAAGCGAAGAGCTGAGGTTGGGGTTGCAGAAGCTCTCTGGACGGTCTTCAAGCCGGTCTATGGGGACGGCAGGATGGCGCCCAATGGTTTCAAGAAGGCCTGGGTGTCCAGTACGACCCGCTCAACGAACGCCTATCGGGACCGGAGAGCAGTGGCCTATCTGATCAACGTGTTCTTCAGAGTGCCGGTCTCGAAGTACCTGAAAGCCATGGGAGTCAACCTCGATGAAGAACTCTTTGCCTTGTCCGAGATGATCCAGTTCGTCTGGAGGTCGAGGATTCGGGATAGGCAACCGATTGACCTTTACGTTCCATCGGGACGCATGCGGCACCTCCTGAAGGCCTGGCTTGAGGGTGAAATGGTCGAGCCCGATGAACCCGCTCTGGCAGTGGTCGAAAGGGTATGAGCTAAAAAATTAGCTCATCGCCTTTGCAAGTACCTGAAAACAAGACAGATATGGACTGATTCGTTAGGAGGGTGGGGTCTCGGGAGGGAGAGAATACCCGGGGTCAGTCCAGGGTGATTCCAGAGGATATCATGAGGATGGCTTGAGGATGGCTTGAGGGTCCCACCACGTTGAAGCCCAAGGCTAAGATTACCGGTAACATCTTCCTTTCCTACCTGAAGTCTCAAACCTCAGTCCTGAACCTGTGAACCTTGGTCTTATGAGCGAAGCGAGTCCCTGAACGCGCCAGCTTGCTGGTGTGGGCAGGGTATCAAGAGGTCCAAGGAAACCAGGGTGAGACTGAGGATACCCAAGTCAGGCTGTAGACCATATCCGACCACCCCAATGCAAAGGAAGACCTCTGGTGAGGTGATTGGGAGACTCTCTTGAATGGATGGTCGACACACCCAGACGGGGGCTGAGTCTACTGCATCAAGCTGCTGAGAGGGGAGACAACCCCAAGGATGCGCTTCGCTTGGGAGACATCCCGACCTTAGCAGGACCGATGCAGAAACAATGGAACGATGAGCGTGAGTCGGGGAGGGCTGCCGCCCCCCACTCCCAAAAGATTTAAACGCTGGAAGAACATTAGATAAAACCAAGGAGACATATGAATGAAATCTCAAGGGTCCTTACCAGACAGCAAACACCAGAATGACGAGGAACTGTACGACTTTCCCATGGTCTCAGACATGGTCTTCGAGTCCGAGGAAGAACTCAGGTCCTTCCTGGCCGAACTCCTGGAGGCTCACCCGCTGCCGGCCATCACCAATTACTTCAGCGAACCGTTCAAGACCGAGACCATAGATCTGGAGGTCGACTTCTTTGGACCGAGGTTCGCCCAGGGAATCTGTGGGACACATCAGGCATCCCTGAGCACCGACTACACTGACCGGATCTGGATATCTCATCCCCTGGTCGGTGTCCTCGTCCATGAGGTCGCCCATGCCACAGTCCACCGAGAGTACCTCTGGGCCAAGAAGCAGCCCAAGGCCCACGGTGAGGAGTTCGAGGAAGCCCTCCGGGGGCTTGCGGTCGTAGCCGAGGGCATCATCCGGAAGAAATTCAACATGCCACCGATGAGGCTGGCTGCATAGGAGGAAACCATGCCAAGAAAAATCGAACTATGTGAAGGCCTGGAACGTCGCCGGCTGATCGCCATGTATAAACAACTGAGGGGAGTTGTGCAGCGTCAGCTGGATGGTCTCGACAAGTCCGAGGATGGACCATCGGCCGCAATGCTCGACACCCTCTGCAGGTCTCTGAAGCAGCTGAACAGCCTTCTGGATGACCTGGCGAAGTCCGAGACTGCCATGGACCGTGCTGAGAGAGACCAGGAGGAGAGGGAGTCTATCCGGGCGTCACTCCCCCGCAGCGGCAAGACCATAGGAAATCCCACTGAAGGGAACAATCAGTTCCCACCGGATCCACCCCCGTCCATGTCAATCCCTGAACTTGAACTGCCGTTCCCCCTAAAGGGTCTGAACGGATAAAGGAGGTTTTCGTGAAGTGCAATACATTGCGGGAGGCCATAGCCCACAACCAGTCCAAGACGTGCGACTACTGCCGCGAAAAGCATCGCAAGAGCCTGTCAAAGTTGTGTGGTCGTTGCGCCGCGTACCTCTCATTCTTCGGACATCCGGGCGCACGGCCTGTGAGAATCAGTCGCTTGAGACCATACATTGAGCAGACAAATCGACTGATCAGAGTCAACGGCCATGATCATCCGGCCATCGCCCATTGGTTGACCTTCTGCCAGAAGTGGCTCGAACGGGCCAGGGTGTCGCCGGCTTCAGTGCCTGGGGGCAAGTGGCTGTCCGCCTATGGCGACGAGTTCCCGCTCAACATCCTGCGCATTGGAGGGGGTGTTTGGAATTACAACGCCTACCATCACCACCCCACTCTGCTTCGGGAGCCGGCTTGCGCCTTGTTTATGATCGGCAAATTCATCGCCCACTACCAACCAATCGGGGACAAAAATAGCCCCCGCCAGTGGCTCCGGTCTAAAGCGGCCGAGCGCCGGGAGATTGTCGAATACCTCCGGGTACACCTGGCGCCGCTCCTGGAAGGCTTCAGGAAGGCCATTGAAGCCGAGCAGCAGGCCGAGAAGGACGCCCGGGAAATGCTGTCAACGCCGCTGGAATTCAAACCGTTCGATCTGGAGAAGGAGAACGCCTGAGATGGGAATCATGAGTGATTTACTCCCAGGACTCCCCGAGCGCAAGCCGACGACCAGTAAGCGCCACTGTAAAAAGCATGGTTTGCTTCTGCCGATTGCTGGTGGCCGGTACGGAACCGAGTGCACAAAATGCCGCCTTGAGCGTTTGGAGTTTGAGCGTCTCGAACGTCGAGAGCGGGCGCGAGAGGAACGCCAGGGGTAAAAAGCACGATAGTCGATAATCATTTTCCCCTGCCGTGGGAATGGCTGAAGCACGCCCAAGGCGTCGATGGCGCCTACTGCCGAGACCTGGGGCTTCCCCCAGATCGGGAATAAATCAAGCTGACCGCTGCACCGACGGATTGTATCGGGCTTTCTCTCCTCCGACCGATGGCCTCCTGGGAGTCATGACCCGGGGGGCCTTCGTGTTTCTGAGGGGGGAGAAAACCAATCGAAGATAAAGGAGCAGCAGAACGATGCAAGTAAATGCTGTCCTGAAGGCCCGGCATCCGAGAACCTACCGGCCCCCGCATGACCGCCCGCCGGATTACTATCGCCACCCAGGAAAACTGAAGCGGGGCCGTCCGCCACTTGGGAGTGAATCCATGAAAGCCAAAATTGAAGCCATGCGGGAACGTCTCAGAAAACATGGTCTCCCCGGGACTTGGGCGAAGCCAATCGCTCAGCAGGCCCTGAACGGGCGACAGTTGAAAGAGTTGCTGGCACGGGCCACCAGTCTCAAACAAAGGCTTGACGACCTCAGACTTGAACTGAGGCGCTTCATCCACGGAGGAACCACCGATGGTCACCAAGAAGAAGTCGAAGTGGAAATACCTGAATTGTCCCCGTCAAACAAAGCTCACCGCGGGGGACCGAGTTCTGCTCATGATGTCAACAATGGTTTGGCTCATGATCGGCCTGAAGTTGATTCTGGGGTAACGGAGGAGACACCATGACGACGACAACTATTTTCCCGGATGCCCCTCACCAAGCCTGCACCTTCTGCGGAGCTCAACTGAACGGCCGGCCGATCTGTCCGGCGTGCGGCTGTGGGAGCGTCGAAGGTGAAGCCAAGGTTATCCGATTGACGCCCAAGGTAATCCGCGGGCTGCATCAATCAATCCACGATGAGTCCACAAGGCCAGTTCCGAAGCTGTATCAGCGCTCCATTATGATCGGGCCGGACTTCGAAGCATTACTTGGAGGAGGTAAAAACGAATGATCGAACGATGCCGCCAATGCGGAGGCTTTATCACCGAGGACCACTGCCCCGACTGCAGAAGAAAGGAAATCCGATCCGTTCAGACAGGCTGCCCCTGTGTCCTCCTGCCGGACGGCCTGATGGTCACCGAAGTTCGCCTATCGTCCACCCCGGTCAATCCAGCTCAACCCACTATGACCCTCGACGATGCCGAGAAAGCCGGCTTCGTCCTTCGAGTCAGAGAGGGTCGAGACGATGCAGTCTACATCAAATCCAGCCGCGTCAGGCTGATCATCAGGAGGGAAAATGGGTAAGCCCAACGTCCAGATTCAAGTCGCTGGCAAGGAGAAGGTCTTCGAGAATTACACCAGAGGCAAGGCCATCAAGCAATTCTGCCGCGACTGCATGGGGGGTGTCGTCGCTGAGGTCAGAAACTGCACTGCCGAGCGTTGCCCCCTGTTCGTATTCCGGCCCTACTCCAAGAACATCCCCGAATAACCCGCTGACCCCCTTCTGGGGATGCGGTTTTCTTTCCAAAATCAAACGATCTTCACAGGACCAAATCCGAGCAAGGCTTTCTAAGGGCCCTCGGAGAATTTCATCTTCAGGCATCTCCAGTATGAGACAGCCACCAAGCGGAGCCGTGCCTTGCTTGCGCTCCGAGTAGTGCCGGGCGACCCCCGGAGAGAAGGAATCAAAGCAATGAGCAACGAAGACAAAGAGTACACCATTAAATCCCAGGGAGGCCGCTTCACCGTGTCCACCGAAGGCGGGGCAGCCCACAATGCCACCATCGAAAATCGCAACGGCGTGGACTTCGTGCAGTTCGCACAGGACTCCCCGGACAACGGTCGGATGCCGAAGTCGGACTTGCAAAGTGTCATGAATGAACTGGGCGGAAGCATTGAGCTCGGGTTCGACGGCCGCATCAAGTCCCTGGCCCCTCAGACCTACCAGACCCCCACCCGGACGGCCGACGATCGGATGCTCCTGAGCACTTTAGTCGACCATCAGGGTCGTCCCTGCACCGACATGAGAGCCGCTGTCGCCAATCCCGAGAACTTCCGGGTAAGCGTGGCCGGCACCCAGACCACCTTGGCCAACGCCATGCGACTGGGTTGGATCAACGTCGAGGGCGCCGGGAACCTGAACGTGAACCACGATAACCTCATCCATGACATGGCCCCGGCGCCCCCGCAGAAGGCGAAAGCAGAGATGCTTTCCATTCAAAACCCAGCAGTCGCCGGTATGTCGGCTATCATTGAATCCGCCGGGTTTGACCCAGCTAATTTCTTTGCCAAAGCACTCGGAAATGGCACTTCTGCCGCCAAAGAACTGGCCGGTGCAGTGAAATACCAAGATCCGGGTGAACTCCAGGACTTGCTAGTGGGTACGCTCCAGACCCACATGGAAGATGTGGGAGCTATCCTGGAGCAGTCTGGCCTGGTTCCCCAGGGAGAAGGAGCCGCTGCGGCGGACTTTGTATTCGACAAGTGCGAGCCCTCTACCGTGGGCCGGCGCCTATTGCATGGAACTCTTCTGGGTGCGAAGGGGGCATTCGAAGAGATTGCTCACCGCTACAAGACGAGGAGCCGGTATTAGGAGGCTTTCATGAAGAGGAGACTCCTAAATTTCCGACAAGACGGTACAGGACGTCATAAGAAAGGCCGGTTCATCACGTGCTTAAGCTGCGGCAATCGTTACTTCCGCAACGACTCAGACGCCCACTGGTTTTGTCGTTCCGGCAAAGAGTTGAATCATGTGACCCGGCACCGTCCTGTTTGATCTGAAATACTGGCCGGACGATTCGAAGAAATTGTATCGGGCGAGTTCCCTGATATTATAAAGCTAATCTTCCTGGAGGAGTTACCCTCTACCTAAGGTAAGCTGACGAAGCAAAGTGTCGTCAGCCATGCTGAGTTTGAGGGTCTCCTTCAGGAGCTTCATAAGAAGGGGTCGATAAATGACTAACACTATTCCTGTCCTGCCTATCGGAACGCCTGAAAACTTAAACAGAAAAGAGAACCAAGGCATTAAAACCGTCATTATTGACTCGGCGGGTGAAACGTACTGCAATACCTGTCGATCCACTTGGAGGGCAGAAATCATCTAGAATTCAGCCCTCCAAAGCCTTTCGGCAACTATTTTTACGGCACTCTATGGATTCTCGCTGTCTTCACTAATGCACGTTGAAATCCCTTCTTCCAAAATTGCCTCAGCTAGCGGTGGATTTCGTAGTTCTTCAAAAGCGTTAGCCAGCTGGGTAACTTTCGGCCCAGCAGCTTTCTCTCCCAGTGTTCTGGACTGAGCTTCACGCACAGCTTCGCATACAAGGTTAAGCAATTGCTGCTTGTTCTTGTAAGGTAAATACAACAAGCCCACCTCACCGAAGCAGTCGGTGAATTCTTCACAGTTTAGCGCTGAGCACCTCGTCAATACTTCACGATGTACTTGCAAAACGGTGCCTCGCGCTACGTCGTTTGAAGCCGGTCCCAATAGTGAATCGATGCACTCCGATAGACGCTGTTCAATTTCGGATTGTGGCGCGCAAGCCATCATTTTTCGACACAGCTCTGTCGAGCTGTTAAGAAGGGTTTCATGGGAGGCTACCGGAAGTGCCGGATTAGTTTCGTAGGATGTGGCCCGACTCACTACCCAATAGCCATCAAGCGCTAGAATTGCGCAGAGCGTTAGCGAAGGTAGCAAGCGGCGGGCTGGGTTACGAAGGTAAGGGATAAACGCGAGCCCGGTCGCCAAGAGCGTTGTGATTACACCCTCAACAATAATCCCGAAGAAATGTGGTAGACCCAAAAACTCTTCCAGACCAAACGACCACCGCTCGCCAGGAATACCCCACAGGAGGATGAGCCAGATTCCGACAGCACCCCATACCACCGGATGAATACGAAATGGCGGCGGCGAGGTCATTTCCAGTTCCAGTTTTTCCAGCAACTTGCTCAAACTGCTATCGGTTGCTGCCGAACTGTTCTCTGTTAACGCTGGCTGTTCATCGCCGCGACCTATTTCTCCTGGCCCTGGCCTTGCGAGTAGATCATCAGGTAGTCTGATTTCGGGTTTGCTGGGCCTCGGTTGCCAATCAGCATCGAAGGTCACCAATCCCTTAGGACAATCCTCGGGCAGCTGGACCCTCAGTGTTTCGTGGACGCTTCTCCGAACCGCTGTATACCCAGGGTCCTTAAGCTTGTAAGGAAACCATAGAACGACCTTCTGCGGAGGCAACTCTTCTCGGACTCGTGATAGCTCCCATTGGAGGCCAGGAGTGAGAGGAATTGGCCAAATCCGAATGACAACGAGCCGTGAGCTTTCCATCAATTTTTGAGCGATGTTCTTCCAGTCGAGGTCACTTACGTACAATCGCGCTGCCCCAAGATGCGTGAGCTTCTCGCCGGGTTCTCCTATAGCCAGAACTGGCCCAATCTGATCGAGATATGACATCAGCCTTTTTTCCTCTGTGACCCATTGAGATGTCCCTCTCAGCACCTCGTCCATACGGTCAGCTTGAAAAGAGTGTAGGTAAAGAACAGGTGCACGTTGGTCTGTCTGCAAGGCTTCAAGCGCACGTCGCGCCCTGAGGCGTCGAGCAAGGTAAAACAAATAGAGGGGGGCCGATAGGAAATAAGTGAATCCCTGAATTTTCTTTATTAGGGAGTACTGGTCTTGTATCTCGAGCGCACGGTAGCAAGCACTGCCCATGGTGCGCATCTGCGGCCAGGACGGCTGTTTGCTTTGAAGTTCACGCTCCTGTTCACACATCTCCTCGGCACGCTTTAACAAGATATTCGGCGCTATGAAATTAACCCATAGACACAGAACCAGCGCGGCGACTGCCGCAACGGTGAAGAAACAAGCCCAACGCGTGGAATGGAGTGGACCTTCGGCGACGCAGCGTTGGTGATCAGTAGCCCGTGACCCATTGGACACGACCGTTTTGTGGGTCCTCATTTGCCACCTCTTTTTCTACATGGGTTTCATGCAAAAAATGGAAGGTATTGCAAAAATGAAGGACATACAGAAGAGAAGAGCTCTGGGCTGCTACCGTAAAAAAAAATTTAATTCTAGCCCAGAATCAGTGGAATAGATTATTTAATTCAATTAATCCCCTCTATCTTTGAAAAATCAGAGGAGAAAGAAAAATTCAAATTACGGGGTCCGAATCAGATTAGACCGGCCTTATATCTTGACTCGTGGTAGTCCAAGGTGTAGCCTAATTCTGGACTTCAAGTCCGCCTTTCGAAATGGCGCAGATGTGCTGGTGTCGGTTGCTCCCGGACTGGCCCGACAGGGCCGCCTTCAAATCCGGTGTGGGGCGCTGATACCGTCCCGGGTGGGTTCGATTCCCATGCACTTCCGCCATTTTATTTAATAATATAAATCGGTTAAGTATTTTTCAACACCCCATTTTATGGTCCAAAACTGTCCCGGAATTTAAATTTGACATAGAAAAACAGCAGTCAAATTTGAAGCCACAATACCCCGTCTGATAATCATCCGCAACCATTTTCAACGACCTTCAGCGAACGGATCTTCTCGTCAACAAGTTGCCCACCTCCCATCACCCCAATTAAATATCAATAGGTTCAAACGAACGCTCAAGTCGTCAATTTTACAGGCCTTTTGTAGCATGGTCGGCTTGAGCAACATCCATATTTTTTGAGATTGTTAAGGTGATATGGTAAG
>JAUQXK010000064.1 GCA_030834695.1 Desulfobacterales bacterium
TGGTGCCTAGGGCCGGAATCGAACCGGCACGGGACATAGTCCCAAGGGATTTTAAGTCCCTTGCGTCTACCAGTTCCGCCACCCAGGCACGGCAAGCTCAAAGCTGAGAGCTCGGAGCCGGTAGCTTTCGAAAATAGCTAAAACTCAAGATAGTTTCAAGCGAAAACCGGGCAGGCGAATTCGAAGTGCTTCCCTTCGATCAGCGCGAGGCAGGCATCCACCGCGTCGGGGTCGTAAAGAATGCCTTTCTGGGCTGAAATTTCTTCAAGGGCTTTGTCCAGGCCCCTGGACGGGCGGTAGGGGCGATGCGAGGACATGGTCTCCACCACATCGGCCACACCGACGATCCGGGCTTCCATCAAGATGCCCTCACCGGACAATCCCTGCGGATATCCGGTTCCGTTCAGGCGTTCGTGGTGTTGCAGAACGATCTGCGCGACCGGCCAGGGGAAGTCCACGCTCTTGAGAATGTCATACCCGGCCTGCGAGTGGCCCTGAACCAGGCCCATCTCAAGGCTGCTCAGGTGGGAGGGCTTGGTCAGAATCTCGGCCGGCAGCGAGATCTTGCCGATGTCGTGGATAGCCGACGCGATGGTGAGCCCCTCGACCTGGTCCGGCGAAAGCCCCATCTCCCGGCCGATCCCGCGCGCCAGCTCCGCCACCCGCTGCTGGTGGCCATAGGTGTACGGATCGCGCTTCTCGACCGTCATGGCGATCGCCATGACGCTACCGCCGATAATTTTTTTCAGGTGGTCCAGGCTCTGCTGGAGCTCATGCTGAACATTCCGGCGGTGGTTGACCTCGCGGCGCAGTTGTTCGTTGCTGCGCAGGAGCGCTTCGGTCCGCTGGTGAATCATGTTTTCGAGTTCGACGTTCAAAGATTGCAGGCGCTGCTCGGCCTGCCATTTGGCGCTCAGGGCGGAGGCACATTGCACGATCTCCTGCGGATGAAACGGTTTTTGCAGGAACAGCAGCCGGTCGCAGAAATTCAAGTGCCGCGGCAGATTGTCGGAATCGCTGCCGATGTAGCCGGTGACCAGCACGATGTTGGCAGCCGGATCGATCTTCAGGATCTTCTCGGCCGCCCAAATTCCGGAGGGCCCCGGCGGCATGTTGACATCCATGAAAATGGCTGAAAACGCAGTTCCCGTTTCAAACGACCGCTCCACTGCGTCAAGCGCTCCCTGCGCATGGGTGCAACAGGTTACTCTGAAGCGGGGAGCCGTCCGGCCTTCCGCCGATGCTGGAGCGGAGTGGCATAAAAATCTGATATGGGCGGATTCCAGGATATCCTTGTAGATTTCCAGCAGAACCGGCTCATCGTCCACAGCCAGGATGTTGAAGGCGGTATCAGTCAATTCGAAAACGGTCCTCGTTCTTCAATTTAAATCCTTACAAACTCCCATGCAAAATCGAAACCAGCCGGCCCGCCTCAGGCCGGCTCCAAGCCGATGGACAGCGGAGAGCCGTTCGGCCGGGCATTCTCGGCAGGTTTTTTATCCCGTTAAGGATTTGATTTAATGTTGAATGAGTTCAATACGGCGTGACACTTGCACGCGGTGGCAAGGATGAAGGAGGGTCTGGCCATCCGGATTTGATGCAGCGCTTCGTAGAGGTCGCGGGGCCGCAGACCGCCAACACCCGGTGCCAGCTGGTAGCTTCGAACGACCATAATTTTGACGCCCGGGGCATGAATATGCCGGATGAAGGCATGCATGCTTTGCGCCCGCTTTCGGCCGGTGAAGGAGCAGACGCTGCCGGATTCCGAGCAGTCCGGTGGGCAGATGAAATCGGCGTTGCTCGCATACCACTGTCCCTCGGCTCCGCGCATGGCATTGGGAAACTGACAGGTGAGCTCAGCCGGCATGGCGAACGGCTCGATTTGAAAACTATCGGAGAGCGTTGCCCACACCCACTCGTAGGCCACATGGACCGGGGCGGCCGTCACGATCCATTGCTTTTGAAGGGGATTTACGAGACGGTTTTTCAAGAACTCGATGCCGTCGGCTTCGATCACATGGAAGCCGCTGTCCTTAAGCCTTCGGCACCGGCGGGCGTCCCGCTCCACGATGAGGATTTCGGCCGCCGCGCCCGCGCGGCCGATGGTTTCAGCCGCTCGTCGCCCGAATTTCCCGCCGCCGATAATCCAGAATTCCTGCATGTGTCCCCGCCCGGACCCGCCGTTCGCTCCGAAGTTGAGAGCTTGTTATTACGGCCCAGGTGCGGCCTTGTCAAACACCGCGCCATTTGCTAAACAAAATTAATGAAAGTACCTGAACTCAAAACTAAAATCATCCTGGCATCGCAGTCGCCGCGGCGTCGTTACCTGCTCGAAAGGGCCGGACTGCGGTTTGCCGTCATTCCGAGTCGCTTGGACGAAGCATCCATTACAGCGGCAACCCCGGATGATTATGTTCGCGAACTGGCGCAGGCAAAAGCCATGGACATCGCTCGAATGCATCCCGATAGCTGGGTGATCGGGGCCGACACGGTGGTGGTGGCGGAAGGCCGCATCCTGGGCAAGCCAGCCTCAACCGCGCAGGCCCGCGACATGCTGCGCCGGCTGAGCGGCCGGATGCATCAGGTGCTCACCGGCTTCTGCATCTGCCGGTTGTCCGGCGAGCACGTGTTTACCGACGTCGTGCGTACGGATGTTCTTTTTAAAACCCTGACGGACGACGAAATCGAATGGTACATCCAGACCGGCGAGCCTTTCGACAAAGCCGGCGCTTATGCCATTCAAGGCATCGGCACGTTTCTGGTGAAGCGCATCAACGGATCCTATACCAATGTGGTCGGCCTGCCGGTGTGCGAAGTGGTCGAATTCCTGATCCGGGAACAAGTGATCAGGTTCGACCGACCGCACCCGCTGGTCAACGGCCCGCACGACGAGAGCGCAGCGGCCGGTCCATGAATACCATCGCAGCCCGACTGAGCGCCCTCACTTCCCGAATTCGCACCGCGGCGGCCGCTGCGGACCGATCCGCCGGCGAGATCCGTCTGGTGGCGGCCAGCAAGACCTTCCCGCCCCCGGCCATCCAGGAGGCGGTCGCGGCCGGCGTATCCGATATCGGCGAAAACTACATTCAGGAAGCGCGGGACAAAT
The DNA here is from genome assembly GCA_030834695.1 of Desulfobacterales bacterium. Taxonomy (GTDB): domain Bacteria; phylum Desulfobacterota; class Desulfobacteria; order Desulfobacterales; family SpSt-501; genus SpSt-501. The sequence continues at coordinate 3,107 of JAUQXK010000064.1, forward strand.
ACGCCGCTCTCCAGGGGATCCCGGTGACGTGGCACTTCATCGGCCACCTCCAGACCAACAAGGCGAAATATGCCGTTCGGATGTTCGATCTCATTCACACCGTGGACTCCTACCGCCTGGTTCTCGAACTCGACCGCTGCGCTCAAAAGATCAACAAGGTCCAGGCCGTCCTCATCCAGGTGAACGTCGCCGGAGAAGAATCCAAATCGGGAGTGGCGCCCGAGGAGGCCCTGCCGCTCATTCGCCGTGCGGCGGCACTCGAACACATCGCGGTCAGGGGGCTCATGACGCTTCCGCCCTATTTCAACGCGCCGCAGAAGGTTCGCCCGTTCTTCGCCGCCCTGCGCCGGCTCCGCGACCGCATCGCCGCTGAGCAGGTGGAAAACATCGGCATGCAGGAACTGTCCATGGGCATGACCGGTGATTTCGAGGCCGCTATCGCCGAGGGCGCGACACTCGTGCGCATCGGCACGGCGGTTTTCGGAGAACGATCGTGAGACTCCTGCTGCACATCTGCTGCGCGCCCTGCTCGATCGTGCCGGTGGCCGAGTTGCGGGCGGCCGGAGCGGCGGTCACCGGCTTCTTCTACCGCCACAACATCCACCCTTTTTCCGAGTGCCGGCGCCGCCAGGATACCCTACAGGACTATGCCGGCCGGATCGGCCTGGAGATGATCTGGCAACCGGGCTACGAGCTGGAAGAGTTCATCCGCAGCTTGGTGTATCACGAAGACGAGCGCTGCCTCATCTGCTACCGGTTGCGGCTGGAGACCACCGCCGCCCTGGCTCGCCAGGGTAACTTCGACGCCTACTCGACCACCCTGCTCTACAGCCGCTATCAGAAGCACGACCGTCTGCGGGAGATCGGCGAATCCGTCGGACGCACGCTGGGCGTTCCTTTCCTTTACCGCGATTTCCGACCCGGATGGAAACAGGGCGTCGAGGAATCCCGACGCATCGGCCTTTACCGGCAGAAATACTGCGGGTGCATCTACAGTGAAAAAGAGCGCTTTTTCCGCGAATAGCCGGATGCGGATCTTCTCAGGGACGCCATGTACGGAAACTTCATCTATTTCATCCTGGTCCTGCTGATCTACCTGACCTACCAGCCCCCCGAGGACCCCACCTTCGGCGTCCTGGAAAGCCTGCTTCTGTTCGGCGGACTGTCGCTGGCATTCGCGGGGTTCACGCGCATCATGTTCCGCCGCATCGAACGCCAAGTCGGGCGGGCGGACTTCGCGCGCCTGGACCAGCTCTTCCACGCGACGCAGCTGCGCAGCTCGGTTCTGGCCGTGGCGATTTTCGCCCTGGACATTTACGCGCTCAACCTGCCTTCGTGTGTGAACCATCTGCCGCTGTTCAACCGGTGGCCGACCCTGCAGGCGTTCATCTTTCTGATGCTTTTCATGGGATATCTCGGCGTGGTCTGGGGCTGGGCCTACGACACCTACCGCAAATTGTATCATCCGCATTTCACGCGCTGGGACTATGTCGGCTCCAACATTTCGTTTTCGGCACCCATTCTTCTGCCCTGGCTGCTGCTTTCGGGAGTCGCCGATCTGATCCAGGCTCTGCCGCTTCCGGGCGTGAAGGCGCTTCTGGACACCACCGAGGGGCAGACCGTCTATTTTTGTTCCTTTTTGGCCCTCGTCGCCGTGACCGGGCCGCTTATGATCAAGACGTTCTGGCGCTGTCGACCAATGGACCCCGGGCGGCAGCGCGAGCGGATCGAGCAGCTGTGCCGAAGGGCCGGCATGGCCTATCAGGACATTCTGTATTGGCCGCTGTTCGGCGGCAAAATGATCACCGCTGGCGTGATGGGCCTGATCCGACGATTTCGCTATATTCTCGTCACTCCATCTCTGCTCAGCCTGCTGGCTCCGGAAGAGATCGACGCCGTGATCGGCCACGAGATCGGCCATATCAAGAAAAAGCACCTGCTGTTCTACCTGTTGTTCTTTACAGGCTATCTGGTCCTTTCATATGTTACCTTCTATGTCACCGCGTACGCGATGATTTTCCTCGAACCCGCATGGAGGCTCGTGCATCGCTCCGGAGCCAACCCCGGAATGGTGACCTCCATCGTTTTCAGCGTGACGATCATCTGTGTCTTTCTGGCCTATTTCCGGTACGTGTTCGGTTTCTACATGCGCAACTTCGAGCGCCAGGCGGACGGCTACGTCTTCTCGCTGTTCGACAGCGCCGCCGCCCTGATTTCCACCTTTCACAAGATCTCCCTGACCAGCGGCCAGCCGGCCGACCGCCCCAACTGGCACCACTTCAGCATCCGCCAGCGCATCGACTTCCTCAAAAAATGCGAACAGGACCGAAACTGGATCCGGCGTCACGACGCCCGCGTCCGTCGCGCGATCGGCCTTTATCTGGCCGGGCTGGCGCTGCTGGCCGTATTCGGCTATCAGCTCAACATGGGGGCCATGGGGGCCAAACTAGGGGATCATCTCGTCGCCACCATCATCCTGCGCGAGATCGAGCGCGCTCCGGAGAACCCCCGCCTCTACGGCCTGCTGGGCGACCTGCACTACCGGCGCCAGAACTTTGCCGAGGTCAAACAGGCTTATGAAAAATCCCTGGCGCTGCGGCCGGACCAGCCCCAGGTGCTCAACAACCTGGCCTGGCTGCTCGCCACCTGCCCCGACGAGCGCCTGCGCGACCCGGCCCGCGCACTGGCGCTCGCCCGTCAGGCGGCCCGGCTCGATGAGTCCGCTTTCATTCTGGACACGTTGGCGGAATGTTATTTTGCAAACCAAGAATACGAGCGGGCGCTGGAGGCGGGCCAGCGCGCGCTGGCCCTGGCCGAGGGCGATCGCAGCCACTATGAAGCGCAGCTGCGCCGATTCATGCAGGCCATCGAAAAATAGACGCGGCGTCGTCCGGCGAAGGCCTACTTCGGCGTCGAGCCGTCTGATTTGAGTTTCCGGCCGCTGAGGTAGACTTTGCGCCCTCCCCCGGCGACCAGAAACACGGCCATGAAATACATGCAGAAATAGATGAACGGAATGGCTCCGGAGAAGGATTCGATCTGCCGGATCTGGGGCATCACCAGCGGAATGCGGAAGAGCAAGCCCACGCCGGCCATCACCAGCAGCAGCCCCCAGATGAGTTGGAGCATGGCTTTGCTGTTGTCGTTCATAGCAAGAGCTCAGGGATGAAAATCGAGGGTCCTATGATTTAAGGGGTCAAGGGTTCGGGTTTCAGGAAAAAAATGGCCGACATGAATTCCATCCGCATTGAGCCCTGGCCCCTTGCCTTTCCACTATCCGCTCAGCTTTCCCGTAAACACTGCCTTGCGTTTTTCCAGGAACGCCGCAGTGCCCTCTTTGGCATCGGAACTCGCCAGCGTCAGGGCGAAGGCATCGGTTTCAATGGTGCACCCGGTGGCAAGGTCCGTGTTCAGCCCGTGGTTGATCGCCTGTTTGACCGCCCGCAGCGAAACCCGCCCCTTGGCGGCGATGTCACGGGCGGTCTTCAGCACGTCTTCCATCAGGCCGGCTGAGGGAACGACCCTATTGACCAGGCCGATCTGCGCCGCCTCTGCCGCGCTGATCATTTTGCCGGTGAAGATCAGCTCCTTGGCTTGGTTGGCACCGACCAGCCGCGGCAACCGCTGGGTGCCGCCGAACCCCGGAATGAGTCCGAGGTTAATCTCGGGCAGGCCGAATTTGGCGTTCTCAGCAGCATAGATGAAGTCGCAGGCCAGCGCGATTTCGCTGCCGCCTCCCAGGGCGAATCCGTTCACCGCTGCAATCACGGCCATCGGCAGCTCCTGCAGCTTCGCAATGATGGCATGCCCGATCCGCGAAAACATTTTGGCCTGAAGCGCGGTAAAGGTTGCCAACTCGGTGATGTCCGCTCCGGCCACAAAGGCTTTCTCGCCGGCTCCGGTCAGAATGAGCACCCGGACGCCTTCGTCTGCGGCGATGTCGTCCAGCGCTCTGGACAATTCCGCCAGCAAGGCATGGTTCAAGGCGTTCAGCGCCTTGGGCCGGTTGAAGGTAATCGTGGCGATCCCCTGATCCACTTGGAACAGAATATTTTCGTAGGCCATGGCTCTCCCTCCCCGAGGCAATCGATGCCGTTTTGATGGAAATTATTACTCCGGCCATATCACTCATCGCCGGATCTCGGCTCAAATTGTATCTGTTTACTTGCCGGAGTAATATCCCGATGCCCCCGGCGCGGGCTCGTTGAAGGCCGTCGGGTTGATTTCCTTGATGTAGCTACGCAGTCCCTGAACAATCGATTCGGCCAAGTGCTCCTGATAGCTTGCGGTGGTGAGCAGGCGGCATTCCTCGCGGTTGCTGATGAACGCCGTCTCAACCAGGACCGAGGGCATGCGGGCCCCCAGCAACACGTAAAAAGGCGCCTGCTTCACGCCCTTGTCCTTGACGCGGTCGTAGCCCCGGCGGTTCAGATTCCTTACCAACGCCGATTGCACCATCTCGGCCATGCGGCTGGACTCGTTGATCTTGGCGTTCTTGAGCAGATCATTCAGAATGGAATGCAAGTCGCTGATGTTCTTGGTGGAAGTGGCGTTCTCCATGGCGGCCACGCGGATCGACTCGTCGTCGGTGGCGAGGTTCAGGAAATAGGTCTCCGTCCCGTAGGCGCGCGGGTCGCGCGAGGCGTTGGTGTGGATGGAGACAAACAGGTCGGCGCCGCGCGTGTTGGCAAAGGCGGTGCGCTCCTCCAGGGTCAGGTAACGGTCCTCGGAACGGGTGAGAATGGCCTCCAGGTTCATCTCCTCGCGAATCTTGCGAGCCACGCGCTTGGCGATCTCCAGCACCACATCTTTTTCATGAACCCCTGGAATGAAGCCGGGGGCGCCGAAATCTTTGCCGCCGTGGCCGGGGTCGACGACGATGCGCCGGACCCCTAACGCGAGCTGCCGGGCCAGGGCCCCGCGCGGGACTTTCCGGCTGCGTTCGACCGTCGATCCGGGCGGCGGCGGTGCGGCGTCCTCGTCCCGCTCCGCGGCGATCGATCCCGTGCCGTTGCGTCCCCAGACATCAATGACGATACGGAACGGGTCGCGCAGCGAAAAAACCTTGTACGTGTCGAAGGATTTGATGTCCACCACCACCCGCACGGAGTCGAGCGTGTATCGGGCGGCGCGCGCGTCGCTGAGCAGGTCGTCGTTGATCGGGATGGTCTTCTGCTTGCCGCCGCCCAGGGTGCTGTTGCTCAGGTCCACATAAAGGCGCGGCGGCTTTTCGATGGTCGGGTCCTTTTTCAGCAACCGGTGCGTGAATTCGGTTTCACGATCGACGTAGACCACGACCCGCGTGTAGTTCGGGTTCGACCAGTGCCGCAGATCCTGCACGACCGCAAGGCCCTCTTCGCCTTCAGCCGGCTTGGCGGTTTCGGCAGCGATATCCGGCGGAACCGGTGCGGCTGGTTCGCTCGGGAAGGCCGCCACCGGCGGAGGCAGCGGTCTGCGCGCCACTGTTTCCGGCGGGGGCCGGACCGGGCGCATGGCCTTCAACTCCTGGGAGGCCTTGGCCGCGAAAGGACTTTCTGGAAATTCTTTGGCGACCTTCTCGAAATTCTCGCGGGCGGCGCGCTGATCCGAGTCGAACTTCAGGCGCTTGTGCAGATCCTGGTAGAGGACCCCCTCCAGGTAGAGCGCCTGAGCAGCCGTTGGGCCAGCCGGGTCTTCCAGATAAGCGTTGTGAAAGCGGCCGATGCACAGCATCCATTCACGACGGGTGTTTTCGGTGGGCTGGCTGCCGCGCAGCTTCTGGAAGCAAGCGTCTCCCTTGAGCAGTTGGCTCGCGGCGCCCGAGGCGGCGGCCGCCGGCGAGGCGGTTTTCGCTTCGGCAGGCTTTTTGGGTTTTTCCTTTTCGGCCGCAACCGGGGTTCCGCGGGAAATTTCTTTCGCCGGCGGTTCTTCCTTGATCGCCCCCGGTGCAGCGTTCAGTCGTTGAAGCTCGGCGCCGGCCCGATCGCGGTAGCCGCTGTCCGGGAATTTTTTCTGGAGTTGCTCAAAAAACTCCGCGGCGGCTTTTTTGTCGGCATCATTCCGAAAACCCTTGTACAGATCCGAGTAAAGCAGGCCGGAGTGGAATAAACTGGCTGGCGCCCACGGGCCCTTGGAGTCTTGACGATAGACGGCCTGAAATTTGTCGATGCACTGGGTCCAGTTCGACCGGACCTTGGTTTTTTGGGGGCTTTTGCGCAGCTCGCGGGCGCAGGCTTCGGCGTCGAAAAAGGCATCACTAGCCCCCGCGCCGGCGGCATGGCCGACGCTGGGGAGCGCGATGAACAAGAAGAGGCTGACTAAAACAAAGCAAAGCGATCTATGCATCATGAACCGTGTCGATGATCCGATAACGAATTAAGACAGTTTATCGCAAAAAACGAAAGTTTTCCATAGGGATCCGCCTAATTTTTTTCGGGCGACGCGCCGGCGCCGACTTCCATGCGAGCCATCTCCTGGAGCCGATCCAGCAGGTTCAGGGCCTCAAGCGGCGAGGTCCGGCTGAGGTCCAGTTCACGCAGTTTTTCGATCACCTTGCTGTCGGCCGGCCGGAACAGATCAAGCTGCAATGGCGAGGACCGGGCCGACTTCGGCGAGAGGTCCGGCCATGCGAATCCATGCTCCCCGTTCTCGATGCTTAAGAGAATTTTCTTGGCGCGCGCGATCACCTCGGCAGGGATCCCGGCCAGCCGCGCGACCTGGATCCCATAGCTGCGATTGGTGCCGCCGGGAACCAGCTTGCGCAGAAAAATAATCTCGTCGTTCCACTCCCGGACGGCAATGTTGAGGTTGGTGACCCGCGGCTTGCGGTCGGCCAGCTCGGTGAGTTCGTGATAGTGGGTGGCGAAAAGAGTCTTGACGCCCTTCTGGCGAAGGTCGTGCAGGTATTCGGCCACCGCCCAGGCAATGCTCAGCCCGTCGAAGGTACTGGTCCCGCGTCCGATCTCGTCCATAATGACCAGGCTGCGCTCGGTGGCGTTGTGCAGGATGTTGGCGGTCTCCTGCATCTCCACCATGAAGGTGCTCTGACCCTGAGACAGATTGTCCAGGGCGCCGACGCGCGTGAAGATCCGGTCCACGATGCCGATGCTGGCCTTGCGTGCCGGAACGAAGCCGCCCATCTGAGCCATGATGACCGACAGGGCCACCTGACGCAGAACGGTGGACTTGCCGGCCATGTTGGGACCGGTGATAATGAGAACCTGGTTGGAGACATCGTCCATTTCGATGGTATTCGGCACGAAGCGTTCTCCCGTGATCATTTTCTCGACCACCGGATGTCGGCCGTCTTCGATTCGGATGGCGCCGTCCTCAAGGATCTGCGGCCGGCAGTACCCATTTTGCGTTGCCACTTCCGCGAGGTTCAACAGGCAATCCAGCCGGGCCAGAAAACGGGCGACCGAGAGAATTTTGGGATGGTGCCGCACGACCTCGTCCCGGATCTCCAGAAACAGCCGGTGTTCGAGAACGGCCCGCTGCTCCTCGGCACCCATGACCTTCATTTCGAATTGTTTGAGCTCGTCGGTGATAAAACGTTCGGCATTCACCAGCGTCTGTTTACGGACATAGTGCGACGGCACCGCACCCGCCCGGCTCTTTGGCACTTCAATGTAATAGCCAAACACCCGGTTGAAGCTCACCTTGAGGGCGCTGATCCCGGTGCGCGCCTTCTCACGCACTTCCAATTGAGCCAGATAGCCTTTGGCATCCGAGCTGATGCGCACCAGCTCGTCGAGCTCCGGGTTGAAACCGGTTTTAATCAGCCCGCCTTCGTGCACCGTGAGCGGTGCATCCTCGCGGATGGCGCGCTGAATCAGCCCCTCCAGCGTGGCGAGCTCATCGATCGTTTCGGTCGGCCGATAGGCTTCGGCGTTGAAACCGATGAGTGCCGCCCAGAGGGCCGGCAGCGCCCGCAGCGAACCTTTCAATGCCACCAGATCGCGCGCGTGCGCCTGCCCCATCACCGTCTTGCTGCCGAGGCGCTCCAAATCATGGACGTCTTTCAGGCGCTCCCGCAGCTCCCGGCGCAGCCCTACGCGCTCCTTGCCTTCGGCGACGGCCGCCAGGCGCATTTCAATTTCGCGAGCCTCACGCAGCGGGCTTCGCAGCCAGTCGGCCAGGAGCCGCGCGCCCATGGCCGTACGGGTGTGATCGAGAACGCTCAGCAGCGTCCCGCGGCGGGTGCCGGTGCGGATGTTGCGGATCAACTCCAGGTTTTGGCGACTGACTTCGTCCACGACCAGGCAGCGGTCCATCCAGTAGGTTTCGAGCTGACTCAGGTGCGCGGTTTTCTGTTTCTGGGTCTCGCCCACATAAGACATCAACGCCCCGGCAGCACTGATGCCGGCGGTAAAAGACTCGCAGCCGAAACCCTCCAGCGTCAAGGTGCCCAACTGTTCGGTCAGCCGGCCGTAGCCGCGGCGATAGTCGAACGCCTGGTCTTCGATGTAGCTGAAGGCGGCATCCGCGAACAGGGCGGGCATGCGTTGAATCCAGGCGTCATCGGGGTTTCTGCGGGCGCTTTCGGGCAGCAGGATTTCGCGCGGACTCAGCCGCCGTGCCTCGTCCAGAACCTGGGACGGATCGGACGATTCCGTGACCCGAAACGTCCCGGTGGATATGTCCAGGTAAGCCAACCCGCCCACCCCTTTGGCCTGGAAAACGGACAGGATAAAATTATTCGTGCGCGCGTCCAGGAATTCCTCGTCGATGATCATGCCGGGGGTGATAACGCGGACGACTTCACGGCGAACCAAACCCTTGGCCACGGCCGGATCCTCCACCTGGTCGCAGATTGCCACCTTGTACCCGCGCTCAATGAGCCGGGCGATGTAGCCGGATGCGGCCCGGTGCGGAACCCCGCACATGGGAATCGGCGAAGGATCATTCTTGTTGCGAGAGGTCAGGGTGATTTCAAGGATGCCGGCGGCAAGCTCGGCGTCTTCGAGAAACATCTCATAGAAATCCCCCATGCGGTAGAAGAGAATGGCATCCGGGTAGTCGGCCTTGATGGCCAGATACTGCTGCAGCATGGGAGTGGATTTCGAAATCGTCATGGAAAAATGAGGGCTGTAAGAATCAAAATCGGATGGTACATCAGCTGCGGCTAACCGGCGAGGTAACAGAGGTCTCTACCGGACCGGACGGCTGGCCGGCCGGAGCTTCGCCTTTCAGCCGTGCCAACTCGGATCTCAGGGTTTCCATTTCCTGGCGTTGGCCGGCGTTTTCCGCCGTCAGGCGCGAGATGGCCTTGCGACGACGCCAGCGCTCCACTGTGTTGAACAAATAAGCCACGATCAGGCCAAAAATAAAAAACAGCAGGTGATAGGCCACCAGCGGCAGGTTCGGCGACTGGTATTCCGGAAACGCCTTGAGATCCAATCGCAGGACCTGCTGGGTCTCCATAAAATATCCCTCGTTCTGATAGACTATCAGTGCGATCGCGCATAGGATCAACAGCCATAAGAACATCTTTGTTTTTTTCATCCCCAGCCCTCCATCCTCTGGTGCCAGAGCCCTAAAAAAAGAAAAGCGCCACGGGTTGATGATTTTCGGTTGCGCCGCAACACGGCGTTAAACCCGGCGGGCGGCGCGTGCCGACCCTTTTCGGAGATTCGGTTGGTTGGCCGCCGTGGAACCAGAAGCCGTCGGTTCGGCATTCGGAGTGCGCTGAAGGTCAATGGTCTGAAAATGGGGTTTTAAAAGCGCGAATGTTTCCTGGAGATGCTGCGGGATCACCCGCACATCGGCAAATACGGCCAGCGCATTGGTGTCGCCGGACCAGCGCGGGACAATATGAAAATGAAGGTGCTCTTCGATCCCCGCGCCGGCAACCCGTCCAAGGTTCAGGCCGATGTTGAATCCCTCCGGATGCATGACCTTCTTAAGAATGGCAACGGACTGCTCGACTGTTGCCAGAAGGACTCCCATTTCAGTTTGATTGAGCTCGCTCAGCGTCGATAGATGCCGTACGGGAGCTACCAACAAATGCCCGTTGATATACGGGTATTTATTCATGATCACCAGGGTGCTCTTTCCTTTGTAAAGAGTGAGCTCATCGCTCACGGAAAAAGCGTTGCAGAATACGCAGCCTTTTTCCTTGGCGCCGAGGATGTACTCGATCCTCCAGGGTGCCCACATGGTCTTCATGCTCAGTGCCTTCTTCCGGGTGTTGATTCGTTGTTGCCTGCTGATTGCGGGCGGCTTTTGAACTTACATACTTTTATCATAATTACCGGTAGCTTAGCATAGACATCCAATTTAATCGGTTTGCCCCCAAAACTCAACCTTTTTTTCGATCCAAAACAACCACTTCCACGGATCCCCAGACGCCCATTTTCTCGGCCGCCACGATGACCACGCCGAGGACACCGCTGATTCGTTTGGCGAACTCGATTCCGGCGGGGATGTCCTGCTTGGAAAGAATCCGGTTGCCGATGGCGGTGGCGGCTGCATCCGCCAGCGCGCCGGAGCGCGACACGACACACACGGCATCCGCCCGGCCGAAGCTGAGCGAATGCCCCACCGTACCCGACGACGTGCACACGGCGATCGGATCGTTCTGTCCACCGGTGCGTAGGCCGATCCGCAGGCTGAGCGGCGACGTGCCGGCAAAAACGGCTACCGTAACCGCCGCGCCGGTTTGAAGGAAGATGTCCCCTCCGTTTTCAATGATCACCTCGTCCGTATGCGCCAAAAGCCCGCGCCCCACGTGCTCGGCCACGGCTCCGGCCACCGCCGCCATGGGCCCCACGCCGGCGGCGTGGCCGGCTTCGATCATGTCATGCACGATGTTCGGCGCCGGACCGGTCAGCGGCCAAGGGCTCAACGCCGAAAGGAAGCCCGGATACCGGCGGATGTAAGCTTCCAGATAGCCCCTCTGCTCCAGAATCAAGTCCCGTGTCAAGGCGCTCAAATCGCACCGCGCCTGGACATGAAGGTCGGTTTCCTTCACGGCAACTTCAAAGGCCGTCAGATGTCCGCTATGGACGCGGGTGCGATAGGTTCTCGGTTCGACCATCATATCGCGCGGAGGTGCGGGGACGCCTATCGCGGGTTCACCCCCCCGTAGTTGTCGTTCGGCAGGTATCCGGGCCGCATGTCGTCGGGGCAGAGATCCAAAAAATAGCGATCCGTCATGCCGGCAATGAAATCCCGCACCACCTCGGCCGATCGATGCCGCTCGAGGTAGTCGTCGGACATTCCGTTTAAAAACCCTTTAAAAATGACCGAGTCCACCCGCCGCGTTTCCAGATCCTCAAGAAAGCGATCAAAAAGGCGCTTGAACAGATCCTGGAGCAAGGCGCTGTGGGGCTTCATGTGCGGGTTCAAGTAAATGCGCTCGAGGTTGAATCGTTTCAACTGCCTGAGCGCCTCGGAAACCTCGGGACTGAAGGCCACAAAATCGTTTCCATGGCTGGTTCGGATGATGTCGGTCGCCAGACGGAAGACGATGGTCCCGTTGCTATCACCCAGCACCGCCACGCTGGCGGCGGGCAAGTCGGGCCGCCCGATCAGACCCAGGCGAATGGCGTCTTCGATATCTCGACCGATATAGGCGACGGTGTCGACCATGCGTACGAGGCACCCCTCCAGGGTCATGGGGATCAACTCCGTGCCGATCTGGCTCGCCTTGGCCGTCATTTCCGCCTGCAGATCAATAAACGATTTGGTCCGATGGGGCGCCAGCTCGGGGGTATGGACCTCGCCGTCGTGACACAAAATTCCGTCCAGAGTCTGCAGGCACAGGTTCCAGCCCTTGCCCTTGCGCTCGACGCAATCTAAAAAGTGAACGCTTTGGACATTGTGATGAAACGAACCGATACCGTGCTCCCGGCAGAGTTGGGAAAGGAAACGCTCGCCGTCATGCCCGAACGGTGTGTGGCCGATATCGTGGCCCAGGGCGATCGCTTCGATGAGGTCTTCATTCAGCCCCAGAAAACGACCGATGGACCGGCCGATCTTGGAAACCAGCTGAACATGCAGCACCCGGTGGGTGATGTGATCGTTGCGGATCAAATAAAAGACCTGGGTCTTGTCGATATATCGGGTGAAGGCACGCGAGTGAAGGATCCGGTCCGCATCCGCGGAAAACGCCTGACGATACCCTTCGGTCAGCAAATCTTCCGCGCGGCGCCGGACGGCCCGCGAGTTGGGGGTGGCATAGGGCGAAAGGTTCTGCTCCTCTTTCCGGTCCAACAGCGCACGGATCGACCTTAAATCCGGCGGTTCAGATTTCACGGCGTTCAATCATCGCCTCCATCAAACGGGAATAATCAATCCCGGCTTTCCGAAATCCCTCTCGTCCGTATTTCATATTGGCCTCCAGCACATAGAATTCGCCGTTCCACCGGCAAATATCGATACCGACATCATCCCAGCCGCATGCCTGAGCCGTGTGCGCCGCAAGCTGCAGCGCCGTTTCGGGCAGCGGGTCCAGGCAGATACTCCCCCCCAGGGATACATTGGAACGGAAGTCTGCATCCGGTGCGATGCGCCAGTACGCATGCACGATGCGACGGCCGATGACGACAACCCGCATATCGCGATCGATGGGAAGATAGTCCTGGATGTAGGCGACCGGGTTGCGCTCGCTGTAGGACTCCAGGCTGTCGCGGTCACGGATCAGAAAGACACCTCTACCCCGCGCCGATCCCCGGGCGATCTTGGCGACAAAAGGAAATTCGAAATGCCGGATGATGGCCTGCTTCTGACGTTTTCCATAAAAAACGCAGGTGCGCGGATGGGGAATGCCGAGCAGATCAAAAAGAGCCGTCTGTTTGATCTTGTCCTGCACACACTTGTATGTATGGTAGCTGGGGAACGTGCGCTTGCCGATCGAATTGAACAAATCCGCATAGAAAGTGGTTGGATAGTAAATGATGTCAGCCTTCCGGATCTCGTCCCGGTCATCGGGCGGATACTCATTGAAATTGGTGTGCACCCCGAGAGTGACGACATTGCGGCAGTCCCGCAAGCGGGATTCCAGCGCGAATACTTTCCGTTGAAATTCCATTAAAGTTCTTAATCACATAAAAATTTTTAACAGCTTGGTTTTATTTATTTTTTGACGAACTATTTTTTCGCACCGGATGGTGCGCGAAAAATTTCAACCAGTCTTTTCATAGCCCGTTCGGTATGGCTGCCCTTCCAGTACACTCGGCCACATTTCGGACAGGTGCTGAAATTCGCCTGCGTATTCCACACGTAATCCGGCATCAAACCTCGAACGGCATGCTTGGCAACCGCTACGATTCGTTCGTTGCAGGTGATGCAGCGTGAAAAGGCTTGGATATCCTCCTGCCGGATGGCCGCTTTGCGGATCAGCTCGACAACCTGGTCCGCAGGGGCATTGGCCCGAATAAAGATCGTATTCAGGCCCATACGCGTTCCGACGTACCGCTGCGTGCGGGTCAGAAAAATGCGGTCCGGCCCGATGCCCTGAATGAATGCCCCCTTGGGGTATTCGCTTTCAAGGAGGGTGTCAAACCCCATGAGCCGAAGCCATTTCCCCAGCCGGCCCAGGGTTCTTTCCGCGGCAAAGGTGGTTGGCATGCGTGTCGCAAAAAGGCGGTGGTCTATAACGTTGATCAGCGGGGATACCATACAATGAATGCCCGGGAGGGGTCAATGCCGTGGCCCGCGGATCAAGCCCATTTGCCGAAACTGCGGCAGGTCCGGGCGCATGGGTGGAGCGGCTTCGCTTGAAATAGCCCTCAAGGATCCGAAGGCTTTACCGATTGTATATATGGAACCTGGTTCCTGCTCAAATCTCCGAGGAATATCCTATGCGGAAATGGAAAATCATTTTGGGCGCCTTGGCGCTCGCCGGCGTTGCGGTGGCTCTTCTGGCCAGAGACCAGATGAATCACAATATCATCCAGCTAAAAAACGGCCGCATTATCCCCGTCGACCGGGTTTGGGAGTCCGGGGCGGATCTGTTTTACGAGAACGACAAAGAAATCCACTTTGTCAGCCTGGCGGACATCCAGTCCATCGAAAAACAGAGCCTCTCGATCTGGCTGCGCACGGCTGGCGCTCAGATTACGAGCTTTGCGGACCGGTCAGTGAACACTCTCATGACAAAAGCTCAGGACGGCCTTGGGCTGAGGCGTCCGCCGAATTCCGTCTATTGGTTGCTGATCGGCGTGCTGGTGTTTCCGATCGGATTGGTGCCGACGGTGCGCTGGGTCTGCCGGCGCTCAAAGAAAAAGAAACTGGTTTGCGTTGCCGCCCCGGCCAAGGAACCATGCCAGGAAATGCCCAACCGCGCCGACGTGGTGCGCTTTTTTTTAAACTTATACCGGCAACAACTTGGATTCGGCCCGGACGCACCGACGGATTTTGTCCAGTTGCCGTCCGTCCCCGCAGGAACCAACCAAATCTACGATCTGCGGGTGAAAAACGGCGGCGAATGGATCCGGCGGCGCATGACGCTCGGTCCGCTGGGCGAGGATAGCGGGAGCAAAAGCAAATGCTATTATGTCATCTTCGATCAGCATCTGGTGGTCAAGATCCCCCCCAAACCGATCATCGATTTTGAAAATTATGTCGCCAGCATCAAAAAAGAGAGGCGCATTGTCGAAAGGCTCAGCCCGAAGGAGTGCATCGTTCCCGGCGTATCCGTCATCCTAAGCCAAATCCATCACCTGCCGCCTCAGCCCGGTTCCCCGCCGGATCTGCTTGAAGAGAAGTATATCGCTTGGTTGCGAAAAACACCGGCCCACCAGGACTATTTGAAGATCAACGGCACGTTTGTTTTTTTCATGGACCTTTCGCGCTACTACTTCCTGAGCCATATCATCGACAGCCTTCACGATCTGGCGGATCCGATTCGGTCCGAAATCAATTCAACCGCCGACCTGATCCGCTATCCGGCGAAATTCAAAGAACGCTACGGCGAGCAGAACGAATCGGTCGGTTTCGAAATCCGGGATCTCTATCACCAGTGCGAAGCCGAAGTGCGACAGCTTTTGAAAAACGCCGGGAAGTCCGCCGCCGTGACGCCGTACCGCACCCAAGTCTGGTTCCTGAATTTTCTTGAAAAGAAAAACATCGGCGAACCCGATTCGACCATTTCCGGCCAGGTCGCCGGCGAGGTTGCATCCATCTTCGAGCGCTGGTTCGAGAAATATCGTGGGGCCGTGGAGGCCTATCTCGCTGCCATCCGCGGTTTTACGGCACGTCTTTGCCTGGAACAGAACCGACAAATTATATCCGGCATCGTTGCCAATTTGCTGGACCTGCTCGCCTGGCTCAACGAAAAGAAGGTGGCCATGCGGGACCTGAAGCCTGACAATCTTCTAGTGGCTGGCGACCCACAGAACTACCCGGCCTTCCTGCGATCGGCCTCGGACTATTCCTTGGGCTTCATCGATGTGGAAACGGCCGTCGATCTATGTGCGGCCGAAGGCGCCAAGATTAAACAGCCCTTGCTGGGAGGGACTCCCTATTACGCCACCCCCTCGCATCTGTTTCCCAATTCGGCCCTGCAGGCATGCTTTTCCGACCCCGCCTGGGTTCTGCACTTTCAGGATTGGCATGCGGTTTTGGTGATGGTCTTCAAGGCCGTCACGGGTGGCCTTCTCTTCGACCGCACGGCTAAACTGTTCGGGGACATAAAAAACCGAGTCTCCGACGCGATGCGCCAGCGGGCACCCCTGGAGCCCCTCATGGCAGACGTCAGTCGCAGGTTCTGGCGCAGCGCGGCAACCGAGTTTCGAGCCAAGGCGAAGGCGCACGAAACGGCCTTACGATCAGTGGAAGTCGACCTGCCGAAAACCGTGAAAGCCTTGTTCGTTCAAGTCCTCCAGCGCGACATCGCATCCATCAACGAATCGGTGCGTCAGCTGATCGAAAGCCAGAAGCATTTCTCGTCCCGTGAAAGCCGCGAACAGTTGCAGAAGTCCTCACGCCAGCGGGTTTGCCGGATTTTGAAGGCCCTTCAGACCAAAATGCAGTTTGATGCACCGGCGCCGGAGGCGCTGCAGGCCACCGAACGTTTCCTGCACCACCTGGCGATGTTGAAGGCTCTGGTGGAGCGTAAATCTCAGATCCTCGGCGTCTTGGAAGGTATGAAGGCGCCCCGATTGAACGCCCACGAGCTGCTGCTGCTCATGTTCAATAGCGTTTTGAAGGCCATGTGTCGTGAAGAATGGTATGAATTTGCGGAAGATGCACCCGATCCGACGCTGCCGTCCGACGACGAGTTGTCGCTGGCCACCACGATTTAAACATTCGCATAGCCTTTCGTTGCACCGCTGCATTCATTGACGCCGACGCTGCATCGGTGTAGCTTTAACCCTGGGATGAAAGACGAATCTCAAATCCTGAATATCGAAGACGGCCGGCTGCTTTTGAAGCTCGCGCGAAGCACCCTGATGGAAAAATTCGGTCGCCGGCTTGCGCCAGCCGAAGCTGAACGGCTGCAGTCAGCACTGACGGCACCTCTGTTCCAAATGCGCCGAGGCACCTTCGTCACCCTCACGCTGGCGGGTGAGCTCCGGGGGTGCATCGGCAGCCTCTTCCCAAGCGATCCGCTGACCGAGGGCATCCGGCGCAATGCGGTCCATGCTGCCTTTCAAGACCCGCGTTTCAGGCCCCTCAAGAAAGAAGAACTCGATCGGGTCTCCATCGAAGTCAGCATTCTCACCGATCCTCAGCCCGTGCCTTACTCCACCGACCAGGACCTCTTGAAAAAGCTGCGCCCCCATCTCGACGGGGTGATTATTCGGCAGGGTTACGCCAGCGCCACCTTCCTGCCCCAAGTCTGGGCTCAGTTGCCGAACGCCGAAGACTTCCTGGGTCATCTCTGCCTGAAGGCGGGTCTGCCCCGCGAGGCCTGGAAACGGTCCAAACTCGACGTGGCGACATATCAAGTCCAACGCTTCGCTGAAGACATCGAATAGGTCGGCCGACCCGACATCGCTGCCGAGGTGCGGATTGCATTCAAGCCACTCCTGTTCAATGCGGCCATAACATTCACCGCCGAACCGCGGCTTAGGTTGAGCCGGTTTGCTTGCCGGAGCGACCATCGCCGGCCGAAAGCAGGAACTGGATCGCGGTCTTTCCCAGACTGATGACATCCAGCCGATTCAATTTAGCACTGGTCTTGACCGCCTCACGGTTGACCCGGACCCGGGACAGCCCTCCCACGTAGCTGAGATACCAGCCGTCTTCCAATCGGTTGATCACCGCAGCCGTTGGTCCGATCCCGAATCCCCGCACACGGATATCGGCGTTCGATGATTTCCCGATCCGAACCGGCGTGTTGCCCAATACCAGTTCTTGTTTTTCTCCGGAAAGCACAACCAATTTCCCCTTGAAATCGCCTCGGTTCTCTACCGGCGCCTCTTTTGAGGCAGACGCTTCGCATCGACCGGCCGGTTTGCTTCGCTGTAACAGCGCCCGGACTTTCTCAGTATCGATCTGCATCGTCTTGATGATCGATGCGGGAAAATGTTCGGCACCGCTGTTGCCTTTCGGGTTGGAAAACAGCAGGGAGTGTTTTCCAATGCTGATCTCGTCTCCGTCGATCAGCCAATGCGCTTTAATGCGCTGATTGTTGACGAACGATCCGTTTTCACTTTTCAAATCAATCAACAAGAATTCGTCGGCGATGGATTCTATCTTTGCGTGCTGAAACGAAACCGCCAAATTGTCGATCACAATGTCATTGACCGGATGCCGGCCGATGACGAACGCATCCCCCATGCCGATGGGGAAGTTGCGCAACTCTTTGCCGCTATAGCGCAGTGATAAGACAGCCATTTTTAACTCCTCACGCGTTCAACTGGTTACGCTGTTAGCATCGAGCCGTTGCGGCGCTCATGCGTCCGCTTGCTTCAGGCATTCCATCCCGGCCTTACATGAATTCCTGCAAGTTTCGCAACCGGTGGATCATCTCCGCATGTTCTCCGCTGGCGCAGCGAATGAACATAGCTGTATTGGCAATGGTTTTTTTGTCATAATGAATCACCGATCCCGCGATTTTAGCCGGAAACGCCCGGCCCGATCCGCCAACCGGTTTCGAGTTAATGTGTTTCAACAGGCGCCGAGCGGTAAGGTGCGCCTCCTTGGCAGTCGTCATCGGCAGTATCGCGATGAAAAGGTGGTTATTCATGGTTCCGATCCAATCGGCATTGCGCAACTGCTGCTGTATTTCCGATAAAAACTCAATGGTTACCTCCATCGGCACCGTGGAGTGGTCGGGAACCGTATACGATGAACTCACCGGCAAAATGGAGAAGGTGATTCCGCTTAAATCGGTTCCATATCGTGCCGAACGCGAGATTTCCTTTTCCAACAGCGCGAGGGTTATTTCTTGGTTGAACACAATGTCATGGATCGTACGACCGTCGGTTTTCGCGTTTTGCTGGACCTGCTGGATCCGCTCGAAAATTTGTTGAAAGTCGTTTTCATCCAGCCGCTGACCTCCGGTATCGGCGCGCACCGCCTTGAGGATCTTCTTCAACTCTCGGTCTTCGGACAGCCCTTCCTCAAGACGTTGCAGCAAGGTCACCTGACGCGGGTCCCGGGTGTTTAATGAGGCACTGTATGCAGCCAGCTCGGTGCGAATCGCCTGGACGCTGGCGTCCAGGCGGTCCTTTAAGCGAGCTTCCACCTGATGGACAAGCTGAGGGGCGATTCCTTCACCGCGAAGGCCTGCAACCATTTGGGTATTGAAAAAAAAGACCAGGGTGCGCAGCCGTTCGTCGCTGGCGCCCGCCAGGCCGGGTCCGACATCCAGCATTTTCGGGCTGAGGCGCTCAATGGCGTCGACCAGAACGTCGCACAAAGCCTGGCTGCCGCCTGCGTGCCGCTCGATCTCGGTGGCCAGATACAAAAACCGCGCCAGTCCGTAAGGATCCGCTTTCCATCGGTTCGCCAGATCGGCCCCGTCCAACCCGATCGCCTCAGCGCCCTGATTCAACGACTCGACCAGTTGAACATTCTGGCTATCCTGGCCCAGCCGCTTGATTAGTTCCCAGAAGTCCGAAAGCGGCATCCCTTCCGCGGCAAGGCAATCTCTCATTTTCGGCAAAAGCCGCCGCAGCTCTTGGTCCGACGTGACGATTCGCTGAAACACGAAAGCCAATCGGTCGATGGTCGTTTTGCCCTGAGCATACTCTTTCTTCATCAATTCCAGAATGACATTATCCGATAGCTCCTCGGTCTGTTGTCGGATCTCATCGGTTGAATCCAGCAAGATTCCGAGGGACCGCTGCGCATGAATCGCCTCCTGGAGTTCGCATTTCATTTTCACCAAAGCAGCGGCCAACTCCGAAAGGCTGAGCGTCGAGCAGTCGGGCAACCCATTTCGGATTTCGCGGCCGAGCGTTGCGAGGTGGTGGGTGATGGAGCAAGACGGCCTCTGCCCTGCATTCGCCTCCCTGGCTCGGCCCGCTTCACCGCTGGCGACCAATTTTCTTGAAAACGCCACCGGGTCGATGATCAACTGCTTCAGCGACAGCCCATGATCGACCTCCTCCATGAGCAATTTTCCCGCAATCAAGCCCAACGCTTCCTGGTGTTGCCGCGATGCATCCAATTCATCGCTGAGCGTCTCTGTCTTCGTGACGGCCGATTTTGAAACGATCTGATCATCCTCCGTCACCTTCTGGTAGGAAACGTGATTGATACGAATATGCGTGATCGGAAGCGATCCGAAAGCGGTTTTCATCAAATCGGCGGTCGGGTAGTTGCGGCTGTCCAAAAATATTCTTATGAAGTCCTCGACTTCTCGTTTCTGAACATCTCGAAGCAATGCGATCGATGTCACCTTTGCCTTCTTAAAGTGGGATGACATCTTGAAATAATTCAGGCTCGGATCCAGCGGTTCGTCCTCAAGAAAAAACTGGCCTCGGCTGTAAAGCAGCACCACCGGTGAAGCGGCCTTGAGCAAATCGCAAATGGAACGATAAAACTCCTCAACCGCCTGGACCGAATACGGATGGTCCGAGCCATACATGGAGACACGGTTAAACATGAGCACGAACGATTTGCCTGCCTTGTGATGGCTCTTGCGGCTGGAGTGCAATTTTATCATTTTTCGTCGTATTCGATATGTTTCCGTCCATAGCTGCGCAGCGCATCCAAAAATTGGCTGCACGTAGGATATCGCTGCTGCGGGGCCGGCGACGTCGCAATGGCCACGATATCGTCAATCTCCGGATGGAGTCGCGGATTGACCTGGGACGGCGAGCGGGTAAAAACAGCATGGCCGTTGACTTTTTTCCGGAGCAAATCTTCGTATGACGAGCAGGCAGCCAACGGCAGCTTATTAACCAGAAGCCTGAAAAGCAGCATGCCGGCGGCATAGACATCGGCGCGCGCGTCGGTTTCGGCAAGGGTGATTTGCTCAGGAGCCATATAGAGAGGGCTCCCGCGAAGCACCGGACGGGCGCTGGCCGGATGACCGACCATTCGTGAGATCCCGAAGTCGGTGATGATGGGTATATGGGCAGCGGCGCACATCAGAATGTTCTCAGGCTTGATGTCGAGATGAATAACCCCTCGACGATGAGCATACCCCAGAGCTTCCAGGAGTTGCCTGAGAACCGAAAGGGTCGTTTTCACTGGGAGGATGCGCCGGGGCGGCAAAAGGTTCTTCGAGATCCTGTCGAGAACAGCCGCCAGAGACGTCCCATCAATCAACTGCATGGTGAAATAACGGAAAAACTCATTCTCGCCGATATCATAAACCGGCACGATGTTCGGATGCGACAGCCCGGCGACCGCCTCGGCTTCCTGCTCAAAGAGGCGGATGGAATCATCCGTCCACAAACACTTCGGCAGCACTTTCACTGCAATTCGTCGCTTTAAGCTTTGCTGATACGCGATGAAAACGATACCCATGTTTCCGCGCGCCAATTCTTTCACGATGGTCGCGTTGCCGATGGTCATACCGATGGCATGAGTGGCATCATATGGAGGCAAGTGAGATCCATGCAGCGCTGCGACAGTCATCATCACCTCTTGCCCGGTGGGCCGACTGAAATAATCTTCCGATGCATGGTTCTATATTCGGCAACTTTCCTGAAATCTAAAGAAAATCAGCTTAAAGCACGGTTGGTGACCGGCTCCGGTGTAAGGCGGTGTCGGCATCCATTTTCAACTGCGTCGCTTCCCGCGGGGTTGAAACCTGGCCGGAATTGTGGTGTAATGTTTAACGGAGCTTGATTAGCTTGGATTGACACTTCTCAAGCCAGGCCAGACGGTTATGGAACATATTCTGATTATTGATGATGAAGCCCCCATTCGCTCCATGATTCGACTCATCCTGGAGCGCGCCGGCTATACGGTGGCCGAAGCGTCGGATGGCATCGAAGGGATCCGATGTTTTCGTGAGAAACCGACGGACCTGATCATCACCGACCTGATTATGCCCAACAAGGACGGGATCGGTATGATCCTTGAGTTGAAAAAGGAGTTCGCCTCTGCCAAAATCATTGCCATGTCCGGGGGGGGCTTGAACCGTCCGGAGGGATATCTGCGTGGAGCCAAGAAGCTGGGGGCGGCGTATACCCTATCGAAGCCCATCAACCGGCAAGAGCTTCTAAGAGCCGTCAAAGACACTCTCAAGGGTCAAGGCTGAATTTCCCACGCGGACCCTCCCTTCCTTCCCGACCATCCCAGCGAATCCTGCTGTGCCAGCCCGATTGTCAAGCTCTTTCGTTCGTTCTAAAAAGCTGTTATATTAAAAATTTTTATGGTTCAGCGACCGTCATTCGGGGTGTTTCGCGACATGGTTTTTTCACTGAGGGACATAAGAGTCGGCCGGCAGCGAACGCAATACCTGCGCTTCGCCATGACCGTCCTGATCGGGTTGTTGTCGGCCATAGTCGGGCGCACATGGGGCGAGGCTGCGGACACGATTTATTTCAGAGACGGAATGCGCACCGTATGCGAGGGCAACGCTTGGGAAAAGGGAGACGAAATCCACTGTGAATATGACGGAGGGTTGCTGGTTTATCGAAAATCCGACGTGGCGCGCATCGAAAAAGGTCGATCCGTCGAGCCGGAGTTGGATTCGAAGAATGTCCAGGAGGCCGCCCCTCCGCCTGCCCGCGTAACGCCACCCCTTCCGGCACCAGCACCGGGAATCGCTTCACCCGCATCCCCCCCAAAACCACCGGGCATCGCCTTTTACGACCCGCGGCGAGCCAAGAAATACTGGACCAGTGAAACTCGCCACCATGATACCTTTCGGGATGCGATCTCGGCTTTATCGGAAGAATTCAACCGGCCGGCCGCATGGGTCGAGGAAAACATGGGGGACAGCAACGAACTGAACGATGTGCGGGAAACCCTTGCTGTGCGCCTTTCGGGATCCTCCGCAACGAACGCCGACCCGGCCGCCGCGCCGGAAGCCGCCATTGAGTTTTACAACCCGCGACGCGCCAAAAAATACATGACCAGCCCGGATGTCCGACACGACAGCTTCCAGGAAGCCGTGGACGCCTTGGCGCGCGACTTCGACAAGCCGGCCGATTGGGTGGAACGGAACATGGGAGATTCCAACGATGTCGATCAGATCCGCAAGAGCCTGAGAAAAAGTGCCCAAGAAGCCGGAATGGATCGATGAAATTCCCCTTTCAACTTCAGAGCGTTGACTTCCGATAGTGTCGTATTGACATGCGGCAGGCTTTTCGATAAGATTGCCAATATTTTGTTATGTAATTTGAGACAGTTATATTCACCTTTTCGAAGTCGGCATCGTGGTCTGAAAGGATAGCCGGGAAATGCCTACATTGAACCGGGATCTTGTCATAGTTTTCCGGATTGTCGCCAGCTGCTTAACGGCCGGATTACTCATATTCTTCATTTCCGCCTTTTCCGGTGAAGACCTGCTCAAGAACCACAGCACCATCAAGGATCTGGACAAAATCTTGGGTGAAATTTCCACCGAACTGAACGGCAGAATCGAGCAGAGAACGCGGCAATTGGGCGAAGCGCCGAAAAAAAACCCCTATCGCAAATTTTACTGCGCTGAATTGGCCAAGGAGATCCACGAAGTATCGTATCTGACGGAAAAGCAGAAGATCATGTTCGACGCTTACAGCGTGCGCGATTTCGAGAATAAATCCAAAAAACTGGTTTCCTATTCCGAAACGGCCAACGTGGAGGGTCTGCTGGAAGAGCTCGATATTGTTAAACGCGAGCTCAAGAACTCGGTGAACCTCATCGACACGCGCAGAGAAAAATTGGTCCGCCAGCGGACCGCCTATCTGGTTTTGTTTTTCATTCTTTGGATCGCCATCTACTTTTATTACGGCCGGGGCTTCATACGGAGTCGATAAAGGCCTGCGGCTCGAGACAGACGCCAACGCTTCCTGGAACGGAGTGCTTCACTTTATCCCTTAATGCAGGGCATTGCATGTACCTCTCATTTTATCAACTGACGCTTAAGCCCTTTCAAATCACCACGGATCCCAAATTTCTGTGGCTGGGGGAAAAGCATACTGAAGCGCTGGCTACCCTCAAGTACGGCATTCAAGAAGACAAGGGCTTCCTTTTGCTCACCGGTGATGTCGGTACCGGCAAGACCGCCCTGATCAAGCTGTTGGTCAAAACCATCGACGTGGCGGCGATCGTGGCAACCATCCCGGATCCCGGAATGGAGGCCATCGACTTCTTTAATTTTTTAGCGGCCGAGTTTCAAATGAATCGCCGATTCGCCTCCAAAGGCGAGTTTCTGATCGAGTTCAAGCAATTTTTGCTCAAGGCTTATTCCTCCCGGCAGAAAGTGCTGCTGATCATCGACGAGGCGCAACGGCTAACCATTGAGATGCTCGAACAGGTTCGATTGCTGTCGAATATCGAGCTCGATAACCGCAAGCTGATCAACATCTTCTTTGTCGGCCAAACCGAATTTAATCGGGTTTTGTTGGATGAGCGCAGCAAGGCGGTCCGTCAGCGGATCACGGTAAGCTACCATATCGAACCGCTGAGGGAAACCGAAACACCGCTGTACATGCGTCACCGCCTGAATGTCGCCGGATCGCGCCGAGAAATTTTTACGCCGGAGGCGGTTCGGCAGGTCCATGCATTCTCGGGCGGCTATCCGCGCCTGATCAATATCATTTGCGACCACGCGTTGCTGACCGGCTACGCGGGGGGGGCGAAATCCATCGACCACAACCTCATCCGGGATTGTGAAAAGGAACTGCGCTTGCCGGACCCGCCCCCGGCGTCGGGTGCCTACGCTTCCAGCGGCCCTCCGAACCCATCTGCGTCAAATGCGATGGCACCGGCCGGTTCGACTCGGACCTTCAGCTGGAAACTGCCGGTTTCACTGGTCCTCCTGCTCCTCTTGGGCTTTACCAGCCTGATGATTTACCAATACCGGTCCCCCGAATCCCAGCGATGGTCGTTGGAAGACATAGCACCGCAGACTTACAAGGGTCGGTCCGCTGCACCGACGGCGGAAGAACCTACGGGGGCCGCTGAAGGCGACGAGCCTTCGGATGTCCAACCCGCTTCAAAGCCAATTCCGCCCGTCGCGGTTGCAGGCTCAGGAAGCACGCCGGAGGCGGTTTCTTCAGAGGCGTTGGCCGTGAACCCCTTTGCCCGTGGACGGGTGATCATCTTCTTTCCTTACAATTCGAACGATCTCACCCCGCAGGCCCTCGCCGCCTTGGACCAGATTGCGCTGTTTCTTAAATCGAACCGGGACACGAAAGCCAGCATCCGGGGTTACACGGATGCGGTGGGTTCCATCACCTACAACATCAGCGTGTCACAGTTTAGGGCCAACTCGATCAAGAGTTATCTGGCGGGAAAGGGCGTCAACTCGTCGAACCTGATCGCGGTGGGGTTGGGCCCCAAGAGCCCCATTGCTTCCAACGACACCCCAGAAGGCCGACAACAGAACCGGCGCGTTGAAATCGAACTCGGCCAGGAATGAGCCGCGACACGCACCTCGCCGGAACTTTCAAACCCCGAAATGAAACCTTTCCTTGAGAAGATCGAGGGTGGCACGACTGACTTTCAGTCGGGACAATTCTGCTGAAGATACCCAGCGCGCGTCGGTGGCATCTCCGGCCGGGTTCAGGTTTCCTTCCATGTAATCCGCCATCACGTCCACCACCACGTAGTGAAAGCGGACGGCTCCGTCCGCATCTCGTTCGACGACATCAAACGTGAAAACCGGCTCGCGCGCGTGAATGCTCACGCCGGTTTCTTCGAAAATTTCGCGTTGGGCGGCCTGCTGGAGGCTTTCGCCGATTTCAACACTGCCTCCGGGAATGGCCCAGTAACCTTCGGCCGGCGGCTTGCCTCGCTGCACCAGCAAAATGCACCCATCCTTAAAAACGATTGCTCCGACCGCCACCCGCGGCCGATCCGGATAAAAATTCCCACTCGCCGCGCTCATGATGTCCATCGAATTTGATTGATTGACACGCTGCTCCATCATCCCACTCCGAATGGCCGGCCGCCCGACTGACTTGGTCTTCGTATTGACACCGATCGTCTTTTCCCCTATTTACAAAGGCCTTTAATGCCGGATCGCGTGGCGGCTCCGGCCATCCTCATGCAACCCGGGATATTCGAGCCAACATGGTCATCGCTTCCAAATTGCCGGAAATCGGCCTAACCATCTTCTCCGAAATGACCCGCCTGGCCCTTCAGCACGGCGCCATCAACCTCTCGCAGGGGTTTCCAGACTTTGATACCCATGTCGAGCTGAAGGACCTGGTCGCCAAGTACATCCATTCGGGCCACAACCAATATGCCCCCATGCAGGGCGTCGGCGCCCTGCGGGAAATCATCGCCAACAAGACTCGCCAGTTGTACGGCGCTGTTTATGATCCGGCAACGGAAATCACGATTACCACCGGCGGCACCCAAGCCATCTACACCGCCGTGACGGCGATGGTACACCCGGGCGATGAGGTCATCCTGGTGGAGCCGGCCTACGACTGCTATGCCCCGATCGTCCGATTGAACGGCGGCGTACCGGTCTATGCCGCGTTGGATTTTCCCTCCTATCGGATCGACTGGGATGCCTTTGGGCGTCTGATCAATGCGAAAACCCGTTTGATCATACTCAACTTCCCGCACAATCCCAGCGGTGCCGTTCTCAGCGCGCAGGATCTGGATGCTCTGGCTGCGATCCTGCGCCCCACTCCGATACTCATTCTCAGCGACGAGGTTTATGAACACATTGTGTTCGACGGCTTAAGCCACCAAAGCATGTCGCGACATCCCGAACTGAGACAGCGCAGCTTCGTGGTCAACTCTTTCGCCAAGACCTACCATACCACCGGTTGGAAGGTCGGATATTGCATCGCTCCCCGTCCACTCTCCGATGAGTTCCGCAAAATTCACCAATATATGGTCTTTGCGGTTAACACCCCGATCCAGTATGCGTATGCCGAATTCTTGGAAGACCGGCAGCGGTACCTGAGCCTTCCTTCGTTTTACCAGGCTAAACGCGATCGCTTCCTCGATCTGATCCGAAAATCGAGGTTCCGCCCTCTGCCCTGTCACGGCACCTATTACCAGCTGCTGGATTATAGTCAGATTTCGAACGATCCGGAAATGCAGTTTGCAAGACGCTTGACGATGGAATACGGTGTAGCCGCCATTCCGCCCTCGGTGTTCTACCACCGCGGCGACGACCACAACGTCTTGCGCTTCTGCTTCGCCAAAAGGGAAGAGACGCTCAAAGCGGCGGCTGAGCGGCTGAACGCCATCTAAAGCCGGTATCGCAGGATCCATCCGCTGCGTTTCGTATCAGCGCCCGGCATTCTTTTGCCAAAATTGACGGACTCGTAAAAAGTCGTCACCCCGGCGAAGGCCGGAGTCCGGCGGATTTCTAACGGCATGTGAATGCTCGATTCCGGCTTTCGCCGGAATGACAAAAAACAGCATTTTCAGACTTCTTGCGAGTTCATCAAAATTTAGCTGGATGATGAAGAACTAGTGTCGGGTCGTCAGCCAGGCCGCGTGATGATATGGGCGCGCAGCATAATCTTTCGGCAGCAGCTGCCGGCCTCACGGCAGCGACTTCCTCGACTGCAGCCAGTATGGGTTGATCAGGTCCTCGAATATCGTCATCGCGGCTGCGGCACCCTGGCCGGAAGCGGTCACGATCTGCTTGTAGCCGCCCTCGACATCCCCAGCGCAGTAGACGCCCGGCTGGCTGGTGCGATGACGGCCGTCCTGCTTAATGTAGCCGTCCGCTGTAAGCTCGAGTTTCATTTTATGGGCCAGCTCCACCGCCGGTTCGTAGCCAATGGCGATAAAAACGCCGTCAGCCGAAAGGGTTGAGGTCTGCTGGGTGGCATGGTTGAAAATGACGATCTCGCGCACCCGCTCATCACCCCGGATTTCCCGAATCTCCGAATTCCAGAGCACGGGTATCCGATTTTCGGCCAGCTGCCGGGTGAGGAATTCCTGAGCGCGGAAGCTGTCCCGACGATGGATCAAGGTGACCTTGACCCCCATATGGAAGAGGTGCAGGGCCTCGGTCACAGCGCTGTTGCCCCCACCGACCATCACCACGTCCTTCCCCTTGAACAAGGGACCGTCGCAGGTGCTGCAATAGCTCACCCCGCGGCCGGCGAGCCGCGTTTCTCCAGGCACATTGAGCTGGCGATGGCTGGCTCCGGTGGCCAGCAAAACGGTTTTCGTCAAGAACTTGCGACGACTGGTCTGCACGACGATCGGAGAGCCGTACTGCACGTCCAGCACCCCTTCTCCCGGAAAAATCTGGACGTACTGAAGTGCATGGCTCACCAGGATGTCGACCAGGGTTTTCCCGCCCACGGACGTGAATCCGGGATAGTTTTCGACGACCGGGGTGGTGGCCACTTGCCCGCCCAAGGCTTGGCGTTCGACGATGGCGGTTTTCAAACCGCTGCGCTCGGCGTAAATCCCGGCGGTCAAACCGGCCGGGCCGCCGCCGACGATGAGCAGGTCGGTTTCGACCTGCTCCGCATCGCTTTCCGGAATGAACAGGGTCTGCGGTTCCAGCTTCTGAAGCGACAGGGCGAAGACCTCTTCGGGCTGGGCGCCCTGGCCG
This sequence comes from Desulfobacterales bacterium, assembly GCA_030834695.1. GTDB lineage: Bacteria > Desulfobacterota > Desulfobacteria > Desulfobacterales > SpSt-501 > SpSt-501. The sequence continues at coordinate 31,134 of JAUQXK010000064.1, forward strand.
ATCAGAATGTCGTTGGCAAAAGCCTGGGGGACGCTCTGCGCGGAATACTGGTTTGCCAGCTCGGGCTGGCACTGGATATCAATGATCTCCAAGGAAACCTGTTCCGGCAGTTCGATGGCCGCCTTTACGGCGTTGACCGCCTGCTGCGGGCAATACGGACAGGTAGGGCTGACGAACACCTTGATGCGTCGCGGTGCGTCAATGCGTCGGATCACCTTGCGCGACTGTTCGCTCAGGTTGCTTCTTCCCAGGCCGACCAGGATCAGGATCTCGAGAAACGTCCGCGCTTCCTCGCCCATGGGGGCGCCCAGCCAGCGAATGTCGTATTTTCCGGGAGCGACCAACAGCGTTGGAGATCTCGTGACCTGGTAACGGCGGGCCAGTTCGTGAGCGAGATCGTATTCTTTCAACGTGATCCGGGGACTCAGTTCGCGGAACGCACGAATCACCTGCCGGGTTGCCTGGGCGAAAACATCGTCGGAGCCCTTCTGGACGAACAACAGCAGCGGCATATCGTTCGGCAGTTTCTCGAATGTTTGGCGGAGCTGTCTCAGATAAGCCTCGCTGGCAACGTCTCTCGCCGGCTCACCACTGCCTTGCGCACCTTGCATTTACAAACCTCCTACCGTCCGAGCACCTGGCGCCGGATGATCTCGAAAAAATTGCGGTGGATAGATAGCTTCGCGGATTGAAATGGCTCGCCCGAAGCCGCTGTCCGGCGTGCGGTTGTCCGGGTTCTGATAGCATCCGCATCGCTAAACAACATAAAATAAAACCACACGGGCCGGTGTCAATCCACCGGGGCTGCCATCAGCTGCCGTCCGGCGCTTCCGGTGCTTTCAGCAGCGCCTCGGCCAGAGCCAGGTCTTCCATCGTGGTAATCTTAATGTTGCGGACGCTTCCAGGCAGAACGCGAACCGCGATCCCGATGCGTTCCACCATGCTGGCATCGTCGGTGGCCGCTTCCTTTTCACGGCGGGCGTGCTCGTGCGCCGTCCGAATCACGGCGGCCTGAAACGCTTGCGGAGTCTGGGCGACCCACACGCGCTCCCGGGACAGGGTGGCTTCGATGCAACCGGATTCTGAAATTCGCTTGAGGGTATCCCAGACAGGCAAGGCGGAAATGCATGCCCCGTGCTTCCGAGCGACGTCGACACAGGCTGTGATCGTTTCGCCGGTCACCAGCGGCCTCACAGCGTCATGGATCACCACCAGCACAGCGTCGGGAGGGATGGCTGCCAGCCCATTGAAGACCGAATCCTGCCGCCGCGGTCCGCCGGCAATTACCAAAACGCTTTTGCGCAGACCGGCCGGGACGATCACGGTTGCGCGCGCGAAGGCGATATCGTCCGGGGGCACCACCACGACCAGTCGATCAATGACGTCGCATCCGTCAAAGACACGCAGGGTCCGCGCGAGAATCGGTACGCCCGCCAGCGCGACATACTGTTTCGGCAAGCGGCTCCTGAAACGCGTCCCCTTGCCGCCTGCAACGATTAGAGCATAGACCATATCTGCGCTGACCGGATCGAAATTCATCCCATGCCCCTGCCGGATTTCGTCGGTCGGGCCGATGGGCGAAATCGACTTCACCTCAAATACTTCAGCTCCTTCGGCAAGGGGACCCCCTTGCCCATTAAATCTTCACCGTAATTAACGGCGGAGAGGATTTCGATGTCCTTGAGCGTGCGGGCATCCCCTTCGAACACCACTTCCTTTAGGTTTTCTTTCTGAATCTTGCCGCCCGCCCATTGGATGTCCAGCACACTGCTGGCGTCAAACCGGTCTTCGCCTACGACGAGTTCGACCTGGCCGCCGTAATATTGGACAACCTTGGCAACCAGCAGGCTGGGTCTAGCGTGGAAGCCGAGCTTCTGCGGAACCCCCACGCGAATCTGCCCGCGCTCAATGTTTTCGTTGAGAATCATCCGAGCGTGCTCTTTGCCCAGCGCGAGAAAATGACAGACATAATAAAGGCCGTAATTCATGGTGCAGTCGAGCAGGCGTTCGGGGGCGACGACCATCGCCAGTTCGTCCTGGATGCGCTTATAGGTGTTTTTGTACCCGGCCTCATGGAGGTGCCGTTCGTAGAAATGCAGCAGCCGGCCGACCATCTGCAGCAGGTGAAACACCACGGAGAAAAAGCCGCGCAGTTGTTTGAGCTTCCGGTTACCGAAGCGAAACCCTCCGTGAATCACGTAGGTGTCAAAGGAGGATTGCAGGTTGTGAACCAGCATCTCGTAGCGACGCACTTCGACTTCATTGACCTTGTCGGGAACGATCCCCAGGATCTCTTGATGGCTGTAACGCTCGTAGAATTTGATCTGATCGAAATTCTTCACCAAGTTGAGAAATTCGCTGGCGATCTTGACGATGTTCTGCTTCTGCTGGTTGCGGTTCTCGTCGTCGATGTCGTACTCCAGCAGGTCGGTCGTCTGGATGCTGGGAAAATCGGCATCTTGAAATCGGTCCTCCGGGAGACGGATTCCCAACCGCTGGGCCTCGTTCAGCGCCATTGGCGCCATCTTCTGGAGGCATTGGTTGAGAAAACGCAGGCTTTCTTCACCTTCGCGTTCGAAATCCGCGCTGTCCGGCAGATCATAGTAGCGCAATCGGTTAGAGATATGCTTCTGAAAATTGGAAGCCAGGCCGATATGACGCATGCCGGCGGTCAATTCGCGAAACAAATACCAGTTCTTGTTGTTTTTCGCGCCGTGGTAATCGAGAAAGTCTTCCAGCAACGTCGAAGATGAAGCCAGCGTCGAATAGAATTTCTGCGTAAACCGCACATGGCTCGAAGGCAGGCTGGCGAGATGGACCGTGCATTTCAGAAAATCATGCGAAAAAATGCCGATCTTTTCGGAAAATTTAGAGCCGGGCGCGGGCCCGGAGGCTTCCGGGTGAGTTCGTGAAAGTTGATCCATGCCATCCTGATGGATGATAGGCTTCCGCCCGTGAAGGTTTTATGTCGCCATGGCGGTTTCGTTTCCGGTGACGGGATGAATCAGAGCCGGCCGGAGCAAGTCGTAAGCCGAATTCTGTTCCTGCATCGGGTTGCCCCTTTGCAGGCGACGATCATTCCTCTATGGATGCCGGTTGCCCGGCACCTCGTGCGACCTACCCGGGGGCTTGGGCGGGCCACCCTCAAACGCCCCTCTATTTGGTCTTGCACCGGGTGGGGTTTGCCGAGCTTCCCCGGTCACCCGGGGAACTGGTGCGCTCTTACCGCACCGTTTCACCCTTGCCCTCGTACGTCGACCTTGAACGGTCGGCGTGCGGCGGCGGTTTACTTTCTGTTGCACTTTCCTTCGTGTCGCCACGACTCCACGTTATGGAGCACCCTGCCCTGCGGTGTTCGGACTTTCCTCCGGTCGGTGGGGACCGGCGATCGTCTGAATTACTCCGACCGGCCCTGCTCTTCATCCCAATAAATGATCCTCTCACAGTTCGGGCAATTCTTCAAGCGATCGACCCGCTGCAGTTCGTTGTACATCTGTGGCGGGATGTTCACATGGCAGCCGAGACAGACGGATGCGGAAACCGAGCAAATGGCCACCCCATTGGCCTTCTTGGATTTTACCCGGCGGTAAAGGGCCAGGGCCTCCGCCGAAATTCGGTCGGCCAGCGCCGCCGCCTCGGCCGTCAAGCCCTCCAGTCGTTGTCGGGCCTGCTCCGCATCCTGCAGCACACTTTCTTTTTCGGTGCGAATCAAACCGGCCTGGGTATTCAATCGATGCTGATGCTCGCTTACCCGAGCGTTTGCTGCCTCCACCTGCTCCATTCCCGCCAGGATCTCATCTTCGATCTTGGATCCGATGGCGCCAAGGTCATCGATCTCTTTCAGACCGGACTGGTATTCCTTGTTGGTTTTCACCGAGCGCAGCTTTTCCTGGCTCTTCGCGATCCGGCCCTGATTCATCTGCAAATCGGATTCAAGGGTCCGGATGCGTTTGGTGATTTCTTGAATATCCGCCTTCCCGGATTCAACGGCGGAAATAAATTCGTTGAGCTGAGCGTCCAGTTCGGCGGTACGCCCTTCCACTTGGCTCAAGTCCAGCTGCGTTCGATGGATTTTCAATTCAACATCCTGGAGTTTGACCAGCATGGATATCTGCTGCCGGATCTCGTTGCGCATGGGTGTCTTGCTCCTTGGTTGCAGGGGGTATCGGGCCAAATGCCCTCACCCCTCGGCAACGTTTCGGCGGTGAAATCAAACCACCGTGAATGGGTCCTTTTCCAGCGAACAGGCCTGCACCCGGACCGGCGGGTGCCGGCGGCCGAAAATACGTCTTAAGCGTTGCGCGATCGCATCGACCATCAGGTGCTCGGAATGGAAGTGCCCGACATCCAGCACTCCGCGCCGGGCGTATTCAATGTCGCGCACCTCATGATAACGCAGATCACCGCTGATGAACGCGTCCGCGTCCGTGCTTAAAAAGCCACCAACGGCGCTGCCGCCGCTTCCGGTTACCAGCGCCACCTTTTTGACACGCAACGCGGGGTCGCCGGCCATTCGAACCGCCGCAGCGCCCAACCGCTGTTTCACCTGCTGCGCCAGATCGGAAAGGCACATGGCCCGCGCCAGCGTTCCGACCCGACCGATGCCCGGATGATGGCGGTCGGTGGCACCGCCGGGGGGTATCAGTGGCCTCAGTCGGCGCAGCCCCAGGCGGTGCGCCAGCATATCGTTGAGCCCGTCTGCGGCGGCATCCAGGTTGGTGTGCAGGCAATAAATCGCCAGACGGTGCCGCACGGCCTGTTCGATGACGGTTCCTAAAGCTGTGTCGGTTTCAATCCGCTGGAGTGGCCGGAAAAAGAGGGGATGATGCGTGATGAGCAGATCGGCTTGGGAACCGCAGGCCGCGGCCACAACGTCCGGTCCAGGATCCAGCGCGACCCACACCGAGTCGACGCGTCGGTGCGGATCGCCGATCTGAAGACCGACATGGTCCCATGCTTCAGCCAGCGATGGAGGAGCCATGTGCTCCAACACGTCAATGATGTCGGCAAGCAGCAACGGCATGGTACGATACGACGCAACCTCGCAAATTCGGGAGTACACCGGCTTTGGGGTCGCCGGCATGAAAGAAGGCGCGGATTGCATCAACCCACGCCTTGCATCGAACCATTTTAAAACACCGCCGTCGGACGGGTCTGCGCAGGGCGATGGGCCCACCTGGGATCGAACCAGGGACCGACCGGTTATGAGCCGGTGGCTCTGCCAGCTGAGCTATGGGCCCTCACGGCCTGCTACCGCAATCTGTTTATCGACCGGCCGCAGGTTTGTCAAGATTCGTGCATCGTCTGAGGCTCCGCCGCCGCAGGCCGATTCCGTCGGCTTACGTTTCAATGAAATGCTTCAGTTTGCGGCTGCGAGTGGGGTGGCGGAGTTTACGCAGCGCCTTGGCTTCGATTTGCCGGATGCGCTCACGGGTGACCGCAAAGTCCTGACCGACCTCCTCCAACGTATGATCGGCCTTTTCGCCGATGCCGAATCGCATCCGCAGCACCTTTTCCTCACGCGGTGTGAGGGTGGCCAGCACTTTGCGGGTTTGCTCGGCAAGGTTCATGCTGACGGCTGCCTCGGATGGAAGCATGAATTTCTTGTCCTCGATGAAATCCCCCAGATGGCTATCCTCTTCCTCGCCGATGGGAGTCTCCAGCGAAATCGGCTCCCGCGCGATCTTCAACACCTTGCGGACCTTTTCCAGGGGGATCTCCATTTTCTCGGCAATTTCCTCGGGGGAGGGTTCGCGCCCCTGCTCCTGCACCAGATAACGCGACGTGCGAATCAGCTTATTGATGGTTTCGATCATGTGTACCGGGATACGAATGGTTCGCGCCTGATCGGCGATCGCCCGGGTAATGGCCTGCCGGATCCACCAGGTGGCGTACGTGCTGAATTTGTAGCCGCGACGGTACTCGAATTTATCCACGGCTTTCATCAAGCCGATGTTGCCCTCCTGGATCAAGTCCAGAAACTGCAGTCCGCGATTGGTGTATTTCTTGGCGATACTCACCACCAACCGCAGATTGGCCTTCGTGAGTTCGCTCTTTGCCAGCTTCGCCTTCAAGCGCCCCTCGTCCACGCTGGCCATAATGCGTTTCAGTGCGCGGCTGTTTGCGCAAATTTCAACCTCCCGCGCGCCATGTTTCTCGATGACCTGGCGGATGTCGACATAGGCGCCGGCAAGTTCGTCTTTCGTTGCATCACTGCGGCCGGATGCCCATTTTGAAAACGCGGTCTTGGAAGTGAGGTGATCCCGCAGGTCTTTGACGGAGGCGCCGAGTTTGTCCGCGTACTTAGCCACTTTTTTGGTCATGGATTCGGACCACTCGATCTCCTGTTGGATCCTGCCTTCGATTTCTTCGATCACGCTGGCCTCCAGCCGCCAGTCTTTCAGGAGATTGAAAATATCCGATATCAGCCGCTGCAGGTTGCGTTTGGCCTTGCGTTGCTCATCCGCGTCGCCGGCGGCGACAAATGCCTTCTCACGCTGGTCTCGGTTCTGCTGATGAAGCGTCTTGATCTGGCGGATGGTTTCGAGAAATTTTTCGGTCTGAAGCACCTCGTCGTTATAAGTGTCGCCCTCGTCAATATCTCTCAAAACGTGCTTCGGCCGCAGGCTGCCGCTTTGGATTTTATCACCCAGTTCGATGATGGCTTCCACTCCGATGATCGATTCCAGCAGCGCGCGCAGCACTTCCTGCTCTCCCGCTTCGATCTTCTTGGCGATTTCCACCTCGCCCTCGCGGCTGAGCAGAGTGACCATCCCCATCTCGCGCAAGTACATCTTGACGGGGTCGGTCACGGATCCATAATCGCCCCCATCCACCTCCTCGCTGACCATTTTGCTTTCGGAAACGCTTTTCAGTTTCACGATTTTTTTGTTTTGCTTCTCGTCCACCACCTCGATACCGTTGTCGTCGAACAGCATCAGGGTTTCGTCGATCTGTTCGGGGGAAAGCATGTCTTCTGGAAGCAGCTCGTTAATTTCGTCGTAGGTCAGAAACCCCTGTTTCTTGCCCTTGGTGAGCAGCTCTTGAATCGCCTTTTTATTAACTTTGTTTTCAGGCGCTTTGCCAACGTCCGCGCCTGGCCCCGGTTCGGTTGAACGCTTGGAAACCCTCGGGCTCTTCGCTGGAACCGCCTTTTTGGAATCGCCCGGACGTTTGGCGGCTTTCTGAGGGGTTTCTTTTGAGTTTACAGATTTCTTGGACATGTCGTGGTGTCTCCCCGAATCCTCCGAAGTTGCTTACACTATTTTTTTTCGCAACGCCGACATTTTCTGCTTCTCGCGCCGCACGGCCATTTTTTGCTTTTCGCTCAAAAGCCGCATCACTTCAGCCTCATCATGCTCGCGCTCGGCTGCCTCAATCGCGGCTTGCATCGAGGCCCCGCTCACCTGTTTCTGCCGGGTTTCCATGAACCGACGCAAAAAGGCGCTGCACCCGCTGCGGGTCCAACCCTCGTCGCTCATCGCCAACGCCACCAGGGTCTCTTTCAACGCGCCCTCTTCGATTTTTGCCAATAATTCCGGAAGCTGTTCGGCCGATTCAAACCGATGCCGCAAAATGCTCTCACCGGCTGATTTTAGAAGCGGATGCGAAAAATTTTCCAAAATCCCATTTTGAATGATTTCCGGTATGATTTCCGGAAATTGCAGCATCATGGCGATGATCCGTTGCTCGTACGGCTCATGGATGCCAGCCGCCCGGCGGCCGGCATCCGTAGCAGTCCCAACACCGGGCCGGGGCCCGGCGTTGGGACTGCCGTGGGCTCTAAGTCGTTCCAGGATGACCGTTTCGTCCAGACGGATGCGCTCGGCCAGCTGCTTGACATATAGCGCCCGAGCGACGCTATCGTTGATGGCGGTTAAATACGATTGCAGGTCCGACACGATCCGGATTTTGCCCTCGGTGCTCAGCCCATGTTGCTGAACGGCCTGTTCCATCACAAACGTGATCACTCCGGGTGCGCTTTGGGCGAGGCGCCGGAACGCATCAACGCCGTGCGCCATCAAAAACGAGTCGGGATCGTGTCCCTCCGGCAAGACCAAGATACGGGTATCGGCACGCTCTTCGGAAAAAACGTCACCGCGCCTAAAATCCACATGCTCTTTCCAAAAAAGGTCGATGCAACGCCGGGCCGAACGAATGCCGGCTTCATCCGAGTCGTAAACCAGCACCATCCGGCCGGCATATCGCGCCAGCAGTCGAATCTGCTCGGGCGTCAATGCGGTTCCCAGCGTAGCGACCGCATGGGTGACCCCATGCTGGTGCAACGCGATCAAATCCAGATAGCCTTCGACGATGAACACCGACCCCGACGTGCGGCAGGAATCCTTGGCATGGTTCAGACCATAAAGCACGCGGCGCTTGGTGTAAACGAGTGTCTCCGGAGAATTCAGATACTTCGGGGCGGAGCTATCCATCACTCGGCCCCCGAACCCGACCACCCGGGCATTTTCATCATGAATGGGAAAAATGATGCGATCTCGAAAGCGATCGTAAAAACCGCTGCCGTCCCGGCGTGGAATCACCAGGCCCGCCTTTTCGATCAGGGTCGGGGAGAATTTCTTGCGGGTGATGTATCCCAACAAATGGTCCCAACCCTTGGGGGCGTACCCCAGCTCGAACTTTTCAATGGTCTCGCGCGTCACCCCCCGTCGAGTGAGATAGTCCACAGCCGGCTTGCCCGTAGGCTGTTGCAGAAGCGCCTGTCTGAAATAATCCGCGGCCAGTCGATTTACTTCCAATAAGGTGGCCTGTTCGCTCATCTGACGCTTGGCACGGGGAGATAAGGATCGTTCCGGGATCTCAACTCCGCCGCGTGCGGCCAAGCGCCGCACGGCATCGGCAAAACCGACGCCATCCCGCTTCATGATAAAGCTGAAGACGTTGCCGCCCGCACCGCACCCGAAGCAGTGAAAAATTTGCTTATCGGGGCTCACCGTAAACGACGGCGTTTTTTCGGCGTGAAACGGACACAGTCCGGAGAAATTTTTCCCGCTCTTCTTTAACAGAACCGACTCGCCGATGACCTCGACGATGTCCGCCGCGTGCCGGATCTCCGCAATCTTGTCTTCGGGAATGTGACCCGCCAACGAACGCCCTCCGCCTTCAGGCGCGGACCGCCGCGCCCGACGACGCCGGCACCGGAGACCGGCTCAAGGCCAAGGCCTCTTCAAAGCGCAGGGCCCCACTATAAAGCGCTTTGCCGGTAATGACTCCCGTCACCCCGACCGCTTCCAGTTCCATCAAGCTGCGGATGTGATCGAGCGTACCCACTCCGCCGGAGGCGATCACCGGGATCTGAACCGATGCAGCCAGTTTTCGGGTTTCTTCGATTCCCGGCCCGACCTGCATCCCATCCCGCTGAATGTCCGTAAAAATGATCGCGCACACCCCTGCGTCCTCCAGCTGCCGCGCCAGATCCACCGCCAACGTCTCAGTCGTTTGGGTCCAGCCTCGAATCGCCACCCGCCCCTGACGGGCATCGATGCCCACGGCAATTCGGCCCGGATAGGCCCGGCAGACTTCCCGGACGAAAGCGGGGTTTTCGATGGCGCCCGTCCCGATGATCACGCGCTGGGCACCCGCCGCCAAACCCGCGGCCACCGTACCGACGTCGCGCATCCCTCCGCCGACCTGCACCGGGATGCCAGCGGCCCGGATGATCGCGGCGATCTGTTTTTGGTTGCACGGCGTTCCCTGAACGGCCGCGTCGAGATCCACCACATGCAGCAACTCCGCGCCGGCATCCACCCAACGCCGGGCCACCGCCTCCGGGTCGTTCGAGTATACGGTTTCATCCTGCATTCGGCCCTGTACCAACCGAACACACTGGCCGTCCTTTAGATCGATGGCGGGAATAATCAGCATGGCAACGTCGTCAAATCTGAATAGAAAGGGTGGACGGAAAATCGTCTTAAAGCATGCCCTTGGATGAACGCACACCGCATATGCGCTCATCGATGCTAACGGCCTGTCTAAGCGCACGCCCGAAGGATTTAAAGACGGCCTCCAGGATATGATGTTCGTTTTCCCCGTAAGGCACAGTGATGTGAAGATTCATTCCGACATGGTTGGCTATCGCTCGAAAAAATTCCTTGGCCAGGCTGCGATTAAAAACCTGACTCGTAGCCTCGCCGGGCGGAACTTGAAAAACCAAGTAGGGGCGCCGCGACAAATCGACGGCAACCGTGGCCAGCGCATCATCCATGGGTGTCACGGCATACCCGTACCGGCGAATCCCATTCCGGTCGCCCAGGGCTGTTTGAATGGCGTCTCCCAGGACGATGCCGACATCTTCGACCGTGTGATGGGAATCGACGTCCAAGTCGCCTTGAGCGTGGAGCGTCATGTCGATAAAGCCATGCGTTCCAAACAGCGTCAGCATGTGGTCGAAGAAAGCAACCCCGGTGGTAACCTGGGGGGTGCCAACGCCATCAAGGTCCAGGCTGATGCGAATGGCGGTTTCCCGGGTCCTGCGTTCCAATTCAGCTTTTCGGTTCATGGAGGCTGGCTGCCTTCTCGTGTTCGAGGCCGCTTAGATGTCCGTCGGCGCTTCGCTGGTTCCAACTAAAAAATTCGGGCGGCCCTGGCAAGACCACCCGATATGGGGTTTGACGGCGAGGCGCCATCACGCTGCCGACAAAACCAGTTTCTATTTCCACGCCCTTGTGCTATATTTTTGATCCTTGGCAATTTCATTCCGCGCGGGGAGGTTCAATTTGAAAGTGGAGATGAGGGGGATCGAACCCCTGACCTCGGCGTTGCGAACGCCGCGCTCTCCCAGCTGAGCTACATCCCCACACAAATTTTCCTTCTAACAAATTATTTCCGCTTGGTCAATGAAAAACAATAAGTTTTCAGCTTTGAATTGGCCGCACCCGGCTGCGCCAACATCGACAGCGCGTGAGGCAGTCGCCCAAAGGAGCCCGTGATGCATGAACTGAAGTTGACGGATGCGTTTAAAACCTTCACACGGGATCAGGACAAGATTATCCCGCCCGAAGAAACCCTCCGACGGTTTCGAGAAAGGCTCAAGACGAGACGACTAGACCTGCTTAAAGAGACGGTTCGAATCGATAACGGCCGCCTCGGAATTCCGGTCTATTTGAGCCGGTGCGGCCGGGATGCCCAGCGCGTCATCGGTACGCGCAAACAAATGGGAAAGGGGGCCACGCCACCGCAGGCCGAGGCGAGCGCCGTGATGGAACTGGCCGAGCGGTTCAGCCTGTTCAGTTTCATGCAAGATCCGGCGCATTTCACCCACGGCCCTCTGGCCGCCATCTGCGAACCGGCCATCCCCTTCGAGATGATCGCCCGTTCGGTTCATGATGCTTCGGAGGACCTCCCGCAAGCCCGGCGTATCTTTGAATCCCTTTCCTTCAAATGGACCCGGGCTTTCAATTTGACCCGGGGACAGGCCGTCATGATTCCATTCGATTGGTTTTTCACCATTAACGAGTTTAATGGGTCCTCTGCAGGCAATTGCAGAGAAGAGGCCATTTTGCAGGGCATCTGCGAAATTGTGGAACGTCATGTGTCATCCATTATCAGCCATGAACAACGCCGCGTTCCGGCGATTCGTCCCGAATCCGCGCAAGACCCCCTCGTCGTCGGCATGCTGGATCGATACCGTCAGTGCGGCATCCGTCTGTTCATCTCTGATTTCACTCTCGATACCGGAATCCCCACCGTCGGTGTGCTGGCATATGATCCTCAAACCCATCCGGAGGCGAGTGAAATCGTCTGGACCGCCGGCACCACACCCGATCCGGAAAAAGCGTTGAGTCGGGCACTAACAGAGGTGGCCCAGCTGGCCGGCGATTTCAACACCGGCGCCAACTATGTCGCCAGCGGGCTTCCCAAATTCCGAAATCTGACGGAGGCGCGCTATGTGACCGATCCCGGCTCCCGTGTCGATCTGGCCAGCCTGCCGGACCTGTCCAACCCCAACATCCGCGTGGAAGTCGAAAGCTGCGTCCAAGCATTGGCCCGGCGCGGGCTCGATGTTTTCCTGATCGAAACCCAGCACCCCGGCATCCAGGTCCCCGCATACTACACTATCGTTCCGGGCGCCCATTTCCGGGAAAGATCGCGGAGCACCAGCGTGCTGATGTTCGCGGCCAAGCATGCCGTCGAAACACTGGCGGTCCCCGAGGCGGCTGCCGCTCTGGAACGCATCGATGCGGTTCTGCCCGGGAAATATTTTGTTCAATTTTATCTCGGCCTGATCCGGCTGAAGGCGACCGAATCGGAATCGGCGCTGCCTTATTTCCGACGCGCTTTGGAACTCGACCCCGATCCGACCGAAACGGCCAGCGTGTACAGTTACATGGGAGTCGCCTTAAAAAACATCGGCCGCTTTGACGAGGCGCTCGGATTTCTGCGCAAGGGGCTGGAAATCGATCCGGACCGCACGGATATTCACAACCTGATCGGGTTTTGCCATTATAAACGAGGCGAACATGAGGAGGCCATCGCGGCGTTTCAGCGGGTGATTGAACTGGATCCGAGTTCCGCCCTTGACTACGCCAATCTCGGCGTCAACTATCAAGCCCTGGGGCAGGCAGCCAAGGCCAAGGACTGCTATCAGCTGGCTCTGAGCCTGGATCCTGGAATCGATTTCGCGCGCACGCGTCTGTCGCAAATGGGCGGTTGAATCCCGGTCCGATCATGCACCGGGGTTCGCCGCTCCGGAAAGCCCTGCTTTCAGCCGTGCAAGGTCCTCGCCGATCTTCCGGCCGCGCACGTGCATGTCGGCCAGCAGGGCGGCGGCGCTCTCCTTGTCGCCCTGCTGGGTGCCCAACCGTTCCGCCAACACGCCAAAATCGGTCGAATAGGCCTGAAGCTGCTGGATGACCGCCTGCTCGAAGCGCTCCGCGACGGTCTCGGCCAGACGAAACAGATACCTGAATTTGAGGTTCTCCTGATAATCCTTCAGGTGGAACTCCAGGGACTGGCGGGTCTCGCGTTTGATCACCCGCATGGCCTCCTGTATCGCCCGCACATCGTCTTCTCCGCGTTTGACCGGTTTTTTCATGATTTTTTTAAAACCGCTCACCGTCCGGTAGAACCCTCGCCGCAGGACCGCCTCGGTGCGAATCCTGGCGGTATATCCGATGGCCGTAGCCAGCGGCGGAATGCTGAGCCCTGTGTGGCGCAGCAGGGCTTCGACGCTTGGCATGCCGATGATTTCCGGGCCGGTGCATTCGATCGAAATTCCCAGGTTGGCCATCAGGCTGCAAAACTCCGCATGAGCGTCGGCGATCAGGCTTTGATAAGGTGTCGCAATGGACTCCAGAGCGCTCCGGATCTTGTTCTCTTCCGCCGCGATGAACCGGATGATCTCCGGGTTGATGTGCTCGGTAATGAATGAATCCAGTGCCTGTTTGAACACCTGAAACACCTGATACAATGTCTGGAAAAATCCGGATTGGCGCAATCGGTCCGTGTAGCTGTCCGGCACCAACCGATAGCCGGAGATAAAGTCGTTGATGGACGCCATAATCGCGCCAGAGGCCGGCGCCAGGTAGCGATTGACGTCCCCTGAAACATCCTGCTTGATCGCGGGCCCCACTCCGGACAGCGAACTCTGCAGGGCTGCGAGAATCTGGCCGAATCGCTGTTGGTGGCGTCGGAGACGTTCAGCGATTTTGCGGGCGCCCGCGGCGTCGCGTGAGAGGATATCGCGGTTGACCCCGATCCAGTGGGTCATGCCGGCGGAGATGCCGCCGAGCCGTTCGATGGGGTTCTGCAGCAGCAGCATGTACCGCTGGTGCTCCAGGATTCGGTTTAAGACGCTGGTGAACCGCCGGCTTTCCTGGTCCGAAAAGCTCACCAGGTCCACTTCGGCTTTCCAATGTTCCTGGCGTCTCCGGTCTCGCTCCGTCAGGTTGCCGTCCAGGGAGCCGAACAGGTTGAAGAGAGCGGAGAAGGCGTAAACCTCCGGCCGAGGCCGGATGAGCGATAGCTCGTCGGAAACCCGAGCCACCAGAGTTTTCAAGTCCTCGAGCGATGGGTGTTCACTGAAATCACAGTTCACCACAAAGAGGATGTTGTCGAGTATGCCCATCTTCTTGATCATGGTAAGAAACTTGATGTCAGCGCGTCGCAGACCGGTGCGGCTGCTGATGACATAAATCAGCAGATGGGCCGACCGCAGATAGTCTTGAATCATGGCCAGATGCAGCGGGTTGGAGGAGTCACTGCCCTGGCAGTCCGCGATTTCGATGTTGCCGCCGAGGGCATCGGAGCGGATATCCAGCTGGATGTCACGTAGGTAGACGGCCAACGACTCATTCCCCGTAAACTTCCAGTGCTCCATGAACCGTTCGGCTTCGTAATGCTGGGTGGCCTGCTGGTCGGTCAAAAAGGACCGAACGGCCTCATACCCCCTCAAGTAGCAGGAAAGCAGCACCATATTGTGATTACGAGCGTCCTCGGAAATCCGCAGGTCGGCATTCAGGGCGTTCAGGGCCTGTTGAAGCTCCGCCCGCTCCTGTTCGCGGCGGATGTCGAAGCGATCTCCCGCGGACCGCCAGTGAAGCGAAGGAAACAGCACCAGGGCCTGCTCCATATCCGCGTTCACTTCGCTCCAGGATTTATAATACAGGGTGGCCTTCAGGCGTTCGCCCGCCCGCACCCGAGTCACAATGGATGTCACCACGCCCGCGCCGCGCTTCAGGAAATCGCCCTTGAGCAAGGCGTTTAAAAACGTGCTCTTGCCGGATTTAATGGGGCCGACCACACCGACGCGGATAATGGGTTCGTTCAGCTGTTCGGGCAGAGCGGTGCACGTCTTCTCCCAATCGCCGAAGCCAACGTCCGCCAGGCCGGGAATCGACCGAGCCGTCTGGAAGAGCCCGCGTACATCCTGATTGATCTGCAGTATGCTGCGTTTATGAGACCCGTAATCGTCCATGGCCGTCATCACCGTCGTTTCCGGTCTGCCCCTGAGCATTCGGCAGCTTGCGGGGCGCATCGTGTTTTGCAATCGCCTTGTAAGGGATTTTTAGATGTGATATAGGTTCAGCCACGGTGTCAAGAGAAGGCGGCACCCCTGTCGACTATCGGCGCATCGACGAGGAGCCATCGACCGCAAGGGGAATGTCGGTGTATGTCCGAGAAACATCCTGAATGTCCTCTCTACAACCCGCTGAACTGCAAGGAATACTACAACCCCAAGCTTTGTGCGTTTGTCCGCAGGGACAAAGCTTGCCTCAAGAAAAAAAAACCGAAAACCAAGGAAGCCGACAAGGACTGACGCTCGTTTCATGCGTGACCGGCGATGTCCGATAACATGGCCGGGTTGACCCCGATCCGTCGCAGTGTCTCCTCCCAGCGAACCGCCACCGGAAGAACGAAAATGGGGTCTTCAAACACCGGATGCGTCAGCCAGGCATTTTCTTTTATTTCGGCCTCCAATTGACCCGGACCCCATCCGGCACAGCCCAGACTGACCATGAAGGCCTTCGGCCCGCGCTGGGCTGCAATCGCCTCAAGAACGTCCCGGGTGTTGGTCAGCGCCAGCGACGGCGTCACCATCAATGAGGCTTCCCAATCAAACGGCCAGCCGTGCAGGATGAACAGTTCGCCGCCGTGTACGGGACCACCGGCATGAATCGGAATGGCGTCGGCCGCCGTTGCACCCCGGATCGACAATTCGTCAAAAATATCCTGCATGTGGAGGTTTTCATGGACGCGATTGACCACGATTCCCATGGCCCCCTGCTCATTGTGTTCGCAAATGCAGGTAACCGTTTGTGAGAAATTCGGGTCGACCAGCCCGGGCATGGCCACCAGAAAATGTCCCTTCAGAGAACCGGCATAGATACTCGACATGTCTTCTCCGAGGAAGATGCGAAATAGCCATCGAAGATTAAAACCCTAAAGGGATCAGGCAGGTTTGTCAAGTTCGAGCAGTTCGTAAACCTTCAGGCCGCCGAGGTCGGTCGGACATTTTGCCGGTGGGCAAACGGCATGTACGACGGGGCGCGAGCGCACCGACCGCAGGGTGGCATCGCTGATCAGAATCCCGTTTGGAAAGGCCTTGGCGAGGCCCTGCAGCCGAAACACCGTATTCACCGCGTCGCCGATCACGGTATAATCCATTTTTTTCTCGAAACCGATGTTTCCGGCGACCACTTCACCGGTATGAACGCTGATTCCCATCTCGATGGTTTGACCCAAGTCTCGGCTCAACCGCAGGTTCATGCCGGCCAGCGAGCGCTTCATATCCAGGGCGGCCAGCAGGGCGTTGTCCGGATCGGCGACACTGGAGACCGGCGCGCCGAAAACCGCCAAAAATCCATCGCCGATATATTTGTCAACGATGCCGTGATGCTTAAACACCAGGCCGCCCATCGCCTCGAAGAAACGGTTCAACAGCGTCACCGTCTTGGGCGGGCCGATCTGCTGAGCGATCCGCGAAAATCCGCGGATGTCGATGTTCAGCAGCGTGATGGTCTTCACTTCTTCGATAACCGGTTTGCCGTCTTCCAGCCCGTGGATGATTTTATCGACGACTTCCTTCGGCACGAAGGTCTGAAACAGGCGGCGCACATCGCGCTCATGTTCGGCGGCTGCCACCGTCTTCTTGTACAAGCGCGCATTCTCCAACGCAATGCTGACCGAGGCCGCAATGGCCTGCAGCAGGTCGCGGTCGTTGGCGTCAAAGTGCCCGGACACTTTGTTCAACACTTCGATCACACCGATCACTCGACCTTGGGAGATCATCGGAACGCACAGCGCCGAACGCGTCCGGAACCCGGACACCTCATCGATCACCGGGAAAAACTGCATGGATTTTTCGGTGTCGTTGACGATAACGGCCTCACCGCGAGCCGCCGCATGACCGGCAATGCCCTGCCCCAGTTTAAGCCGGAACGTCTGAAGTGCGGGTAGGCTTCCGTTGAAGGCCACGGCCACTTCCAGTTCCTCTCCTTCCAAGAACAACAGCGATCCCGCCTCGACGTTGACCACCTCTCGAATCATGTCCATGGTATACTGAAGGACTTTGTTCATGTCGAACGTGGACGATGCCAGCGCACCGCCGACCTGACGAATCGTTTCCAGTTCCTGGGTGCGTTTGAGCACGGCCCCCAACAGCCGATTGCGTTCCACGGCCAGCGCCAGCCCGCCGGCGATCCAGCTGACGAGGTTTTGGGCCTCCCGAAAGGCCTCGGAGCTGCGGCCGACCATCACCAGCACGCCCACCATTCGCCCTCCGGTTCTGAGCGGAATCAAGCAACAACTGCCGGTGCGGCGCGGCGGGAAAAACGCCAGATCCAACGACGTCGGCTCTTCCGGCGGTTCGTCCAGAATCATGCAGGATTCCTGTTGCAGCGCCTGCTCGATGACGGAGCCCTCATAGATATGCTCAGAGTGTTTTAAAACCGTGCCGGCGGCGAAGCTGACCCACTCTTTGACGTGGACGGTTTTGGTCTTGGTTTCATCCTTCACGAGAATGCCGGCCGCCTCAAACGGTACGACACCGTGAAGCTCGTGCAGCACTGTGTGCATTAAGTCACCGTCCCGAAAGCTTGAATTCAGCAGTTTGACCATCCGGTCGACGGTCCGCAGGCAAACGGCCGCACGGTCGTTTTCCCGCAGCAGCCGCAGGTTTTCAAACGTAAAGGCGGCATTGCTCAGCAGCGGGGTCAACAACTCACTTTCTTCCTGGGTGTACCTTCGTTGGGAATCGCTGCTTGAAATCGTGAGCACGCCGATGATGGTTTTGCTGGTCTTGATCGGCATGCACACGAAAGACTTCGAACCGTAGTGGGGGAGATTGGAACGGCCGAAACGCTTGTCCGTTTCGATGTTTTCCACCACCAGCGGAGATTTGTTGATAACCGCGTACTTGGCGATGCTGGAGTCGAAATCGATGCGGTCTCCGGCTTTGACGTGCTCGCCGAGCCCCATGGTGGCCTTGACTCGAAACGTCTTCGGCTCGGATGGATCGAAAGTCAGCACCGAACCGATATCCGAGTTGGCTAGCAGCAACGCGCGCTCGAGCATGACGTAGAGGATC
This sequence comes from Desulfobacterales bacterium, assembly GCA_030834695.1. Taxonomy (GTDB): domain Bacteria; phylum Desulfobacterota; class Desulfobacteria; order Desulfobacterales; family SpSt-501; genus SpSt-501. The sequence goes on from JAUQXK010000064.1 coordinate 49,180, forward strand.
TCCTCGGCGTCAAATGTGACATAACAGAGCTCGGACAGGTCTTTGAGCACCGAGATGCCGGCTGATTTTTTTTCGAGCTGCTGAACGGTCTGGCCGAAGTGATAGCGAATGGACTGGAAGGACTGGGCGATGACGTACAGTTCGTCATCGGGCAGGGCCGTTGCCTCCGCGCTGGGACTCGCCACCGGTGATAATCGGATGGAATCCGACAGGACCGCGATGCGCTGAAACAGGTTCTTGAGGATGGTGTATCCGATATACGCGCATACCAGGAATCCCAAGAGAAAGTAGGGAACATACTCATCTCCCAGGATGCCGTAGCGTTGGCTGAAAAAGACAAAGCCCCCGACGGGCAGAAAGAAAAAAAGCCCGAATGCCAGCTGCAATTTGCGCTGCAGCCGGGTCTGGGGGCGGCGTTTGGGGAAGGGCCAGGAGCTCCAGTTCATTCCACGGACACCGTCTGATGCATCAATGGTTGGCCGAAAACGGCCTGGAACGTATATCGGCCCGAACGGCCTCCCGCTTGAGCGAATTTTGAACCATTAGCCCCCTCGCCGATGGCGCCGCCAGGCGATATCCGGGTTGACTTTCCCGGCCGGCACGGATAAAGGAGCAACTCCGTTGAAATCCCAAGAAACCCGTCATCACGATAACCACTTCGAGGCGTTTCATGTCCATCGATTCGATCCACCTCATTGCTCAGCACCTGTCCATCCGGCCCTCTCAGGTGGAGGCCGTTGCCGCCCTGTTGGCCGAAGGCGCCACCATTCCGTTCATCGCGCGCTACCGCAAGGAGGCGACCGGAAGTCTGGATGAAATCGCCGTCGGCGCGATTCGCGATCGACTGGACCAGTTGCGCGAGCTCAACGACCGCCGCGCAGCAATTCTAAAGTCGCTGGCTCAGAACGGCCACCTGACCGATGCCTTGAAAGCAACCGTGATGACTGCTGAAACCATGGCCGTTCTCGAGGATATCTACCTGCCGTTCCGGCCGAAGCGCCGCACCCGGGCCATGGCGGCTAGAGAGAAGGGGCTCGATCCCCTGGCTCGGCTGATCTTCGAACAGAAGGGAGCCGTCCCGGAAACCGCCGCTGCCGGTTTCGTTGACCCGGAAAAAGGGGTGGAAACCATCCCGGACGCCCTGGCCGGCGCCCGGGACATCATCGCCGAAATGATCAACGAAAATGTGCCGGCCCGCACCCGTTTGCGCGAATTTTTCTGGAAGAACGCGCAGGTGGTCAGCAAGGTTTCATCCGGGATGGAAACGTCCGGGGCCAAGTTTCGGGATTATTTCGACTGGCAGGAACCGGCGGCCTCCGCACCGTCCCACCGCGTGCTCGCCCTGCGCCGCGGCGAACGCGAGGAGGTGCTGAACGTGTCCTGGCTGCCGCCGGAAGCCGAAGCGCTCGATCTTCTCGACGCGATGTTCGTCACCGGGACGGCTGCGGATTCCGAAGAGGTCCGCACGGCGGCACACGACGCCTATCGGCGGCTGCTCAGCCGTTCGCTGGAAACCGAGCTGCGCCTGGCGGTCAAGGAGCGCGCCGATGCGGACGCCATCCGGGTCTTTGCCGAAAACCTCCGGGAGCTGCTGCTGGCCCCGCCGCTCGGGCCGCGCCGCGTGCTGGCCGTCGATCCCGGTTTCCGGACCGGATGCAAATTAGCCTGTCTGGACGAGCAGGGCCGCCTGCTGCACCACGCAACCGTTTTCCCTCATGGTTCCGACCGCCAGCGCAGCGAAGCCGCCCAAGATGTTTTGCAGCTGGTCGAAAAATACCGCATCGAGGTGATAGCCGTCGGCAACGGCACGGCCGGCCGTGAAACCGATCAATTTTTGAGAGCCCTTTCACTGCCCCCCGCCCTCGCGATGGTGCAGGTGGACGAAAGCGGTGCGTCCGTCTATTCCGCCTCAGAAGGGGCCCGTCTGGAATTTCCGGATCTCGACCTGACCGTGCGCGGGACCGTTTCCATCGGCCGGCGTCTCATGGACCCTCTGGCGGAGCTGGTTAAAATCGATCCCAAGTCCATCGGTGTCGGCCAATATCAGCATGATGTCGAGCCCGCGGCGCTCCGGCGGGCCCTCGACGACGTGGTGGTCAGCTGCGTCAACTGCGTCGGCGTGGATTTGAACCAAGCCAGCCTGGAACTGCTGACCTACGTGTCCGGTCTGGGGCCCCAGCTGGCCCAGAACATCCTGGCCTACCGGCATGCGCACGGCCCATTTCGATCCCGCACCGAGTTGCTTCACGTTCCGCGGCTCGGCCCTAAAGCGTTCGAGCAATGCGCAGGCTTTTTGCGGATTCGCGGCGGCGATGATTCTCTCGACGGCAGCGCCGTCCATCCGGAGAGCTACCCGGTGGTTCAAGCCATGGCTTCCGATCTGGGGTGCAGTGTGTCCATTCTCCTTGCCGACGCGGGCCTGCGTTCGAAGATCGACCTTACGGGCTACATCAGCCCGACCCGCGGGCTGCCGACCTTGCAGGATATCCTGCGCGAGTTGGAAAAGCCCGGGCGTGACCCGCGCCGCGAGTTCGAGATCTTCGCGTTTGCTCGAAACGTCGCCGATCTCACGGATCTGTCTCCGGGAATGCGGCTGCCCGGTGTGGTAACGAACGTAACGGCCTTCGGCGCCTTTGTGGACGTCGGCGTGCACCAAGACGGCCTGGTCCATATCAGCGAGCTGTCGGATCGTTTTGTGAAAAACCCGCTGGAGGTGGTCAAAGTGCACCAAAAGGTACAGGTGACGGTGCTTTCGGTGGACGCCGAGCGTCGCCGGTTTGCTCTTTCGATGAAAACCGCCCCTGAGCGGCGGGAGCGTTCCCGCCGGCCCACCGCTGCATCCCCCAGCCTCCAACCGCCTCCGCCGGTACGGCGTGCGTCGCCTCGGCCCTTTCACAATCCGTTTGACCAACTTTTAAAGAAACCGCGGGGCTGACATCCCTGGACCCAGCCAGGTGATCTCGGGTCGCCGGGGAGGCCCTGCCAGACAGCCGGAGGAAGCATGCGTGCAGTGGTTCAGCGAGTCAGCGAAGCGTCGGTCCGGATTCAGAACGAAATGATCAGCTGCATCGGAAACGGGCTGCTGGTCCTACTGGGAGTGGCCCAGACCGACAGCCAAAGGGACGCGGATTATCTGGCCGGCAAGATCGCCCATTTGCGAATTTTCGAAGACGCCGACGGCAAGCTGAACCGATCGCTGCTGGACGTCGGGGGAGAAATGCTGATCGTGTCCCAGTTCACCCTGCTGGGCGACTGCCGCAAGGGTCGCCGGCCGTCCTTCATCGACGCTGCCGAACCGGCCCATGCAACCGAGCTTTATGAGCATTTCGTTCGACAAACAAGGGCGTTGGGTGTCTCCGTCCAGACCGGGCGTTTTCAGGCGCTTATGGCCGTGTCGCTCGTCAACGAAGGCCCCGTTACACTGGTTCTCGACAGCTGACCCAAACGGCCGACTCGCGCACGGCTCCCATCCGCACGGACGGCTCTATCCGGAAATAATATGGGCGTAGGCGCTGTGGTTGTGGATGGATTCAAAATTTTCGGCACTGACTGAAAACCAAATGATATTGGGGTCCGCGACCAGTCGCGTGGCAACATCACGAACGATATCCTCCACGAACTTGGGGTTCTGGAAGGCCCGTTCGGTGACGCATTTTTCATCGACCCGCTTGAGAACCGAGTATACGTCGCTCGATGCCGTGGCCTCCACCAGTTCGATCATGTCCTCCAGCCAGATGAACTTTTTAAAACGCAGCCGCAGCCGGACCTCTCCGCGCTGATTGTGAGCGCCGAAATCGCTGATCTCCTTCGAACACGGGCATACCGAAGTGACGGGCACAACGACCTCGGACATAAGATCCACTTTGCCAGAGGCGTCGCTCGACCCCACGATCCGGCAGGCGTAATCCATCAGCCCGGTCGCCATGCTGATCGGCGCTTTTTTTTCGATGAAGTAGGGGAACGCCATCTCCAGATGAGCGGAGGCGGCATTCAGGAATTTTTTCATGTGGTCCAGAATGATGGAAAAGCGTTGGAGCGAAACCTCCGGCTTCAAGCTGTGCAGCATCTCCACGAACCGGCTCATGTGGGTGCCTTTGTACTCGTGAGGCAGGTCGACGAACATATTGATCGTCGCCACGGTGTGCTGGAACCCATCGCGCCGGTCCCGCACCCGGATGGGGTAGCGCAGATTCTTGATGCCCACCTGGTTGATCGGGATATTGCGAAAATCCCTGTCGTTTTGAACGTCCCGCATGCTCACTTCAACAGATACTCCGGCTTTACATGACGCATGGCCCTGAAGATATTGCCCTTGATTTTCCGATTGCTGCGGTAAAGCGGTTCGAGAAGGTCCTTGATGGCGGCCCTCCGCGACCGGCCGGCCGACGGGCACGGGTTGACGGTTACCGGCAGATCCCATTCGCGCACGAAACGGCGGATCAGGTGTCCGTCGGCGTAGGCCATGGGCCGAACCACCCTGAAACGGCCGTTGAACAAGTCCTGAGCCGGCCGCATCGTGCTGATTTCGCCCGAGTAGCAGATATTCAGGAAAAGCGTCTCGATCACATCGTCCCGATTGTGGCCGAGCGCCAACGTGCAGCAACCCAGCTGTGCGGCGATTTCAAAAAGCCGTTTGCGGCGTAAGCGCGCGCACAGGAAACAGGGATTTTCGCGATTCAGGGGGCCGTGGCTGACGACACCGAAATCGGTCACCTCGGTCCGCAGCGGCACCTCCAGCCGCTCGCAAAACGGCCGCATCGCTTCGGCGCCGCTTCCGCCGAATCCCGGGTCGATGTAGGCCGCCTCCAGATGGTAGGCAACGCGAACGCGCGACCGCCGCTCGGCAAGCATCCACAGGAGGGTCAGGCTATCGCATCCGCCCGATAGCCCCACCAGGATTCGATCCCCGTCCCGGATCATGTCATAATCGTGGATGGCTTTGCCCACGGCGCGGTTCAGCGCCTTGTATGCATAACCGGAGCCGCGCAACCGGCCGCTATTCCTCGTCGGGCTTGGGCTCCCTTGATACGATGCGCCCGGCGGCGATCTCTCTCAGGGAAATAACGACGTCCTCGTTCTTGGGAGAGCTGACCAGATAGTCGGAGCCCTCTCGAATCTGCCGCACTCGCCGGGCCACCATATTGACCAGCTGAAAGCGGTTGGGAACTTTCTTCAGACAATCTTCAACCGTGATCCGTGCCACGTTGCGTCCTCCATAACAGGGGTTGGGGTCTAACAGATTTCAACCAGCTCGTAAGCGCGTTTGCCGCCCGGCACATCGATCACCAGCTCGTCGCCGGGCTTCCGTCCCAGAATGGCTCGGCCCAACGGCGAGGCGATGGAAATGCGCCCGTTTCCGATGTCCGACTCGTCCGGGCCGACCAGTTGATACTCCACGCCCTGCCCGGTTTCCAGGTTCTCCAGCCGCACGCGGCTGCCGAACACCGCCCGGTCCTTGGGCAAATTGTGGGGATGAATGATCTCCAGACAGGCCAGTTTGTATTCCAACTCGATGATGCGGCCTTCGATAAACCCCTGGCGGTCTTTGGCGGCAGCGTATTCCGCGTTCTCGCTCAGATCGCCGTGGGCCCGCGCTTCCTCGATCGCTCGAATGTTTTCGGGGCGCTCGACGCGCTTGAGATTCTCAAGTTCTCGCCGGATGGCCTGGTAGCCTTCCGGAGTGACAGGGATTCGTTCCAACATTTCACACCTGATGTCGAATGGCAGTTTCTCGCAGAGGTTGCCCCAACCGGCCTACAAATATGTCTGCGTCAGTATCTGACCGATCTGAACGGCGTTGGTGGCCGCGCCCTTGCGGATATTGTCCGCAACGATCCACAGGTTGATTCCGTTCGGAACGGATTCGTCCCTGCGGATGCGCCCGACCAGCGTCAGATCCTGTCCGGCTGCATCCGTTGCTAACGGATAGCGGCTCTGAGAAGGATCGTCGACCACCTGGACCCCGGGGGCCGAGGCTAAAATCTGCCGCACCGCCTCCGGCGAACAGGGCCGTTCGGTTTCCACATTGACCGATTCACTGTGGCTGAAAAAGACCGGCACCCGCACCGTGGTCGCCGTGACGGCCAGCGTCGGGGCTTCCATGATCTTGCGGGTTTCATTCACCATTTTCATTTCTTCCTTGGTATAGCCATTGTCCAGAAACTTGTCGATATGCGGCAGGCAGTTAAACGCAATGCGATGCGGATAGACCGACCGCTCGACGGGCAGGAAGTTGATCATGGCCCGGGTCTGGTTGAACAATTCATCAATGGCCTTTTTACCGGTGCCGGACACCGATTGATAGGTGGACACCACAATGCGTCGAATGCCGAATTTCTGGTGGATCGGGTTCAAGGCGACCACCATTTGAATCGTCGAACAGTTGGGATTGGCGATGATTCCCTTCTGCGTATACTGGGCCACGGCGTGCGGGTTGACCTCGGGCACCACGAGCGGAACCTGGGGATCCATGCGCCAGGCGCTCGAGTTGTCGATCACGACGCAGCCATCTTGGGCGGCGTACGGAGCGAATCTCTCACTGGTGCCGCCGCCGGCCGAAAAGAGCGCGATGTCGATGCCCTTGAACGACCGTTCGGTCAATTCCTGCACTTCGATAGAATCTCCCCGGAACTTCAACTTCCGCCCGACTGAGCGCGACGACGCCAGCAACGTCAGATGGTTGACCGGAAAGTTCATCTCCTCGAGACACGCGGTCATCTGGTTGCCGACCGCGCCGGTCGCTCCCACAACTGCCACGTGAAACTGTCTAGATCCCATTTTATCCCTCCTGAACACCAAAGCCCGCCCAGTGTCGCTTCGCCTGCGTCCCAGCCGGCTTTGCCTCTGCCATGCGATCCCGATGCGATAGCGGTCGTTTAATCATGATGATGCATTATGGATGGGCGTCGCCGTCGGGGAAACTGCCGAGAATCGAGGTTCCAGCCTGGACTCGGTCGCCCACCGACACCGCCGGGGTCACGTCCTGAGGCAGGTAAACATCCAAACGCGATCCGAAGCAGATCATGCCGAACCGCTGGCCTCGGCGCACGGTATCGTCGCATTGCACCTGACAGATGATGCGGCGCGCGATCAGCCCGGCGACCTGAACGACACACAGCCGCCTCCCCATGCCGGTCTCCAGAAAGACGGCGTTATGTTCATTGCGCATAGAGGCTTCGGCTCGGTCCGCCGCAACGAACTTACCCGGCTGATAGCGGATGCGATAAACCCGCCCTTCAACCGGGATACGATTGACGTGCACATTGAAAACCGACATGAAGATACTGATTTTGGTGACATCCTCGTCGAAAAAAGGATTCCCCTTAGTCCGCCCCACGGAAATCACACGGCCGTCGGCCGGTGATACCACCACCCCCGAGCGATTGGGGATCAGCCGGTCGGGGTCCCTGAAAAAACCGGCGATGCACAGTGTGCCGACCAGTGCGGCCAGCGCCAGGGGAGTCAGCGCCAACAACGCCAGCACCAGTGTAACAAAGGCTGCTCCGAATAACAGCGGATACCCGGCTTTGGCAATTGGGAACGCCCAACGGCTGGGAGGATCCGACCAAATAAAGTCATCCATGTTCGGCTGTCCCAAAGCTTGTGTTTGCTCTTTTAGCCAAAAATTTTTTTAATAGTTGATATATTTGGTTTTGTCAATAAAAACTAATGGATATATTAGACGCCCGTTGCCCCATGAACGGCCGGGGAGCAGCGTATGCGCAACTCGGCATCCGATTGGCGCAGGTAGTGCGGAACGAGAAGGTTCGCATCAAAGGCCCGTACTCTCCCCGCCAGGCGCGGTTGGGCCAAGCGTGCCAGCGTCCCCGCCCGCGGGAAATTGCGCTCCGGCGGGACAAACTCGGCCCGGTCGCCCAAGACCGATCGAATGCGCTCCTGATAGCGTTCGGCTCCATCGCCGATGAAAAGATGCGGTGAGTCGATCGTGCGCAACACGTCCTCCAGCGGAAGCACTTGCTCCGGTGTCAATTGCTCCAGACGGCCGCCGTGTTCACGATAACGGCCGGCATAGACCTCGCCTTTGCGAGCGTCCATAAGCGCCCAGATGCTCTGGGGCCAGGGCAGGCAGGCGCCGGCCAACGCCTCCAGGCTCGAAACTCCCACGCAGGGTTTGTCGCCAGCCAGCGCCAATCCCTTGACCGTACTGATTCCGATGCGCAACCCGGTAAACGATCCGGGCCCGATCGACACCGCCATCCCGTCGATCGCCTGAACCGTCAGGTTCGCCGATTTCAGCACCGCTTGGATCATCCCCATCAGATGTTCGGAATGGGTCCGGTCCGACAGCACCGCCGTTTCAGCGACCAGCCGCCCCCCGACTTGCACGGCAACGCTGCAGCAACGGGTGGCCGTGTCAACGGCCAGGATCCTCAATTCCGGTTGCATTTCAGATTCATCCCGATCTTCCGATGTCGGCGTCGCCAGGCCGATCAGCGTCGTACAGACTTGCCCCGGGTTCGTGGCCGTTCTTTTTTCGGGGGTTCCAAAGCGTTTTCCAGCACTTCTTCCATCGTTTTCACCGGTATGAATTTCAGTCGTCGCTTAAGATTCTGGGGGATTTCCACAAGATCTTTCACATTTTTTCTGGGAATGATCACGGCCTTGATGCCGGCCCGCACGGCACCGAGGGCTTTTTCCTTAAGGCCGCCGATCGGCAGCACGCGCCCCCGCAGCGTGACCTCTCCGGTCATCGCGACGTCATTTCGGACCGCATTCCCGCTCAAAATGGACACCAGCGCCGTCGCCATCGCGATCCCCGCCGAGGGACCGTCTTTCGGAATCGCTCCCGCCGGCACGTGGATGTGAACATCTTGCGTATCCAGGCCGCTTTGCTTGATGCGTGTCTGTTTTATATAGCCGCGCGCAAACGTCACGGCGGCCCGGGCGGATTCCTGCATCACCTCCCCCAGCTGACCCGTAATGATGAGATCACCCTTACCCTTTATCAAGGAGGCCTCGACATAAAGCACCTCGCCGCCGGCCTGGGTCCACGCCAGCCCTGTAGCCAGTCCCATCTGGCTGACCTCCTGGTCCATTTCCGGAATGAACTTGGCGGGGCCCAGATATTTCGCCAGACTTTGCTGAGTGATGCCTGCCGGCTGGAGCTGTCCCTCGGCAATGCGGCGGGCGATCTTTCTGCAGATGTTGCCGATTTCGCGATCCAGGTTTCGCACACCGGCTTCGGAGGTATATTCCGCGATGATTTGCCGCAGGGCTTTTTCGCTGATGGCGATCTGCTTGGCCTTCAATCCGCTCTCGCGGATTTGGCGCGGAATCAGGTGTCGGCGGGCGATTTCGACTTTTTCCTCTTCGGTGTAGCCCGATAAGGATATGACCTCCATACGATCCAGCAGCGCCGAAGGGATGGTGTCGGTGAGGTTGGCCGTCAGAATGAACATGACCCGCGACAAGTCGAACGGCAGGTTCAGGTAATGATCGCTGAACGCAAAGTTCTGCTCCGGATCCAACGCCTCCAAAAGCGCAGAGGAAGGATCCCCCCGGAAGTCCGCTCCCAGCTTGTCGATTTCATCCATCATGAAGACGGGATTGCTCGTGCCGCATTGCTTGAGCCCCTGCAGGATCCGGCCCGGCAGGGCGCCGATATAGGTGCGCCGGTGGCCTCGAATTTCGGCCTCATCCCGGATACCCCCGAGAGAAATACGCACGAACTTGCGTTTGACCGCACGCGCGATGGCCTGCCCCAGCGAAGTCTTCCCGACCCCCGGCGGCCCCACGAAGCACAAAATCGGGCCTTTCATGCGGGGATTCAGTTTGCGCACACTGAGGTATTCGAGGATGCGGTCTTTGATCGACGCCAGACCATAGTGTTCCCGGTCCAGGATCTGCCGTGCTTTGCGGATGTCGATGACGTCCGCGGACCATTTGCTCCAGGGCATCTCCACCAGCCAATCGAGATAGGATCGAATGACATTGGACTCAGCCGAATCCGGATGCATCTGCTCCAGCCGTTTGAGCTGTTTGAGGGCCTCTTCATTGGCATCCGTGGACATCCGGGCTTTCTTGATCTTGCGCTGGTACTCGTCTATTTCCGTCGAGCGTTCGTCGTGCTCACCCAACTCGCGGTAGATGGCGCGCACCTGCTCCCGGAGGTAGTAGTCGCGCTGGCTTTTCGAGATCTCATCCTTCACTTCCGACTGAATTTTGGCCTGCATGGCGGACAGTTCCAGCTCCCGCGACAGCAGATCGTTGATGCGTTTCAACCGCGCCACCGGCTCCAGGATCTCCAGCAGGGATTGGGCGTCTTCGATCTTAAGCCGGAGATTCGAAGCCACGAGATCCGCCAGCTTCCCGGGATCGTCGACGTTCTGGAGGATCGAGATGATGTCGGGGTTGATTTCGCCCCTCAGCGCCAGAATCTTCTCGGATTGTTCGCGCACATTGCGCATGAGCGCTTCCACTTCCAGCGTTACCTTCTCCACCGGCTCCTCGGGCAGCAGATCGATCTGAACGCGGTAGGGAGATCGTTTGCGTACGAACTTCGCAATGTTTCCCTTGGTCAACCCCTGAACGAGCACCTTCACGCGACCGTCGGGCAGTTTGAGCATGCGCAGCACCCGTCCGACGGTGCCGGTGCGGTAGATATCGTCCTGAGATGGGTTCTCGACAGTCGGATCCTTCTGGGTCGCCAGAAAAACGAATCCGTTTCCGTTAACGGCATCTTCCACGGAGCGCACGGATTTCTCACGCCCCACGAACAAGGGCAGCAGCATGTCTGAAAAAATCACCACATCCCTGACGGGAAGCAGGGGAAGGTTCGTGGGAATTTCAGTGGTTTTGTCATCCTCTTCGATAATACTGATCAAGTCGTCGCGGTCTGCCTCTGCCATGCTTGCTCCTGCCATACATTCTGGGGTAACGCCGTTCGGGAAGCCTTTGAGCGGGAATTTTTTGGTAGGCAAATATCCGAAATCAGCTTATAATGCAAAAATTAGGCGCTTTTCCGGGTGGCGCCGAATAGCCTGCCCGATAATGTCATCTTTCAACTGGTATGGCGTCAAGACGCCTAAAATTTAAATAATAACACATATTTCTAAATTAACAATCGAAACGGTGTCGCCCGCCGGCGGACAATGTCTTCTAGGCGAAAAAACGTCACCGGTCAAGCCCTACGACACGGGAGCGGTTATGGAATGGGTCGGTTTTATCTTCGGCATGGTCATCGGCAGCTTTCTCAATGTTTGTATTTACCGGCTGCCGGTCTCACGGTCAATCGTTCGACCCCGGTCCCAGTGTCCGCAGTGCGGTCATCCGATCCGTGCCTTCGACAACATTCCCGTGCTGAGCTATCTGGTCCTGCGGGGCCGCTGCCGTGACTGCGGGGCGCGGATCCCTCTGCGCTATCCGCTGGTTGAAGCTCTCAGCGGAGCTTTCGCTGCCATGGCGGTCGCCCGGTTCGGCTTTGGCTGGCAGGCCGCCTTGATGTTTGCGCTGATCGCAGCGCTTCTCGTCATCACCTTCATCGACCTGGATCATCGGATCATCCCCGACGCGATCACCTTGCCAGGTATTCCGATCGGCCTGGCCGCCAGCTTCGGCCCCGGATGGATATCCCCGTCCGAATCGCTGATCGGCATCCTGGCGGGGGGTGGCAGCCTTTTTCTGGTGGCCTGGGGATACCAGCTGATCACGCAGCGCGAGGGCATGGGCGGCGGCGATATCAAGCTGCTCGCCATGATCGGCGCCTTCATGGGTTGGAAAGGCGTTCTTTTCACGATCTTCGTCGCCTCCCTCACCGGCACCCTCGCCGGAATGGCTTTGATCTGCCGCCGCCGGGGAGACATGAAGCTAGCGGTCCCTTTCGGCCCCTTCCTGGCGGTGGGTGCCATCGCCTATCTATTCATCGGAACCGAACTTTGGTCGTGGTATATCGCCGCAGTTCGATAGCATCGACGGCCGACAACCACCATGCGGATGGCCGAGTTCTCAGACACCCAAGCGGCTGCCGCCAAAATCCGGGCTGCCGGAGTCACCCGCACGACGGCTGCTGGGCCACCGATGACGGAAGTGAGTTGGAGTTTGTGGAATGGCGGGATTTCGATTCGGGATGTGGCGCGCACGCTGTGCAGCGCATAAGCGCTAGGCCGAGACGTCGAAAATTCCATCTCGGGCGGCACCGTTCGTTTATCGGAATGGAATCTTCGCGCCCTCGGCCGCTTCTCAAGCCCTTGCGGCGCCAGTCAAGCCCATTCCCAGTTGCAGGGCCTTCTGGTTCATCTCTAAAAAATCAGACGGAACACGGGTCTTCAGGACATTGATGATGGACGTGGGTTTGACCACATCGGTGAGCGCAATCAGTGCCCCGAGCATGCAAATGTTGAAGACAATGGGCTTGCCGATCTGCTCCATCACGGTACGGTAGATGGGAAGCTCGCGCTGAAGGGCATCCACCTTGCGCTGGATTTTAACGTAGCGGCTGTCGGTGATCAAGAGCCCCCCCGGCCGGATGATCGCGGAAAACCGGTTGTAGGCTTCTTGGGTGAGGCAAACCAGGACATTCGGCTGGAGCACTTTCGGGTAGTAGATCGGGGTATCCGCAATGATCACATCGGAGCGCGTCGCCCCCCCCCGGGCCTCGGCGCCGTAGGACTGCGATTGGACCGCATTCAGCCCTTCACACAAGACCGCTGCCTCTGCGAGAATGATGGCAGCCGTGATGACGCCCTGCCCCCCCGAACCTGAAAACACCAGTCTGCACCGTTCCATCAGCTGCGCCCTTTCATCGCCCGCTCGACGATTTTCTGATATTCCTCACAGTACTCCGGCCCCTCCTGCTGAACGAAGATGCCGCGCTCGATGAGTTCCGGGTGCTCCTGCTTGGCCTTCGATCCGATCGGAGTGGTGTGGTCCTTGAACCATTTGATCATCTCCGGGGCATCGCCGATCTTATTCTTGCGCCCGAAATAGGTCGGGCACTGGGTCAGCACTTCGACGACCGAAAAGCCTTTGTGCAGAATGGCCTTTTCGATGACCTCCGTCATTTGCTGGGCGTGATAGCTGGTGGCGCGCGCCACAAACGTGGCTCCCGCTGCCTTGGACAGCTCCACCACGTCGAAGCTTTTGTCGATCGTCCGATAAGGGGCCGTTGAGGCGCTGATATTAGACCCGGACAGCGGTGAAAACTGGCCGCCGGTCATTCCGTAAATGCGGTTGTTCATGACGATCGCCGTCATGTCCACATTGCGTCGCGCCGCATGAATAAAGTGGTTGCCGCCGATCGCCAATGCATCCCCGTCCCCCATCGGCACGATGATCTTGAGCTCCGGGCGGGCGAGCTTGACGCCCGTGGCGAAGGCCAGGGCCCGGCCGTGAATGGTGTGCATGGTGTGAAAATCCACATAGCCGGTGATGCGCGAGGAGCACCCGATCCCTGAAACCATCACGATTTCGTTCTTGGACAGGCCCAAATTCTCAATCGCCCGGATGAGGCCGCCGAGAACTTCCCCATGCCCGCACCCCGGGCACCAAAGGTGCGGAAAGAACCGTTCCCTCAGATAGTCCTTGACTGCCATCGTCAGACCCCTTTGCCTTGAATGATTCGCAGGATATTGATGATGTCCGCGGGCGTGATGAAAACGCTGTCGATGCGGTTGGCCAGGAACACCCGCTCGGGATGCTCCACCGCCAATTTCACCGATTGCATGACCTGCCCCATGTTCATCTCAACGACCACCACCGCCTTGGTACCGGCGCAGCGGTTGCGTACGACGTCCCGTGGAAACGGCCAAAGCGTCTGCAATTCCAGCAACCCCAGGCGCTCGCCCCGCTGGCGTCGCTCTTCGACGACGTGCAGCGCCGACCGCGCCGATGAGCCGTAGGAGATCAGAATGATCTCGGCATCCTCCAGGAAGAACTCTTTGAAACGGGCCAGCTCGTTGGTGCGGTTTTCCAGCTTGTCGACCAGATGGCGCAACAGGGCATGAACCACGCGCGGCTCGGTAGAGGGAAACCCCCACATGTCGTGCACCAGCCCGGTCACATTGTACCGGTGCACACCCCCGAAATCCGACATGGGAAGCCGTCCGTCTTCCCGCGGAAGATAGGGATGGTAGTCGACGCCTTCCTTCACCGATGTCCTCAGCCGTTCCACCAGCTGGACCTCACCGGGCTCCGGCATAACCAGACGCTCCCGCATGTGGGCCACGACCTCGTCGAACAGTAGAATAACAGGGGTCCGGTAGGTTTCGGACAGGTTGAAGGCCTCCACCGTGATGGCAAACACATCCTGGTGGTTGGAGGCCGTCAGTGCAATGATGGCGTGGTCCCCGTGGGTTCCCCAGCGCGCCTGGTTCACATCCCCTTGGCTGACATGGGTGGGAATGCCAGTGGACGGGCCGCCGCGCTGCACATCCACGATCACGCAGGGAATCTCCGCCATGACCGCATACCCCAGGGCCTCCTGCATCAGCGAAAAACCGGGGCCGCTCGTGGCGGTCATGACCTTGCGACCGGTGAGCGAGGCGCCGATAATCGCACAGATCGAAGCGATCTCGTCCTCCATCTGCAAAAACTTGCCTCCGATCTGCGGAAGCCGGTAGGCCAGATGTTCGGCGATCTCCGTAGAAGGGGTGATCGGGTAACCGGCATAAAAATCCAGTCCGGCATAAAGGGCCGCTTCGACGCATGCTTCGTTGCCCTGCAGAAATTTAACGTTTTTTCCCATTGGATCCTACTCCTGTGTCTCCACTTCGATTGCGAAATCCGGACAGCGCAACTCGCACAGCCGGCAGCAGATGCAATCCTGGGGCCGCACAACCACGACCTTGTCCTGATCGTCCAATTCGAGTACGTTCTTGGGGCACAGTTCGACACAAATTCCGCAGCCCTTGCACCAATCTCGATTGATGTGATGCTGCTTCAGCTTGGGCTTGGCCATTGATTTATCCTCTTTTTATAGCAAAAAGTTGCAACCAACTTAGCGGCGGCATTGAATCGGCAGGTGACTCCTCGCGCACATCCGATCGGATGTGCAAATGATTCATGGATCCTATCTCCCGAGGCCGTCGAAGTCAAGAAAAACAGGCCTTTGACAAACCGCAACGGCTCGCACTATTTTATTATCTCGGCAATAAACAGGCCCACCGCCAGCCGAGGTCTGGCGGGCCGACAACCCGCCCCACCGATGAGTGATGTAACCGGGCCTTGAATATGTTTTATTGCTGGATGAATAACCCATAACCGAATCGATCGATTTTTCGGTGCAACCAAAGCATGACAGGAACATGCGATGAAGAAAAAATGGGCGGTCCTGGCCGCCGGCATGCTCGGCCTGCTGATCGCCACAACCATTTTGATTTATTCCGATTTTAAGGAATTCGCGCGCTCGGCCGGCGGCGTGGGCGAGACCGAACACCACCTCACCGTGCCACCGGGACAGTCCCTGGCGGCGACGGCCGAAGTCCTGCAGCGCCACCAATTGATCAGGAGCGCTTTCAAATTCAGGATGCTTGCCCGCCTGGAAGGATATGACCGGCGCTTAAAAGCCGGGGAATACAGCCTGTCATCTTCCATGTCGCCGCGCGATATCCTGGAACGGATGGCAAAAGGTCTGGTCCGGCTCCACCGGCTAACCGTCCCCGAGGGATTCACGATTGTGCAGATCGCTGATCAGGTTGAAAAAGCCGAGCTGGCTCCGGCAGCCGACATCGTTCAGCGCGCCAAGGATCCCGCTTATGCCCGGGCACAGGGGATCCACGCGTCATCTCTGGAAGGGTACCTGTTCCCTGAAACCTATTTTTTCCCGCGGACCGTCACGCCGGACGGCGTCATCACGGCTATGCTGCAAGCATTCCGCTCAGCCTTTCCTCCGGAATGGGAGCGGCGTGCATCGGAGCTCGGTTTTACCGTGCACGAGGCGGTGACCCTGGCATCCATCATCGAAAAGGAGACCGGCGATCCTTCCGAACGCCCCCTGATCTCCTCCGTGTTTCACAACCGCCTCAAACGCGGCATGCGGCTTGAAACCGATCCGACGGTCATATACGGCATCATGAATTTCGACGGCAATCTCACCCGTAAACACCTTGAAACCCCGACCCCCTTCAACACGTATATAATCCGCGGCCTGCCTCCCGGGCCGATCGCCAGCCCTGGAAAGGAAGCCTTGAAGGCTGCGCTCTATCCGGCTCAAACCGACTACATTTTTTTTGTGTCCAAAAACAACGGAACCCATCATTTTTCAACGAACCTGACCGATCACAACCGAGCCGTCCAGCATTACCAGGCCGGCTCCGGTTCGCTCCGACAGCGCCAGCCGCAAAGCGAATTCAAAGCGCCCTAACGGAATTTTGACGCTTGACGCCATCCGCCTCACGGGCCGCCATGCCGGCAGTCTTTTAACAATCTGTATTTATTATAAAATTAAATTTTAGCGATCTGGCACAAATATTGAATAATAAATGCATAGCTAAGGCTTCTCAGGTGTGCGTGCATCTTTTCTGCGGGCTTCCAACAACCAATGCTTGAGAAGATTTCCCCACGAGAATAACGGCATCGTGGGAAGCCGAAGAAAGAGGACAGAGTCATGACGGCTTTGTCCTTTTTCTTTTGGAGGAATGGACTCAAGCTCTGGCCGCATGGTGACGATATAGTTTTAGATTCCGGACGCTTCATTCATCCATAGCGAGGTTCAGTGGCTGCTGCCGGTCGTTCAACCGTACTAGACAAAGCTGGCCTGCTCATCATCGGCGGGGGCGCCTCCCTTTTTTATTTCTATTTTGAATTTCTTCTCCAGGGCAGTCATCTCACCATTTTCATCACGATCAGCATTATCCTGCTGATCAGCGGCTGCACGCAGGTGCTGGTGAACAGCATCAACAGCTCCAAGCGCGCGCTGCAGGAGATGAATGAAACCCTGGAGCAGAAAGTCAGGGAGCGAACCGAAGAACTGCGCAGCTCCGAGCTGAAGTACCGCACCATATTCGAAAACACCGGCGCGGCCACCATCATCATCGAGAAGGACATGCGCATCTCCCTGGCGAACTCTCAGTTCGTGGCCATGTCGGGCTTCAGCCGCCGGGAAATCCAAAACCGAAAGTCCTGGCTGGAATTCATTGATGAAAAAAGCCACCGCACCCTCTTCGGTGATGAAACCCCGTCCCCGGGTGCCCTTTCGATTGTCGGCGGGAAATATGTAGGGTGTCAATTTATTGACAAACTGGACAACCGCAAGGATGTCTTGATCACCTTTGCATCGATCCCGGAGACGGATGGGAGCGTCGCGTCGTTCACCGACATCTCCGAGCTGAAAGAGGCCGAACGCCAGATCTATTTCCAGGCATTCCACGACACGTTGACCCGGTTGCCCAATCGGGCCCTGTTCGTGGAACACTTGACCATGGCGATCAAGCGCACCAAGCGGCGGCCGGACTACCATTTTGCGGTCATCTACCTGGATATCGACCGCTTCAAACTGGTCAACGACAGCTTGGGCCACACCGCCGGTGACGACCTGCTGGTGGCCTTTGCGGAGCGCATCCGTGAATCTCTGCGAGAAATCGACATCCTGGCACGGTTGGGAGGCGATGAATTCGTTATCTTATTGGAGGATATCGAAGCGAGCGATTATTCCGTCGCCATTGCCGAAAGGCTTCAGATCGCTCTGCGCAAACCTTTCCGCATTCACGGCAAGGAGGTTTTCGCTCCCGCCAGTTTCGGTGTCGTGTTGAACACCCAGGATTATGAACAACCGGAAGCCATCATTCGCGACGCCGATGCAGCCATGTACCATGCCAAGGAAAGCGGCCGGTCTCAGGTCAAGGTCTTCGATCGAACCCTGCACGAAAAAGCCCTGCATCTGCTCCAACAGGAGACGGACCTGCGCAAAGCCATCCACAAAAGCCAATTCCAGAACCACTACCAACCGATTGTGCGCCTGAATACCGCCTCTCTGGTGGGGTTCGAGGCCTTGATCCGATGGCCCCATCCGGAACTGGGTATGGTATACCCGGGATCGTTCATCTCAACCGCCGAGGAAACCGGGCTGATCATCCCCATCACACGGTATACGGTGGAACAGGCCTGTCGGGACCTGCGGGACTGGCAGGAGATTTTGGGCAGCAATCTTGAGCTTACGGTCAGCGTCAACATCTCCAGCCGACACTTCCTCCAGGCGAGCCTCCTGAATGATCTGAAGGATGCGCTGGAGGCCTCGTCGCTGCCCCCTCATCTCCTGAAACTGGAAATCACCGAGACCGCGTTGATGGTGGATTCCGAGGAAACCATGCGGTTGGCGCAACGGCTCAAGGATTTCGGCATCCATCTGGTCATTGACGACTTCGGCACCGGTTACTCCTCGCTGAGCTATCTGCAGCGGCTTCCGATCGACACCCTTAAAATCGACCGCGGCTTCATCTCGAAAATCCTCGAAAAACCGGGAGGCAACCGCAACATCGTCGAGGCGATTGTTTCGCTGGCCCACAAGCTGGGCATGACGGTTGTGGCCGAGGGCATTGAGACCCCCGAGCAATACGCTATCCTGCTGGACATGGGCTGCGAACTTGGACAGGGATACCTCTTCTCGCCCCCCATCCCGAAGCCCCAGGCGGATCAACTGGTGCAACAGCTGGCGCGATACGCCGGAGAGAACGGATCCGCCCCCTATCCTCTGACCACCTGCCTCGCGAACTAACACGTTTTCTTGAATCGACCGTGTCTTGACGATATGTGCAGAAAAAGGCAAGGTAATGCCAGCCATTTGAAGCGGTAACCCAAAACGGTTGCGTGGTGAATAACCATGGATTGTAAATCCTGGCCGACGGAGCAGTTGGCCGGACAACGGCTGATGGCCGGGTTTGAGGGAAAGCGTCTGGACCCGCAGTTGCAGGGTTTGATCTCAGACCTGCGGCTGGGCGGCCTGATCCTTTTCAAACGAAACGTAGAGTCACCCCGGCAGGTAGCCGACTTCTGCCGCGCGGTTCAGCGTTATGCCCGCGATTGCGATCTGCCGCCGCTGTTCATTGCCATCGACCAGGAGGGCGGCCAGGTGGCCCGCCTCGGGCCGCCCTTCACTCAGTTTCCGGGCAATCCGGCGATCCGGAATACGGCCGACGCCGAACGCTTCGCCCAGATCACTGCCATCGAGCTTGCCTGGGTGGGCATCAACATGAATCTGGCACCGGTCCTGGATGCAGCGCCGGAAGGCTTTGACAGCATCATGGCCCGGCGTGTTTTCGGTTCCGACCCCCGGCAGGTGGCCCGACTGGGGCAGGCGGTGATTGCAGGCATGCAAGCCGGCGGGATCATGGCCGTGGCCAAACATTTCCCGGGCATCGGCCGCACCTGCCTCGACTCCCACCTCGATCTGCCCCACTTGGACGCCGATCTGAGTTCTCTCGAAGCCTACGATCTGATACCCTTTCAAGCGGCCATTCAACAGCCGGTGGCGGGGGTCATGCTCGCACATATCCGATACCCGCGTCTGGATCCTCAATGGCCGGCCAGCCTGTCCACCGTCATCGCCCGCGACCTGCTGCGCCAACGCATGGGGTTCACCGGCGTGGTCCTCACGGATGACCTGGAAATGGGAGCCATCACCCGCCATTTCGGGCTCGGCGCCGCCGTCCGGCAAGTGCTCCGCGCACAGGTCGACGTGGCCTTGATCTGCCGCAGCGCAAACAAACTGCGCCGGGCTCATGCGGTCATGGTCAGGAAAATCGGGGAGTCGGAGAAGCGACGGGCCGATGCCGAAGCGGCGGCCGACAGAGTCCTGGCACTGAAATCGCAGTACCTCGCTTGATCGTTTCCATGGGGCTGTGGACGTCAGGTGCCGTGCCTTGCTCAGCCCGCACGCGAAAACACGTCGTCATCAAGGCGGCCGCGTTTGCCGGCAGCGAGCAGGCGATAGCCGAGGGCGGCCACCATCGCGGCATTGTCTCCGCACAGCTGCAACGACGGCAGATACACTTCCATCTGCTCGGCGCCCGCATCAAGCCGCAATCGCTCTCGCAGCCGGCTGTTGGCCGCCACGCCTCCCGCCAGGGCCACTCGACGGCACCCCTTCATGCGGGCCGCGCGGATGAGCTTGTATACGAGCACATCCACCACCGCTTCCTGAAACCCGGCAGCGATGTCGGCCACATTCTCGGTGCAACGGTCGGAATGCTCCCTGAGATATCGCCCGACGGCCGTTTTGATACCGCTGAAGCTGAAATCGCAGCTGTCTTTCTCGATGTAGGGTCGAGGAAACCGAATTCGATCCGGGTTGCCCTGGCGAGATAGCCGGTCAATCACCGCACCGCCCGGATATCCCAGCGCCAGCATTTTGGCCACCTTGTCGAAGGCCTCGCCCGCCGCGTCATCCCGGGTCTGGCCCAGCAGTTCCATGTTCATCAGCGAGTTGACATAATAAAGCCCGGTGTGTCCGCCGGAAGCCAGGAGCGTGACAAAAGGACACGGCGGCGGCTGTGCTTCGAGAAACAAGGCGTGGATATGCCCCTCGAGGTGATTGACCCCCACCCATGGAACCTCCAGGGAAAAGGCCAGCGCCTTGGCGAACGAAAAGCCGACCAGAAGCGAACCGATCAAACCGGGGCCCTGCGTGGCCGCCACCCCATCGATGCCGGTGAACCCGATATCGGCCTGGGCTAGGGCCTGTCGCATAACCGGGATAATGGATTCCAAATGTCTGCGGGAAGCCAGTTCGGGGACGACGCCGCCGAAGCGATGATGCACCTCCTCCTGGGAGGCCACCACCGATGCCAGAATTCTGTTTCCGTCACGGACCAGCGCGGCTGCGGTTTCGTCGCAGGAGGACTCGATACCGAGAACGATCAACCCCAGACCAGCCTTTCACCGGCCACCCGGCGCTCGATGATTTCGCCGATGAGAAAAGCGGGCTCGTTCATGGCGGTGAGCCGTTCGATGACCTCGGGAGCGGCGCTTTCCGGCACCACGGCGATCATGCCGATACCGTTGTTGAAGGTTCGCAGCATTTCAAGGTCAGAAACGTTTCCGGCCTGCTGAAGGAAGGCGAAAATCGGGGGAATCCTCCAGCTGCCCTTACGGATGAGCACACTGAAGGCCTGCGGAATGATGCGGACGATGTTATCGACGATCCCACCACCGGTGATGTGCGCCAGACCGTGAATCGGCAGATCCCGGAGAAGACCCTGGACGGTGTCGGCGTAAATCCGCGTCGGCAGGATCAACTCCTCGCCCAGGGCTTTTCCCAGTTCCGGGACATAGGCATCCAATTTCAGTTTCAAGTGATCAAAGCAGATTTTACGGACGAGCGAATACCCGTTGCTGTGGAGCCCGCTGGAGCCGATGCCGATCAGCCGGTGGCCGTGGCGGATGGCGGTTCCGTCGATGATCTGGCTGTTGTCGACGACTCCGACGACGAACCCGGCCAGATCATACTCGTCGGGCTGGTACATCCCGGGCATTTCCGCGGTTTCCCCGCCGATCAGAGAGCACTTGGCCTGCTTGCAGCCTTCGGCGATTCCGCTGAGGATGGCTTCGACCCGCTGGTTGTCCAGGTGGCCCATTGCCAAATAATCCAGTAAAAACAAAGGTTTTGCACCTTGTACCAGAATGTCGTTGACACACATCGCCACCAGGTCGATGCCGATGGTGTCGTGCTTGTCGAGCATGAAGGCGATCTTCAGCTTGGTGCCCACCCCATCGGTAGAGCTGACTAGAACGGGATGCCGCATGTCGGCAATCACCCGTTCCATCGAAAAAAGACCGGCGAATCCGCCGATATCGCCGATAACCCCCGGGCGTTTGGTCTGCTTCGTGATCCGGCTGATCGCGCTGACCAACGTATTGGCTTTTTCAATGTCCACACCCGCATCGGCATAAGAGATCGGGTTCGTCATCGCCTTCTCCTCTCGTCCGCAAGCATCATAAAACACTTGAAAATTAGACTCAATCAGCTTAAAAGTCAAAAGATATTTAGCCAGAGCCGGATTGCCGGCGGAACTCCGCGATCCCGAGGTGCCGTCATGAGCAGTAGATTTTCGAGGCTTGACCGACTGCCGCCCTATGTCTTCGCCACCGTGAACCAAATCAAGATGCAGGCCCGCCGCGAGGGACAGGACATTATCGACCTCGGCATGGGCAACCCCGACCTCGGGACACCGGCGCATATCGTCGACAAGTTGGTGGAGGCCGCCCGCAAACCCCACAACCACCGCTACTCCGCCTCCATGGGGATCACCAAGCTGCGCCTGGCCATTGCGAAATGGTACAAGCGCCGCTTCGACGTGGACCTCGACCCGGATTCGGAGGCGATCGTCACCATCGGGGTCAAGGAGGGATTGTCGCACCTGGTGCTCGTCAGCATTCGGCCGGGCGATGTGGTGTTCACCCCCAACCCGACCTACCCGATTCATCCGTTCTCCGCGATCATCGCCGGCGGCGATGTGCGCGGTATACCCGTTGGACCCGGGCAGGACTTCTTCGAAAACCTGATGACGGCCACCAAACAGACCTGGCCGCGCCCCAAGATGCTCATCATCAGTTACCCGCATAACCCGACCACCGAGGTGGTCAGCCTGGATTTCTTTCAGAAAGTGGTGGATTATGCCAAAGAGAACCACATCCTGGTGATCCATGACTTCGCTTACGCCGATCTGGTGTTTGACGGCTATCAGGCGCCGAGCTTCCTCCAGGCCAAGGGCGCCAAGGATGTCGGGGTTGAATTTTTTTCGCTCTCGAAAAGCTACAGCATGGCGGGCTGGCGCATGGGTTTTTGCTGCGGCAACCCCGAAGCGGTGGCGGCCCTGAAACGGATCAAGAGCTATCTCGACTACGGCGTGTTCCAGCCGATCCAGATCGCCTCCATCATCGCCCTGAACGGCCCCGAAGACTGTGTAAAGGACATCCGCGCCGTTTATAAGGAGCGGCGGGATGCCCTCGTGCGCGGGTTGAATCGGGCCGGATGGAAGATCGTCAAACCCAAGGGGACCATGTTCGTGTGGGGCCGAATCCCGGAGAAGCATCGCAAAATGGGATCGGTTGAATTTTCCAAGTTCCTCATCCGCGAAGCCCAGGTGGCGGTTTCACCCGGGCTGGGGTTCGGGGAGTACGGGGACGAGTTCGTGCGCTTTGCCCTGATCGAAAACCCCATGCGCATCAACCAAGCCGTGCGCGGAATCCGCAAAATTATGTAGGCAGAAAGGACGATCTTCAAATGCGTGAAATCAATATCGGCATGCTCGGCTGCGGCACGGTCGGCACCGGCGTGGCCAAGCTGCTGCTGGAGCAGCGCGACCTGATCGCCTCCCGCCTGGGAGCGGTGCTGAACCTCCGGCGCGTCGCCGACCTCGACGTCGCCCGGGACCGCGGCATCCGGTTCCCGGACGGCATGCTCATAGCCGACGCCCGCCGGGTCGTGGAAGAGCCGGGACTCGACATTATCATCGAAATGATCGGCGGCGAGGGCATCGCCAAGGAGCTGATTCTCAAGGCCATCGCCAACGGCCGGCACGTCGTGACGGCCAACAAGGCCCTGATCGCCACCCACGGCAACGAGATCTTCCGGTCCGCCGCCGAAAAAAAGGTGGATCTCTACTTCGAAGCGAGCGTCGGCGGGTGCATGCCCATCATCAAGACCCTGCGCGAATCGCTGGTGGGCAACCGCATCGCCGCCATGACCGGAATCCTCAACGGCACCTGCAACTATATCCTCTCCAAGATCACCGACGAGGGCAGCACGTTCGCCGACGCCCTGGCGGTCGCCCAGCGGCAGGGCTACGCCGAAGCCGATCCCACCCTGGATGTGGAGGGTTTCGACACGGCCCACAAGATCGCCATCCTGAGCGCCCTCGCCTACGGCACGCCGATCAATCTGAAGGACGTCTACATCGAGGGGATCTCGCACATCACGCCGATGGACATCGAGTTCGCCGGGCAGTTCGGCTACCGCATCAAGCTGCTGGCCATCAGCAAGCGCCGGGACGACGCGGTAGAGGCCCGCGTGCATCCCACCATGATCCCCTTCGGCAACCTGCTCTCCAATGTCAACGGCACCCTCAACGCCGTCACGGTCAGCGGGGATGCGACCGGCGACATCCTGCTCTACGGCCGCGGGGCCGGCATGATGCCGACGGCGAGCGCCGTGATCGGCGATGTGGTGGATCTGACGCGCAATCTGCTGAGCGGCACCACCGGCCGGGTGCCCGCCCTGGCTTTCCAGCCGGAGCGCATCCGTCCGATTCCCATTATGCCCATCGACCGGATTTCGTCCCATTACTATTTCCGCTTTTCGGCGCTCGACCGGCCCGGCGTGCTTTCGTCCATTTCCGGAATTCTGGGCGCGCACGGCATCAGCATCCAGTCGGTCCACCAGAAGGGCCGCAAGACGAACGGCGCCGTCCCGGTGGTGATGCTGTCGCATCGGGCACTGGAAGCGGACGTGAAAAAGGCCCTGAGCGAAATCAGCGCCCTGGATGTGACCGCCGCCAAGCCGGTGCTGATCCGGATCGAAGATGAGAGCCTGCAAGACTAGGGAGGTGTATCCGCATGCATTTGGTCTGTTCCGACCTGGAAGGTATTTTTCTACCCGAGATCTGGATCAAATTCGCTGAGAAGACTGGCATCCAGGAGTTGCGCCTGACCACCCGGGATATCTCCGATTATGATGTGCTGATGAAGCACCGGCTGAATATCCTGAAAGACCGGGGGCTGAAGCTGCCGGACATTCAGGCCGTGATCGCCGGGATGGACCCTCACGACGGCGCACTGGAGTTCCTGGAATGGATCCGCTCGGTCACCCAGATCCTGGTGGTCTCGGACACGTTCGTCGAATTCGCCGGCCCCCTGATGAAAAAACTGGGCTACCCCACCCTGCTCTGCAACACGCTCACGGTAGCGGCCGACGGGACCATTTCCGACTACCGGCTGCGCCAGACGGACGGCAAGCGCAAAGTGGCCGAAGCCATGCGCGGCCTCAACTACCGCGTGATCGGCGTCGGCGATTCCTACAACGACATCAGCATGCTCACGGCCGCCGACCACGGCATCCTCTACCGCCCACCGGACAACGTCCGGCGGGAGTATCCGGCCCTCCCGGTGGCGACCGATTTCGCCGAGCTGAAGGCCATGATCGCAACCATTCTGCGCAACGGAGGCTGATCCCCGTGGTCCACCGCACCACCTGCCGGGTCATCTACGGCGACACCGACCGTATGGGCCAGGCCTACTACGGCAACTACTTCCGATGGTTCGAAATCGGCCGGACCGAACTGTTCCGCGCCTGGGGATTTCCCTACCGGGACATCGAGGAGCGCGGCTTCTTCCTGCCCGTCTCGGAGTGCCGTGCAAAATATTCCGCCCCCGCCCGATACGACGAGATCATCGTAATCGAGACGCGCGTGGACACAGGCGTCAAAGGCGGTATTAAGTTCGACTACCGCATATTCCGCGAAGACGGCGAGGCCCTGTTGGCCGAGGGCTTCACCAAACATGCCTTCGTCGATCGGAACGGCCGGGTGGTGCGGCCGCCGGAGTTTATCCGCAAGCTGATCGCTTCGGCGTGATCCGGCGCGACCCCAGCCCAAGCGAGCCGCCATGCTGCCGATCCAGGACCATCCCTCCGGCATATCATTCCGAATTCGCGTGCAGCCGCGATCCTCACGCAATCAAATCGTCGGCAAGCATGAAGATGCCCTTAAGCTGAAGATCACCGCCCCCCCGATCGAAGGAGCCGCCAACAAGGCCTGCATAGATTTGCTCGCCAAGGCCCTCGATGTGCCCAAGTCTCACCTGAAAATCACCTCCGGCCATGCCAGCCGTTCAAAAAAAGTATTCGTCGAATGCGACCCCGCGGCAGCGGCCCGCATTCGACAATGCCTCCAGGAGTTGTGCAGCGCCTGATCCCGATTATGGCCGCCTCCGCTCTTCCACGATTATTCCCTTGCTTCCTGGTTCCCTCTGTAGCCGCAACCCCTTGGAATAATTTTTACGTTATCGCTTGACTTTTCCGCTCTCCCCGACTAAATGTCATGATTACAAAATTTGCTGCGGGGTGGAGCAGCCTGGTAGCTCGTCGGGCTCATAACCCGAAGGTCAGAGGTTCAAATCCTCTCCCCGCTACCAAAGAAATCAAGGG
>JAUQXK010000065.1 GCA_030834695.1 Desulfobacterales bacterium
AGTTGCCCACCTCCCATCACCCCAATTAAATATCAATAGGTTCAAACGAACGCTCAAGTCGTCAATTTTACAGGCCTTTTGTAGCATGGTCGGCTTGAGCAACATCCATATTTTTTGAGATTGTTAAGGTGATATGGTAAGATTTGATTTTGCGCTCGCCTGTTAGGCGTCAAGAATAATTGGAGTTAAAAGAAATGGAAAATGAAATTAGCCTGTTGCGGCAGCAGATAAAAGACCTAAAGGCCGAAAATCTCTGGTTGCGGCGGAATGATGACGAAGCCGTTTATCGAAGTCTGTTTGAGAATAATCATGCCGTCATGCTCCTCATCGATCCGGAGACTGCTGCAATCAAAGACGCTAATCTTGCCGCATGCGCTTATTACGGATGGAGCCGAAAGGAACTCAAAGCACTCAGAATTGATGAAATCAATACGCTAACCAGAGAAGAAGTCTTTGCCCAGATGCAGTTAGCCCGAGCAGAGAAGCGCAACAACTTCTTTTTTAAACACCGCCGAGCTGACGGGTCAATCAGGGACGTTGAAGTTTACAGTGGGCCGCTGACAGTGAAAGGCCAAACGCTTCTTTACTCCATTATACATGATATCACTGATCGCAGGCAGATCGAAGAAGCGCTTCTTCAAAGCGAGGAGAAATTCCGATTGGCCTTTCAAACGAGCCCGGACTCGATAAATCTCAATAGGCTTTCGGATGGAAAGTATATTGATATCAATGACGGTTTTACAAATTTGACTGGCCACACCCGAGAAGATGCCATCGGTAAAAGCTCCATCGATCTTAACATTTGGTATGACCCGAAGGATAGAGAAAGATTGGTAAAAGCCCTGCAGAACAATGGCCATGTAGAGAATTTGGAGGCCAGATTCCGACGGAGAGATGGTCAGATTAGCGTTGGATTGATGTCCGCCCGTGTTCTGAAGTTGAATCAAGAAGACGTAATTCTTTCCATCACTCGCGATATTACAGAGCGCGAGCAATTTAAGAATGCGCTACGCGAGAGTGAGGATAGGTACAGTCAACTTATTGAGTCTTTGGCGGACGCAATACTTGTCTGGTCCGGTGAGGAAATAATTTATTCAAATCCGGCTGCGCTCAACTTGTTTAGGGTGAGACAACCAGGAGATTTAATTGGAAAATGCTATCTGGATTTAGTTCATGCAGATGATCGATCTGAATCAGCTGAAAGGATTAAAAAGAGCAAAAATGAAAAATGGATAGCTCCTCGCCGTGAACACCGAATGGTAGCCGCGGACGGGCAGATCATACATGTAGAATCTACCGGAGTGCCAATTAAGATTCAGGGACAAATTCAGCATTTAGGAATTTTCCACGACATAACTGACCGCAAGCAGGCGGATGAGAAACTACGGGAAAGTGAAGAGCGCATACGCATCACGATCGAGGCCGCCAAAATAGGCACCTATATGACAGACCTGGAGGCCAATAAGGTCCACTGGTCGCCCGAGTTGTGCGATATCTTAGGGGTTCAGCAGGGAAAAGAGATAACCAATGAGCAAGCATATAAGGTCGTTCATAAAGATGACATCGAGCGCGTTTTAGAAATTGGTCAGCGCGGCTTGGATCCTAACGGGGACGGCTCTTTTTATTCTGAACACCGCGTTGTTTGGCCAGACGGCCAAGTCCGGTGGATACTGTGGCGAGGGCGCACCATATTTCGTGAGACCGGGTCCGGTAGGATCCCTTCGAAAAGGATCGGGGCCTGCGTCGATATCACCGACCGTGTGCAGGCTCAAGAACTGCTGGCTGAGAGCGAACGTCGGCTTTCGACACTGATGGCGAACCTGCCCGGGATGGCCTACCGCTGCCTCAATGATGATTTTTGGACGATGAAATTCGTAAGCAACGGTTGCTTCGATTTGACCGGATTTCCAGCAGATCATCTGCTTGAAAACCGCCTCAAAAACTACGCTGAATTGATCCATCCGGACGATCTGCAGATGGTTCGGGAGCAGGTTGAAAACAGCCTCGAAAGACGCTCGCAATTCAATCTGGCCTATCGGATTCGCACGGCCGACGGGGAAGAAAAGTGGGTACTGGAGAAAGGACAAGCTGTTTTTTCCGGTAGCGGGGAAGTGTTGGCAATAGAGGGATTTATCACCGACATTACCGAGCGCAAGCAAGCGGAAACCGCGCTCCGTGAAAGCGAAGAAAGGCATCGCCAAATCGTCGAGTCTTCAACCGAAGCAATTCTGGTTCGTTCTGGTGAGACCGTTGTTTATGCCAATCCAGCCGCAATCAAACTATTCCGAGCGAACCATGCAAACGAACTGATTGGAAAGCACTATTTGGACCTGGTGCATCCCGGTGACCGAGATCTATCAGCTGAGAGAATCAGAAAAGGGAAAAATGAAAATTGGATTGCCCCTCCCCGCCAACACCGCATTTTAACCCTTGACGGAAATTCAGTATACGTCGAGTCCACTGGAGTCCCCATTCGTTATCGGGGTGATACTCAAATTTTTGGAGTTTTTCGCGACATCACCGAGCGCAAACGAGCGGAAGAAGCGCTTCGCGAAAGTGAGGAAATATTTAATGCGTTTATGGAACACTGCCCTGTGTATGTGTTTTTCAAAGACGAAAACTTCCGACCCATTCGGTTGAGCCGCAACTTCGAACAGATGCTTGGTAGGCCGATCGAAGCGGTTCTCGGGAAGACTATGGATGAGCTTTTTCCGGCAGAGCTTGCCAAAGGAATGATAGCAGACGATAGGTCGGTTCTGAAGAGCGGACGATCGATCAAAGCCGTTGAAGATTTTAATGGCAGAACCTTTGAGACCACGAAATTTCCGATTCAACAAGTCGGAAAGCCACCCGTGCTCGCGGGATTTACTATCGACATCACCGAACGTAAGCAGGCTGACCAGCAACGCGAAAAACTCGAAGCCCAACTGCGCCAAGCCCAGAAGATGGAGGCCATCGGCTCCTTAGCAGGAGGCATCGCTCACGATTTCAACAATATTTTAAGCGTAATCATCGGCAACACCGAACTGATGAAGATGGCCGATATATCTTTTTCTGGAAGTGATGAAGTAGACCAAATCCTTTCCGCATCCAAGCGTGCCAGGGATCTGGTGCGGCAGATTTTAGCCTTCAGTCGGCAGGGCGAACAAAAGAAAATTCTCATGAGCTTAAAGCCGGTCGTCAAGGAGACCTTTGATTTCTTGCGCGCCTCAATCCCATCTACCATCCAATTACAGCATCACATAGGGCGGGATATCGGAGCCATAGTGGCAGACCCCACCCAGATGCAGCAGGTTTTGATGAATCTCTGCACCAATGCCGCTCAAGCCATGGACAAAGAAGGCGGGGTACTTAGGATCGAACTCGACAATTTACAGCTATCTGACAAGGATGAAGTATTGGATCCTGACGCGGAGCCGGGTCCTTACCTTAGGATCGCAGTATCCGATACAGGTCCCGGTATCTCCCAAGAGATGCTGCCACGAATATTCGACCCCTATTTCACCACTAAAGGTCCAGATAAAGGAACCGGTCTGGGCCTGGCGGTGGTTCACGGGATTGTCAGGTCGCATGGAGGAGCCGTCAAGGTGTACAGTGAGGTTGGTAAGGGAACAGTTTTTCACGTTCTTTTGCCGAGAGCTGATGGGGCTGTCAGGAAAGAAGAAAAGCCTGAGCAAGGTTTGCCTATCGGGACGGAACGGATATTGGTTGTTGATGATGAAATACATCTCTTGGAAATGTATAAAAGAATGCTGGGGCACCTTGGCTATCAGGTTGACATTCGAACAAGTCCGGTTGAAGCTATCGAGGCCTTGCGATCGAACCCGATGAAATACCAACTGCTTATCACTGACATGACCATGCCGCAGATGAACGGTTATAACCTGGCTAAGAAGATCATGGAGATTCGGCCGCGTTTGCCGGTGATACTCTGTACTGGGTTCAGCGATCAGATTAATGAGGATAAGGCCCGTTCAACTGGCATACGGGCTTTCCTTTTGAAGCCGGTGCTATTCCATGATTTGGCCAACACCTTAAGAAAAGCTCTTGATGAAGCAAAAAGAGAAGATGCAGTTGAACAATAACCGGCAATGATACTTGCAAGGTGAGGATGAGAGTCAAAAGACTTGCGAATGTGAATAACCCTCCGGAGGCTTGGCTTGCTGGTATCCGCGAATACGTGATGTCCACTTTCAAGTGCGGAGCGCATTCCATCCACGGCCCAAGCCACTGGCAAAGGGTTGATGAATTCGTGCTGAACATCGCCGCAAGCAGTGGTGCCGACCTTACCGTGGTCCGTCTGTTTGCCCTTCTTCACGACTCCTGCCGACAGGATGACGGGGCGGACCTCGATCATGGCCCTCGGGCGGCTGAAATGCTCGACAGAATCGTCCCAACCGTCTTCGCCATCGACCCAGGTCGCTTCGACTTGCTCAAGGAGGCGATTCGGCTTCACACTTCCGGCCAAACAACGAATGACCCGACCATAGGAACCTGCTGGGATGCGGACCGGCTTGATATCGTAAGAGTCGGAATGACGCCAAGCGAACAATATATGAGCACCGAGGCCGGGAAAGATATGGCTGCAATTGCTGCCTCTCAGGTTTAAGCGCCAAGATGTTCAGCCGGTGAAACTATTTTTTAAGCCGGCGCGAGAAAAAGCCGTTATCTGCATAAGCACTGATTTCTTATTGACATTCCAATTCGTTTCCCTCTATTGACCGACAAACGTACAAGAAAAAGCCAAATCTCGGGAAACCGGCAGACGGAAAGCCACGGATCCTAAGACTGTTGCAGCTTAAAGCCGCCAGTGTACTTTTCCCTGAGGGCTTCAAACGCATCTCCTGAACCACTGGCTTTAAGTCTTCAACTGAAACGGATACCGGAAATATCTTTTATGCCTTCTTCAATGCTATCCCCACCTTCGTTTTCCGCACTGTGAATTTGTTCTTTGCTCTAAGGCCGAAGGCTTCATCAAGAATTTATCAGCCGTGCCGCTCCATGTTTTACAATGAAAACTCCGGCAATGATCACCGCCGCTGCTATGGCTATC
>JAUQXK010000066.1 GCA_030834695.1 Desulfobacterales bacterium
GAGAATCTCATACGGTATTTCGACAACAAAAAACATGCCGGAACCAGCAGTTGTTGCTCTTGAGGTAGGGGCGCCGAGGGGAATGAGGCTGCAAAATGGAGGAGATTAATGAACCCATACGCCATCTTTCCGGAACGCGGGGTTCATGAAAGTGGGGCCGTTTCGGACACTTTCCGGTCACTGGGAATCCATAGCTTTCTTGAGGCATGCCGGTATGTTCACGAACTGCCTTACGGCTACAACTCAGACCGCGACGATCTAATGATCCTGTTCAAGGAGAAGATGGGCACCTGCAGCACCAAGCATGCGGTCATCGCAACGCTTGCAGCCGAACTCGGCCTGGCCATCAGCAGGGGAGTCGGCATCTACCCGATGACAGAAGCAATTGTGACCGGGGCATATAAAATTTTATCCGAATACGGTTTGCCATATGTGCCGATGATCCACTGTTTTCTGGAATATGAAAATTATCGGGTCGATCTGACCGAGGGGAACCGCAACGGGAAAAATCGACCGATAGATGACTTTCTCTACACGGACCGGGTTGCGGCCACTATTTCCGCCAAGGACGAATACATGATCTACCGAAAAGCCTTGAGCGAAGTCATTCTTAAACGCGCCGAACTCAAGGGCGTTGACATCAAGCGCATCCTGCATGCCCGGGAAGAGGGGCTCATACTCTTGAAGGCGAACATTCAAATGCCTTGATGGAGGCGCATATGAACACCTTCGCGAAACCGAGCGAGACAGCCGCAAAACAACTGCTTTCCGAGTCGGGCTTGCCGATTGAAGACATCACCGCAAAGCATCTGCAGCATTTTTTCTCCTGCGGGCCAGGCCCGGACCTTGAAGGGCTGGTCGGGCTTGAGCTTTACGGCGAGGTAGCATTGCTGCGGTCTTTAGTCGTAGCACCCAACCAGCGAGGGTCGGGGCTGGGCTCTCGGCTGGTCGAGCACGCCGAACACTATGCGCGCGATCGAGGGGTAAAATCCCTCTACCTTCTGACAATGACTGCCGAAGCGTTCTTTCTGCGCCGCGGGTATGCCCGGCTTCTGCGCGAAAATGCCCCTGAAGCCATTCGAAACACAAAGGAATTCAGCGGGATCTGCCCTCTAAGCTCGGCTTTCATGGTCAAGAATCTATGAAAACTTTGTAACAGTCAACTTGTGGCGCCTTGTGCCATGCAATGGCGCAACCGCGTTTTTTATGGTGGGTGTGGCTTCCAGCCACGATAATCGCGGCAAGATGCCGTTCCCACAAAATCCTCCTAACCCCCTTGCAAGACAATCCGCACCCCAAGGTGCGGATTGTCGAATCAGCCCGCCTTGGTCGCAACCACCTTGATGCTCACGATCGATTTTCCGATTTCCTTGACCTTATCGGGCGTGAGCCTGGCCTCTTCGATGATCGCCTGGACGACCGGGTCCGCTGCCGCTTCTCCCAGATAGAAAGGACTCTCGCCGACCACCTCCACGGCCGCAAAACCGGCTTCGGTGAGCATGTGGAGGTAGTCGTTCTTGAGGCTCGCGCCGGCCACGCAGCCCAGGTATGCCGCCGCTGAGTTCGCCAGGACCGGGGGCAACGGCCGCAGCAGGACGACATCGGAAAGCGTCAGCTTGCCGCCCGGCTTCAGAACCCTGAACGCCTCTGTAAAGACTTTCGGCTTGTTGGGCGACAGGTTGATGACGCAGTTGGATAGGATGACATCCACGGAATTGTCGATCACGGGCAGGTACTCGATGTCGCCCAGCCGGAATTCGACGTTGCGATACCCGCCCTTTTTGGCATTCTCCCAGGCCTTCTTGACCATCTCCGGGGTCATGTCCACCCCGATCACCCGGCCCTGTTCGCCGACGGCTTTGGCCGCCAGAAAGCAGTCGAACCCCGCCCCCGAGCCGAGGTCCAGCACGGTCTGCCCCTCCCGGAGAGACGCGAGCGCCACGGGATTGCCGCAGCCAAGCCCGAGATTCGCCCCCTCCGGGACCTGGTTCATCTCATCGCTGGAATACCCGATCATTTCCCCGATCGTTTGGATCGATGCACTCGAGCCGCAGCAGGACGACGGAGCTCCGCAGCAGGGCCTGCTTTCCATGGCGACGCGGCCGTAGCCTTCCTTCACCTTGTTTTTGATTTCCTGGTGTTCCATCACCGCCTCCAGTGACCATGTATTTTAAAACAACTGACCATCAGGACGCTATAATGTCCTTCATCATCGGCCCCAGCATGCCCTTCACCATGTTTGCAAGGGAATCGGCCTTGACCATGGTAATGCAGCACGTCTGCCCATCCTTTTCCCAGCCGATCAGCACCAGCTTGTCTCCTGCCTGGATACCGGCCTTTTCACGAATGGTCTTGGGCAGCACCATCTGGCCCTTCTCGTCCACGCTGACCATCGCCTCCACCTGGCAGCACCCAGGGCCGACGCCCGAAAAACACGACAACGCTTTATTCTTTTTTGCCGCCATGCGGATCACCTCCGACCAGTTCGTAGTTTTTTAGGAATTCAAAATAGTAAGAAAATTTTGAACGTCAAGAAATATCGTCCAATCGACCGGCGCGGGGGATTGCCCCGGGACCGCCCACTTTGGACAACGGCGCAGGCTGCGTTATCTTTTCTCATCCCGAAACTACAGAGCGTCTATTATGGCGAACCTCAGGTTGCGACTACCGGTCATTTTCAGATGGTTGATCTGGACGACAGCGGCATGCTGTCTCTCCACAGCAGGCCACCCGGCAAGCGTGCCAACCGGCCCAAGCCGTTCGGGAGGTGAAATCGCCATCTACCATTTGACGCCCGACGAACGGGGCGGCAAAGCCTATCAGCTGGTTTATCTGGTGCGGGTGCCGCTGGATGTGTACTGGAATTTCAAGACCGATTTCGACAACGATTTCTTGTTGGACAACAAATACATTCGCGAGCACCGTTTCGTTTCAAGGTCCGACGACATTGTAATCACCGAAGACAAATATACCAACACTCCCGACGTTTTCTTCATGTGGCAGACCACGGTTCGCTCGAACGCCCATCGCCTGGATTTTGTGCTCATGAATCCTAAAAATTGCAGCCAGCTCTTCCATTATGGCTCCATAAAGATGGAAGCGGTCGAGGAGGGAACCCGGGTGACCCAGATGGCCTATTTCGACTTCATCGGCGCCTCGCTCTGGGCGGACTATCCCTGGGGCGGGGGGATGAAGGATTTCTTAACGTACACGGCGCGCTGGGAGCAGGACATCGTTTTACGTCTCAAGAACCGATATTCCGGCAAGACCGCCCAATGAACGCGGTGAGGCAATATGGATGACACTCGAGAATTGAGCCTCAGGCAGCTATGGGCTCCCGTTTTCTTGGCATTTCTGCTGACAGCCTGCACCATCATACCCGCTCCGACCCGGTCGCCCCACATCGGCGGGGGCGGCGTGTTAGGGGGATGCGCGGACTTTTTCGCCTCGCTGGATGGACGCGCGTCGGAGTCTCAGGCATTGGATCCGGGCGCCTTCCGGGTGGAAGGGTACCCTTACTTGCGCACGAATCGTTTTCTGGCGTCCTTTCGCGAAGCGGCTGCGGACAAGGCCGCCTTCGCCGTATGGGTGGACCGAATGCAGGCGCTCGATCAGGAGTCCCGTCGGCATGAAATCGCCAATCTGCCGGCAGCGGCCGAGCCGCCCGCCGGCACTCTAAACGGCGCGGCAGAACTCAACGCCAGGGTAGCCAACTGCGGCAACCTTCTGAAAGCGGCGGACTTTCAGGATGCCGAATCCCGGGTGGCGCTGGGAAATAAAACCAGGGTGCCGGATGAGTACCTGGCTCTGCCGCGGATGCTGGGCCTTTATCCCTTGACCAGCCTTTTTATCTCTAATGGCGTGCGGAACTGGCATACCGAGGCCCGCAGGGCCTTCTCCACCGACCCTCCGGTCGGGTGGCGGGCCATTCGCTACGTTCCGGAGAAAAGCACCGAATTCTCAGATAAGAGTCAAATAGTCGCGTCGACCAGACGCGACATCCTGGGAATACCGATCTACTCTGCAACCGACCTGGAGGCCCTCTTTTGGATGTATGCCCCGGTCTGGGAAGTCCAGACGGAGGCCGAATACGATCGGATCGGCGTCCCGATCTGGACGCCGAGAGGAGAGCTCGGCATCGACACCCGGCAGCCGGCGACGTACACGCTGCTTTCGTTTACGCGTTTCGGCAAAGAGATCCTGACTCAGCTCAACTACATCATCTGGTTTCCCGCACGGCCCAAAGAGCATGCTCTGGACATCTACGGAGGGCTGCTCGACGGTGTGAACTACCGTGTCACGCTGGACAGGAACGGGAAGCCCCTGCTTTACGAGACGATTCACAATTGCGGCTGCTACTACGAAGCCTACCCCACCGAGCGGCTGCGGGTTCGCGAGAAGATAGAATACGCCGAACCGCCGCTGATCCTCAGAGCACCCGAGTTGACACCTATAAATGAGCGCATGACCGTGGCCATGGAAACCCGGACGCACTATGTCCAGCATCTCTACCCGCCTGCCCGCCGGCCTCATCCCGAAGCGATGGCCTATACTCTCGAGGACTACAGCGCGCTTCGCAGCCTCCCCGATTCAAAAGTCGGCCGCAGAAGCATGTTCAGCCCCGACAGCCTCGCGCCGGGGAGCGAGCGGCTGGAGCGCTTTATCCTCTGGCCAACCGGCGTGGTCTCCCCCGGTGCCATGCGCCAATGGGGCCGCCACGCTGTTGCCTTCGTGGGCGAACGCCACTTCGATGACCCGGATTCCATGGATAAAATGTTCATCGATCCGATGCGAAGCGAAGCTCCCTGAAAAATCTGCGAACGCCCCGAAAGCCTTGGTAGCGAGTTCCACCAGGTGCATGGGTACCGCCCTTTGCTAAAAGCTGAAGGCGAGAGGTTCCCTGCTTCAATTTGAGAGGCCTATGCAGCGAGGGCATCCGGGACCGTCCGCAAACACATTATTATGTTCTTCAACTCTTGAATTAAATTTTTTTCTTGACTTACTCTCTTCCCCCATGCCAGGTTTGAAATCATAGCATACTGATGGAGTTGGGATTCCACGCTTCTGGGGTGTGCTTCACCTCTTCCTTCAAAAAGAACAGCGACCATGCTCGAGAACAAAGTCAGTATCTCCCGGCAAACCGCAGTAGAAAATCAGTTCCAGATCTCGCGCCGTGCATTTCTTACGACGTCCGTGCTGGCAGGCGGCGCGGTCGTTCTGGCGGCCATCCCCATGGTGTCGATCGTTGTTCTTCCTTCTCTGAAAAAAGGCACTGGCAAATGGGTCGATTTCGGCAAAGCGGACAAGCTGCCTCCGGATGATTTCAGCATGCTGTCCTACGAGTTCATGACGAAGGACGGCTGGATTGACCTGCCGCAGCGAGGGTTTGTCTGGGCCAAGACCGATGCCAAGAACGGCGTCAAAGTCTTTTCTTCAACCTGTTCCCATCTGGCCTGCAACGTCATCTGGAACAGGGACACCCGCATGTTCGAGTGCCCTTGCCACACAGGGCGATTCGACCCGGACGGACTGCCGGTGGCAGGCCCCCCAAAGAAACCGCTTTTTCTTCTGCCGCATAAAGTCGAAGAGGGCAAAATTCTGGTTCACATAACCCTTTAACCCGCGCCCACCATCGGGCGAAGGAGGCCAATCATGCAGAAACCAATGAAACTTGGCATTCTGACATGTGTCCTGCTGTGTGTCCTGGGGCTGTTCCTTTTATCAAACAACGTCACCGGGGCCGCCAAACAGACCCTGACCGCCGGCTACTCGAAGGCGGCCCCCACCGGCCTGGATGACCCGCTATGGGGGAAAATCAAGCCGCTTGAGGTCCCCTTCGACGGCAAGGAGATCTTTGCAGGCAAGAAAACGGCGGTAACCACCAAAGCCGTCTTTACGGACAATGAAATCTATTTCTGGTTCAACTGGAAGGATGCCACCCTGAGCGTAACCAAGGAAGCCTGGAAGTTCGACGGACAGGCCTGGTCGCGCCTTAAGGGCGACGAGGACCGGCTTTCGCTTCTGTTCGAAATCAACCGCATCAACAACTTCGCCACCAAGGGCTGCGCCGTGACCTGCCATGTCCCGCCGGGAGCGCCCAACGCTAAGGAGGGCAAGTTCGGCACCGCGACCGATGCCGAGAAGGGCGACCTGTGGCACTGGAAGGCGGCCCGCTCCGATCCTGCCGGCTATGCCGACGACGGCTACCTGGCCAAAATCAGCGACACCAAGGGCGGCCGCAAGGGGGATGCGGGCAAGGGCGGCGACAAGCAGAACATGACTGCTGACAAATCCAAGCCCATGTACATGCTGGCCCCGGGCAAGAAGCTAGCCAAGAACAACATCCTGTTGGCAGCCGACGCGGTTGAAATCGCCGACTATTCGGTCTTCAAAACCGGCGATGTCGTCACCTCCCGCATGCCGATGGCTGCGGAAGGTTCGTTTGGCGACATCAAGGCCGTCAGTCGCTATGCGGACGGCGCCTGGACGGTGATTCTCTCCCGCAAGCTGGATACGGGGCACGATGACGATGTGACCTTCAACCCCCAGAAGAAATACAGCTTTGCCATGGCTCTGTTCGACGACTCCAAGGACCAGGATTCGTATGATTCGGAAGTTCTGACCCTGGAGTTCAAGAAATAGCAAGCATGTCCTTGATAAACAGGCCCCCCGGGATGGAATGCCATGACCGAAGCGCAATCTGAAACCACGGAACAGGAACCGCTTTTTGCAGCAGCTGGGGGAGGTTTGGCTATACTGCTCAAGGTGGAAGTGCCTGCGGATGCCATCTGCTGGCACCGGTTTTTTGGAGCGATGCAACTGGCGCTGCTTTGCCTGCTGTTTCTCTCCGGGGGGTTGATGGCTTTTGCCTATACCCCGGTTCCGGGCACAGCCTATGACAGCGTCGATTATTTTCAATTCAGCCTCCCGCTGGGAAACGTAGTACGCGGGTTGCATCACTATGCATGGAACCTTCTGCTGATCGTCATGGGGCTGCACTTACTCAGAGCGCTCATCCTGGGGGCCTACAAGGCCCCCAGGCAAATCGTCTGGATCTCCGGGGTGGCGTTTTTTCTGGTTATACCGTTATTTATCATCACCGGCGACCTGCTGCCCTGGGACCAAAAGGGATATTGGTCAACTCAAGTACGCTTCAGCATCATCGCCTCTATCCCGGTGGTCGGGGATTTTCTCGTACAGCTGTTTCGCGGCGGCTCCCTGACCGGAATTGTCGCCTTGACCCGCCTTTACGTTCTGCACATCCTGCTGCTGCCCTGCGCCCTCGTTCTGCTGATCGGCTTGCACCTGTATTTCCTGGCCACCCGGGGGATTTCGGGGCCCCTGTCAGACGATGAGATCCCAAGGCCGAAAGCCCTTTTCATGCCGACCATCGTCAACCGCTGGCTGGCACTATTCATCCTGACTGCGATCGGGATGGGACTTGTCGCCTGGCATTGGCCGGCCGCTCTCGGTGATCCGGCCGATCCGACTGATTCTGCGTTCATTCCCCGTCCGGAGTGGTGGGTGTTGTTTCTGAACCAGCTGGTCGCCATTTTCAAAGGCCCGTTCATGGTCCTCGGATCGGCGATCATCCCCGGAGGGCTGGTCTTTTTGCTTGGGGCGTTGCCCTTCCTAGACCGCTCGCCCGAACGCCGCCCTTCCAAGCGCATGGGCGTCATGGTGGCAGCGGCAGTAGTTCTGGCAGCCGTGACGGTTCTGTCCGTCATGGGGTATGTCGAGCACTTCGTGCGGCCTGAACATTGAGGGTTTCATAAAGTGATTTTGGACGCTGCATCATCGGAAGGCACGAAAAGAGGTAGGCCATGTCAAAATGGTTGATTGCGGGAATCGCTGCCCTATTAGGCGCTGCCATGGTATTTGCGGCGGCGCCATCGCCGGATGACACCGGAGTCATGGTGATAACCGCCCGCCATGTCAAAACACCGCCGGCCGGAATCGATGACCTTGCCTGGCAGGGCTTAGCTTCGGTTCAAATCCCGGTCGCGGGCCGCCTGGAGATGGCCGATGTCAAGGGAACCGTTTCTACAAAAGCCTTATTTTCCGACGACGAACTTTACTTCCTCCTTAGCTGGGAGGATCCGACCTGCAGCACCATCAAGGAGTCTTGGCAATTCGAAGGGGGAAAATGGGTTCATCTCAAGGGGGACGAGGACCGAATAGCACTTCTGTTTGAGATCGATCGGATCAACCAGTTTTCGTCCAAGAGCTGTACCGTGGTCTGTCACAGCCCAGCAGACCTGCCCCGGAGCCAGTGGAAGCTCGCCACCCGGAGTCCGTCTGAAAAGGGTGACCTCTGGCATTGGAAGGCGGCTCGGTCGGCGCCCTACCGGCACGCCGATGACGGCTGGCTCACTGTGGCCGGCACCCCCTCCGGATCTTACCGTGAAACCGGCCGAAGATACGACGCGGGGGGCGGCGGAGATATCAAAAACGAAACGCCCGACGGTGCACGCCCGCTTTACATGCAGGACCCTGCGCGCAAACCGTCGGCGCCCGGCTTTTTGCTCCTGGAGGAAGCCGTCCCTATCAAGGACTACTCCATCTTCGAGGCGGGCGACGTGATATCCTATCGCCTCCCTGTGAAGCCTGTTGGATCACGGTTTGATGTAAAGGCCGACAGCCAGTACGCCGATGGCCGCTGGACGGTCATGCTGCACCGCAAGCTCAACACCGGTCAGGAAGACGATGTCGTCTTCGACGTCCGCAGGCGATTCAGCTTCGCCATCGCGGTTTTTGATGATTCCGGCGCCGACCACTCCAAGGCCACCCGCAGCCTGGTGTTGATCTTCAAACGCTGAATTGCCATGGCTCTTGAGAGGACAAAGCAGGCTTTCTGCATTGTCCTTCTTTTTTCTTGATGGGTCGATTCGAATTTCTCATTCATCGGCCGGCCCATCGGCGCGAGGATCTGGAGCGCAAACCGGCGCTGGTTGCGGAGCGCTGGTTTCAGCGGGCGGGGGTGGCATCAGGTGGCGGGGCACGAACGCAAGGGTGGCCACCAGCGTGGGCACGACGGCACTCGCGATCACCGCGGCAACGAGAAATGAATACTGCTCCCGCGACACGATCCCGTTGGTCAACCCGTAGATAGCCGAGATCGTCCCGAAAGTGAGCCCGGTCGACATCAGCAGGGTGTAAAACCAACGCTCGTTGCGCTCCTGCCGGAATTTCGCCACCACGGGATACATCCCGAAAATCTTGCTCGCCACTTTACCTCCGAGAAGCAGCAGGAACACGAGAGGCCCGCCGACCACCACCGGCAGGGACACGAGCGAGCCGGCGCGGATAAAATAGAAGGGGGTCAGAAAGCCGATGGTCAGGGTGCGCATCCGGCGCAC
Organism: Desulfobacterales bacterium; assembly: GCA_030834695.1. GTDB lineage: Bacteria > Desulfobacterota > Desulfobacteria > Desulfobacterales > SpSt-501 > SpSt-501. Next base: position 9,360 of record JAUQXK010000066.1, read on the forward strand.
CCACAGACGGTCCTCCGCCGCCATGCCTGCCAGCACCATCCCGGCAATGTAGGCCGGCAGCACCGCCTCGCTCCCCGACCAAAGCGCCAGGGCGCCCAGCCCAAATAACACCAGCAGCACCCACTTGGCGCGGATGGCGGCCGTACGATAGGCGTAGCGCCGGCTGATGTGCTTTGTAAGAAACGGCAGCATACCGATCACCAAGGCGCTGACGGCCACAAAGACGACGGTCTTGTAAGTAAACGGCGCGAAAATAAGCCCCAGAGCAATCACCGTGCCCAGGTCGGTGACGAAACACGCCCCCAAGATCCCCATCCCGTACTCGGTGCGGTTGAACCCGGTTTCCAGCATGACGGCATAGACCACGGCCATCGACGTGGTGGAAAGGGCCACTCCGGCCAGCCAGCTCGCCCGCGGGTCCCACCCCAGCAGAAAATAAGCGATTGCGGCACAGCCCAGAAAGGGTGCGGCAAAGCTGAAGAGGCCGACCACGGTCACTTCCTTCCACTTGCTTCGCAGCACCGTCGGCTCGAGTTCCGCCCCGGCCAGAAACGTGAGCACCACGGCCCCGGATGCCGCCAGAAAGCGCAGCCAGGAGGCATCGGCGCATAGGGCACCGGGCCCGATAAAACGCTCCGCCACGAAGCCCGCGACGATCCCCACGCAGATTTCAACCAGCGCCATGGACACCTTGAGGTGGTTGGCGACGATGGTGGCGACAACGGCCAGCGACAACCAAAGGGCGGCCAGGGTAAAAGTTTCGGCCATCAAGCTCTCCTTAAAAATCAGGGCGCTATGAAAAAACTCGCCAAATAGCGAACCGTTAGAACGAACAAGCCTATCCAGATCAGAATGATGATGCCTCCGGCAACCCAATTCTTGGGTTTTCTGGCCTTCATAGTCAATGAGGCCTTCTCTCGGCAATCCCGCAGTACTTCTGCCGGAATCAGTTTTATCACCAGCGCGATGCCTAACGGAATCAGAATCAGGTCGTCCAGATAGCCGAGTACCGGGATGGGATCGGGAATCAGATCAATGGGACTGAATGCATAGGCCACAACGACGATTGCAGCCAGCCGCGCATGCCAGGGCACCCTTCGGTCCTTGGAAGCGAGATAGAGCGCATACACTTCCTGCTTCAGCTTTCGTGCCCTTGCTTTCCAGCCTTCAAATGTCATTGCACTCCACCACTACATCGGGTCGGCGCTGGGATATGATATACAACAACAGGCCTACGGCTGTGATTTCGACCACACCGGCAGAAGGCGGACCCTCTGACCGTCGATTTCAAGCGTCGTCTTCGAATACGTCAGCTTCCGGATGATCTTGCCGCCCTCGAAATGCAGCACATCGACCCCGCGGCGCTTCTCGATCCTGCCCTCGCAACCCGTTTCGATCGATGGCCACTCCAGCTGCCAGCGGTAGAGCACCTTCTGCTGGAGTTCGTCGATGAAGGTCTCCTCCTCGGTGAAGCGGAAGCCGCCGTGGCGGGCAAACCAGTCGGACCACGCCCGGCGCAGGTTGTCCTTTCCCTCCGCCTTCCCGCCGGTCCAATTTTCGAAAAAGACATCCTCGTGGAACAGTGCCACCACTCCGTCGAGGTCGTGGTCGGCCCAGGCCTGGTGCCACTGATGCAAAGCGATCTCTATCTCTCTTCGTGAAAGCATGCGGCAGCCACCCCTTCCTTCCGGTCATTGGTAACCTTAGAGTCGTTTCCGTGCCACCTCAGTCGGTTCGAGTTTGTTGTTCCTTATTAAGGGTCTCATAATTGTCTTAACGTGGTCATTCCGGCATGTTTTTAGCCGGAACCCAGTGAATTCAACCCGTTCTGGATGCCCCCGTATCGTGGTACGGGGCAGGCTTATCAAGCCTGCCCCGGAGATCATTGATCCGGGGTCCGGCATGACGGTACTATTTCGAGACGATTAATAAGATCCGAAAGGCAGGGCGCGGCGGTCTCGCACTCAGGATCGATTACGGTTTTAGGTGCCTCTCGCTGCGATAGGTGGCGATAATCCCGGCTGAACACGTGATCACCGCTCCGACCAGCGTCAACCCGTCCATCGTCTCGCCCCAGAAAACCCAGCCGATGATGGCGGCAAAGACCACGTTGCCGTAGTTAAACGGCCCCACCTGTCCGGCCGGCGCCAGGCTGTAGCCCTTGGTCAGGCACATCTGGGCCATGATCGCCAATACGCCCATCACGCAAAGCGCCCAGAGCATGTGGCCTGTTGGGTCTTGCCAGGCCCATATGAGCGGAACAGCGGAAACGAGAGTGCCGAACAACGTAAAATAGAACACGACGCGCACGACCGGCTCGGTGACGGTCATGCGGCGGATGCCCACGATGGCGAGCGCCGCCAGCAGGCCGCTCGCAAGCCCCACCAGCCCGGCCGCTTGAAAAAGGCCAAGGCCCGGCTTGAGCACCAGGGCGATGCCGACGAAGCCGACGGCCACCGCGATTTTGGTTTGACGGCTGACCGGCTCCTTCAACCAGAGCCATTCGATGATCGGGATGAAGATCGGCAGCGTGTAGCAGAGCAGCATGGCATCGGCAAGCCGCAACAGTTTCAACGCGATGAAAAAGCAGTACATGGCGCCCAGACCAGCCGCGGCCCGCAGCAGGTGCAGGTGCGGGCAGTTGGTCTTGAGGCTCAGGCCCCGATGGCGGAACTTCAACCAGGGGAGCAAAAGCGCCATGGCTACCGCATTGCGGAAGAAGACGATAACCTCGGTCGGCAGGTCCGCCGATGCGGCTTTCACGAGGGCTCCAACCCCGGAAAACAGCAGGGCTGAGGCGAGCACCAGCAGCCCACCCGCAACGGGCCGGCTGCGGCGGGGAGTCTGTAAGGTCAAAGGCTGCACGGATGGTGATTCCGAAAAACCTTCATTTTCCCCCTTTGAAAAAGGGGGCAGGGGGATTTTAAAGCAACTTCCTCTTGCTGAGGCTTCACGGCCCCTCTCCGGCCAGCGTGCCGAGGTAGACCGGTTTGACCGGGACGCGAACGGATGGCAGGGGAACGTGTGCAAGCGGTTTCCCGGTGAGCGCCGCCAGCACGTCGAGCAGAATGATCTTGCAGGTGCTGCCCTGGCAGATCCCCATACCGCAGCGGGTGGCTTTCTTGATCGCAGCCGGCGTGTCGAAACCGTCGGCGACCGCCCGGCGGAGGTCTCCCAAATTGACGTCTTCGCAACGGCAGACGGGCACATCGTCGGGCAGGCTGCGCATCCATTCGGCCATGTAGCCTGCCGCAAAGTCATATTGGGCATTGAAGTAGCGCGCAAAGACCATCTGCCTCCGGCGGGCCTTCTTGAGTGCTGAGATTTCTCGCCTCATGTTAATGGAGTTGACTCGGGCCATGCGCTGCAGGATCGAAAATGCGGCAAGGCGTCCCTCGATTAGAGACTTGGCGGCTCCGCCGATGGCCGTGACCTCTCCGGCGGCATAAATTCCTTCGGCGCTGGTTTCGAGGTCCTCGTTCACTTTCACGACCCAGCCGCCCATCCCGGAGTTAAATGCCAGGCCGCAGCCGGCCAGCTGGGCCAGCTCGACATTGGCCGTAAAGCCGAATCCGATGCCAAGGCAGCCGGCCCGATAGGCCGTTTCGCTGCCGGGAATCACCACCCCCGAACGGTCAACGCGGGCCGCTACCACCTCGCGCAGGCCGTCGTGTCCCCGGGCCTCGATGATGCGGGTCGCGTTGCAGACGTCGGTCCCGGCCAGCCTCAACCGAGCCAGCATAGCGCCGCCCAGGGCGAACTTGGCGGACTGCTGTACCAAAAGGCGGGGCGCCGGCATCCGTTTGGAAAACGGCGCCTCGTCCAAAACGGCGGGCACCCGGCCACCGCTCTTTTGAATGTCCCGGGCAACGGCAGTCAGGAAGAGTCCGGCGCCGGCCACCAGCGTCTCAGCTGCCGGAAGGATGCCGGACTGCTTGATAAGTATTTGGATGGCGCCGGTGGCAAGCACCCCGGGAAGCGTCCAGCCCTTAAATGGGACGAACCGTTCCCTCGCGCCGGTCGCCAGAAGGACATGATCGCAGCTGATGGCGGAAATTCCGCTGCTTTCATCCGCTACCAGAATCTCAAAGCCGGATTCTATGCCGAGCACTTCCGTACGGTTTACGATCTCAACCGAAGATTGCGGCAACCGCTCGATCAGGCTCAACCCCCGATGTCTCACCGGGTCGAACCAGGATCGCCCCGCCTGCCGTCCGCCGCGCAGGTACTGACCGCCCGGGTGCAGGTTGTCGTCCAGCACCAGCACCTTCACGCCAAAGCGGCCCAGCACATCGGCGGCCGCCATGCCGGCGAGCCCGCCCCCGACAATGGCGACATTAACGCGCTTAGCGACCATCGGTGGCGACCTCCATACCCTCGCGCACCTCTGTCATGCAAGCGCGCCGGTCGGGCAAGCCGTCCACGGTCACCCGGCATTCTTGACAAACCCCCATCCCGCAGAAGCCGCCCCGGGCGGTCTTGGCGGGGTTGTTGAACGAATGCCTCAATGTCCGGATGCCTGCGGCCAGCAATGCCGCAAAAAGCGTTTCGCCGGTGTAGGCCGCCACCGGGGCCCCGTTTACCCGGATCGTCACTCGCTTTCCGCGTCTCCGGCCCTTGATCCGCAAATCGCTCATGCTGCCCCCTCGTGAAAACGCTCCAGTCGGAAAGCGTCCAGAGGAAACCGGGTCCGGCCGATGGCGATCAGGTCGGCGATGAGCTCGCCGGTGATGGCCGAAAGTGCGATGCCGTCGCCCTCGTGGCCGGCGGCCATGATGAAGCCGTCCAGCCCCGCCACCTTTCCTAAAATCGGCAGGCCGTCCGGCGTGTATGGGCGCAGACCGCCGAAGGTGCGAATCACCGGTATGCGCTGTAGGGCCGGAATGACCGGGACGATGCGGCTGGCGATCGTACGGATGCCGGCGAAGGTGGTGCGGCGGTCGAAGCCCACGAACTCGCGGGTCGAGCCGATCAGGATGTTGCCGCTATCGGCCTGCTCGAGCGAAAAGCCCATCCCGCCCCTCTCGGCGAGCTCCGGCTTGAACTTGGCAGCTACATACTGGGCGGAAATCAGGCAGTGCCGGATCAAGGGTGGCACCGCCGCCGTGACCAGGATCTGCCCGCGCCGCGGCGTGATGGGGACCTCCAGGCCTGCCATCCGGCCGACATCGGCCGCCAGGGCCCCGGCGGCGTTGACGACGACGGGGGCGCTGATTCGGCCGTTATCGGTAAAAACCGCGATGGTTTTACCCGCAGCCCTCTCGATCCCCTTGACCGCTTCGCCCATCAAAATCCGCGCCCCTGCGGATTTTGCAGTGCGAAGGAACGCGAACGTGAGCGCATACGGGTTCACCTGGGAGTCCAGCGCCGAGAAGGTTGCCGCAATCACCCTCTGCGAAAGGCACGGCTCGCGGCGCCGGGCCTCATCTCCTTCGATCAGTTCCACACCGAGGCCGGTCCGGCGCTGCTCTTCTATAAATAGCCGCATGGCAGCCAGTTCGGCATCGCTTTCGATCAGGCACATGCCGCCGGGATTTTTGAATTCGATGCCGTCGCCGAGGACATCGATCAACCCATCGAATCGCCTGCGGCTTTCCATGGCGAGCTTCAGGTGCAGGCCGGGCTTTTTGGACTGAAGGAACACGAGTCCGTCGCAAGCCCCTGAGCTGCCGGCGGCTGGACTGCTCTTTTCGATGAGCAGCGGCTTGATTCCATGGCGGGTGAGATGAAACGCGATGGAAGCGCCGATGACACCGGCGCCGATGATCAGGACATCTGCCTTTGGGGGACTCACGGAGAACGTTTCCTTCAGGCTTCCTGGCGGGCGTCCGGGGTCCCCGCCGCAGCCGATCGGCTTTCCAAGTAGGACCAGACCCAGGTCCCCAAACCGGCGCAAATCCCGATGATGATATAGATCTCATCGCTGAACACCAGGAAGCACGCCGCTGCGATCAGAAACGTCCGCTGGACAAACCTGAGCGGTCCGAAAAGGTGCCCGATCACTCCGGCGGACAGGCAGATCACACCGAAGACGGTCGTTGCAAACGTCAGGGCGATCTGCCAGGGGCTTCCGTTCAGCAGCAGTTCCGGCTGGAAGACGAAGGCAAAGGGCACCAGGAATCCGGCGATCCCCAGTTTGAAGCCTTCAAACCCGGTGGCCATGGGCTCGGCGCCGGCGATGTTGGCGGCGGCAAAGGCGGTGACCGCGTCCGGCGGGGTCATGTCGGCCAGCACCGCGTAGTAGAAAACAAAGAAATGCGCGGCCAGGGCCGGGACGCCAAACTTGCTGAGCGCGTAGGCACCGACGGTAACGGCGATGATGTAGGAGGCGGTCGTGGGAATCCCGGTCCCGAGCACGCTCACGACGAGGAAGACCAGGATCAACACCAGAAGGAGCGAATTCAACGAAAACGAAACCAGGATGGATCCGAACGATAGGGCGACGCCGGTGCGGGTCAGCACGCCGACCACCATGCCCGATCCGGCCAGGACCGCGGCGATCAGGGCGCAGTTCACCAGCGACCCGAAAAAGATGTCCAGCAATTTTTTCGGGTTGAGCCAGGTCTTGCGATCGAGAAAGCTGAGAAGGAGCGTGACCCATATGGTGTGAAAGGCCGCCTTGGAGGGCGAGTAGCCGTAGGCCAGCAGGCCCACGACCGCCAGAAACGGCAGAAAAAAATAGCCGTGGCGGACGAGCCGGCGGAATGCCGGCCTTTCCGATCGTTCGATGGGCCGGATCCCGCGCTTCAGCGCGATGAAGTGCACCATGCAGAAGACGCCCAGGTAATAGAGGATGGCCGGAATAACTGCCACCTTGATGATGGTGAAATATGGCACCCCGGTCACTTCGGACATGATGAAGGAGCCGGCGCCCATGATGGGCGGCATGATCTGGCCGCCGATGCCCGCAACGGTTTCGATGGCCGCGGACTGTTTGGGAGTGTACCCGCTGCGCTTCATGAGCGGGATGGTGAAGGAACCCGTGGCATAGACATTGGCGACCGTGGAACCGGAAACGGTACCGTAGAGCGCGGAGGAGATGACGGCGATCTTGGCCGCACCGCCCCGGGCCCAGCCCGCGGCCCAGCCCGCGAAGTCGATCAGGAAGTCGCCGGCGCCGGTCTGAAGCAGCACGGCCGCAAAAAGGATGTAAATATAAAGAATTTCGGCCGAGATCCCCATCAGGAAGCCGAAAATGCCCTCGTCGTTCGGCAGGTAGAGGATTTCCACCGCGCGATCGATGGTAAAGGGCTTGTAGTGAAACATGCCGGGCCAATACTGGCAGGTCATGAGGTAGACCAGGGTGACTGCGACGGTTGCGGCAAACCACTTGGAGATCGACCGTCGGCAGGCCTCGATGGCGGCAATCGCCAGAAGGCCTCCCAGCACCACCTCCTCCGGCCGTACGGCGTGGAAGCCGACGAAGCGCTGGTTCAACCGGTCGGCATAAAAAACCGTATATAACGACGCCACCAGACACAGGACCGCCGCCGACAGGTCGATCACGCTCGGACGGTGGCGGGGGGATTTCTTCCAGGCCGGGTAAAGCAGGTAGACAAACGGCAGGAGCATGGACAGGTGCAGGCCGCGAAACGTACGGGGTTCGGGTGAACCGAACCCTGCACAATAATAATGGAAAACAGCGGCGATGACCGCCGTAACCAGAATCAATACCTTCCAGGGTCGATTCAGTTGACGCATTCGTTCAAGGGGCTCCTGCCGTTCGTCTCCGGATGACTGGTTTAATTGCTCAAGGTGAAACGCTGCAGGTGTCTTATTTCAACAACCCTTTTTCCTTGTAATACTTGATGGCGCCCGGATGCAGCGGCACGCCGCAGCCCGTCGGGCCGTCCTTGATTTCGTATGGTTCCATGCTGGAGTGGACCTTGCGGGCCTTTTCGAAGTTGTCGTTGAAGGCTTTGGTCAACCGGTAGGCCAGTTCGTCGCTCATGTCCTTGTGCACGGTGATGACGCTGCCGGCAGCAGCGGTCACGACATCCTTGGTGTTCGCCGCTTTTTCATAGGTACCGGCTGGAATCTTGCCGGGAGTGATGCCGTACTGTTCGAGATGCTTGAGGGCGCCGGCCGAAAAATCGATCAGCTTGAGCTTGCGGCCGACCGACGCCTCAGTCACGGCAGCGCCGGGAAGGGCGAGGAAGGTGAAGACACCGTCTGCGTTCTGGTCCTTGAACTGGTTTGCCTGGAAGGCATAGTTGCCGCGCAGGAAGGTGAAGCCGGCTTTCTCGAGATCGGGGATGCTGGTCTTGTAGGAATCGAGCACGCGCTCCAGCACCCAGGTGTCCGAACTGCCGGCCTGGGAGATGGCCAGGCGCACCTTCTTCTTCTGGCCGAAGATTTCGTCCATGCTGTTGAGCGGGGAATCCGCGTCCACGTAAAAGTGGAAGTAGTTCATGCTCATGCCGCCGGCCAGCGCCCTGAGTTCCTCAAGAGGCTTTTCAAACGGTGCCATGCCTTTGTAGGCCGCCGCATTCAGAAAAGGCAGCCCCCAGCCGATCTCGGCTCCCTTGCTGGCAACCACCGCCGGGTTCTGCAGCCCGCCGCCGGGGATGACCTTGATCACGATGTTCGCGTCGGCTTCCTTGATGATGGTAGCGATGCCGCCGGCGATGCTGTACCAACCGCCGCCGGCTCCGCCCGCGGTCCATGTGAGGGTGACCTGCTGCGCCTGCAACGGCAGGGCGGCGAAAACCATGAACGAACAAACAGCGGCGAAAACCCCGAAGCTCCTTTTCATTCGACACCTCCCGAAATGGTTGAAAAACTGGCCCTGCGGCCGATTTTGTGATTAAACTGAAAGCAAATAGCAGCGCCGAATAAAAGCTGTCAAGCAATACTTGGGGAAGCGGGTTGTTTGTCGGAAGCCCTGATGGTAAATAGCCGGTATGAGCGAGAACCCCAACCCTGCCGCCATCGGCATTCTGGTGATGGATGCCCGAATCGAGCGCATCCCTGGGGATGTGGGCAACCCCGCCACCTTTCCCTTTCCGGTGCACCTTCGCACGGTAACCGGCGCCACCCTCAAGCGGCTGATCCACGAACGCGACCGATCCTTGCTGAAACCGTTCGTCGAAGCCGGATGGGCGCTGGTGAGGCAGGGGATCGGGGCGCTGACCACCACCTGTGGTTTCATGATCCTCTTTCAGGAAGAACTTGCCCGGGAATTCCCCGTGCCGGTGTTCACCTCGAGCCTGCTGCAGTTGCCCTTCATCCAGGCGACCCTGCGCCCTCTGGACCGCATCGGAATTATTACGGCGGATGCCTCCAACCTGGCGTCGGAGCACCTGCGCAAAGCCGGCGGCGACACGGACCGGCTCACGGTGGTCGGGCTTGAAAACCAGCCCAGATTCCGGGAAGCGATATTCGAAGGAACCGGACGCATTGATGTGCAGGGCGTCGAATCAGAGGTGGTGGAACAGGCCGAACGATTGCTGGCGGCCGACCCGCGCATCGCCGCGATCCTCTTCGAATGCGCCAATCTTCCACCCTACGCGGCCGCCGTCCAGGCAGCGCTGAAGCTGCCCGTCTATGATTTTTGCACCATGCTCCACCACGTGCACGCCGCTCTGGTGAGAACCTCTTTTTGATGGCTTCGTGAAAAGCCCAATCTCGCCGTTGCGCTTCATCTCGCAGTCGCTGCGGCGCACTGCCAGTACGTCTCGCTCCGCGAAGCCGCGCGCCTTGACCGTGGTCTCTTCACGAAGCCATCGAAACGACTTGCCGTTTCTATCGGTCGAAAAAGATGTTTTTTCCGGTGGCCGACAGCGGAATCCCCATCACGAAGTCCCAGTCCACCATCTGGGTTTCGCGCGCAACCGTCCCGATGCGGTACATGATGCGGTTATCCACGTTCAGCATGCTCGCGGTCTTGACGGCCGAACCCAGGGCGATGCCCATATCGAGCAGGCGGAAGGCGCAGATCGGCCCGGAGAATTCCCGCGCATTCCTTGCCTGCTGCTCAAAACTCTTGCAGTCCGGGTAACCGCAGGCCCCGCAGTCGAGCCCGACGGCCTTTGAACCCTTCAGCCCGATGAGCACCACGGCCCCCGAACGCGCGACTCCTTTGGCGTCACGGTCAAAGTCCTTTTTGCCGGTCCGCTCCCCGAAGCGGGCCATCGCTTCCGCGAGAGTCTGGAGCGCAGCCCCTGTCAGGATCTGCGTCTGCACGAAACTCACCCCTTTGCTCTTCGGGGCCGTCACCGCTGAAAGCTCCATTAACTTGGCGGCAATTTCGATGGCGTCCATTCTTCCTGCTCCTTTCGGGTTTACTTAAGACTTTTCGCTGGTTACAATGTGGTCTCATAGAAATCGATTAAATTCCCTCGCCCCCCTTGCCAAAGGTGCCAAAGGGGAAAAAGAAATGAATTGAGCCTGTCGATTTGTTTATCGATAGGATGGCGCGCGATTGTTATGCATCGTTACACCCTCCATCGCTGGCAGCACAACCATCGTTTTGACCTGGATAACGACCACGGCGAGCGATCCACTCACCGGGTAATCGTTTTGACGCTGGTCATGATGGTGGTCGAGGTCGGCGCCGGCCTCGCTTTTGGCTCCATGGCGCTTTTGGCGGACGGCTGGCACATGGGCACCCACGCGGTGGCCCTGGGAATCACGGCGCTGGCATACTACTTCGCCCGGCGGCATGCCGACAACCCCCGGTTCACCTTCGGCACCGGCAAAGTAGCCGAACTCGGGGGATTCGCCAGCGCCGTGGTGCTGGCGGTGGTCGCGATCATCATGGCGGCCGAGTCGCTGCAACGGTTGATCGCACCCCAGCCCATCCGCTTCAACGAAGCCATCGCGGTGGCCGTGGCGGGCCTCATCGTCAACGTGGTCAGCGCCTTCATGCTCCAGGACCGGCACTCTCATGATCACTCGGACGAGCGCGGAAAAGGACACCACCACGATCACAATCTCAAGGCGGCCTACCTGCATGTGCTGGCCGACGCCCTGACCTCGCTTCTGGCCATCGTGGCGCTGTTGACCGGCAAAGCCTTTGGCTGGGTGTGGATGGACCCTTGCATGGGGATCGTCGGCGCGGTCATCATCACCAAATGGGCCTATGGCTTGCTGATGGACACCGGCCGCATCCTGCTCGACCGCGACGTCGACCCGCGATTCGTCTCCGAGATCGTGCAGCGGATCGAAACGGACTCCGACAACCGGGTGTCCGACATTCATGTCTGGCGAGTCGGCGCCGGCAGCCTTTCCGTTATCCTATCGATCGTGACCCATCACCCCCAACCTCCCGAACACTATAAACAACTGATCGGCGACCTCGACGAGGTCGCGCATGTCACCGTGGAAGTGAACCGCTGTGAAGGCGAATCCTGTCTCCAGCCGCCCGTTCCGGGCGTCTGAATAAGAAATGCGAATCGCCTCGCGGACAGCTTCCAAAAAAGACACAGGGGCGCCTCCGGGTAAACCCGGGCGCCCCTTATCCATTTCCACAATAAAACTCTGGCAGGCTTAAACGTTGAAAAACGGCGCCTCAGGCTGTCAGTCAAGGCGCGCGAAGAGCGGAGAGCGAGGCGTACTTCCGGTACGTCGCGGCGACTCGGCGATGAAGCGCAACGACGGATCACGGCCTGAGACGCCGTTTTTCACCCGAGCCGCTCCTTCAGGGCTTTGAGCTGAGCACCCAGACGCGCCGGCAGCCGTCCGCCGAACTGCTTGAAGTGCTGATCGATATCGGGAAGCTCGGCTTTCCAGGCGGCCGCGTCCACCTTCATCAGCTCCGCCAGGTCCTGAGCCGGAATCGACAGCCCCTTCAGATCGAGTTCACCGTCCTTCGGCAGGATACCGATCGGCGTCTGGCGGCCTTCCGCCTTTCCGCTCACCCGCTCGCACATCCACTTCAGCACCCGGCTGTTCTCGCTATAGCCCGGCCACAGCCACTTTCCCTCGGGGCTCTTGCGGAACCAGTTCACGTAGAAAATGCGCGGGGCCCTGGCCGCCAGCTTGTCGCCCATGTCGAACCAGTGCTGGAAATAGTCGCCCATGTTGTACCCGCAGAAGGGCTTCATGGCAAAGGGGTCGCGCCGCAGGTTGCCGACCGCGCCGATGTTGGCGGCCGTGGTTTCGGATGCGGCCGTCGAGCCCATGAACACCCCGTGGTCCCAGTTGTAAGCTTCGTGCACCAGGGGCACCACGCTGGCACGGCGTCCGCCGAAGATGAAAATGTCGATCGGCACCCCGTCCAGCTTCTCCCAATCCGGGCTGATGACCGGGCACTGCCGGGCCGGCGCCGTGAAGCGGGCGTTGGGATGGGCGGCGTCCACCTTGCTCGCCGGAGTCCAGTCCTTGCCCTTCCAGTCGATGGCGTGTCCCGGCGGCGGGCCGTCGAAGCCTTCCCACCAGATGTCGCCGCTGTCGGCCAGTGCGCAGTTGGTGAAGATGACGTTTTGCTTGAGGGTGTCCATGGCCGCGGGATTCGAGTCGTAGGACGTCCCGGGCGCCACGCCGAAGAATCCGCTTTCAGGGTTGATGGCGTAAAGCCGGCCGTCGGGCCCGATCTTCATCCAGGAGATGTCATCCCCGATGCACTCGGCTTTCCAACCGGGAATGGTGGGATTGATCATGGCGAGATTGGTCTTGCCGCAGGCCGACGGGAATGCGGCCGCAATGTGGAAGCTCCGCCCCTCGGGATTGGTGAGCCGCAGGATCAGCATGTGCTCGGCCATCCAGCCTTCGCGCCGGGCCGCGGCCGAGGCAATCCGCAGGGCCAGGCATTTCTTGCCGAGCAGGGCGTTCCCGCCATAGCCCGAGCCGTAGGACCAGATCAGGTTTTCTTCCGGAAAGTGGCTGATGTATTTCTGTTCGATCGGAGCACAGGGCCAGAGAACATCTTTCTGGCCCTTTTCAAGCGGTGCGCCGATGGAGTGCAGACAGGGGATGAACTCGCCGTCGGGTCCCAGGACATCAAGCACCCGGGTGCCCACGCGGGTCATGACGTGCATGTTGCAGACCACGTATGGGCTGTCGGTGATCTCGATGCCGATCTTGGCCAGCGGCGAGCCGACCGGACCCATCGAGAAGGGAATCACATACATCGTGCGGCCCCGCATGCAGCCCTTGTAAAAGCCGGTCATGGTTTTCTTCAACTCGGCCGGGTCGATCCAGTTGTTCGTGGGGCCGGCTTCGATCTGGCTGGCGGTGCTGATATATGTGCGGTCTTCCACCCGGGCGACATCGCTGGGATCCGAGCGAAAGAGAAAGCTGTTGGGCCGCTGTTTGATCGGAATGGCGGCACCGCTGGCAACCATTTGCTGCATGAGCCGATTGTACTCATCGGCGGAGCCGTCGCACCAGTAAACACTGTCGGGCAGACACAAGGTAGCGCATTCCTGAATCCACTGATTGAGCCTGGTGTTGCGAGAAGGTGATTTCATTCCGCTCACTCTCCGGTTTAAAGTGTAGGATTGAATGTGGACGTTGACGATATTTTACCTCATGCGGGTTGTCAAGGAAAGCTTTCGGGTTCTATTCTAGTGTTTTGCTTCGCATTTTTGACGACGACCGGGTGGGATGCGCTCGCAGAAATATCGCCGGAATGGCTCTATGATCGTATCAATAGATCAAACCGGCAATTGAGCGGGCCAGCTGGCCACATATTCTGCTTCGGCGGCCTTGAGGTCGAGATGCAGGCTGGCCACATGTTCGAGAGGGGGGTAACAGCGGCGTGCGAGTACCCGCGTGTCCACCGTCTTGACGTAATTGCGGCAGGATTCGCAGGCGTCCACACGGTATTCCTTCTCTTCCTCGCTGTAGAGGTACAAAAGCCCCTGCTGCTCCCGGCTCCCGCAGAAAGGACACAAAGCGCGGTTCACGGGCCACTTGTGCCAGCAGAAGCTGCAGAAGAGATAGCGCTGCCCTTCGCCTTCCAGCCACGCGATCGCCGGCGGGCTGCCGCACACCGGGCAGTATCCCTGTTCTCCGGATGGGGAGGAATCGAGATATGGGGCCAGTTGGACGGCACAAGTGCACAGGGAAGGCCGCAGACTGTGGTAGAGGAAAAAAGCCAAGGTTTTTGGCTCCACACCCATTTCTTCAGCGCCGGCGAGGATGTCGGACTCCTGCGCTTTTAAGAATGGCCCGAAAAGAGCTGTTACTTTTGACGACTGGCCGGACAGCACCTGCGCCGCCCCGGCCAGCTCCGACCCGCAGTCGACGGTAATGCGGCAAAGCTCTTTCAGGAGATCCTCGGAAGCCTTCGGATCGATGACCATCTCCGAGGTCATGACCAGTGGCAGTTTTTCACGGTGCTTGATGCGGATCAGCTCATCGGACAGGTGGACGGGCGGCAGGGAGATACGGAGCCGCGCGTCTTCCTGGGCTGCAAAAATATGTGCGTAAAACGTGATGAGTTTAACGTAGGAAGGCCTTGCGGCGATGATAGCGTCGGCCGCCTGCCGCACCATTTCCGGAGTATATTCAGCGGGTGGATTCATGATTGGACGTTATTTCCTCGGTCGATGGGGATGTCGCCGTTTAAATGAAAACAGCAGGGGGGAGGAAACCCGTCCCCTCCCCCCTGAGCGTGTTGGTTAACAGCGCGGTCCTAGCCCAGCTGCGAGAAGAAATTCCTCAGCGGGCTCAACATCCGCTGCATGGCCACCGCGCGCGTGATGTCGATCTCGCGTTCGGAGGCCACCGCGTATTCCCAGTACAGGTTTGGATCGTAGGCAACCAGGTAGATCACCCGGGTCTTATCCGGGTTGAGCAGGGTCGCCTTCGGAAACTTGTGCCGGACCTCAGCCAGGCGCGCCTGGGCCCACACCCGCATGTCCTTGTAGTCGCCGAAGTTCATGGCGCCCGTGGGGCAGGTCTTGACGCAGGCGGGCAAAAGTCCGTTGGATACCCGGTCGATGCACATGTCGCACTTGGCCAGGCTGCCGTCGGGCCCCTTGCGGGGAATGTTGTACGGGCAGGATTGAATGATGCTGTCGGCGTCCAGGTCCTTGGTCACCTTGGTGTAGATGACCGCACCGGTGGCCTGGTTTTTGTAAATGGCTTGCGGTTCGCCGGCGGCCTCCAGGCACGGCGGTTCGGTGCAGTGCCGGCACTGATCCGGGAAAAACAGCCACTGCAGCTTCTTGTCGATCTCGGCCTCGCTCATCCGCACAAGCTTGTAAGTCGTGAAGGAGAGATCTTCCGGGTTCTGAAACGAGCCCCGGTTGACGGTTTTTTCCGCCGGCAGCTTCTTCCACTGCTTGCAGGCGATCTGGCAGCCGCGGCAGCCGGTGCAGGTGGTCGTGTCGATGAAGAATGCCTTGCTCATATAAGATCACCTCCTTCCGTTTAGATCTTCACGATGTTGACCATGAAGGCCTTGGTTTCGGGAATGCGCGTGTTGGGGTCTCCGGTTGACGGCGTGAGCAGGTTGATGCTCTCCTCCTTGCCGCTTGCCGGCCAGCGCCAGCCGTAGTGCCAGGGAAAGCCGACCTCGTGCACGATCAGATCGCCCAGTTTGAAAGGCTTGAACCGCTTGGTCACGATGGCCGTGCACTCCACCGCACCCCGCGCCGAAACCGCCTTGACCCGCTCGCCGTTCTTGATCTGTTTGAGGGTCGCCAGCTCCTCGCTGAGTTCGACGAACATCTGCGGCTGCATTTCAAGCAGCCAGGCCTGGGGCCGGGTCATGAGACCGGTCTGCCAGTGCTCGCTCACCCGGTAGCTGGTGCCCACGTAAGGATAGCGGGGGTCGCAAGTGGCGAAGGCGTCGGCCTTGCCGCCCCACACCGGCGCCACGGGGCTCATGCGCTGTGCGTTCATGTAGTTCTTTTCCACCGGGCACTCGAGCGGCTCGTAGTGTTCCGGGAAGGGGCCGTCATTGAGACCCGGGCCGAAAATCTGGGCGAAGCCGTGGCGGGTCATGATGAACGGCCAGCGTGCAGCGGAGTTCGGGTTCTGCAGGTTTCCCAGCGGGGGCCAGGGGCCGTCAGGCACATCGCCCACCCACTTTCCGCCGTCCCACTTAATCACCCAGTCTTTCATGTCCCTGGGTTGCCCGTTGAGGTCCACCGAGGCACGGTTGTAGATGATGCGGCGGTTGACCGGCCAGGCCCACGCGAACTCGGGATAAAGGCCGATGTTGTTGGGGGCATCCTGCTGGCTGCGACGGGCGGCCATGTTGCCCTTGTCGGTGTAGCTGCCGCAGTAGATCCAGTTGCCCGAGGCCGTGGTGCCGTCCGCCTGCAGGAACGCGAAGCTCGGCACCAGGCTGCCCTTCTTGTAGACCGTGTCCCCAACCTTCACGTCATCCAGGAAGTAGCCGTTGATCGTTTTGGCCACCTGGTGTGGGTCGAACTCGCCGTGCGAATTGGCATAATCCCACTTCAATTTGAGAACTGGCTCGGGGAACGCCCCGCCCTCTTTCTTGTAAAGCTCCCTGATCTTGTTGCCCAGGGCCAGGATGATATCACCGTCCGGGCGGCTCTGCCCCATGGGCTTGGGTCCGGCGTAGCGCCACTGCATCCAGCGGCCGCTGTTGGTGATGCTGCCCTCTTTTTCGACCGAAACGCAGGCCGGCAGCATGAACACTTCAGTCTTGATCTTGGCCGGGTCTACGCCCGGGCCGTGCCAGAAGGAGCCGGTCTCGTTGTCGAAGAGGTTGACGTTCACCATCCAGTCGAGCTTGGCCATGGCTTGGCGGTTCTTGCCGGCGTTGGATCCGCTGCAGGCCGGGTTCATGCCCCAGGCGAAAAAGCCCTTGATGGACCCCTGATGCATGACGTCGAAGAGATCCAGCCAACTGTATGCCTTGCCCGCATCGAGCTTGGGCATCCACTGATAGCCGAACTCGTTCTCCTTGGTGGCGGCGTCGCCGAAAAAGGCCTTGAGCAGGCTGACCATGTACTTGGGCTCGTTCTGCCACCAGTTGGCGCTCAGCGGGTCGGTGCTCTTGGCCCGGCGCTTGAGGTAGTCTTCCAGCTTCGGCCAGTTGGTGGCCGGTGACGCCAGATACCCGGGAATAATGTGGAAGAGCAACGCCTGGTCGGTGGAGCCCTGGACATTGGACTCTCCGCGCAGGGCGTTGACCCCGCCGCCCGCCACACCCATGTTGCCGAGCAGCATCTGGATGATGGACATGGTGCGGATGTTCTGCACACCCACGGTGTGCTGAGTCCAGCCCATGGCATACATGATGGTGCCGGCCTTGCCCTTGGCGCCCGTGGCGGCATAAACTTTGTAAACTTCCACCAGATCCTTCTCGGGGGTGCCGGTGATCTTGGAAACCAGGCTCGGGTTGTAGCGCGAGTAATGCGCCTTCAGCAGCTGAAAGACGCAGCGCTTGTCCTGAAGGGTCAGGTCTCGCTTGGGCACGCCGTTGGCATCCGTCTGCAGGGACCACTTACTCTTGTCGTAGGAACGCTTCTGGGCATCGTAGCCGGAAAAGAGCCCGTCCTTGAAGTCAAAGCCCTCGCCCACCAGCATGCTGGCGTCCGTGTAACCGACGACGTACTCCTCGTCGTAGAGCTTGTTGTCGATGATGTACTTGATCATGCCCCCCAGGAAGGCGATGTCGGTCCCGGAGCGCAGGGCCGTGTAAATGTCCGCCTTGGCCGAGGTGCGCGTGAAGCGCGGATCGACGTTGATGAGCTTGCCGCCCCGGTTCTGGGCCTCGGTGACGTATTTAAAGGAAATCGGGTGGTTCTCGGCAGCGTTGCTGCCCATGATGAGAATCACATCGCTGTTCTTAAGATCGATCCAGTGGTTGGTCATCGCACCGCGTCCGAACGACTCTGCCAGAGCCGCTACCGTCGCGCTGTGTCAGATACGGGCCTGGTGTTCGATGTACACCAGGCCGATGGACCGCAGAAACGCCTGGTAAATCCAGCACTCCTCGTTGTCGAGCGCTGCGCTGCCCACTGAAGCGATGGCCTCCGTGCGGTTGACGGTCTCGCCATTGGCGTTCTTGGCCGTGAAGCTGGCGTCTCGGGTGGCCTTCACCCGTTTGGCGATCGTTTCCAAGGCCCAGTCCCAGGAAACCTTCTTCCATTCCTTGGCGCCGGGTGCCCGGTACATGGGCTCAGTCAGCCGGTTCTTGTTTTCGGCCAGCTGGGAGAGCGAAGCGCCCTTGGAGCACAGGGCCCCGCGGTTGATGACGTGGTTCGGATCGCCCTCGATGTTGATGACCCGGCCGTCCTTCTGGCTGGTGTGGACGATGGCACCGCAACCCACCGCGCAGTAGCAGCAGATGGTGGTTGTTTCCTTGGCCGCCTTGGTCTTGAGCTCGCGGGCGTGCGCCATGACGGGTTTGAGATCGGTTCCCAGGCCGCTGAACGCCACCCCCGCCGCGGCGGCGCCCGTGACCTGGACAAACTGCCTGCGTGTCAGTTCCATAGATCAGTCCCCTCCTCTCTGAGATTTACGCAACGATCCATAATAATTGTATAAAACAATTCATTATCGCCGGAGCCGACATCTGCACCTCGACCCCTCTCACGGAATTGGACTTAGCATTTAGGCAGGAAAAGGAATGGGAAAGCTCAGTTCTTTGTTTGTTAGTAAAAGACCCGAGATTGTATACTTGGAACGCTATAGGCGAGTCAGAAATAATTGTCAATAATTTATTATTAGTAATTTTAATAGGTTATGCCATTTTTGATATAGCCATACGATTCTTAGCTTTACCAGAGAACCACCACCTTGTTCCAATAGTTGCTTGATGTTGCACGATACCCGCAGAGGCCAACGAACGCCAAAAACAAATTATGCTGAAAACGGCCAGGCGGCCAGGAGGAGCTACGGTGAGACTCTCCGCAACAATAGGGAAAAGCCCCCGGGAAGTTCAAAGACCAGAGCTTTCTCTGAAGGGATCGCCTTGGCGACTACTACCCCTCCGGTCTTCAGATGCAGCCACAAGGCTCCGCTGCGTTCTTCCCAGCGCAGGGGCGTGCTTTCCTGGGCCGCCATCCACTGACCCTTGCCGCCGGCTTGAAGCGTCAAAGTCACCGTACCGGCCGGGTCCTGCTCCGGCTGCCCCACATATTGCCCTTCCCAAAGGGATCTGGATTCACACGATGCGCTCAACAGACCTGCCAGCAGCAGCCCCGCCAGCAGCCGATAAACTGGTTTCATCCTTCCACCTCCGGCAGGGATTTAAAAACTCGGCCTTCCAGTTGCAGCGCCGAGGGGAAAAAATAAACCTGGAGTGTCATCGCAAGCCACAAGAGGTCCCGCCCGAGGGTGCCCCAACCCAGGGGGTCTTCCACGGATGTGAAGCACCCGCATCCGATGGGGATCCCCCTCAGCAGAGTGACCAGAATCACCACGCTGAAGAGCACCAACATGCCTCCAACCACTGCCGCCGCGGATTTGGTTCGAATCCCAAGAACCATCAGAACACCGCTGACCAACTCGACCCAAGGCATGACCAGGGCTGTTAGGTTCACCGCCCAGAATGGCAGAAGCTGGTAGCTGGCGATGGTTTCGGCGAACTCACTCGGGAAGTTAATCTTGTACATGCTGGCGTAAATGAAAATCCCACCCACGTAAACCCGCAGCAACAGACCCACCCAGGGATGCCCCATCCATCTCCTCAATATCGGAAACCCCTTCATGGCGCCACCGGCAGCCCTTTCTCTTCCCAGGCCCCCATGCCACCCTCCACCACCTTGATATGTTCGTGGCGCTGCAGCAGCCGCTGTGCCACATCGTCGTCATACCGCTTGCTGATGGTGCGGCCGTAGACCAGCACGGTCTGTTCGGGTTTAAGCATTCGGCCGAGCTTCATGGGGTAGAGAATGTCGAACAGCGCCGCGGGGATGTTGATTGCATCCGGGAGGTGTTTTTGCTGAAAGAGCTCCGGTGGACGGGCATCCACCAGCACCGCCTCGCCCCGGGAAATCAATTGGTGGGCGGTGAGCACATCGACCCGCTGCACCTGCGCCTGAAAAACGACTTCAGGCACTACCGGGATGCCGTTCGGGCTGGAATAGTTGAATGCCAGAGATAGAACGGTCGAGGTAAAGAGGACCAGCAGGACATCGGATAGGCGCAAGCGTCCGGACCGCTCCGCCTCTCTTTGAATCAGCTGCTTCAAGCGGCTTTTGGCTACTTCCAGAAGCCGAATCTGGTTCCGGGCCTCGGTCAGCTCGGCAATCGTCTGGCGCAGATCCGTATTGGTGCGGCCCAGATCTTCGTTGAGCGCCTGGATGGTTTCAAACGCCCGGGCATTTTTCAGAAACACCATGCAACTGGCAGTCAGCCCGCGCAAGAGTTCCAGTTCGTCGGCCCCGAGGCCGGGCTTTCCCAGCGAAGCCCCTAAAGCGGCCAGCCCCAGCAGCGAGTCATCCACCGTGAACAATACCGCCGTATGGACGGTGAAATTCATCTCGCTTGCGGAGAATACCGCTTGCGGGTCAACGATGAAACCGATCGACATCGGATCGAGACGCCGATACTCGGTCGCTTGAAATCCGCGGTAAAGGTACTTTTCCACCTCCTCCAGATCCCATTTCCGACCCGTCGAGGCACCTCGGCAGGCGCAGCTGACCTTCCGGCTCTTTCGGTCGCAGAGCAGGACGATGCCCTCTCTCGCCCCGAACGTGCCCATGAGGGTCAGCACAAAGGTTTCAAGCAGCTTTTCGGTGGCGATGATCGGGCTCAGCTCGGCGGTGAATTCATAAAGTGTTTGAAGATAAAAAACCCGCCGGTCCAGGTTCGCGCGCGCCTTTTCAGCTTGACGCAACGCTTCCTGCAGGTCCACACCCTGACGCATCAAACCGGCGCTGAGATGCTCGATCTGACGGTTGAAGAGATGATGGGCCAGGGCATTGGTCATGGTTCCCGTCAGGTTGAGGAGGGCGGCGGCGTCCGCATCGGCAAGAGGCGGCCCTGAAATCCTATGGCCGAAAGCCGCCAGCACGGCATAACTTGAGTCGATGGACTGCTTGATGACAATGGTCGTATCGGCCGGCAGACGTCCCGGATCAGCGCCCGGCCGTGGTATTGCCAGCTCCGCATGCTGGGACAATTGCCCCTGGCTCAGGTAGTCGTCAGCGATGAGGCCCAGGCTGCGCTCACAGGCTTCAGCTTCATCACCGATTAGCCCTCGGTGAGCGAGATAACCCTGCCCCGTTCGTGTGTTTACCAGAATGGCCAGCCCGCTCGCGATTCCGAAAATGCCCATGGCCGTGAGCAGGTAAGTCTCCATGATTTTTCGGGGCTGCGTGATTTCGGAAAGCTCGCATGCGGTTTCATAAAGGGCGTTGAGGTGAAACACGCGTTTGTCGAGCTCATGCTGAGCCTGTGAGGCGCTCTCGAATGCATCTCGCAACTCGGACTTCGACGGGACCATGCCGCTCAGCGCACCAACTCGTTGATAAGTTTCAGCAGGGCATCCACATTCTCGATAATCCCCAGGTGCGTATAAAGAACCTTGCCCTGGGGATCGACCAGCAGGGTGAAGGGGGTGCGGGGCTCGCCAAGTAATTTATGGATCTCAAACTTCGGATCGGGAGTGACAGGAAAGCTGTACTGCACCTGTTCATAAAGATATTTGATCTCATTGTTATTCCCGCCGACCGCGATGGCCAGCATTTTAACCTGTCCCTTCAGTTTGCCTTTTTCGATTCGGTTGAAAAGCGTGTTGAAGAGCGGCGCCTGCTGATAACACTGCGGGCAATAGACTCCGATGATTTCGACCAGCACCAGCCGGGCGGGGATATCCCCCAATCGAAAGCCCGGCTGGCTGATTCCAAGGTATTCCCTGGCTTTTTCGGATTCCGGGGTCTGAAGCTCAAAAAGCGGCAGTGTGTCCCCCTTCTTGGGGAGACCGGCGCACCAGGCCGTCCCGGTAGTTAGGCTGGCCGACCATAAACCGGTCAGCGCCAGCATCCCCATCAACATCCGCCACGATTTCATAAGAAAGCCTTTCTTGACTTCAAAACTGAGCAACCGTACGGCCGCTATCCTCACGCCAGCGCCTTTTCCAGCGAATCCACCAGCGGCACGATCTTGGAGAGCCCTACTATCTCGAAGACTTTTCTGAGGTTCTCCGAAAGCTCGGCCACCACAACGTGGCGACCTTGTTTCTGGCTGTCCAGAAGCAGCTGGGTCAAGACGGCGATGCCGGCTCCGTTGATCGTGGCATTCTCATCGAAGTGCAGCACGATGCGGGGCTTATTGAGTGCCACGGCCTCCTGGTAAAGGGTTTGAAGCCGACTTTCGGTTTTCGCCGTGATGTTGCCCTGAATCACGATCACAGCGGCTTGTTCGGTCGGCTGCAAGGCCATCTGCCAGCCCTGCTCGCCGGCGAGCCGCCGGCGTTCTTGCGCGCGCCGGATCGCCTGCTCGAGCAGATGACGCTGAATGGGCTTGTTGATGAAATCGGTGGCATCCAGGTTGAGCGCCTGGATCGCCAGATCCATGTCCCCATGGCCGGTGATGACGATAACCTCGGCCAAGGGGTCGATCTGCTTGATGCGCTTGAGGACTTCTATGCCGTTCATGCCCGGCATCTTGATGTCCGTCAGAACGATGCTCGGACGCTCGCGGCTGAATACATCCAGCCCCTGCTGGCCGTTTTCCGCCGTGAACACCTCGTATCCGCCAGCTGCCAGCGTCAAACGAAACATCATCAACGTGGGTTTCTCATCGTCGATGACCAGAATCTTTTCCATTAGGTATCCTTGCGCTAGGTTGCGGCAAAACTGAGTTTAAACGTGGTGCCTTCTCCTTCACACGTTTTCAGATCAATCGTGCCGCCGTAATCTTTGACGATCCCGTAAATAATCGCCAGCCCGAGCCCCATGTCGATACTGCTTTCCTTGGTGCTGAAAAACGGTTCGAAAATCTTGTCACGTACCGCCTCGCTGATTCCGATGCCATCGTCCTCGACCTCCGCCACCACCTGGACGCCTTCCCGATACGTCCGGACGACGATCTTTCCGGCCGGATGGCCGGCATGGCGCTGCCTTTTTTCGCTGATGGCGTCTCGCGCATTGGTGACCAGATTGAAGAAGACCTGCTGAAGCCGGTTGTCATGCGCCATGATCGTACCGATCCCCGGGGTCAATTCCAACTCCAGGCGGATGTTGTCCAGTTCGAACTGGCGGCCGACCAGGGAGAAGACGGCCTGGATGGGCTTGTTGATGTCCACGCGCTCCATCACAAGCTCGGCCTTGCGCCCAAAGGATCGCAGCGTGTTGATGATCTCAGCGGCCCGATCGACCTGGGTGCTCATCTCGGTGACTACCTGATGAAGATCGACCGGGGGGATATCGCGATTCGCCTCGACCATCATGCCCAGAAAATCGCTGCCCATCTTGATGGCATTCAGCGGCTGGTTCAGCTCGTGGGCGATGCCGGCCGACATTTCACCCAACGACTTCATCTTGCTGGCCTGAATCAGCTGCGCGTCCTTCTCGACCATCTCGGTGATGTCGGTGGAGGCGAGCACGATGGCCGGCTGACCCTTGTAAGTGGTGTTGGATGCGTGGAGGTTCACGTAAAAAGGCGTGTGGCCTTTCTTGTAATGCAGCGCCTTGGGGTAGGTGACCAGCCCGTGGCTTTCCCCCTGGCCCTGGAGCGATTGAAAGTACTCGTGCGTGTGCTCGGGGGCCAGCTCCATGAAGGGCCTGCCGATCAACTCCTCGCGGCTGTACCCGTAAACTTCGACGGCCCGCGGGTTGGCGTCGATGATGTCGAAAGACTGGTGGTTGATGACGAAGATGGGGTCGGGACCACTGTCGAACAGGGAGCGGTATTTTTTTTCGGATTCGCGCACACGGCGCCGGTAAAGTCGAATGCCCCAGATCATGTTGTAAAAAGCATCCGCCAGCTGTGCCACCTCGTCGCCCCTTTGGCGGCGGTAAAACTGGCAGTCTCGGCATACCGGATCGGCTTCGCCCATTTTGTCCCCCGGTGCCGCAGCCGCCAGGTTCCCGTCCAGGTGCCGGCAGGGCACGTCGGGGTTGGCGAAGGCCGGGCACTCCTGCGGCTGCCCGCCCTTCGATACCTGCTCGGCGTCCAGCTTTACGTCGAAGTTGCCCTTGCTCAGTTCCTCGGAAATCTGTGTGAGCTTAAAGATCGGCCGGGTGATGTATTTGGCCAGGCGGTGGGTGATGACGAAAACGATCACGACCACCAGGGACAGAAACCCCAGAAACGTGGTTCGAAGCTTGCCGACCAGCTGGTCGATATGGTTCTTGTTGAGCCCCACATGCACGGTGCCGATACGGTAGATCCCCTGCGTCACGGGGATGGCGATGTCGTACGCCGTCTGGTCGCCGATCCGGAACAGGCGCACACTCTTGGTCTCGTCCGGCGGGACCCGGTTGGCCATCCGCAACGACTCGGGAAACTGCCTCATGAGCGTGTGGCTGAGCACCTGGTCCTCACGATCGCTCACAAAGATATACGAAACTAGGTGCTGGCGCTCCTTGAGCTTGGCCTCGTCGAAGATCAGGCTGAGCAACTCGGGGTAGTTCTTGTCGAGGATGTACCCGCTGCTGCGCTCGGCGATCGTCCGGGCAATCGCTATCCCCCGCAGTTCAAGCTCGGAAATGAGGTTGTCGACCAAAATCCAGCGGGCCAGCACGGCGATGATGGCGCTGATAACCAGGATAACCGCGATGATAGAAAAGAAAATCTTGTTCTTGAGGCTGATATCTCGGAAGCGCTTGGCGGCTTCCCGGATGACATCGCGCTTCATGGTCGGCTCAACGAAGTGCGTTCAGCTGGGTCTTGATGTCCGCCCAGTCCTTGATTAGGGAGAACTGGCCATTCTCCAGCCGGGTGAAATAAACACGATCCAGTCCTTGGTGGTCGTTGGCGCTGAAAGCAATGTTGATATCAAAACCCAGGGACAAGTCACGGATCGATTCGATGGCGTTGATAAACGTTTCACGGGTGAGATCAGCCCCGGCCCGATTCAGGCCTTCGACCAACACTCTGGCGTTGATGAATCCCTCGAAGCCCACAAAATTGGGCTGGTCTTCCGGAAAATAGCGTTGAAGGAGCGTGACATAACCGACCGGTCCGGTCAGCAGGGAACTGGGATCGAGGCGGTCGGGCGGCGGTACCACCTGGGACATGATGACCGTGATACCTTGCTGGTTTTCAAGCCTCCGCGCCAGCTCATCGGCCCCTACGAACGACACCAGATAAAACAAAGGGTGAAATCCCCGTTCATGAGCGAGCCGGATGAACTTGGCGCACGGATCGTAGGTTCCGATCATCACTACGGCTTCAGCCCCGGATGCCATGATTTTATTGAGCCCCTCCTGCACGTCCAGGGTGCCACGGTTGTAAGATCCTCCAGCGACCGGAGCCAGATTGAACCGCTTCAACGCCAGTTCCGTTCCGGTGAGGCCGTCAAAACCGTAAGCATCGTACTGGTAAAATACAGCAATCTTCCGCAACCCCAAATCATCGATCAGGTGCCGAACGGCGGCGCCGGTTTCCTGATAATAGGATGCCCGCACGTTGATCAGGTAGCGGTTGAACGGTTCGCGCAATGCATTGGCGCCGGTGAACATTCCCAGCAGCGGAATGCGGGCCTCCTCGATCATCGGCAGAACCTTGACGGTCGTGGGAGTGCCGACATAACAGAAAAGGGCAAACACTTGATCGTCGATGATGAGCTTCTGGGTGTTCGCCATGCACATCGGCGGGTCGTAACTGTCGTCATAGGCGACCACCTTGATAGTGCGGCCGTGAACCCCGCCCTGCTCGTTGATGTGGTTGAGATAGCTCATCGCCCCGCGAAAGGTCTGCGTACCCAGAAAACTGGCGTGCCCTTTCAGCGCCAGAGATGATCCCAGAAGGATCTCCTGCGCTGTTACCCCTGAGCTGACGGCCTCCGGCGCCACGCTTTCATCGGAGCTGTTGCAGCTGGCCAGGAAGCATAAAAAAAACATAATCAAAACAAAGTGTTTTCCAAGCAGACGACGCATGGGCCAACGCCGTGTTTCATGGCATACAGCTATGATAGGAGCGTCAACGGTTCGTTCGAGTAATTCCTGGTCGGATTGAAGCGGATTCATTCTTTTGATTTATATAAAAAATCATGCGCCTTGTCCATGAAATTCATGGCTTCTGCGAGTGCGCTCGCTTCTCCCGGCCAGCACCGCTAACAGCTTGACGCCGCGATGGAATTCTTTTATGCATCGAACCATCGACAACACCTCCCGGCTTCCCAAGTGCATACCAGGCGGGAGACACCTTAACCAGATGGAGGCATGCATGTCTTTGAATCCGCAGGAACTGAAGGGGTTGATCGACTCGACGCCCAACGTGTCTGTTTTGCTCAATCTTCCAGGGTATTACGCGAAGCGCCAGCTGCCCGAGAAAGGGGTGGACAGCGAAGTGGTCTACGATTGCCCGCGCACCCAGATGATGGTCCGAACCGCCGTGAAGGGCACTCAGATCGGCAACCACTTTCACACGGTTTCCGACGAGATCGTCATCGTGGTGGGAGGCCGCGGCGAAATTCTGGTGAACGGCGAATGGAAGCCGGTGAAGGCGGGCGACGTCCATGTCTGCCCGCGCGGCATCGTTCACGATACCCGGGCGCTGGAGGAAAACCTGCAGTACATCTCGGTCTTCACCCCGCACTTGCCGCCCGGGACAGACATCAACTGGATCAAGTGAGCTTGACGGGCAGGGGGCGAATCGGTGCTATTGGATGAGCCGTTTGTCGAATCGGTAGGCTTCGACATCGAGTATTTTGACATGCTTCATGTCGCGGTGGGACGGATTGATCAGCACGTTGTGCTCCCCCGGCACAACGGCTGAGGGAACGTACAGCAGCAGGTGCGAATTTTTTAAGATCCAGTCCGTACCGATTGTTGCCAGTTGTGGGGGAGGAGGGTAGTGATCCCAGTTTGGCGGCAGGTCTTTGATGGGAATGGTCGCCTTGGAAGCTGCATCCGGGACCTCCAGGGTTGCCATTTTAAGATTCCTGGGGATGATGGCGATCGGGACGTGCACGAGATACTCGACGGTCGCCAAAGCCCGGCTCTCGGCCGTGTACAAAACGGCCGTCCCCTTCACGTTCCACCGGCCTCCGGCGATGCGCGCACCGGCGCCGGACAGATCACGAATGTGTGTCGCCTTCGCCAGGCGGTAGACCTGCATCAGGCCGCCACCCCGTGTTCGATGCGGGTGAGCTCGTCCAGAACCATGTCGATGCCGAACCGTGAAGGCAGCAGGCTCTTCGGGGAACGGCCCCCCAGCGCCGTGCTGGGCTGATCGATCCAGGCCCTGAAGCTGTCATTATCTTCAAACACCTCCATTCCCCGAGCGGCGACTTCCGCCAGGTGGAGGATGTTCTCGGAAACGACCCGGTCGAAGTGCTCCTTGGGCGCGTAGCGCTGAATCGTACGCTCCGTCACCGGCAGCAGCGCCGCCATCTGGCTGACAGGCAGCCCCATGAATTTCGCCAGATACAGCAGTGCCTCCTTGGACACCCCTTTCCGGCTGAGATCGATAAGGTCCATCCGCGTCCGAACCTCCCGCCCGAGCGCCTTTTTCCCGCCGAGCAGCTGAGTGACGCTTGAAATGGTCATAACGCCTCCGCTTTTTATGCCTACGATAGGTGTCTTAAAAAATACAGACAAATGTCGCGGCTGTCAATGACATCTGTGTCATGACATCTGTGCCGCCCGAGGCAACGGGAGATTTTATATCGGGGGAGATGTTAATAACCAGACCTGGGATTAATTTCCAGTATCTCTATCCATCCAAAAATGGACAGGAGATGCAGACTGTCAGTACCGCCTAAACGGGGGGAATCGCTTTTCGTTGGATATATCCCAGAGGAACAATCTATCCAGGTTTTTCCTATCCGAAATCATATCCACACTTTTCATGAATACGCTTTGTTTGAGATTACCTGACCACACCATCAAGTTTTCAAACTTTTCAAAGATTCTATTCATCGCCGAAGTCCCACCGTCAGCATCAGCAGAAAATAAAGAGCGGATGGGCTTTTTTTAAGCATAATCCGGATATTTATAATTCTTAAAAAAAACAGCAGGTGCAACTGCCCTGTCAAATATAGCTGTTTTCTTGGGGAGGAAGTTTCCTGAGGTATTTCCCACTCCCCGCTTCAAATGCTGCCAGAAGCGGACGCATCCCACTGCAACAGATCAGGTGCATGCGGATGTTATGCGGAAATTTGTTAAAGCAGGGTCTGATTGCCCTTCGACGCACGCCCTCCATTCTGATCTACGAGAGCGGCCTTTTGGGTCTTCTCGAGTCATTTAGCACGAATGATTTGCTCGAAGATGCGGGATCAGGTCTCGGAATAGCCGCCCGTTCCCGTCGTGCCCTGGAACTCGTCGATGACATCGGCCACCGAGATTCTGCGACCGAAGTAGCCGACCAGTTCCTCCATTCCTTCGGCGCGCAGGATATCGCGCACCGTTGCGCGCGCCGCGGCGAGTCGCAGGCGAATCCCTGACGCCTGCAGTTGCGCGTTCAAGGTCGCCAGCATGCGCACACCGGCCAGGTCGACGAGGGGTGATGCGGACAGATCGCATACCACCAGCTTCAGCGGTTCGCGGGCAGAGCGGATTTTCTGCCAGATAGCGTCGCGCACATGCTCGACGTTGAAGTAGAGCAACGACGCATCGACGCGGAACGCCAGCGCGCCTGGGATAACCTCGTTGCCAGGATTGCGCGCCAAGTCGGAGTAACTCCGGGTGCCCGGAATGCGGCCGAGAAAAGCTACGTGCGGGTACGCAGCGCGCCGTATCAACAACAGGAGCGAAAACAGGACCGCCACCAGCACACCTTTAAGAATACCCAGTAGCAGAACGGCGGCGAAAGCGACCATCGATATGATGAATTCGAAATGACTAACGCGCCATACGTGACGCAATTCGGAAATGTTGACTAGTCCCTTGACGGCGACCAGAACTATGGCCGCTAGCACCACGTTGGGCAGGTTGCTCAACAACCCGGTCAAATACAGCAGGCATATGGCGATCGTGAGTGAGGCGAATACCAGCGCCAGCGGCGTCTTGGCACCGGCCTTGTCATTCACCGAAGACTGCGAAAGCCCGCCCGCTACCGGGTAGGCCTGGAACAAGGCCGCACCCAGATTCGCCGCGCCCAGGCCGAGCAGTTCCTGCCGCGGATCGATTTCGTCGCCGTGCGCTTGCGCCAAGGCCCGGGCGGCGGAAACGCTTTCCACGTACGCCAGCAGCATGCACGCGAACGCCAGGGGGATCACCCCATCCACATCGCGCAGTCGCAGCTCCGGTAAATGGAAGCCGGGCAAGCCGGTCGGCAAAGCACCAACCACCTTGAGCCCAAGATCGCCCAACGGCGTCACTGACAACGCGATGATGGAAATCACCACCACGACCAGCGCGACCGGCCGGCCCGGCAGTAAATTTTCCCCGAGCAGCAGCACCCCGAGCGTGGCGAGGCCGAAAACCAACACGGCGATATTGGTATCCGGAAGCTGACCGCCCAAGACGACGATGCGTTCGAAGAAGTTTTCCCCGCCACCCTTTACCCCGAACAGCTTAGGCAACTGGGTCATGGCAATGGTCAACGCAGCGCCGGCCTTGAAGCCCAGTAGAATGGTTTCGCTTATAAAGTTGACCAGCTGGCTCAATCGCAGAAGCCAAGCCAGCACGCACATGCCTGCTATGACCAGCGCCGTCAGCGCGGAAATGCCGGCCCAGCGTCCGGGATCGCCCGCCGCCATGCCGGCGACCGTGACACCGACGAGCATCGAGATCGCAGAGGTAGGACCGACCGCAAGCTGCCGGGACGAGCCGAACAGGGCATAGAACAGGCCGCCGACCAGATAGCAGTAGATGCCATATTGCGGCGGCAGGCCGGCGAGCGATGCGTAGGCGAGGGACACCGGAATGCCGTAGGCAGCCAACGTCACGCCGGCGATCGCGTCGTGCGGGAGCCACTGAAGGCGATACGCAGCGAGCCACTGCGCCGGGGGAAAGGCCTCCCGCCACCCCCGAACTTCGGTTCGGACAGCAAGCTCGCGCGCCGGTCCCGCTTTTTCAGCCATGAAGTGATCCCCTCATATACTCATGAGCACTTCAGCATTGCACTGCTGCTATGCGCGAGTGATTTCGGAATTATCGGGACGATCCGGTTTCGTTAGATCCATCCCTCTTCCTCAAATCGGATCTTGAGCTGGTCGGCAACTTCCTTGGCGGCCTGCTTGGCCCGGCCCTGGATCTGAGCACTCCCGGAATACTCCCCGTAGCCCTGCACGCCGGCTTGGACGGCGAGCCCGACAGGGTTGTGGGTGACCAGAAGGGCCGCAACGCCTAATGCACCGCCAGGCATCTTCCCTCCCCCGGCATCGATCGACCCCTGCCCGAGCTTGCGGGGGCCGCTGACCGTCATCTGGTAGCCTTCGACCAGGGTTTTAAGCTCGGAGGCACCGGAGCCAAACCCAAGGGTCACGCGTTTCAGCTGGCTTCCCTCGTCAACCGACAATAGATACCCGCGAATCATGATGTCATTTACCTTGGAAACCGTCTGGGGGGTCGCTCGGACGGCAGAGAGGCCCATCCCCCGGATGTTGGCGGCAAGCTCCTCGGCGATTTGCATCCCCACTTGCTTTTCCAGTTCTACCTGCTCGGCTGTCGGCGGTGTGGCCGGCGACTCAGTCTGCCCGGCAAGGGCCGAGTCGGGGGCGACTCCCTCGGGGTTGGTCACAAAATCATACACGATAATCTGGGCGGGCCGCGGAAGCTTCCCTGCCGAGTACCTCTCGCGGTCCGAAACCTTGGTCGACGCGCAGCCAAACGCCAAAAAGAGCAAAAGCAGAAATGAAGTGAAAACAAGGTGTCTTTTCATGGGAACCTCCAGGTTTGCAGTTTTCATTTTTTAATGCAACTAGTTTTAAATCTTCAAGAACAAAAGGCGTGATGTCAGCGCCTCGATTGACTCGGGCTGTCCGTCTATCTGAGTTTTTCAAGCTCGGCGGCGATCGCTCGGCTCAAGTGACCGATCGCCCGGCTCTGAGCGCTCACCAGGTCCAAGTACTCCAGGCCGCTGACCTGCTCCTCGATCACGGACTGATTCACCGCAATCTCCATTTTCCCTTTCTGTTCCTTGATGGTCCAGACGGCGTTCAGCCAGACACTGCTCCCGGGCAGCCCGTCAAACCGGTTAATGTTCACGACCACCCGGACGTCCGGATCGATGGCCATGTCGTCGGTAGAGACGGTCGCACGCTTGCCTGTCAGAAGGCCATTGAGGTTTACCACCAGCACCCGTTTAATCTCATCCGCCAGCGCTCCCGCCCATCTATGAAAATCAGAAAAACTGATTTGCTGATCGTTCGTGCGGGTGGCGATCTGCGGCCGCTGGAGCAGGTCCGGAAGAATCACCGGCCCGACGGCCACGGTGAACGTGGGAACCGAAGCCGCCTTGGCTGACGGAGGCTGCAGCGGGGCCAAGGTGTAATACCTGGCAGGCGGGTTTGTTGCGCATCCGGCGAGCACGAGGCCCAGCATTCCAATGCCTAAAGCGAATTTGACAACACATCTCACTGCGTTCATTTTTCTGATCCTTTCCCTCTCAAGAGCGATTCCGGATGAGCTTCGAGAAATTCCGTCAACAGCCGCAGGGAGCGCGCGGCCCCGGCGATTTCGTCCAGCGCCGCTTTCACCCGGTATTGCTGGGGGGAGTCCGCCGCCAGCGAGCTTTCGGCGGCGGCGAGCGAACGCTGCGCCTGCTGCAGAGTGGCCGTGACCTCGGGTGCTGTCCGCGTGCGGAGCTCGACCGTAAACGCCTGGAGTTCTTTGACGGCGGCGTTCAGGGACTTCACGGTTTCGAGCAGCTCCGGCGAGTTGACGATGCGCTTGGCGCCCTGCATGGTGTCCCGCAGGTCGTTTCCGATCTGCTCGATGGGGATCTTGTCAATTTTGGCGACCAGCTGGGTCACCTTCGAACCGATCTCCTCCAACTGGGTCGGTGTCGTCGGGAATTCCGGGTATCCGTATCTTCCCCCTCGCACCATCTTGGCAGGTTTGGCGTCCGGGAATAAATCTATCGCGATATACAGCTGGCCGGTTAAGAGATTCCCCGTACGCAGCTGGGCGCGGAACCCTCTCTCGATGAGATGGTCGACTAAGGTTTCCCGAGTCACCCCGTCCGGCAGCTGGCCGATGAATGAAATTCGTTCCGGTTCCGCTGCGATGATCACTGGAATTTTGGCTTTATTCAATTTGAGGTCAAATTCCGGTTTGATGTCAATTACTTGTCCGATCGGGATTCCCCGGAATTCAACCGGTGCGCCAACACCTAGTCCTCTGACCGATTCGTCGAAGAACAGAACATAATGATTCTTGACGCTGTAAATCTTTTGTTTGGCGGCTTCGTGACTCGGAAAAAGCTTGAAGGTTGAGTCTTCCGGGGCTTCCTTCTCCCGCCCGGGGTCGCCGTCGATCGAGTCGAAGGCGATGCCTCCGACCAGGATGGTGACCAACGACTCGGTTTCCAACGTGATGCCGGTGGCATCGAGTTTTAAGTCCACACCGCTTGCGCTCCAGAACCGCGTGCTGTTCCGGACAAACAGGTGGTAGGGGGCATTCACGAAAACCTTGGAGATGATCTTCGTGCCGTCCTCGCTGAGGTTGTAGGCCACGACCTCCCCGGCCCGGATCTGCCGGTAGTAGATCGGCGCCCCGACCTCAAGGGAACCTCTGCGCTCCGATTCGAGGATGAAATGCCTTCCCGGAAGCCCGGTCGTAACGATAGGCGGCTCCTCCAGCCCCTGGAAGGAGGTGGCGGGTTTTCCCTTTTTCCCCGGGTCCACATCGATGTACGCACCTGAGAAGACCGTTCCCAGTCCGTGGATGGCACTGGCCGAAACGCGGGCGCGGACCACCCAGAAACGAGTGTTCTCTGAAAGGAAACTCTCCGCCTCCTTGACGAGCTGCGCCTTGGCTACCACGTGCGACAGGTCCTTGCCGAGGTGGACTTCCTCGACGACCCCGATTTCCACATCCTTGAATTTGATTTTGGTCTTTCCGGCTTCCAACCCATCTGCCGATTTGAAGGTGATGGTGATCACCGGGCCTTTTTCCGTCAGGGCCTTCACCACCAGCCATCCGCCGATCAAGACTGCCACCAACGGCACGAGCCATACCAGCGAAAAGCGCCGCCTGTCGGTCTTGACGGCTGTAGCGGGAACTTCCGGAAAGCCGGCGTCCGACGGATGTTGATTATTCATGTCTCTTCTCCTTTGCATCCCATATCAAGCGGGGGTCGAAGCTCATGGCGGCCACCATGGTGATGACCACCACGGCGGCGAAGTGCAGGGCGGCCGGTCCGGCCTGGATCGTGGCCAGGGCCCCGAGATTCACCAAAGCCACCAGGATGGTGACCACGAATATGTCCAGCATGGACCAGCGACCGACCGCCTCGGTGATGAGG
>JAUQXK010000004.1 GCA_030834695.1 Desulfobacterales bacterium
AGGGCCGGTGCGCCGCCAACGAGGTCCTTCTGGGGTCTGCGGCCCTGGCGAACATGATTCGGGAGGGCAAGGTTTCTCAGATCCCCTCCCTCATCCAGGGAGGGCTTAAAGAGGGGATGCAGACGATGGATGCCGCACTCAAGAATCATATCAAAGAAGACCGGATCACACCGGAAGCAGCCTACGAAAAAGCGAGCGACAAGAGCCTTTTTGCCGCGTTGATCGAGAAGAAAGCCCAAGGAGACATATAGCATGATCATCCCAAAGACTCGACGGAGCGCGGTGGTGCATTGGAGCGACGACCGCTTCATGGAAGTCAGTTTTTTCCTTCAAGCTTATGCGGAAGCGCATTCGGGCCGGGAGCTGATACTCGATATTTTCAATTCCACGCATGATTTTCTTCCTCTGGAGGAGACTCAGCAGAAGAAGATCATCCTGGCCAATAAGCGCCGCATCCGCTGGGTGGAGCTGAAGGAAAAAGACTTATTGGATGATGTGATGTTTCCCCAGGAACAGCTGGTGGAAGTGGAAATGTCGGGAGGAACGGTGTTCGGTGGAAAGTTTCCGGTGGAAATGCCGCCCGAGCGCTCGCGGCTCAGCGACCACCTGAATTTCACGCCTCAGTTCCTGTATCTTATCAGGGAAACAGGCGACCTGATTCTGAACAAGTCCTATCTGCTCTTTGTAAGGGATATGAGCCGTCAATAAGCCCTAACGCTGCACGAGCCAACGGAGGTAAGGATAATATATAGAGAACTAATCTGTAATGATTTTGGCCTGTTGGATGACTGACAGATCATCCGACGAAATCACAAAAACATAAAATCTGTGATATTGTACTTGTGCAGCTTACCTTGCATGCGAGGATTTAATGCCGATCCGCATAACATGCGTGTATAAACAGCTATGGCAACGATAGCAGGCTGAATGGGATTGATTTGGTGGGCATTCTGTAAGGGACTCTATGGTTTGATATGACAGGAGAATAATCCAAATGTTATTTGTGGCCCCATCTAATTTATTGGTGGTCTGCAACTATGGACATCATTCATAAGCTAAATCTAAAATTAGGCTATGTTAGTGGAAGGCCTGTTATCCGTGAAATGACTTCTAGTGAAAAAAAGTGGTTGCTAAATTTGGTAACTCATCGGCAGTCGAGGTGGCGTTGGAGTGCAGCAAACGAAATTGGAAAACAGAATATAAAAGAAGGTGTTGACCTTTTAATTCCAGCACTAAAGGACATTCATTGGCTGGTTCGATTACATGCTGCAAAAGCACTCGGAAAAATTGGTAATGAAAAGGCAGTAGCACCTCTTAAAGAGAGCCTGAACGATAATTGCCTCTATGTTCGCCGCCATGTAATTGTTGCCCTTGGTAAAATTGGGGATAAAAGTATTATTCCTTTTTTGCTAAGGGTGGTTCAGGCAGATAAGAAAATGTGGGGTTATGTAGAGGAGGCGCTTTCAAATTTTATAGATCGACGTGTTACATATTATTTCATAAGAGCAGCATTCGAGAATAATAAAATTGAGGATCATCCGGATTTAGCAGACTATGAGGTAATTTGAAGGGAATATGCGAGATTCCATGCAGCGCCTACAACCATTGAAATTATAGGCTCTCTGGAATCCTACGTATGAACACCAATGGAGCCAAGGATAAAATACACGGAATCAACCTGTAATGATTTTACTGTGTTGAATAGCTGGCAGATCATCGACTAATCACAAAGTAAGGGTTCCTTGTGATATAGACTCCGCCCACGGTCCGATTTCATTTGATTTTTAACGCCCGACAGGGGTATTATCCAACCAACTTGATTCGGGCGCTGGTTCACTTAATCGGTTCGGACCTCACCTCACCAGCCCAATTTCATTTCAAATTTACCTCTCTCATCCTGTACTTGCCTAACCTTCTGCTCAAGGGGGTGGCTCATGGCACAGGACCAATTCAAGCGAAAGCTCACCACCATCTTCAGTGCCGACGTGGCCGGTTACAGTCGCCTGATGGGCGAAGACGAGGCGGCAACGGTCAAGACCCTTGATCAGTACAAGGGGATCATGTCCGAACTAATCCACCAGCACCGCGGCCGCGTAGTGGATGCTCCGGGGGATAATTTACTGGCTGAGTTCACAAGCGTAGTGGATGCAGTGCAGTGCGCTGTAGCGACTCAGAAGGAACTCCATGCGCGTAACAACGAGTTACCTGAGAATCGGAAAATGTTGTTCCGCATCGGGGTGAACCTCGGGGACGTGATCGAGGAGGGGGAGCGAATTTACGGGGACGGAGTGAATATCGCCGCCCGGCTTGAATCTCTCGCTGAGCGCGGAGGCATCTGCATTTCAAAGACCGCGTTCGACCAGATCGAGACAAAGCTGCCTTTCGGTTTTATCTACCTTGGGGAACAGACGGTCAAGAATATTGCCAGACCAGTAGGGGCCTACAAAGTGCTCTTGGAACCGCGAGTGACCACTGAGGCGGAACTGGGCAAAATAACCTCACCAGCCAAATCGACAAAGACCCGAAAAATAGCTTTCGCCTGTGCGGCAGTCATCCTGATCGTAATCGGAGTTGCTACAATGCGGCAGCTCGTCCCGGATAAAGCACCACCGATAGAAGACAAGATTGATCTGAGGAAAGTGGCCTTTCCAGTTCCTGGAAAAGCGTCCATTGCCGTGCTGCCCTTCCAGAACATGACCGGCGACCCTGAGCAGGAGTATTTCAGCGACGGCATGGCCGAGCAGTTGATTACGGGGCTGTCCCAGACCCCGGATATCTATGTCGCCGCCCGCACCTCCAGCTTCGCCTTCAAGGGCAAGGCCATGACGGCCCAAAAAATATCCGAGCAATTAGGAGCACGCTATTTGCTTGAAGGAAGCGTGCAACGCGATGCTGATCGAGTGCGAGTCAATGTTCAGTTGATTGATGGGGATACTGGTAACCATATTTGGGCAGAACGCTACGATCGACAATTTGAAGACTTGTTCGCTCTCCAAGACCAGATAACCATGGATGTCATGGAAAAATTAAATATCAAATTCATTGCTGGAATTTCAGCGACAAACCTATCGATCAGCCTCAAGCATTATCGGCCCAGCAATCTCAAAGCCTATGAATCATATCTGAAAGGCGTAAATCATTTTTTCCGGCGAACCCGGCAAGACTCAATAACAGCCCGTCAGTTATTTGAAGAAGCGATAAGTCTCGATCCTAATTTTGCTGTGGCATACAGGAGCTTGGGTTTTGCTTATGCAGATGAGGTATGGTTTCGCATTGCCAAATCACCTGAACAATCGATTGAGAAGGCCCAGCAAGCGGCTCAAAAATTTGCATCTCTTGCCCCCGATCAGTCTCCGCCGCATGGGCTGTTGAGCGCGATCAGTCTACTGAGAAAAGATTTTGAAAATGCGGTGTTACAGGGCGAGAAAGCTGTTGATTTGAGCCCCAACGATGCTGGTTCCTACTATTCGCTGGCTTTGGCCTTAAGAATGGCGGGCCGATATGAAGAAGCCATTAAAACCCAAGAAACATCTTTCCGCCTTGCGGCCCTCAGGCCGCTGACCTGGATCAATAATCTGGCATGGGCATACCTCGGTAACAAGCAGTATGATAAGGCAATTCTTTTGTGGAATGAAAGCCTCGAACGCAACCCGGATTACCATTTTGCTTTCCAAGGGCTGACCGCAGCATACGAATTGTCCGGCAATCATGAGAAGGCCCGCTGGTCGGCAGAAAATGTAATTCGCTTAGACCCGAATCTATCAATCGATATCCATGGAAAAATGTTTCCAAGCAAGGATGAAGATTTCAAGAAACGTATCTTGGACGCTTGGCGAAGTGCTGGGCTAAAATGAGTCAGTATATGTAAGGCCATTCTGCAATGATTTTGTTTTGTTGGATGCTCTAAATACCATCCGAAAAATCACCAAAAGGCAAAATCTGTGATACTGAAATAGATGGAACCTAATTCAATTCAACACAATTTTATCCAACTTCCCTTAGCTTCATGCGCCACATCGGCTCAACTCGTATCCCATTCCCCTTGCACTTTCATGGTAAGGGATGACGGATAAAACGCTATTCGTTATGCAGACAGATTGAGTTTTGAGGATTTGCGAAGATAACCGTGAAGGAGAGCTACTTTTGGGTGAAACCTGTACAAGAAATTGGTTCGCTTCTTAAGTCTTTTTCATTTTGGGAAGTGAAGACATGAAATGGAGAAATTTCGTGTTAGTAACAGGTGTATTGTTGTTCGTGCTCACTATCCCAGCAGCGTCACAGGATTGGGTGGACATCAAAAGCTCGAAGGAACTTCGCGCCCTTCACTCAAACACGACTTTCAAGCGCACCTTCATGGGCGTTCCCGTCGTCGAGCATTACCGTGCCGACGGCAAGGGGATTTTGATCTCTGCAGATCTGCGTATGCCTTGCACTTGGGAGGTTAAGGGCAACGATCAAGTGTGTATCTCCGAAGAGAGAGGCAAAATCTGCTGGAAGTACCAACACAGCAAGAAGAACCCAGAGGAATATGTCAGAAGGAATCCTGAGGGCCATATGCAAGTTCTAAAGGTAGAGGAAGGCATCTCTGATTTTTAGCCAAGGATAGCAGTCCGGAGCTCTCCTCTCCTGTAAGTCTTTGATTTCGGCATCACCTTTTGTTGGGCTAACCCTGCAAAAAAAGGAGGTGTGCGAATGAGTATCTTCCAAAGCAAAGGCCTACAAGTTGGCCCCTGAAGGTGTAGTTTATCCTTTAGGGGCCTTTCTATTTCTTTTTCCAACTTAGTTATCCTTAATGTTTCTCAAAAGAGAGGGAGGTGAACAATGAGAAAAATGCTACTCATTGGGGCGGTATGTTTTGTAGCTCTTATCGTTTGGACTGGATTGACGTTTGCACAGGCGACTAAGCCAGCGGCAATGAAAACCATCAAGTTGCCAAATGGCCAAGACGTTTTCGACATAAGCGGGGAGTGGGATGTATTGGTTGAAAACTATGACGCATTTTCACATTTTGGTACTTATCCATAACTTTATAAAATAACTCAAGAAGGAAATTTATTTACAGGAATTAGATTGAAGGATAGTCCACCGCCAGCCTTTGCTAAAGCAGGCAGTAAATGTATGCAGGGGGAGGTTGATAAAAACGGAGTGAAGAGACTTGACTTTATATTCGCGCCTTGGGATATCTGGCCGAGTAATTGTAAAATTAGCGAAGATGGAAATAAAATTAATATCGATTCGCCTCAAAAGACAAGACTAACATTGATCCGAAAATGATATTTTGTGTCAGTATTCAAAAAAAATATCTATATCAAGGCAAAATCGCCAGTCGAAAATATGATGTTACTGACAGTTTTCCAAAATATCAGCCATCCAAAATGCCTTCGTTATAGCTAAATAATCTGCAATATATTTGGACAGCTATCTCTGCCAGCCATCTTCGAAATTTTGAACCCCCGCCAATATGTGGTAAAATTGATTGAATAAAGAAAAATTCATAACAGCTCATTTCGCTCAATCCGTAGTTTTATGCCTGCCATGGTGAATTGATGAAACGTTTAATCATTGCCGCCCTGCTGGTGCTCGCTGCTTGGCAGGGATACGAACAATACCAATCGCGCCGTTTTGCAAAAGAGACCACCGTGGGAATTGCCGAAGAACCGCTGCTCGTTGAGACGTCTTCAGCTTGGCTGGAACCTAAACAGTCGACGTCCTACAAATGCGACGGCAGAGTTTATTGTTCCCAAATGACGTCCTGTGCTGAGGCCAAGTTTTTTCTTCAGAATTGCCCTGGCGTGAAGATGGACGGTAACAACGACGGCATCCCATGTGAGAGACAATGGTGCAATTAGTATAGTTCAACTTTTGCTTATAGATTCTATCGGTTGCGGACGCAGGATCGGCGTTCAGTTTCGGTATGAGTGGGCAGTAAGAGGGTAGGGGAACCCAGAAAATATTTTGAAATTCCATCAGGAGAGGCTCACTGCAGCAGATGCGGTGGGCCTTTTTGATTTGTGTCCGCTTCGCGGCTGGAAATGGCGATATGGAGGGAATGATAGTCGCTTAAGCGCCCTCATGGTCTTGTAAAGTCAAAAAAGTCTAAAGTTTTTTACCGTTGTGCCGATATGGTGTTGATAAGGATATCAAAACGATTAGGGCTTATCGATTTACGCTGACGTATCTATACAAATTAACTGACGGTGTATTTCTCGCTTTTCAGTTCAGATATACAATAAAAGGAAATATTCTGTGGCATCAAATTTCGGAATAAGGATCTCTGAAAAGAATGACGGCTTTACTTTGAAGTTGGATGGCGACTTCGACGGTACATCAGCGTATGAACTCATTTATGAGATTAAGAAATTACCTGGAAACACTGTAAAGATTCATGTCAACACGAATGGCTTGAAAAAGATAAATCCATCTGGTTTGGATGTTTTGAGCGGATATATAAATTCCCTTAACGATCTATCCGGGAGAATAGATTTTGTGGGATCCAACGCCAGTCAGTTATCCATAGATAATTCCTGGTCAATTTATAATATGTCTAAATTTTATATAAAAGAGCTCAATAGCCCCTATGTTTAGACGTTTGATTTTCAAATCATACCTGTAAAGCAACCCTCAGTAAATATGCCCCCTATATCCCCTGCAACGCCTTAATAATTCTCTTATGTCAGCCGATATTATGCCTATGGGGGAGATCATCAAATTTCCTGCCCGCCGTGAAATTTTGCCCGAGGTTTCTGAGCTGATCGAACAGGAGACGAAGAAAGCAGCCTACTGGGTAAGACGATGGGCTGAAATCAACAGAAGCCTTTGCGAGGCTGATCCTGAGCACCTGGAACCGAATCTCGTTCAGGATGCATCGGACTATGTCCATCAGTGGCTTTCCGAGCGAAACCGTACTGCCCTAAAAATGAGAGGATTTTAGGACCAGGTATGGATCAACCGGAGGGGGGTGCCGAAAGGCGGAGCAGGAGGGATAGACGGTCGGAGCACTGGCCGGGGATTAAGCATTTTTTATTCGGTGGCCGCCGCAAATCCACTCGTTGGGGAGGCGACCAAAAGGAGTTCATTTATGTAGACCAATACCACCCCTGGCTATTGGTGGCTATCCTGGTGGTGGTGATCCTCAGCATTTCTGACGGACTTTTCACGCTTCATCTCATCGGCCGGGGCGCCTGCGAAGAAAACCCCGTCATGGCCTGGTTCCTTAAGCTTGGAACTTGGCCTTTCATGATTGCCAAGTTTTTTTTAACGTGCAGCGCAATTTTGATCATGCTCGTATTTCACAATGTTTATTTCCGTCCTTTACGCCTCAAAGTGAAAATCCTCATACCCGTCTTCGCGGCTGTGTTTGTCGGGGTGATATCCTGGCAGGTTTTTCTGAATTATTTAATGAACCAAATTTCTGGAAAACGCGCATAGGAAAGCCCGATAATACGGCTCTGAGGTGCGTGCCAATTCCTATGTAAACCCTCCTGCCTCCTGTCCCGTCTAACCAGCCAAAGTTAACGAGAGCAGGAGGATAAAATGAAAATCAACGCTTTGAAAATATTATCAATTGCAGCTTTTTTGATTTTCCTTGGCACTGGTGTTTCTCTGGCAGGCGGCTGGAAAGGCGATTGTGGCCCACGTGGGAACGCCTACGGCCACTACAAGCAAGGAGGGTATCATCATTACCACTATGCGCCGCCCAGACCGGTTTACGTGGAGCGCCACTATCGGCCGGTTGTTGTGGAGCGGCACTATTATCCGGCACCTGTTTATTACGCGGCTCCGGCACCTCCTCCACCGAGCGGGTTCTTTTTCGGGATGTCCGTTGCCGATGCGGGGTCGGCGTTCAGTTTCGGAATCGGTGGCCGGTAAAAAATTTATCAGGAACTTGACAGATTCGGAGCCAGGTCCTAAGTTTTTAGTCGGGTATCGGGGAAACCCGTAATCCCAGGAAGAGGGTGGGAGTGGTTGCAAGGAGGTTGAGCGGTATTCCTGCCTGCCTTCATACAGTTAGAACCCCATCCGCTTCCTGAAAATTTAACCGTAATTCCCGGGCGATCTCTCGTTATTTGGGAGGCGCCCGTTTCGTTTATTGTAAATTCGTCCTTGCCGGAGCTTTTAGCATGTCATCAGGGAAACGAAACGCGTCCAGGAAGCATGAAGAGCCGATAGAGAACGCCGACGATGATTTTGAGATTGATGTCGACTGCGACAAGTCGAAGGTGGAGTGCATCTGCCCGAAATGTGACAAAAAGCATATTTTGAGCTTTCATTGGATTGGCAGAGGCACACCCCGGAAATACTGCCAAAACTGCCGCGACAACATGTAGGTGCGGACAGTCATCAACGGGGGATTGCATCGCCCTGCTCATTTCAAGTGGTTCCAACTCATAACTTAATGCGAAGAAAGGGGACATTCATGAACAAGGCGGATTTGGTGAACGAAGTAGCGAACGTCGTCAGCAGCAAGACGGAAGCGCAGGCGGCGGTGGATTGCGTTTTGGAGTCCATCGTCAACACCCTGAAAAAAGGCGATGTGGTCAACCTCGTGGGATTCGGGAACTTCAAGGTGGTCAAACGCCAGGCACGCACAGGCCGCAACCCGCAGACTGGCGCAGAAATCCAAATTAGCGCCTCCAACGCCCCCAAGTTTGTGCCTGGCAAAGCTTTCAAGGATGCCGTGAATTAGAATGCATAGGTCTTTTCCAGTCCCTGGATTGCCATGTAAAAACTCGGCACATGCATCAGCGATTTGTTAGTGTATCCATCAAACCCGTTACTGAAACTGCTGACACCTCTCGCATGGCGATCGGTGAGCCCGGCCTGCCTCGTCAGTTTGTCTGGAGGGGTCGTACTGTCACCGTTCGGAAACTGTTACGATCTCCTGGCGG
>JAUQXK010000067.1 GCA_030834695.1 Desulfobacterales bacterium
GCCGGGCAATAGCATGCAGTAGTTGAGGGCATTCAGGAAACGGTGGTTGCTGACCCAACGTTTGCGCTCCACCAGCTCCTTATGCATGATCGCAATCTGCCCGGCTGGGCCTCCGAAGCTGATGAACCCCAGCTTCACCCAAAACCGGAACGCCTCCCAAAAGCTGGGGTGAGCTACCTCGTTTTGATTTACCCCCTGATTTGCCATACCCGCCCTTTCGTCGCACCATCATTCAACTTGTTTCTATTGGTTCCCTCTTGACGTCCTTGAACAGATCAAGCCAACCCTCCGACCCGGCTCTGGTTATTCCAAAATTCTTAAACGATGTAACCGAGTCGGCCTTCGTCCAGAGTCCGACGTATCCTGCCAAGCTGCGGTCGGCATCATAGGTCATGACGGGCTCGTCGCCGATGCAGGCCGTCAGGCGTCTATCCGCAACCTCAAGTCTCAGTTGATACCAATGCCCCGCCCTTAAAGGGTACGCAACCGACTGCCGTTCGATTCGCCGGCTGTTGACGTATTCAAACAGGATCAAGTTGTCTTCGAGGCTGTTCAGCCGGAACACGAAATAGTTGCCGATGTTCTGGATCCCGAAGGCGATCCCGCCCGCCTGGTCGATCAGACCATTTACCGGTCTGACTTCGGCGCTGATGGTTCCATTTGCGATATGCCCGTCTTTGGCAATCGCCAATGGGAAGTAAAGGTAGGCTTGAATGTTGTCCAGGAAGTGTTGGTACTTGGCCCCCATCACGCGGTTCAGACGCTTGGCCAATCCCAGCGAAAAACGGCTCGCCCACTTGGAGCCGTCCTGGACCAGCCGCGCTCCTTCGGAATCGGTCTGCCAGGCCCAGTCCCCTTCTGGAATATAGAACCCCGGCAGCGCATAGGCTTTGCCCATGTTCATGTAATCGTATTCGCCTCTGAAAAAAGCCTCCGTCAGCCGGTCGATGTCTTCCTGGCTGCGGATGCCGACATCGAGCAGACGGCTCGATGCAAGCAGCCGGCCCAGTTGATCGAGCGCCTCCTCCTGGGCAGGCCGATCCAGCCCCTTGAGGGAGGCGGAGATCGTGTCGCCGTTGGCGGTCACGGCAAAGCCGAGCCGGGTCAGAACCTTCGACAAAAAATCGATCCTGAGCAGTTTGCCGTAGTAG
Organism: Desulfobacterales bacterium; assembly: GCA_030834695.1. Classification (GTDB taxonomy): domain Bacteria; phylum Desulfobacterota; class Desulfobacteria; order Desulfobacterales; family SpSt-501; genus SpSt-501. The sequence continues at coordinate 1,152 of JAUQXK010000067.1, forward strand.
GAGCCGACCCCTCCCGAGAACTGCATGGTGACGTAATTCTGGCCGGGGTTGCTGCTGCAGAGGCTGTCCACGTTGCAGTAGTGGTAGCCGAACTTGATGCTGACGTTCGCATAATCCTGAGATACCAGTGCATAGCTGTTCCCGCCGGGCAGCCCCCCTCCGCCGGCGCTGGCCGACATGAGCGTCGCCAGATTGCGCATGTCCAAAGGCACCGCGCTCGACCAGTTGATCCCCGGATACGTCAGCCCCCGCCAAAAGGCATTCATCGGGATCGACCGGATACTGTCCGGCGTGATGCGGTCGCAGGAGGACAGCCCCTCCTGCAAGCCCCCACCGAGGTCGATGAAATGAAGGCTGATGGGAATGTTGAAGCTCATTTTCTCAGAAACCGCCGTGCCGCCCGCCTCGCCGATCAAGCCGAACATGGCCTGCAGCGATACTTCATGGCAAAATCGGACGATGTCGTGAACGGTGCGGCAGCCCGCCGGAGAAAAGGAGCTATCCTTCGGGTCTTTGAGGTTTAAAGGAGTGATCAGGTCCAGGGCGCCCCTCAGCCGCAGGAACATGGGGCTTTCAAGGATGGGGCTGCGGGTTTGAGCGGGAATGCTGTCGGTGTCATCCAACCGGCCTTTGTAGACTTTGCAGCTGTCGGCCACCATGGTAACGCTCTCGCCGTCTTCCAGGAGCCGGGTAGCGTTCTTCGCGTCCACGATGGCCGGGATGCCGAACTCGCGCGAGACGGTGGCCAAGTGGCTCGCCGGGCTGCCGATATCCGTAATGAGACCCTTGATGCTCTTCAAATACCTGGTCAAATCGATCGAAGCGCTGCGGGCGACCAGAATAGCATCTTCCGGCAGAGAACCGGGGGCATTCTGGGCTCGGCATACTGTTCCGCTTGCCATCCCAGGAGAGGCCGTCAGACCTCCGGAAAGCAGGACCGGCTTGTCTTGGAGGTAAGTCTGTTCGAGCAAAGCGAGGGATGGGCTCTTTTGAAGGCCAAGCGGTCTTGATTGGAGCACAAAGAGATTCCCCCCTGCATCCATCGCCCATTCGATGTCCTGGGGAGCACCGAAATACGTCTCCAGCTCTACCGCCATTCGGTAGAGGCGCATCAACGCATCTTCGTCGAGGGCTTTGGATACCCGTTCGTTGTCCTGCCTGGATTGGCTCTCCTCGGTCTTCAGCACCCGGCCGGTGGTTTTATCGACAAAGAAGGTAACCGGTGACGCCTCGCCGCTCACCAGCCGCTCCCCCATGCCGGCGACCGCTGCAATGCGCAGGATGCCCGAATCGGGCTCAACCGGGTCGACGGTGTAGATGACCCCGCTCGCCACGGAATCGACCATGAGAAGACAGAGCACTCCCATGCGGGTGTCCGCCTCCTCGAACCCGCAGCGGCGGCGGTATTGGATGGCTCTGGGCGTGAACCTGCTTGCGATCACCTTTTTGTACGCCTCAATGACTCCCTCTTTGGAAACATTGAGCTCGGTGTGGTACTGACCGGCAAATGAAGAGGCGGTGTCTTCGCCCACGGCGCTGCTGCGAACCGCCACCCGGATGTTTTGGCCGGCCGACTTTTCGAGTTCCTCGAAAGCCGCAAGGATCTCTACTTCAAGGCTTGCAGGGAGCTTCGATGCCATTATTCGATCGCGCAGATCCGAGGTCTGTTTCTCAGATGCTTCGCTGCCATCCCGGTGAACCCGGTCGAGGGTGTCACGAATGGCACTCTCAAGCCCGGTGCTGTTCAAAAAGGCCGTTTCTGCGGCGGAGGTGATGGCAAACCCTTCCGGGGCTGGAAGGCCGATCGAATTCTCAATGATGGACAGGTTGGCCGCTTTCGAGCCCACCACCGGAGACGATTGAGATGATAACCCCTGTAGCGGAACCGTGAAAGGGATCTGCAGTCGTTCGGGTATTGGCTCAATGCGTTTGATAGCCTCGGCGAG
>JAUQXK010000068.1 GCA_030834695.1 Desulfobacterales bacterium
TATGGTTTCAGCCAATCCCAGGAACCAACAGCCTCCGGACTCACCGCAAACAGCAACGAATCTGCAATTCCCCGAATCGATACCTTTGGCTTGCTAAACCAACCCCACCTTCAATCCAAGCAAGGATTGGACTGAGGCACGGTATCTCCACTTTAGTGACTGTTTAGTGAGGTTCTGCATTGAATCTGACCGTTGCGAGGTATATGGATACCATTCGCTGTGAAATGGAAGGGCGCTTTATGCCAAGTCAGCCATAGGGATCAAGTTGCCAACTAGAACCAAACGGATAGCTGAGGATTGATACATACTTGAAGACGCCATTATCGAATAACAGATCATTGTCTACCGGTTTTGGTTTCAGGGCTTTACCGGGTGGCATTTGGGCATTGGGTTTTGTTTCGATGTTCATGGACATATCCTCGGAGCTTGTCCATAGCCTTTTACCGGTTTTCATGGCCACTGTGCTCGGTACCTCCATGGCGACCATAGGCCTCATCGAGGGTGTCGCGGAGGCTGCCGCAGCCATAACAAAAGTGTTTTCGGGCGCAATCAGCGACTATATGGGGAAACGCAAGCTGCTCGCCGGGATAGGCTATGGACTTGGAGCTGTTACAAAACCGATCTTCCCCCTTGCTGCTACCATTGGGTGGGTGTTCGCCGCTCGCTTCATCGACCGAATAGGGAAAGGGATTAGGGGTGCCCCGCGGGATGCGCTCGTTGCGGACTTAACGCCGGTCGAGATGCGAGGAGCAGCCTACGGCTTACGCCAGTCACTTGATAGTGTAGGAGGTTTCATTGGCCCGCTGTTGGCAGTGGCGCTAATGGTGTGGTTTGCGGATGACATCAGGACGGTGCTATGGGTTGCGGTCGTTCCGGCATTTATCGCCGTCGCCGTGCTTGGTTATGGAGTTCACGATGCCGACCATCGGAGGAACGATTCTGCTTATCGTATCCCTTTGACTTTTAGCGCTGCCACCAAGCTCCCCATTCGCTATTGGCTCATCGTTCTGCTTGGAGCTGTATGCACCCTGGCACGTTTCAGCGAGGCCTTTCTGGTGCTTCGTGCCCAGGATGTGGGGCTGCCCCTCGGCTATGTACCTTTGGTTCTCATTGTTATGAACGTTGTGTATACCGTGACGGCTTATCCATCCGGTGTTGCCGCTGATCGACTCAGCCAGCGTACGTTGCTTATTATTGGGCTTTTGATGCTGGTTGCCGCCGATGTTGTTTTGGCAGTCGCCACTTCGCCTCTGTTGGCATTCATCGGCGCAGGTTTCTGGGGGCTCCATATGGGGCTAACGCAGGGGCTGTTCGCCAAGCTCGTGGCGGATAACACCCCTGCAGATTTGCGTGGCACCGCGTTTGGACTGTTCAACCTCATCAGTGGCTGCGCCCTGCTGTTGGCAAGTGTAATTGCTGGGGCATTGTGGAGCGCATTTGGTGCGCCGTTCACGTTTTTCGCTGGCGCGGGTTTCGCTGTGCTTGCCGTTATTGGGCTACTCGCCTATTCATAATCACGATAGTCATATCCTAATGTTTCTTAATTCATCTTTAACGGTATCTTCGTTAAACATATCCCAACAACTTCAGCGCCCGGTTAATGTTTCGAGCCAGGCACGTTATATATCATGATTTCTTCGCGATTATTAACACACCTTCTGTCTTCGCTGAGCTATTGAATCCTGTTTTATCCTTTAATATCAGTTCTTCGAAGCCGGCAGAATTGATCATCGCCAGGAAATCCTTTCCTGGTATCGCACCCCCCTCTCACCTGTACCAGCTATCAACTATGCCTTTTTTTGACTGCGGCGGCTCACCAACCAAAACCTGGTCGGCCACCATCAACCGGCCGCTGGGTTTCAGGACTCTATAAATCTCCGCCAATGCCTGTTCTTTGTTCACGACAAGATTCAATGCGCCGTTCGAGATAGCCACATCAAAGCTTTCTGGAGAAAAATCGAGATTCTCTGCTGAAGCTTGATGAAATGACACGTTGGACAGCATCACTTGATGAAGGTTCTTATTGGCCCGTTCAACCATTTCAGGGGTGATATCGACTCCGACGGCCTTTCCTCCCGGTCCGGCCATCAGGGCGGCGACCAGAGTATCAACGCCCGCACCGCAACCCACATCAATTACCGTCATGCCGGGACCGATTGTGCCCAAACTAAATGGGTTCCCGACGCCGCAGTAAGCTGCCTGAACGGTTTGGGGCAACTGCTTCAGAATAGTCTCATCATATCCCAGCATCCTGAGTGCGGCGGCCCCTGTTGGATATTTGAATGCCCCTTCCAGAGAGACAGACGCTTTGGCATATTTTTCAAGGATGCTAGTGGTGATTTTTTCTTTGTCAGTGGGCTCTAGTTCAAGATACATATTTGCCTCGTATCAGCTAGGACACACACCATGCATTGCCGAGTGTCGATACGGCGTTTGAGACTCCATGCCAGTTTACTTGGATTCAGGTTATTGCGGCCGCATTCCTATCGGGAGCGGCAGGTGCGGTGCTTACCTTCCTATTTCGCGTAGTTTAAAACGGCCTGTGCATTTATTCCGGCTGGGATCGTGATGGTGGGGCGGTTAGCCAGCCATTAACCGAAAAGGCGGTTCGCAATAATTATGGCCACAACGCCAATGATGATCGTTGCTCCAAGGAGGATGGGCAAGGGGTTGTTTAAAATTCGTGCTGGTGAATTTTCTTAACCTGAAAGGGCCAACGAATTTTTTAGCGCAGTCACTGTATTCTAATAAACTTATTTCATAAGCATTTTTGATTGCGACGGAAACCCTGCAGAAGTCCTTCACCTGGATTTCACCAGAAGGGGAAACGTCGGCCTCGCACAGCTCTGAAAATTTGAATCTCTAATTGTGATGGCTTCCAGCCATAAAAATCGTCAGCAAAATCGATTTCATTTCTTCGTTCAAAGTTACACCAGCGGGTGCAGTCGAGTAGTACTCTCCGATGCTATTTCCATTAGAATCCAAGATGCGCGCTCCGAAAGCTGGACTGCTGGCCATTGGAAAGCGTTTAACCAGTTCAATCACTTTTTTAAATTGATCCGAGCCTGGGCTGACCTTTGACCAGAGATCGTCATGTACTGCATAATCTTTTCCAACTCCAACGACAGCACATGGAACATTTTCTTGATTAGCAAAGTAGTAGTTATAATTGGGATTAAACTTGTAAGCCTCAATAGATGCTTTTACATCGTTGCTGAGTTTTAGCCTGCCTATTTCAGCTAAAGAAACCTGCGTCAAGATAAGGCTAACAAAAACCGCAAGGTAAAATGCAGTCGATTTTTTAATTGATGAATTCATTATGGGAAACATAGTTTGATCTCCTCACAGATTGGCGTAATTGTACGGTAATAGCTGTTGGTTAAGGGAATCTCAGAGCCTATGCCGCTATGGTTTAATTCAGGTGGCCTGAAACCAAATTGAGGAGGTATCAAAAATTGAGGAGGTATCTATAGGCTAAGTCGGATTAGGCTCCTGGTAGTTGGCGGCTTCTATGCCCCAAACAGTAAACATTTTCTTGATGTTGTCAAGGAAAGGCTGAAGCACAAAACGATTGCAACAATAGCTATTGAGATACTTTCTGTTGTTCCAATTGATCCATTATGCGTTTGCCAGAGTCTTCGCGCGGAATGATAACAGTAAATTCTGCACCCTGCCCATACTTGCTTTTAACTTGTATTTCGCCGCCTATGTCCTTTATCATTTTGTAGCTTGCGGACAAGGACAGGCCGTCTCTATTCTCTTTAGTCGTAAAAAATGGTTTGAATATTTTTTGTAAATTTTCCGACTTTATTCCCGGCCCTTCATCAGTTATCGCTACTTCACAGTGATCACCCTTTCGCCGAGATTGGATGTGAATTGTTTGCCCTCGCGATGATGCCTCCAATGCATTTTGAATGATTCGATCAAATACCCGACGAAGGGATTCTGGATCAACCTGGGCTGGGCAACCCTTATCATCAAGATGCATCTTAATCGTTACTCCGTTCTTATTGGCTACAGCAAGGTGGTGCTTGATCCTCTCCTGAATTATCGCATTTAATTCATGTGAAAATAGTCGCAGTGGCTCGGCCGTTTTAAAGGTTGAAATGATATCAACCATCTGCTCAAGACGCCCCAGCTCCTTTTGAAAGTCTCGATTCAATTCCGCAAACTCTGGTTTTGCGGTCTGGCTCGATATTGATTTCAGTGCGTTGAGCAAGTCCTTCATTTCATGACCAACTGCCGTGGCGGCTAAACCTAAAACGGAAGACTTTTCGACCGCTATAATTTGTTCCTGCTGACGCTTGCCGCGCTCTACGAGATATCCCAAGATAAGGGCTACAACATTGAACATCAGGATCTGAAAAATAACCGACCACAGGTTGCTGTCTGTTCCGGAGCTAGAAAATACATGAGGCGCGTAAATCACACTAATAGCAGCCGATGTGGCTATCCCGGGCTTTAGCCCAAACCAAAAACTGCAAAGCAAGATTGGAATAAAATATAGCTCCCGATGGGCAATATGCGCCCCGAGACCTCCATGGGCACTACTGTAGTGTAGAATGGTAACAACCACAATTAGAGCTGCGATTAGCCCAGTTTTTGTGGATTGTTTTAAAGTTTCCATAGATTTTCCCCTGGCAACATAATTCCAGGATACTGCTGATGCGATAATTGCAATCGCCCGCACTCAATCCCATTTTGAGCCACGTCGCCACAGCCTTGGTTGCAGCTATGCAGATAGATCGAAGTGCAGGCACATTACAACCGCTTCTTAATAGCATACTAATACATCATGTCCTGACTACAAGCCTGGTTTGACAGAGTCAAACATTCCGCCTTCTTTGAGTCTCAAGGTGTGGCCTCAGGCATACCTGCCGGCTTCCCAGAAAACGGAATTGGCTGGAATTGAATCAAGCTCAGGTGCGACCAGATTTCAAAAATGTGCTTTGCGACCGCCCAATGCAAGCGCAGATAAATATAGCTTTCCCCCTATTGACTATCAATATCGCCGAGTCTAGCTTTCTGAAAAACAAATGGTAGCCGCAACGAATTAAAAAAGTCGTCCTCGACCTGAAACTCCGGCTCGAACGACAAAAATGCAACCGGCATTAGTGCAACCGATCACACGGTGGTGGGGGGCAAGCGATCCGCAGATCCTGATAAGAGTTAGAGGCTACCAGAAAGCAGACTAAAGGAGAGGCAATGAATGCTGCCACGAATATAAGAAAGATGACTTTTGCAGCTGTAGTCACACTGGCCTTCTTGATTGCAGTGCTGGCAGGCGCAACCGTTTTTGCCCATGGCGGCAAAGGTCACGGCTCCGGTGGTGATTTCACTAACCTTGAGGCATTGAAGAAGGCGACTGAACTTTACGACAAACTGGTTGGGTCCGAGAAGCTTGATGTCGGCTGGGAGACCACCGTCGAGAAGGTCCAGATAGCTGAACGGCGGAAGGGGGCCGAGATCGAGAAAGTGGTATCGTTCTCCCGTAGCACCGGGGAGCCGAAAACCGTGTACATTTTTTTCAAATCCAGCGGAGAATATGCCGGGTCTAATTTTACCGGCCAGTAATGCCGGGCCTGCCTGCCGGTTTCCCTGCAAACGTCTCAGGAACAAAAAGTCGCGCTATGATTACGGAAGACGCCAGAAGCCCTTGGCCGAAGTTGAGGCAGTTTCCGGTACCTGCAAAAGTGCTGGTGACCGCAATCCTTGGTTCAATGGCTATAGGGCTTGTGGGGGCTCTTGGCCAGATTCTCATCCACGATATCATCCCCACTTTCTATAAAGGTTCTCCTGCTGGGCACGCCGCACATTCAGCGCACGAACCTCCGGAAGGCGAACGAGGCGACTTGCTGGCAGATATGCCTTTCAAGCCCGCTCCAGAAATTCACCGGCCGATCTATGAGAGCGAACAACTCGTTTGGACTCTCAGATGGACGCATATTCACCTGTTTGGGATGAACATGATTTTCATCTTTGTGGGCATGGTGACCTCTTTCCTGGACCTGAGTCCCAGGACGCGAGCCTGGTTGATCGCTCTGCCCTTCATCGGCATCCTGATCGATATCACAAGCATGTGGCTGAAAGGCTATGTATCTCCGCATTTTTTCTGGCTGCACATTCCAGGCGGCGGACTCTTCGGGATGATATTTGTATTCGTGTTCGCCCGGGCGTTTTACGAAATGTGGGGACCAAAGGTCGTAAACGACGGCAGACAGCGATGAATGGCTCGTGCCATTCTGGGGAAGGCGCAATGGTTAAAAACTCGCTATGTTGGGCCATTTTTTCTGTGCTCCTGGTTGGCTGTGCCGGCGATCCGGTACGGGTTCAGCTGCCCCCGGCCCACCCCGCCGACCACCGTGCTCACGAGCTCGAATTCTGGACAATCCCGAATCCCTTCGCCGGTACACCGGAAGTCGCTTCTACCGAAACTCCTGCGGGTGAGCCCGCTGGGGCCAAGCCTGAGGAGGGGTCTTCTCACCACCACCACGGCCACCAATCCACCGGCGGGGCTCAGCCAATGCTGGAAGGTCAAAAGCCTGCCGAGGGAGCCGGGCAGCCTCACCAAAAGGGGCATGGGCAGTGACGAGGAAAAACATACGTTCTATCTATGCAACGGCGCTGGGGATCATCCTTCTGGCAGCGGGGTGCGTTCAGGTTCCGAAAAAGGGCGGGTTCGATCAAGTCCAGGAGATGGTAAATGAGCGTATTGATTTGCGGCCGAGCTGGAAGCAGGAGGCCGCCGAGGATAGGCAGATCGAGGAAGCTCTCGACAAGCTTTTGGAAAACGAGCTGACTGCGGCGGGCGCGATTCAAGTAGCCCTGCTCAACAATGCCAGGCTTCAGGCCCGCTATGAGGAACTCGGCATCTCCCAGGCTGAGCTCATCCAAGCCGGTCTGTTGAAGAATCCGACTGTCTTCGGGTCTGCCAGATTTCCCACCAATTCACCCGGCGCAACCGAGTTGGAATTTGGATTGCTTCAGAATTTTCTCAATATTCTGATCCTGCCAGCACGCCAGAAAATCGCAGCCGCGCAATTCGAGCAGGTCAAGGCCGAAGTGGCTCACGATGTGCTCCAGATAACCACCGAAGCCGAGCGCGCATACTATAAGGTTCTTGGGGCGGCTAACACCAAGAATCTCCGATTCCTGGTCATGGAAGCAGCCCAAGCTTCATATGAATTTGCGCTGCGGTTGCATGGAGCAGGCAATATCAGTGAATTGAGCCTTTCTATCGAGCGCGGCAGCTTCGAAGAAGCACGGATAGCGCTCGCCGAAAGCGAAAACCGCCTGCGAATGGCCAGGGAAAAGCTTACAAAACTGATGGGATTGTGGGGCGAGCGTACGAAATGGAGAATCCCTGACCAGCTTCCAGATATACCGCCCAATGAGGCCAGCCTGGATCAGCTCGAAACCCTGGCAATCCAGAATCGCCTCGATTTGGAGGCTGCAAGAAAGAGAATCGACACCCTGGCGCAGAGCCTGGGGACGAGCATCGCCTGGCGGTGGATAGGGGATGCCGAAGTCGGCGTCAGCGCCGAACGCGATACGGATCGCCATTGGGTGGTCGGGCCTGAATTGGCACTTGAGTTGCCGATCTTCGATCAGCACCAGGCCAGGATCTCGCGGGGTGAGGCCATGTTGCGGCGAGAGATCAATCAACTGACGGCGCTCGCTGTCGATATCCGGTCCGAGGTGAGGGAACTGCGGGACAAGTTGATTATGCAGCGGTACCTGATCGACCACTATAAGCGGGTGATTCTGCCTTTAAAGCAACGCATCGTTTCTCTCACGCTGCAGAAGTACAATTACATGTTGGTTGGCACCTTCGATCTGCTGACTGCCAAGCAGCAGGAGTTCAACGCTTACGCCAAATATCTGGAGTCGGTCCGGGATTACTGGATCATAAGGGCGGATCTGAGCCGGGCACTGGGTGGGCGCCTGCCACAATAAAGGAGAAATCCATGTTGACTCGACGCCAGTTGATCGTTTCAACCCTCGCCGGCATGACGACCGGCTCGCTGGCACTGAAAAGGGCCGCGGCCTCGACAGCGCACGAGCATCACCCAATGCTTTCGGAGCCAACCAAGCGGGATTCCCCATCGCGAGTGATCACTCCCAACGGGAGGACGTTGCCTTACAAGATGAAAAACGGCGTCAAGGAGTTTCATCTGACGGCCGAGCCGGTGATGCAGGAGTTCGCACCGGGGATGAGCGTCAAATGCTGGGGATACAACGGTTCCACACCGGGCCCAACGATCGAAGCGGTGGAAGGCGACCGGGTTCGCATTCTCGTAACCAACAAGCTTCCCGAGCACACCACCATTCACTGGCATGGTATATTCCTTCCCAACGGCATGGACGGCGTGGGCGGTCTGAACCAGCCCCAAATCAAACCGGGCGAAACCTATGTGTATGAGTTCACCCTGCGGCAGCATGGGACCTTCATGTACCATCCCCATGCCGACGAAATGCTGCAGATTGCCGTCGGAATGATGGGCTTTTTCGTGATTCATCCAAAGGACCCCGAAGATCCGAAGATCGACAGGGACTTTGCGATCATGCTGCACACCTGGGCCGTGCACCCTGGCACCTATCGGCCGGACCCGGCGGTCATGCTGGATTTCAACATGTTTACCTTCAACAGCAAGATCTTTCCGGCAACCGACCATCTGATTGTCAAAACGGGCGACCGCGTGCGCATCCGGCTGGCGAATTTGAGCATGGATGAACACCCCATCCACATCCACGGTCACTCGATGTGGGTGACCGCCACGGACGGCGGCAAGATCCCGCCGAGCGCCCGCTGGCCGGAGACAACGATCCTGGTGCCGGTAGGCGCAACCCGCGACGCGGAGTTTATCGCGGATGCTCCGGGCGACTGGGCGTTCCATTGCCACAAGTCGCACCACACCATGAATGCCATGGGGCATGATGTTCCCAATACCTTGGGGGTCGACCAGCGAAACCTTGAGGAAAAGATTCGGGCGCTGATCCCGGGTTACATGGCTATGGGCGAGACCGGAATGGCCGAACATGCCGCGCACACCGACCATATGCCGGGGCCGAAGAATACGCTCCCCATGATGATGGGGAAAGGCCAGTTTGGCAATATTGAAATGGGCGGAATGTTTACTGTGATCAAAATACGCGATCGTCTTGCCAGCTACGATAAAGATCCGGGCTGGTATTCCTACCCGAAGGGAACGGTTGCCTATCGGCTCGGTAGTTGAACACCCTCAATTCTGATGATCCACTTCATGATTTTAGTGAAATACAGGATCACATTTGCATGGGAGTGACACGCATATGGCTACAGACTATGAAACCACTTTTTATACCTGCTATCGACAATGTGAATCCTCAAATGAGGAATGTGCGCGCTCGATCGAGATTCGAGAGAACTGCGCAGAAAACAACAATGTCTGCGTCAAAAAGTGCGATTATATAAGAGGTTGGGATGGCCGGTTCTGGAGCTGAGGACTTATAGGACCTGACTCTTAGGATGGTGCCTTGATAAGTTTATTATCGTGCCGGGTCCAGAACCTGGTCTTCGGGGACGATTCCTACGCTTGTGGATGAACATCTGCGCTGGCTTAAACGCCAGCCCACTTGCGCGGCATCGCGGCGTGCGTCCTTTCCTATCCGCCCAAGGCAGCATAAGAAACGCCGTTCATGCTTAAATAATAGCAATGCCCATGTATGATTCAAAATCAGCCTCCTCCCAGGGCAAGTTTTGGGGAGGCTACCATTCCAGTATTTTTGAATTTTCGCCGAGAAGGAAACCTTTTTATTGGGGGCAGAATGAATCATAAAATAGGCAGGGCTTCTCTAAATCAGCTCGCCGTTAGCGCCACTTTCCATTGTCTTGTAGGCTGTTCAATCGGCGAGATATTGGGCATGGTAATCGGTAGCGCACTAGGCTGGGGCAACTGGGCTACGGTGCTGCTCGCAGTGCTGCTGGCGTTTGTGTTCGGCTACGCCATGACCCTCCTGCCGCTGTTTCGCGCAGGTATAGGTGTCGGCTCCGCACTCAAACTCGCCCTTGCTTCAGACACAATCTCCATCACGATCATGGAGATTGTGGATAACGCCCTCATGCTCATCATCCCTGGTGCGATGGATGCGGGTCTTACGGAGCCTCTATTCTGGGGAAGCCTCATCCTTGCGCTTGCCGTGGCAGGAGTTATCGCCTTTCCGGTGAATCGTTGGCTAATTGCCCGTGGCAGAGGCCACGCACTGGTCCACAAGCATCATGATCAGCATCCATCGAACAAAGTCATATCTGAGGAAGGCCACGAATACAAACACCACATTCCGCACCATTGATTTGAGGCAAAGTACGTATATCGGCGATGAATCCAATCACTGATGAGTTTTGAAAATTTGCTGGTTTGGGTCAGCTAATCCGCAACGCACCGCTTTTCAGAAATGTGTGGATATGATCTTGGCTGGCAGGAACTCTGATAGGTTTTGTCGTGGAGATATATCCAGCAGAAGCAGATTTTATCTTATTTTGACAGCTTCAGATTTTTAGCTGCGTGAGTATAGTCCTTTCCAGCCTCTCGGCCTCGGCTTCC
>JAUQXK010000069.1 GCA_030834695.1 Desulfobacterales bacterium
GCGCACCTCGCCGTCGCGCGGACCTTCCATGACTTTGTTGATTTTCATCCGTGCACCTCCTTGCCGGCCGGGCTTTGAACCCGTTCAAGAGCCGCTTCCAACTGTTAGTTTTGCGTTCATTATAAAGAACGAATTGAAACAGATAATAACAAATCGAACAGGACTGTCAAGGCTTTTCTTGAATAGCCATTGAATAATTTAACTTATCTGTTTTATTGATAATTACTTTAATTTATTTCAATCATGTTAAAATTCAGCTTGACACGAACGCATGTTTTCCATAAATATCTATCGTTCACCATAATGAACGATAGACAGATGCCGTCCGAACATTTGACGAAATACAAGGCCCCTGCGGTCCAAAAAGCGTTCGAGTTGCTGAAGCTGGTCGCCGAATCGCGCTCCGAAATCACCCTGAGCGATCTGGCCCGGCGGCTCGGCTACAGCAAGGGCAGCACCCATGGGATGATCCAGGCCCTGCTGCAGGCCGGCGCCATCGAACAGGGGCCGGGCCGCAAGGGCTATTTTTTAGGGCCGGCCTTGGTCGAACTCGCCTTCCGCAGCTGGAACTACTTTCGTGTCGTCGAGTATGCCCAGCCGGTCCTGAACGCGCTGCGCGACCGCATTGGAGAGACGGTTTTTTTAGGCGTTCTGAGCCGCTCGCGCGGTCTGATCATGGCGACTGCGGAGGCCGCCAAGCCCTTTAAAATCTCAGCGCCCCCCGGGACCTCCATCCCCCTGCTGGCCGGAGCGGTCGGGAAAGTGTTTTTGGCGCAGCAGCCCGCCGCGCGGGCGACCAAGATCATCCGCGAACACGGCCTTACGAGATTCACGCAGCGTTCGATTGTAGCCGCGGATACTTATATGGCGGAAGTCGAGAGAGTGCGGCGGCAGGGCTATGCGGTGGACGACGAGGAATATCTGGCGGGAGTCAAGGCCGTCGCCGTTGCGCTTGGAAACCAGCGCGGCCTGCCCCTAGCGATCTGGACGGTCGGGCTTGCGGACGCCATGAAAGTCGAGATCATTCCGAAGATCGCTGCGGAAACCCAGCGCGCCGCCGCCCAGCTGAGAGATGTATTGGATAATCGTATCTGACCCTGGGAATTCCCATTGAAGGATGCTGCCCTCTTGATGTAGAGGCCTCCCACCCAAGGTTTTTTGAATGAGGATACGGGGAGTGTCGCTGTCACACGCACATCGTTCTTGGGAGTCGATTTTGCGGCGATATTCTTAATGGCACGGCTTGCAGCGGAGCGGGTGTGAAGCAACCGCGCCGCTGCAAGCCGTGGTTAGGTGCCACGATTGAGCGTGCACTTACGCTTAACAACGTCTTTCAGGTCGCCGGCTCGATGTTCTGGTTCACATGGAAAAAGTTGTCCGGATCATACTTGGCCTTGACCTTCTGCAGGCGTTCATAGTTGCCTCCGTAAGCGGCCCGGATCCGATCCTGGCCCTCTTCCATCATGAAGTTGATGTATGAGGCGCCGGCCGAATGAGGGTGCAGAGCTTCCCAATAGTCGCGAGCCCATTTGGTCATTCTCTCGTTGTTGGCCGGATCTGGATCGACGCCGGCAATGACCATCGACCAGTTGGCATCGCGATAGCCCCACGCGGTCTCCGCCGGACCGACGCGGTGCACGGCGCCGTTGATAGGATACAGATGCATCGTCGAGAGGCTGGTCGGCACTTCAGCAAAGCGCAGATGCTCGGCGACGGCCGCGTCAGTGAGTTCACGTACGAAGTCTCCCTTCCAATACCACTGGTAGCCCGGTGGGTAGAGCGGGTCGAATAAGCTCTGGAGCGCCGGATAGGGCATAGGTCCGACGTGTTCGAACAACGGCTCGGCTACATCGCGGGCCGGCCGGATTACGGCCTGTGCTTGATCTTTCGGCCCAGTGTAGCACCACAGCAGACCACAGACCTTTCGGCCATGGATCTTCTTCGAGAAAGGCTCGGCGGCCGGCACCTCGGCAGTCAGATAGAAAGCGTAAACGTCCTCCGGAGCCTGCGGCAGCCATTCGCGATACCATCGCATGGTCTTCTCGATTTGCTCGATCGGCCAGAACAACGGCCCGGCGACGACCATATCCACCTGATGCAGCCGAAACTTGAACGAGGTCACGATGCCGAAATTACCGCCGCCACCGCGCAGCGCCCAAAACAAGTCCGGGTTCTCAGCCTCGCTTGCATGGATCAGCTGCCCATCGGCCAAAACCACATCGGCAGCCAGCAGATTGTCAATGGCCAGGCCATATCTGCGAGTCAGATATCCATGGCCGCCACCGAGCGTAAACCCCGGCACACCAGTGTTGGAGTTGATGCCACTGACCGTTGCCAGACCAAAGACGTGCGTAGCGTGATCGATATCGCCCCAACGGCAACCGGGCTCAACACGCACCGTCTTCGCTTCGGGATTGACGCGGAGGCCCTTCATAGGGGAAAGGTCAATGACAAGACCGTCATCGACCAGCGCCAACCCCGGGCCGTTGTGCCCGCCGCCCCGGACCGCTGTGTCTATGCCTTGCTCGCGGCCAAATTTCACTGCGGCAATCACATCGGCAACATTGGCGCACTGGGCGATGAATCGCGGACGTTTGTCGATCATCTTGTTGTAGATGGTGCGGGCCTCATCGTAGTCCGGGTCGTCCGGCTGAATCAATCGACCGCGAAGAGATTCTGTGAATCGTTTAATTGATGATTTTTCGAGCATGGTATCTTGCCCCTTTGTGTTTATGCGACCTGTTTTGACGTCCTTGTGGCCTAAAAGCTCCCGAACCGTACAGAATGCGATAGCATCCGTCAGGAAAAGAGAAATCAGGGGCTTAAGGTTGATAACCTGAGCAGTTTACTCTTAATCATTGTGAGGTTTGCGCACAAATACTGTCTATCATGTATTTTGCGTAGAAGATCGGCGTAGGCGCGTGTTCACAAAGTCCTTAGATAAAGGACTCAAGAAGATCACGATCCGCGGCCTGAGTCATACATAGACTACTTATTAAGGGTCTCATAATTGTTTTTACGTCGTCATTCCGGAATGTTTTTAGCCGGAATCCAGTGAATTCAACCTGCTCTGGATGCCGGATCACGTCCGGCATGACAGGACTATTTCGAGACGATTAATAAGTACTTCCGATAGTTGTTCTAAGCGGCGGGCAAGGGGAGAATTTATGGTGGAAGCGCCCCTGAAGCATGAGTATTGTAACGGCGTGGCAGCTGGGACCTATCACAAACTGCACGGATTGGTGATACGTCGGATGATTTGTCAATTGCCCATCAATCTATAATCATAACAGATTATGATCTTCAACCTCACGTTTCCGGGATTCAGATACGGTGCCCTTCGCTGTCA
>JAUQXK010000070.1 GCA_030834695.1 Desulfobacterales bacterium
GAGAGGCTTCCAGCCTCGATTGTCGCGCCAAGATGCCGCTCCCACAACAATTAGAATTGAAACTCTAACCAACGTCTTCGGGAGTCGATTCGTTTACCAGCCCTTGTCGGTCAGTATTTTCTTTATTTTTTCCTGCGACCGTTTCTCCACCAGGATCATTCGGCTGGCCTTGGCGTGATGAATCTTTTCAGTTAGCTCGTTCATGTCGACCGGCTTGGGGATGAAATCCATGGCGCCGAGCTTCATGGCTTCGACCCCCTTGGATACCGAGGGATGCCCCGTGACAAAAATAACCTGGACCTCGGGCTGCTTCTTGCGCATGATCTGCAGCGCCTCGATTCCCCCCATTTCCGGCATCATGAGATCCAGCAGCACGGCATCGTAAGACTCCTTTTCCAGCAATTGCAGCGCCGCTGCCGCGGACTCGGCCGTGGTCACCTCCATTCCACGGTTTTGCATGCGCTCCGCCAGAATCTGCAGAAACGCCTTGTCGTCGTCAACGATCAGGACTTTTTCGACCATGTCTTGCCTCCTATCGTGGCTCCTTGGTTTCGGGTAAAAACGTTTTTACGCTTCCTGGGCCCCGCCAGGCAGTGATACAGCGATTTCCTGGGAATCGGGATCAAGCTGTATATGCGCATTCAGCACGCGCATCAGGGCGTTTTCCGGTTCGGCCGGAAACGAAGCCGCCGCGGTGCCCATCCCCGCCAGGTTTCGGAAGTGCAGCCGGGCACCGCCGGCCGTCTTTTCGGCCGCAAGCGCAACCGTTTTGCTGGAACCCGCCGCCGTCATGGCAAAATCCAGGCAGACCCACAGCAGGTTCAGCAGGATGAATGGAGAGGTCGTGACCATAATGGAATCGGAGAGCCGATCGAACTCAAGGCTTACCCCCCGCATGGAAGCATGCCTCAAAGAAAGGTCCACCAAAAGGCCCAGCAGCTCCCGAAGATCAATGGCCACGGATTCCCTGTCCGCACTGTGGGCGAACATGTTCATGGAGGAGATGATCCGATCCCCTCGGCGGATCTGATTCTTAACGTCTCCGGCAAGCCGTTTCATCCGCGCCGGGTCAAGGGATTTGCCCTTCTCGGCCATGAGGCAAAGGTCTTCCAACAGCCCCGCATTTTCGTTGATGACGGCCAAAACGTTTTTCAGGTCGTGTGAAATGGATGCGGACATTTTCCCAAAAAATTGAATCCCGCTGAGACCAATGAGATCCAAATGAGCCATGGCCGGCCTCCTCAGCGCTGCAGCGCTTCCCTGATTTTGGCGATCAGGTCGTCAATTTTCAGAGGCTTGACGAGATAGTAATCTGAGCCCACCTCTGAAGCGCCTGCCATAAAATCCTGGTTCGACCCATGGCCGGTGACGAAGATAAATTTCATCGTCGGGCAGCGATCCTGCATCTGCTTCTTCAGGAGCAGGCCGTCCATTTTGGGCATTTTGACATCCAGCACCGCCATATCGAAAGATTCCGTTTGCAGCCGGCTCAGCGCTGCCTCGGCAGACGTGGCCCACTGAGCTTCGATGCCCCGCAAGTTCAAGCGTTCGGCCAGCGTGGCCACCAGCTCTTTTTCATCATCCACAAGTAGGACTTTCATTTTTCTTTTCCCCGGATGGGTTCATCTTGACCGGCAACCGTACGGTAAATTCCGTTCCCTTCCCGACTTCACTGTGGACGCTGACGCTTCCGCCGAGTTCCTGTATCAGTCCGTAGGTGATGGAAAGCCCGAGCCCGGTTCCGCCTTTTCCTGTCTTCGTAGAGAAGAAAGGTTCGAAAATGCGCTTCATGTCGGATTCCGATATCCCGCAGCCGTTGTCGGACACGGTCGCGGCAATGAAATCCGTGTCCGCCCGCCTGACGGTAATGGCAAGACGACCGCCGTTGCTCATGGCGGCAAAGGAATTGTTGATCAGATTCAGAAAAATTTCCTGAAGCCGGCCTCGGTCGCTTTCAATGCACGGTAGCTCTCCAAGGGCGTCCACGGAAAGGGTAATCGAGCGGTATTCAGCTTCCTTGCCCAAAAAACCCAGTACCTCATTTATCACTTCGGCAATATTCACTTGTTGCGGTTTGGAATCCACGTGCCGTGCGAAACCCAGCAACCGCTGGGTGATCTTGGCGCAGCGTTCGACGGAATAGATAATAGCATCCGCCAGCCCTATCAGTTTCGGGTCTTCGGCATAAGACCGCTGCAACATGAAAAGGTCTTTAATTAGGCCGGCCTTCTCGTTGATGATCGCCAGGGGGTTGTTGATCTCATGGGCGACACCTGCCGAAAGCCGACCGAGCGAAGCCATCTTGTTCGCGTATTCCACCCGGTGCAGGGCGGTGACCCGTCTGTGATCGGCTTCGAAAATTTGATTCACCAGGTAGGTTGAAACACCTAATACCACCAGCAGAATCGCGGTGACGCTGATCGCCAGAAAGGCAACCAACTGCCGGCGTGTGGCATCCCAGCCTTTCATGAGTTCGGTCTTTTGTTTCACGACCATCAGCACGAACGGTGTGTCTTGAAGATACGCATAGCCGACGACCAGTGGTTCGGCCGGCAGGCGGGTTTCCACCACCTGGGTTTTGTCTGAAAACGCCGGAACTTCCAGCGGCAGGCGGTCCAGCGCGCGGCCATAAAAGCGTGACGGCGTTTGCAGCACCCCTTCGCGACTCACCAGGAAAATATCGCCCCTGCCACTGACTTCCACCTCGGCCAGCAACTCGTTGAATTGTTGCATGTCGATGGACGCCCGCAGGACATAAAAGCCGCCATTCGGTAAATTGTGTTTGACGGCCACGACCAGGTGGGGTTGCTGCCGAAAGCCTAGAAACACTTCACTGATGTACGCTCCGCTTTCCTTCAGGGCTTGGAACCAATCCTGGTCGCTGTAGACGATTCCGCCCAGGTTGTAAGGCCCTACATAGGTATGTTGCAGCCCGTTGGCGTCGATCACCCCCAGATCCGTAAAGCCGCCGAAGCCTTTCTTGAGATTGTCCAGCAATACCGTCATGCGCAGCGGGTCGCTCAGTACCGCGTACGAGTTGTCCTTATCGATGAAATTCAGGGCTGATTTGCGTTCGGAGAGGAAAAACGAAATGCTGCGGCGGGTGTTCGATACCAGCCGGGCGGTTTGATAATGGATGTCGGCTTCAATGGCCTTCTGGCTGACGTTGTAATCAATCGCCGTCATAAAAAGCAGCGGCGCCAGCGCAACCAGGGCGGTCAGAAGAACCGCCGACTTCCATATGCGACGGAAATTGAAGAGATGCTTGTGCGGCCCGGCCGCCACATCGGTGTGGTCCCAAAAAGCGGGTTTGAGCATCGACCAATAACTCATGGGCATCTCTTTGCTGCAGCGATTGAGCCTCAGGCTGTCTTTCGGGCCACCAGATTTTGACGCATTTTTTCGTTGGCCTTCTTGAGGGTCTCGGTGAGGAGTTCGATGTCCACCGGTTTCTGGAGATAAGCAAAAGCGCCGAGTTCCACGCAGGTTTTGCGGTCTTGGTCCGAACCATGGCCGGTGAGAATGATCACCTCGATTTCAGGCCGCGTCTGCTTGACGCGTTTCAATACCTCGATGCCGTCGATTCCCGGCATTTTAAGGTCCAGAATCATCACTTCCGGCTCGTCTTCCTGCTCATGGATCATTGCCAGAGCGGATTCCCCGTCGTAGGCCACGGCGGACCCCATGTCGCGCATGAGCAGGCGCTCGGAAAGGGTTTGAGCGAATTCGCGCTCGTCGTCCACCAGCAGCACCTTCGACGGCAGTTCGAAATCATACCGCCGGTAGACATCGGCCTGGTGGAAGTTTTTGCCCACCCGGGTCTCGAGCGAGCGGACACCCGGCAGCTGGCCGGCGATGGATTTGAGCTCTTCCTCCAGGCGGCTCAGCATCAACACGTGCTTGTTGATCGTCAGAAAGACTGCGCCGTTTTCGGCCTCTACCTGCAAGCTGTGCCCTTCCCTCGCCAGCGCCACCTCGACCTTGGCGGCCAGCAGGAAATCCTCGACGGCCTGGCGCGATTCAGGTGTTGGCCGTACGACATCCCGTCCGTAGTGCTTGAGGATGAGCTGGGCGGCTTCAGGGACCGCCACTTTGTCCATGGGGATGAGGATATCGTAAAGAGACGGTGTCCAAGGGTCGCTGGCCTCAGTGAGGGTTTTAACCCACGCGGCGATGTTTTCATCCAGCTGGCGGATGTGCTTAGCAGCCTCCTTCCCGGTCCCGTCAGCTGCCTGGGCGGTCTTGGTGCGCCATTTGAGGTCGGCGATCAAGCATACCCGCAGGGCATGGGAGATCTTCTTCGGAGTCAGATGCGTTACAAGGCCCGTAAGAATCAGGTTGTCAGCGGAGAGCATCTCGGCCAGGGCGAGCTTCAAATAAGCGATCGAGCGCTCGCGCTCGTGGGTGAATGAGTTGAATACCGATGCCTTGCCGCTGAAGGCCTTGGCGATTTTGCCCGGTCCCAATCCGGACTGCCGACTGGCAGCTGAGACCACCTCTGCATCGCCGACTGTGCGGTAACCGGTGTGATCGGCGAGGCTTTTGACCACGTCGTTCTCGTTGCAGTAACTTCCGCTGAAAAGGCTAATTAGCGACATAGGAAACCTCTTCTGTCTGAGTGGTGCCGGGCAAGTAGCACACGGTTTTGAGCGGGCACTCCAGCTCATTTGAATCCAGATGCGCCCCGGGGTGAATTTTCTCGATCGCTTTTTCCATGGTTGGGAAGAGATGATCTTCGCCGATTTTGGCATCTAGGTGGGTTCGTTTCAACACGCTCATGACCGATTCATTCACGCCAGTGAGAGAGATGTCTATGCCGGCGCTCCGAATCCGGTCAACCAGGAGCGAGAGCACCTCCTCGCCGGAGGCATCAATGTCGTTGATGCCGTTGGCCACGATAACGATATGCTTCAAGTTTTTTTTGACCTGCATCCGCGCCGTTACCTGGTCTTCCAGGAAGCTCGCGTTGGCGAAGAACAGGGGAGCGTCGAAGCGCACCAGCGCGATGTGTTCGCATTCCCGTAGCCCGTGGGTCACGCTGCAGCGCAGAGCCTGGTCTTCGTGCCGCGCCAGGGTAGCCACTTTCGGCCGCATGACCTTATAGAGGAAGACCAGGAGGGAGAGCACCACTCCGACCATGATGCCCTTGTCCAGGTGAGGCGCGAACCACAGCGTGCAGACGAAGGCGATCACGGAGATGATTCCGTCGGCCGGCTGCGCTTTCCAGGCGTGGATGAAACCGGAAACGTTGAGCAGCCCGATAACGGCCATCATGATTACGGCCGCCAGCACCGACTGCGGCAAGTGGTAGAGCAGCGGCGTGAGAAAAAGCAGCATGATGACCACCGCAAGACTGGTGAAGACACTTGAAAACCCGGTGAAGGCTCCTGCCTGGAGGTTCACGGCCGAGCGCGAGAAGGAGCCGGATACGGGATAGCTTTTGCCGATGCACCCCAGAAGGTTGGCCAACCCCTGTCCGACCAGTTCCTGATTGGGGTCGAGCCGCTGGCCGGTTTTGGCGGCCATGGCCTTGGCGATGGATATCGCCTCCATGAAACCCAAGAACGATATGATAGCGGCATAGGGGAGGAGATTCAACATCATGGACAAATCGAATCTGGGAAGCGAGAACGCCGGCAGCCCCTTGGGTACGTCTCCCACGACATCGCCTCCGCCGATCAGCCGCAGCCCGTCGGTGTTGATTTGATTCTCCCCTATCCGGATGCGCCAGCGGTAACCGTCATCGCCTGCTCCGGACGGGACGGCACCGGCAGGGAAAAACGTGGCGGCACCGCCCGCCTGCGGCACGCGTTTGAGGATGAGCTTGCGGAGCTCCTCCCGGTAGATGTGGGCTTTTTCCTTGAGATCCTCGATCTTCAGTGAGACGATTTCCGCCTCGTGCCGGGCATCCAGCAAGGCGATGGGGTCCCCGGAGCCCTTGAGGCTTTCGAGGCGTCGGGCGGCCTCCACGCGATCCTCCCCCAGCCGGGTGATCTCCACCAGAGACGCATTGAAGCTGCGGATCATCTCCCGCGTCTCCGGGCTGGCGATCGCCGTGAGCGGCGCATTCGTGTTGTGCTGGTAGTTGGTGGCCCATGAGATAAGAGTCGTCAACGCCACCGCCACCAGAACGTTGGGCACACGTGGAATCATCCGTTTGAGGGCGTACATGATGCCGAAGGCCAGCACCCCCAGAAAAAAAGTTGGCCAATGAGTGAAGCGGAAAGCGGCCTGGACCACGCGGAGGATCGTTTCGTAATGGTGCTCCGCCGTGTCCACGTGCACGCCGAAGAGCTTTGAGAGCTGGGACGTGGCAATGATAAGGGCGGCCGCGTTGGTGAATCCATTCACAACCGGGTGGGAAAGGAAGTTGACTACCACACCCAGCCGCAGAAGCCCCAAGGCCAGCTGGACCACGCCGACCATCATGGCCAGGACAATGGCATACTCGATGAAGCGTTCGCTGCCGGTCGTCGCCAGCGGGGCGAGCGAGGCGAACGTCATGAGCGAGACGACCGCCACGGGGCCGGTCGCCAGCTGCCGGCTCGAGCCGAAAAGCGCCGCAATCATCGGCGGCAGGAAGGCGGCATAAAGCCCGTAAAAGGGAGGCAGTCCGGCGAGCTGAGCGTATGCCATGGACTGCGGGATGAGAACCAGCGCCACGGTCAGCCCCGCAATCGCATCGGTTTGCAGACGGCTGAGACTGTAACCCTCCGCCCATGCAACAAATGGGAAAATCTTCTTCAGCACCATTCACTCCTTTTCGGGGTTGCGAGTTGATCCAAGCATCCTCCTGCAGGAAACAAGCAACTCGTCGTATAGGGTGCCCGCGTCGTAAAGCTGATACGTATTGAATCGCACCAAACCGTCGATCATCGCAAAAACAATCATGGCGGATTTGCGGGCGGAATTCGGGACAACAGAGCCGTCGATCTGGCCGGCCCGGATGGCGGTTTCGAACAGATCGACGAAGCAGTTGTAAATGGCTTCGAGATGTTCGCGGCAGACAGGGTTCACGGCCGCGAGTTCGTACGGGAAGCGGTGGTGGAGGAGCAGAAAGGTTTCGGGCCGTGAGCCGGAAAGGTGGAAATAGAAGGCGATGGTGTCTTCGAGTTGCGCAAGCCCATTGTTGAATGCCCGGCCTTGGCTGTGAGCTTCGAATTCGAGCAAGAGCTCTTCGCGGATCTTCTTCAGAACGGCTAGCAGCACCTCCTCTTTGGTTTTGAAATGATAAAAGATAGTGCTTTCGGCTGCATCGATCATGGCCGCCATCTCCGCCGTTGAGGTTTCCTTGAAACCCTTGGTAGCGAAGAGGTGGGTGGCTGCTCGCAATATTTCTGGTTTTTTTGACATAGGCTTAAACCTGACTGAGTACTCGGTCAGTATTATAAAAACACTGTCAGCCGATGTCAAGTATTTTTAAACAGGCTTTTGATTGTTACAATGACACCACGAATAACATCTTGAATCCCTTATAACGATATGTTACGGAGCGCCACTTCGACCTACCGCTGAAACGGAGGATCCTCATGAAAGAATTCAAAATTTCCCAACTTTTGGTTCCGCTCTCGGAATATGCCACCGTCAGCGACGATGCCACGCTTTACGATGCCGTAATGGCGCTTGAGAGGGCCCAGGAAAAATACACTTACAAGCATTCCGAGTACCGCCATCGGGCCATCCTGGTGCTCGATAAAGGCGGCAAGGTCGTGGGGAAAATCAGCCAAATCGATGTTCTCAGGGCGCTGGAGCCGAAATACAAGGAGATCCTTGAGGGCCAGGGGCTGAGAGGCCTCGGGTTCAGCAAGAAGTTCCTTAAAACCATGTTGAAGGACTATGTCCTCTTTGACAGTCCGCTCCACGACATCTGCCGCAAGGCTTCCGAACAGCCCGTAACCAAATTCATGGAAACACCCAGCGAGGGCGAAATCATCGCCGAGACGGCCAGCCTCGACGAAGCCATCCATCAGTTTGTCATCGGGCACCACCAGTCGCTTCTGGTCACCCGCGGCGAGGACGTCATCGGTATTGTGCGGCTGACCGACGTGTTTACGGCTGTTTTTCATATGATGAAGGAGTGCAAGCTGAACTAAGCCTTTTAGGCCATTGCACCGGGCTGTGTGGCGAATTCAAGCGGGATTCAAAAAGGAGGGGGACGTCCATGACCGATTACGCCGGGGCGGTCGCTGAAGGAACACCCGTCAATTGGAAACGCATCATTTTTCTCTTCTTTGGAATCTTTCTTTTCGCAATCATCTATTATTCCCCGCCCTGGCCCGACGCCGTGGATCCCATGGGCAAGCACTTCCCCCTGTCCCGGGAGGCCAAAGGCGCCCTCGCGGTTTTCATGCTGGCCGGAACCTGGTGGGTGTTCGAGGTGCTGCCGATCGGCATCACGAGCATCGCGATCGGGGTGCTCCAGGCCCTCTTTCTGATCCGCACTCCCGAGGAGGCGTTCAAGGACTTCATGGACCCCTCGGTCCTGTTCATTTTTGCCTCTGTGATGATCGGCCTCGTTTTCACCAAGACCGGCCTCACCAAACGCATGGCATATACTATGCTGGGGGTGGTCGGTGAAAAGACCAGCATGATCCTGCTCGGCTGTTTTGTCGTCGAGGTTGCGCTCACTCACATCATGGCGCATACGGCCGTGGCCGCCACCGTCTTTCCGTTGTTCATGTCGATTTACGCGTTATACGGCGAGGGCAGCAAACCGACCAGGTTCGGCAAGGCGCTTTTCATCGGGATGGCCTACGTGGCCGGCGCCGGCAGCGTCATCACCCTTCTGGGCGCTGCGCGAGGAGCCGTCGCCGTAGGTTTTTTCAAGGATATCGCCGGGAAAAGCGTGAGCTTTTTTGAGCTTTCCTATTACATGGCACCGCTCGGCTGGCTGATGATGTTTCTGCTGTGGCTATTCTTTATGGTGTTCTTCAAACCCGAGAAAAAAGAGATCCCCGGCTTGAGGGCCAAAGCCAAACAGCTTAACAAGGAGCTCGGCCCCTTGAGCCGCAAGGAGCTGCTGGCGGCTGCTATCGTGCTTCTCTGCGTGGCGACCCTTTCCCTACGGTCTTTCATCCCGGCGTTGAACGCCGTCGACAAGACGGCCATTATTTTGATATCGACACTGCTTTTCTTCATCCTCAACATCCTGGACATCGACGATCTCGAGGATATTCCCTGGAATATCATTCTGCTTTTCGGCGGCGCTATGAGCATCGGTTTCTGCCTGTGGCAGACCGAGGCAGCCAAGTGGCTTGCGGTGAACTGGCTGGTGCTTTTCGAGAAGGCCAACTGGTTCGTCTTCATCATGAGCATCGGTTTTTTCGTGCTGGTGATGACCAACTTCATCATGAACGTGGCGGCTATTGCCATTTCCCTGCCAGTGGCCCTGGTTATCGCCCCTTATTTGGGAGTGACTCCAGAGGTGATTTTGTTTGTTTCCCTGGCCACGGCCGGCATGCCGTTTGTGCTCCTGGTGGGGGCTGCTCCCAACGCCATTGCATACGACTCCAAGCTGTTTACGGCCGGGGAGTTCTTCAAATACGGGGTGATCGCAAGCGTCATTTTAATGGTGGTGCTGGCTGCTTTTATCGTGGTCGTCTGGCCGCTCATGGGGATGCCGGTGACTCTTCCAAAATGAGGCCGGCGGGCGCGGCTAGGTTCATGGGTGGGCAACGGCTGATTCGCGGACATTCTCAGGTGGTGCACCCAAAAAATAGGAAGTACCTGGGCGCATGAAAAAGCTGGAAAAGCTCCTTGACCGCATCCTTCGACGGGTCAACATAAACCTGAAGGTTCAGAAGTTTGAAGTTGACCCCTTCCTGAGGCCATCTGTGCCCTTTCGGAAGCTTTCCCAGTTCTATGCCTTTTATGGGGTTACCGGACAGCACCCGCTTCACTTTCACTTCAGCCATTCCAACCTGGCCGGCAGTTACTTTTTAGGCAAATGCCGAGTCGATGGGTCTATCCTCTATAAGAGTGATATCCGCGGAGACGAACTGAGGTCCAAAGGGGAAAGCTTGAATCTCAGGGGTATTCGCATGACGCTGGATCAGGATGAAATCATATCGATTTCCGACAGCCTGCTCGTGAAGACGCTTGTGCACAGCCGCTCCCACGATCCTGAAAATCCCGAAGTCTTCAACATCAAGAATTCCGCTTCCTGCCCGTTTGCCAATATCCATGGGTCTCCTCTCGAGGGCAGTTTCCTCGGCGCATTTGCAACGGCGGACCTGACAACCCTGCACGGTTGCGTCGTCGGCCCCTTTGCTTATGTGCAAGTGGGGGAGCTTTGGCATGAAAAAGTCGAGCCAGGTCAGATCTGGATCAACCAGACGGAGGTCTTTGACTTCCGCTACCGGTTTCCGGAAGACGTCCTAAAAAAATACATCCGGATTGAGCCTGGAGGGCTGCCGGGGGGCCGCTTCATGGAATTTCTGAACTCCCGGAAAGCAGACTTCCGCAGGGTCTTCGACGTCGTTCACCTGGAGCCGGTCCCCTCCGTACCCAGAACCACCTCCTTGAGCCGCTACGCGGTCGTCAAGCCCAAGACCCGCTTCGGAGCTAACGTTCTGATAGCCCAGCGGGCCTATATCGAGAATTCTATCCTCGGCAAGGGCTCCAACGCCCAGGAAAACTGCTTCATCATCAACTCTCATTTAAAGGGTAACAATGTCACCGCCCACGGCGCAAAATTGATCAACACCCACTTGCAGGAAAATGTCTTTGTGGGCTTCAATTCCTTCCTGCACGGGCTGGCGGAGGCGCCGCTCGTCGTTGGGCGGGGCAGCATCATCATGCCCCACACCATCATCGATATCAGAGAACCGCTTTCCATCCCTGAAGATCATCTGGTGTGGGGGATTATCACCAGCCCTTACGACCTGCGATTGCATAGCATTTCGCTGGAGGCCCTCGCCGCCGTGACCCGAATGAAAACCATCGGGCGAATGGAATTCTGCGGTTCCGGGGAAAAATTTGTTGCGGCGTTCAAACAGCGGATCAATCATATTCTTGAAGCCAACGGCGCTTACTACGACGGGCGCAAGAATAAGGGCCACGCCCAGAAGGGCCAGAACATTGCCTACAACATCATCCAACCTTATCGGATGGGCGCCCAGAAGGGCATCTACCCGACCATCGACATTCAGCCTTGACGGAGAGCGGGTTGCATCGAACCCGCCTCCGGATTTGCTTTTGCTTAATCGAGTGGACAACAGATGGCATTGGACATAATCATAAACCGGCTGTTTCCCGAAAGACTCACCCGGGACAAATATTACCGTTCACTGATCCGGAACATGGTCCTGACCATCATTATCGTATCGATGGTCCCGATGATCCTCGTTAGCAGCACGCTTTATCTTCAATTCCGCCATTCCTACCAGGAAAAGGTCGACGACCACCTCCGCGAGCTGGTGCAGAAACACAAGCAGAACATCGACAATTATCTTCAGGAACGCTTGACCGACATCCGCCTGATGACGGCCCGATATGGCTATGAACGGCTGAAAGAAGAAGATCTGCTGCAGCAAAATCTGGACCTGCTGAAGGAGGAATATGAGAAGGCCTTCGTCGATCTGGGCGTGGTCGACGGGCATGGCCATCAGAAGGCCTATGTGGGGCCGTTCAAGCTGGCCGACGCTTACTACGGGGATGCCGATTGGTTCAAGGATGCCAGCCAGAAGGACTATGTGATCAGCGATGTCTTTCTCGGGCTGCGCGGCCTGCCGCATTTCATCGTCGCCGTTCGGTCCGAAGCGGCAGGCCGTCCGTGGATTTTACGGGCGACCATCGATTTCGTTGCCTTCAATGCCCTGGTTCAGAATATCCGGATCGGCGAAACCGGCTTTGCCTATATATTGAACCGTCAGGGAAAGCTTCAAACGACCCCCTTTACACAAACGTCCCCCCCCGGCGTTATCGACACCAGTGCCCCGCAAGAGCTCTGGAAGCGGATGCCTTCCGAGGGAAACGACGTCCAGGTATTCTTAAGGAGGGACAAGACCGGCCAGGATTACATCTATGCGGAGGCCTCTCTTAAAAACGGAGACTGGCTCCTCGTCTATCAGCAGCGGGCATCGGATGCTTTCGTCGATTTAAACCGATCCTTTGCAATCACGACGCTGATCATGGCGCTGGGGGCTGCTGCCGTAATCATCATGGCCCTGGTGCTGTCGCGCCGGATGGTGATGCGAATTGCCATGGCGGATGAAGAAAAGCACCTGATGGATGAAAAAGTGGTCGAGACCGGCAAGCTAGCCTCCATCGGGGAACTGGCCTCCGGGGTGGCACATGAGATCAACAACCCCGTGGCCATCATGGTCGAAGAGGCCGGTTGGATGGGGGACCTGCTTGAGGAGGAAGAATTCCAGGATAGCAAGTACATCGATGAACTGCGCCGCTCTCTTGCCCAGATCAAGACCCAGGGAAAGCGCTGCAAGGAGATCACTCGCAAGCTGCTGAGTTTCGCCCGCAAGACATCCCTCTCGGTCCAGGACATCCAGGTCAACGAAATGATAGAGGAAATCGTGGGGATATCCGCTCAGCGGGCGAAATACGGCATGGTGGAGATAACGACCCGTCTCCAGGAAGGCCTGCCGTTCGTCCGGGTGTCGCTCTCCGAGCTGCAGCAGGTGATCTTGAACTTGATCAACAACGCGCTTGACGCTATGGAAAAGAAGGGGGGCAAGCTGACGCTGTCCACCTGCAGCAAGGACGGCTTCGTGGTGGTGGAGGTCGCCGACACCGGCGCCGGCATTCCCGCGGCCAACCTCCGCCGCATTTTCGACCCGTTTTTTACCACCAAGGCGGTCGGCAAGGGCACGGGACTCGGCCTGTCGATCTGCTACGGCATCATCGAAAACATGGGTGGACGGATCGAGGTGCAGAGCACGGTGGATGTCGGCACCGCAATTTCGGTGTATATCCCCTCCGTTGGTAGCGAACCCGAAAACGCCCCAAACGAGAAAAACCAAGATGCTTAAGGGATAAAGGAGTGCTACGATGAGTATAGCCAACGTTCTGTTTGTGGACGACGAAGTTCCCTTTGTGGAAACCATGACCAAGCGCCTGACTCGGAGGGACCTTGAGATCATTCCGGCCCACAGCGGGGACGAAGCACTGAAAAGGCTGAAGGAGCACCCCGGCATTGAGGTCATCATCCTCGACGTCAAGATGCCGGGAATGGACGGCATCGAAACGCTGCGGGAGGTCAAGCGCCAGTTCCCGCTGGTCGAGGTGATTATGCTGACCGGGCATGCCACGGTGGAATCCGCTATAGAGGGCATGAAGATCGGCGCATTCGACTACTTGATGAAGCCCTCCGAAATCGAAATACTGGTGGCGAAGGTCACGGAGGCGGCGGCTAAAAAGCGCCAGCACGAGGAAAAAATCATGCAAGCGCGTTTGAAGGCAATCACCACCCGACGCGCATGAGACATTGCCGAAATGAGCATCGATAATCAGGAGCCGTCCAAGCGGATTCGCCTGATCCTCATTGACGACGAAGTTGGCTTTACGACGGTCATGGCCAAGCGCCTGACTCGCCGGGGCTTGGACGTGACGAGCGCCTTCAGCGGCTCGGAAGCAATCCAGGCCATGCGCAAAGCTGAATTCGATGTGGCCGTGCTAGATCTCAAAATGGAGGATATGGACGGCATCGAGGTCCTCAAGATTTTTAAAAAGATGGACCCGGACATGCCGGTCATCATGCTGACCGGGCACGGATCCGAAAAATCGGCCGGCGAGGGAATGGAATACGGCGCCTACGACTACCTGTTCAAGCCCTATGAATTCGAGGAACTCCTCGAGAAAATTCGTTCGGCGGCGAGCAGCAAGAAAAAGTGAAACTCGCCGTTTGCCAGGAGCAAGGCTCGGCGGGAGACGCAGCGGGCGCGCTCGCCCGCATGAGGCGTCAGGCATTGGCGGCGGCGGAGGCAGCCGCCGCTTTGGTGATCTTTCCCGAGATGTTCCTGACCGGCTACAACATCGGCGAGGCCGTTTTCAGCCTGGCCGAGCCGGCGGACGGACCTTCGGCGGCCGCCGTTGAAAAAATCGCCAGGGATTCCGGGGTCTCCATCCTCTACGGCTACCCCGAGCGTTCCGGCCACCGGATTTTCAACTCGGCACGCCTCGTCCATCCCGGCCGCGGCGCGATCGCCAACTACCGCAAGACGCATCTCTACGGCCGCGAGGAAAAAAAGCTGTTTGCGCCGGGAGATGGTCTGGTGATGGCGGAAGTGGAGGGCCTGAAGCTCGGTATCCTGATCTGCTACGACGTGGAGTTCCCCGAGGCGGTGCGGACGCTGGCGCTGGCCGGCGCTGAGTTGATCGCCGTGCCCACGGCGCTGATTCAACCGTTCGACATCGTCGCCCGCACGCTGGTTCCGGCCCGGGCGTTTGAAAACCAGGTCTACGTCGCCTATGCGGGCCTATGCGGCCGCGAGGGGAATCTGGGCTACTGCGGGCTTTCCTGCATCGTCGGCCCCGACGGGCTGGACATCGCTCGGGCGGGCGCCGTCCCCACCCTGCTTTTCGCCGAAATCGATTCTTCCGCCATCCAAGAAGGCAGAGAGGCAAACCCCTACCTGGCCGACCGCCGCTCCGAAATCTATGCCGCGCTCGTCAAAGCGGTCGGGCCGCCCTCATCAAAATGAAGTGCTCATTCCCTAAGACGCCTTGCCGCCCGCCACTCTTCTTGAAGCTGCCGTTCAGCGATCTGCTCCTCCAACCAAGCCATGTTGACCTGAGCGTCTGACACTTCAAGCATGCCGGCAATGTCTTTCAAGTGCTTTTCGGACCGCCCCTCTCGGTAATATTCGAGCTTGCGTAGAATCACGTATTCTATCGGCGCTACCCAAACGGCCTGATCTTCCACCTGCACGGACTTCCTTTTCGCCAAACCCCAATGGTGCAACGGGTCTTTGCCTGCAAGATAAACATCCGCCCGAAAACCGGTCTCGTGGTGGATCAGATTGAAATGGCCGCGCACGGGGCGCATGACCTCCAGGATAATGACCTCCTCCGGCGGGCAGTAAAATTCTTCCGGCGGAAACGCCTGCGAAAATCCAGGGACATCGCCTTTCTTTAAATCGAGAATCAGATCAAGGTCATTGGTCAGCCGAGGCTCACCGTAGATGATGCTGGCCGTAGCGCCGGTGATCATGTAGGGGCACCGAGTCAAGTTGAGACGGCGGATGAAGGTGAGGAGGAAATCAGGTGGCTGCATGCAGGAAAGCCTTTTTGACGGCTTGAAGGATTTGTTTTTCCTCCCAGTCCGGGTGCAGTTTCTTAATGGCAGCCATCTTGAGTGCCCTGGCTGCTTGATAGAGCGATAGAGACACTCGCAGTTTCTGTTCGGGCGTCATCCTGCGATAGATTTCTCTTTGCAAGGGGTGCATGGTTCATCTTAAGTTGTGAATTTTTCAAAATCAAGCGATATCGGTTTAGTGCAGCGGCCGGATCGGTAGACATCCGGGATCGATTGTGCCTTTATCCCGATCCGAATATAGCCGGCACCCAACGGGACCTTTCCCGGCGTGCGGAGCGTTACGGTCGATCCGTCGTTTAGGAGGCGGCTTGCGATTCCCGGCGTCGCCGGTGCGCCGGCGTCTTGCGAAGGTAGGCCAGGGCCAGCTGAACCGCCTTGTGGTAGTCCACCTGGATGCCGTCTTCGCCCAGGAGGTCAGCGCAGCCCAGGCCGTTCAGCAGGCGGCGCAGCCCCAGCCCCTCCGTAACGACCAGAATCGGCTTGATGCCGTCTTTTTTCAGCTTGTCTACCATTTCGCTAAGGGCAAAGGCGGCGGAAATGTCCATGAAGGGAACATCGAGGCAATTGATGATCACGACTTGGGTTCCGATCAGTTTGTTGACCTTGTCCTGCATCTGAGCGGTGGTGCCGAAGAAGAAGGCGCCCCGCACCGATATGGTCCGCATGCGATACTCACTCTCCTCCTGCAGCCCCTTTTCGATGTCCCGCTGCCACTCGGCGGACGGGACCTCCAACACATTGATCTGGGTCTGCCGCGCAATACGGTAGGTGAGCATCAGCGCTGCCAAGGTTACGCCGGTGGTTACGGCGACGATCAAATCGACGAAGACGGTGATGACGAAGACCGTCAGCATGACCACCAGGTCCTGGCGCGGCGCACGGCGCAGCACCTTGAGCATTCGGTAATCGAGAATGTCCACTCCGACTTTCATCAGGATTCCGGCCAGGACCGGCATGGGAATGTGAGCCGTGTATTTGCCGAGGCCGAGCAGAACGGCCACCAGGAAAACGGAGTGGATCATGCCGGAAAGCCGCGTCGTCCCCCCGGCTTTGATGTTGACCACCGTGCGCATGGTCGCTCCAGCCCCAGGCAGTCCGCCGATGAGAGCCGATACCATGTTTCCGACGCCCTGCCCGATGAGTTCCTGGTTCGAGTCGTGGCGTTCTTTGGTCATCGAATCGGCTACGATGGAGGTCAGCAGCGAGTCGATCACTCCCAATACCGACAGGGCCAGCGCCATCGCCAGAATTTTGGGTAATTTTTCAGGCGAAAACGTCGGAAGCACCAATTCCGGCAGTCCCGAAGGAATTTCGCCGATCGTCTGAACGGGAAAGGAGAATGCGGCCGACAACAGGCTCATGCTGAGAAGAGCGATCAACGGTGATGGCAGCACTCTGGAGATGCGCCCCGGGGTGATAAAGACAATCAGCATGGTCATTCCGGCCAACAGCAGGCTGTAGCCGTTGGCAGCGGAAACCGCTTGGGGCAGCTCGAGCAGGGCGACGAGCGGCGAGCCCACGCTGGCGCTGCCGAGCAACGGGTGGAGCTGGAGCAGGATGATGATCACCCCGATCCCGCTCATGAAGCCGGATATCACCGGATACGGAATATAGCGCACGAACACGCCGGCCTTGATCACGCCGAATACGATCTGCAGCGCCCCCGCAATCAGCACAACCGTGAAAACGGCCTGCAGATCGCCGGGGAATCCAGCCACGGCTGCGGCCGTTATCACGGTCATGGGGCCGGTCGGCCCGGAAACCTGCGAGGGCGTTCCTCCGAGAAGGGCGGCGAAAAATCCCAGGGCGATGGCGCCATAGAGCCCGGCAATGGCGCCAGCGCCACTCGCCACCCCGAAGGCCAGCGCCAGCGGCAGCGCCACGACCCCGGCAGTAAGGCCGCCGAACAGATCTCCCCGCAGCTGAAACAGGGAATAGGTCATGCGTTTCCTATTCATTTTCAAGAATAATAACCTCCTCCGGCAAGCAGTAGAATTCCTCCAGTGGAAACGCCTTTACAAATCCAGAGACCTCGGCTTTCTTTAAATCGAGAATCAGATCAAGATCATTGGTCAGCCGAGGCTCTCCATAGATTATGCTGGCTGTAGCACCGGCAATCATATAAGGGCATCGCGTCAGGTTTAGGCGGCGGATAAAAGCGAGAAAAAAATCAGGTAACTGCATACAGGAGAGCCTTTTTACCGGCTGGAAGAACTTGTTTATCCCCCCTTTCCGGATGCTGCTTTTCAATGGCTGCTCTGTTGAGCATATAAGCGGAATGATACAACGCCAAACAAACCTTCAGCTTCTGCTCAGGCGTCATCTTGCGGTAGATTTCTCTTTGCAAGGGATCCATGAAAGCAACCGTTGGGAGAGAATGCAATCATCTTAAGTTGCGAATTTTTCAAAATCAAGCGATATCGCCACCCGTGAGATGATATTAATCGTCTCGAAATAGTACCGTCATGCCGGCCGTAATAAGCCTGCCCCGTACCACGATACGGGGGCGTACAGAACGGGTTGAATTCACTGGATTCCGGCTAAGAGCCAGTCCCGGAAATTGGTAATCCGGGGCATGCCGGAATGACGATGTAAAGACAATTATGAGACCCTTAAAGTAAGATGGATAGACATCCGGATTTGATTTTGCCTTTATCCGGAATCCAGAATCAGGTATCCAGTATCCGAATAATTGATGACGCCCATGGATGGAGGAAATCATGGCTGGTATTCAGGTCGATGTCCGGTTGAGCGGGATCTGGCAGATGACGAGCACCGTTGTTCGATGTGGGTCGAGCTGCCTGGTGGTGGACCCCGGCTATTTCCCCCGGGAGCTCGCAGACTTGGCCGGGTTGGTTCCCAAAGGGGCGAAGGTGGAGGCCGTTTTTTTTACCCACAGCCACTGGGACCACGTGGTGGGTCACGGGATCTTCCCCGGCGTGCCGGTCTACACCAGCTCGGCGCTGGCCCGATCCGTCCGGGAGGGCGGCCTTCTGGCCACCGAGGCCATAAATAAAGCTCGGGAATACGATTCCCAGTGGTATGTCGAGCGCCCCTGGGGCTATGGCTGGCCGAGGGATGTCCGTGGGATCGACGACGGCGGATGGTTCAACATCGGCGACCTCGACATCGAAGGGTTTCTTGTTCCCGGGCATGCACCGGACGGCATGGCCATCCGCGTCGAGAACCACCTACTGGTGGGAGACTACCTTTCCCCCTGCGAAATCCCCTTTGTGGACAATTTACCGGACTACCGCCGCACCCTGCAGCGCCTGCTGACGATTATCAACTCCGGCGTGGAACACGTTATCCCGGGTCACGGCCCCATGCTCTCGACCGAGGAGGCCTGCCGCATCGGCCGGGAAGACCTGCGCTACCTCGACGCCATTGCACGCTGCGCCGAGCGCAACGATGGGGTCGCCGCGAACGCCATAACTCTTCCCCGCGCCGGGGACGTAGCCGGCATGCGCAACCATCACGTCGAAAACTGCCGCAAGGCCGGGCTGACGGCGCCCTCTTGAGTTAGTCTTCCTGGCGGGATAGGCGGATGACGTAACCGCCGGACTTCTCGTCGGGGTCGAGCTCCAGCAGGCCGCGGGCGGCTGCTTCCTCCAGGAGGCGGTTGAAGGAGCGGAAGCCGTAGTAGGATTCGTTGAAGCCGGGACTGCGCCGTTTGAGCGTCTGCTTGACGAGCGAGCCCCACACCTTTTCCTCCGAACCGCGCTCCTCGGCCAGGGCTTCCAGCGTTTCCATGATCAGGTCTAAGGCGGCCTGGCTGCGTTCCTCGGCGTCCTTGTCCTCCTTGGGTTCCTTGGCGGGAGATGCCGCTGCTCCTCGCACGGCCGGGGCCTTGCGCGCAGGGCGCTTGCGCGTCTGCTTTTTACGCACGAGGTCGTCGTAGTAGATGAATTCATCGCAGTTGGCGATCAGAAGATCCGAACTCGAGCTCTTGACGCCCACGCCGATCACGATCTTGTTGTTCTCGCGCAGCTTGCTCACCAGCGGCGAGAAGTCGGAGTCGCCGCTGACGATCACGAAGGTATCGACGTGCGCCTTGGTGTAGCAGAGGTCCAGCGCGTCCACGACCATGCGGATGTCGGCCGAGTTCTTTCCGGACTGGCGCACGTGCGGGATTTCGATGAGCTCGAATGCGGCTTCGTGCATGGCGGCCTTGAACTCCTTGTAGCGTTCCCAGTCGCAGTAAGCCTTTTTGACCACGATGCTGCCCTTGAGCAGCAACCGCTCCAGCACCTTGCGGATGTCGAACTGCGCGTAACGCGCGTCCCGCACGCCGAGCGCAACATTCTCAAAATCGCAAAAAACGGCCAGGTTTTCGGTTTCCGGCGCTTTCCCCATCCTGTCCTCCTAGTCTGAAACAGCCTGACTCTCGGCGAAAACGCGGCAGCGGTCAAGAGCAATCTTTCCCAGGGAGGGTTTATACCTATCTGCAAATTATGATAGAGGTATCCTAGAAAGATCTTGCAGCGCCTCCATGAAAGAAAGTTTTTTATTGTGGGAGCGGCATCCTGCCGCGATGCAATCGTGGCTGAAAGCCACTCCCAAATGGGCGAAACTCCGTTGCCGATCAATATGAGGCTATGCGCCATCACCTGCTTTTTATAAGGAAATAAACTGATGGACGGAACCTGTCGCGACAAGATCAGAGCCGGGCAATCGGTATTGATCGTATTGAAGAAGGATCAGCGGTCCGGAAAGCTGACCCAAGGGATCGTGAAAGATATTCTGACCAAATCGCCGACCCATCCGCACGGCATCAAAGTTCGATTGGAAAGTGGCGAAATCGGCCGGGTGAAACAGGTTGTCAGCATGGGCAGGCGGCTCGAAGCCGATCAATAGAAAAAACGAAAAGGGCCGGCCCGTTGGAAGATGATCTATGCAGGGCGCTATCTTTTCGTTTCAGCGCGAAAGGCGGCCCAGGATCGATGCCCCGGAGACGATCATCAGGATGGAAACGGCTTTTAGCCAGGTAATCTTCTCGCCCAAAAAAAGGCCCACCAGCGTCACCACCACGATGCTGCCGCCGATGATGATGGGCCCGCCGACGGAAATCGGCACTCCCTGCTTGTAAGCCTTGAGAATGAAGAAGTCGGCCAGCAGCACGGAGAGCCCGGCCAGCATGCACATGATCACGGCCCTGAGCGAAACCCTGGGAAAGCCGGAACTCAACACCGGCAGAAATATCAAAGCGCCTGCGCTGAAGGCCGTCAATTCGGTGATCAGCGCGCCCAGCAGCGGATGCATCTGCCGCGAGGCGGACGATATGAAGACGTTCCAGAGCCCCGTTCCTAAAGCGCCGATGATGACGTACACGATGCTTGTCGACATTTGCTCCGTCTCTTTCATGGCGGGGTTATGCCGCGACACGGATGCTCGATCCCGTATCTTGCCTTCATCTCGGCGCATCAAACGCCGAGCGTGGCCACCATGACCGCCTTGATGGTATGCAGCCGGTTTTCAGCCTGGTCGAAAACGATGGAAGCCGGCGATTCGAACACCTCGTCGGTGACCTCCATGGCTTCCAGGCCGAACTGTCTGAAAATCGCTTCGCCGATTTCCGTCCGCCGGTCATGGAACGCCGGCAGGCAATGAAGAAATTTGACATCGGGGTTTCCGGTCTTCCCCATGGCGGCCGCGTTGACCTGGTAAGGTTCGAGCAGGCGGACGCGCTCGGCCCAAACGGTATCGGGCTCACCCATGGACACCCAGACGTCGGTATAGAGAAAGTCACAGCCCGCGACACCCTGGCCCACGTTCGGGGTAATTGAGATTTTGGCGCCGGTGGTGCCGGCGATGTCCCGTGCGGTTTTCACCAGCTCGGGGTTGGGATGCAGCTCGCCGGGGGCGACGATGCGGCAGTCCATGCCCATCTTGGCGGCGGCCACGATCAGCGAGTTGGCCACGTTGTTGCGGCCGTCCCCCATAAACGCGAAGGCGATCCGGTTCAGCGGCTTGGTGCTGTGTTCCTGCATGGTCAGGATATCGGCCAGCGCCTGGGTGGGGTGAAATTCGTTGGTGAGGCCATTCCAGACCGGCACACCGGCGTATTTCGCCAACTCCTCCACCCGCCACTGCTCGAAGCCGCGGTATTCGATGCCGTGGTACATGCGGCCCAGCACGCGCGCGGTGTCGCGGATGGATTCCTTCTTGCCGAGTTGCGATCCGGTCGGGCCAAGATAGGTCACGCGGGCGCCCTGGTCGTAGGCGGCGACCTCGAAGGCGCAGCGCGTGCGGGTCGAGGTCTTCTCGAAGATGAGGGCCATACTCTTGCCCCTGAGATGCTGTTCCTCGGCGCCGGATTTCTTGGCTTTCTTCAGGTCCGCCGATCGTCGCAGCAAATAGCTTATTTCTTCCGGGCTGAAGTCCAGGAGCTTGAGGAAATGTCGGTTGCGAAGATCGATGGCCATGCGTCCCCCCATAGAACGATAGAAAATGGATAAGGGCCATCTCACGGTGGAAACAGCCCTTATCAAACCAGGGGGCCCAGGCTACCAGAAACCGCTTTTGGTTTCAATCGGCCGTGAACCCGGATCCGGGTGCGGCGGCGGCAGCGGGAGATGCAGCCCTATTCCCCCACCGCACCGCTCATGGTATAAGGTGCGCCGAAACGATGGATCATCTTCCACGAAAGGATGGCTGACATGGGAGTACCGAAGCCGTTGATTAAAGACCAGGCTGAAGCCGGCGTACAGGCGATTTACGA
Source organism: Desulfobacterales bacterium (assembly GCA_030834695.1). Taxonomy (GTDB): domain Bacteria; phylum Desulfobacterota; class Desulfobacteria; order Desulfobacterales; family SpSt-501; genus SpSt-501. The sequence continues at coordinate 21,993 of JAUQXK010000070.1, forward strand.
CGAGATGCATTCGGCCATCGGCAAAATGCCCAACATCTTTGCCGTTATGGCCCATTTCCCGGCGGCACTGAAGCGGTTCATCCCCCTTTACACCGCTGTCATGACCCGGGGCAAGGTGCCCGCCAGGCTCAAGGAGCTGGCCTATCTAAAAACCGCCAGCATCAATGCCTGCCAATATTGACTGCGCGCTCACATTGCTTCGGCGAAGCAAGCCGGCGTCAATGACCGGCAAATCGAGGACCTTCGGTTTTATCAGACCAGCGATGCCTACGACGAGAAGGAGCGGGCCACCGTGCGTTTCGCCGACCTCGTCACCCGCGGGGCGGCGGCCGTCGACGCGTCGGTGCTCACCTGGCTGGGAACTTACTATTCCGATTCCGAGATCGTGGAGCTGGTCATGGTGATCGGCCTGGCCAATCTGGTCAACCGATTCAACGACACGTTGCAGATTCAACCGGATTTGGGATAGGCAGGATGGCTTGGCAATTCGGCCTCGTCTCATCAACAGGAAAGGAGAAGGATATGGGTCTGAACCGCGTGTTGATTCTTGCGGTGGTATTGGCGATGGCGGGAGGAATGATTCAGCCGGCCGGACTGGGAGCCCAGACAAAGGGGCCGCCGGTGGAGATGGTCAAGAGCGCTTATCAGGAAATCCTGCGATCCTGCGACGCCAACAAGGACGGCCAGCTCAGCGCGCAGGAATGCCTGGGGGCATGGAAAGACAAGGCCAAGGCCGAAAAGGAATGCAAATACTGGGATGCCAACGGTGACGGCACGATCACCGAGGGGGAATACGTCGACCAAGTTCGGAAAATGATGAAATAAAGATTGATGGATCCGTAAAAAATCTGAAAATGCTGTTTTCGGTCATTCCGGCGGGCACTGGACCTGGTCCAGGGTCTGCCGGAATGACGACTTTTTACGAGTCCATCAAGATTACCGCTGGATCAGGTCTTAAACGCGCTGCTCCGTAAACGCGGCGTTTACCCTGCCAAGGGCAGTGCCTCCGCCCCCGCATAAGTGCGCATCGCTGCGCCATATTCCTGCTTGAGGGTCGTGATCAATTCCTTGACCGAGATAATCCGGTCGACCCGGTAGGCATTCTGCCCGGAAAAGACAAATCCGCGCTTGAGGTTGCCCCGCTTGGCTTGGATCAGGGCCAGGGCGATGCAATAAGGGCTTTGGCGGTGATCGCAGGTCCGGATGCAATGGTAGGGGCATGTGAATGGAATTTTCTCCCCGCGTTTGACGGCTTCCAGGAACTCGTTGTTGATGGCGCGGCCGGGAAGCCCCACCGGGCTATTGATGATGACGATATCTTCCTTGTTGGCGTTGACGTAAGCCTGCTTGAACACGGGGCTCGCGTCGCACTCGTGGGTTGCCACAAAGCGAGTCGCCATCTGCACACCGGCGGCCCCCATCTCCAGAAACTTGCGGATATCCGCTCCGGTGTACACGCCGCCGGCCGCAATCACGGGGATGGCCCGCCCGGATTCCGCTTCGAACGGTTTCACGGCTGCCAGCACTTCCGCGACCAGTTTTTCCAGGGTGAATTCCGGGGCGAAAATCTGTTCCGGCTTCAACCCCAGATGGCCGCCGGCCATGGGGCCCTCGACCACGAAGGCATCGGGCAGATAGGAAAGCTTCGCCCATTTCTTGCAGAGTACCTCGGCGGCCCGGCCCGAGGAAACGATGGGGACCAGCTTGGGCTTGGTTCGGCGGCCGAGGTATTTCGGAAGATCGAGCGGCAGGCCGGCGCCGGAAAAGATGAAATCGATCCCTTCCTCGATAGCGGCGATGACCAGGTTGGAGAAGTGGGTCAGCGCCACCATGATGTTGACGCCCAGGAGTCCTTTGGTCAGGGCGCGCGCCTTGCGGATCTCATTCTTGAGAGCGCGAATGTTTGCTTCCAGCGGGTTGGACCCGATGTCGGGTTCACCCATGCCGATCATGGCGGCGGCAATGACACCGATGCCGCCTTCATTGGCAACGGCAGAGGCCAGACCGGACAGGGAGATGCCGACCCCCATTCCGCCCTGGATAATCGGGATATTGGCGATCAGGTCGCCGATACGTAATTTGGGTAGTTGCATAAGCTCAGGCCCTCTTCTTCTTTATAAGGCAGATCTCTTTCTATCGTTCCGGTTTGGGCCTCAAGCGCATGCAGGCTTATCTCCAGGCGGTAGGATTCAATCCGCCTATTTTTTATCTTCGCTCCGGTCGGTTGCCGGCGGCGGCGAAGGCGCCAACGCACTCAGCCGCTGATATAATTCAGCGGTCAATTGATTTTCGGAAGCCTTGAGCGCCGGTTCAAGCTGCTCGACGCTGCGGGCACCGAGGATGGGGCAGGTCACAGCCGGGTGACGTGCCGCCCAGGCGACCGCCAGGCTCACCGGTGCCTCGCCGACTTCATTCCCAATGTTTTTCAAACCCTGTGCGGCCTCGAACATCCAGGCCTCGGCGTAGCGCCTGCGGTACATGGCGTTCTCCGTCAGGCGTCCCGCAGCCTGATCGGGTGCGAGACCGTATTTTCCGCTCAGTACCCCGCCGCCCAGCGGGTTGTAGGCCATGACTCCCAGGCCGGCGGCTTGCGCGAGCGGAAACAACTCCACCTCCGCCTGGCGCTTCACCATGTTGTACATGGGTTGGATCACGCGAATGGGTTGGAAACCCTTTAACGCGCATGCGCCGAGGGCGACCGCAATCTGCCAGGCCGCCCAGTTACTTACCCCAATGTATCGCACCTTGCCCTGTTGTACAAGCATATCGAATGCGTGCAGGCTTTCCTCGACCGGCACGAGCGGATCGAAGCGGTGGGCGAAATAGACGTCGATCCAGTCCGTGTTGAGGCGCCGCAGGCTGGCTTCGCATTCCTGGAGGATGTGGCGGCGGGAGAGCCCTTCGCGGTTGGGGCCGGCGCCCATGGAGCCGCCGACTTTGCTCGTCACGATCAACTGGTCCCGCTCGCCGGTGATCAGGTCGCCGAGGATGCGCTCCGCCTCGCCGCTGGAGTAAACATTGGCGCAGTCGAAAAAGTTGATGCCGGCGTCGCGGCAGCGCCGGTAGATGGCCCGGCTGGTGCGGCGGTCGGCCTCCTTGCCGAAGGTCATGGTCCCCAGGCAAAGCTCCGACACCTGCACGCCGGTGGTTCCGAGATGGACATATTTCATTTCAGGCGACCTCCAGACAAGGTTTCGAATTTGCGCATGAAGGCGTTCACGCGTTTCGCCTCCACCCGGTTTTCACCCCGGCCGTCTTTCTTGAAATAGCTGCCGACGATGAACCCGTCGGCTTTGGCGAAGACCTTGTGGAGGTTTTCGGGGGTGGTGCCGCTGCCGATGAGGATGGGCAGGCGCGTGTGGGCGGCCACGATGCCCACGTCTTCCGGTTTGGTTTCGGCCCCGGTCAGCTCGCCCGATACGATGACGGCATCCGCCATCCCCCGTTCGGCGAGGTCCCGGGTTTCGGCCGCCAGCCCGCGGTCGGCGAGCGGCGCGGCGTGCTTCACCCCCACGTCGGCGAAGATCAGGGCTTTCGAGCGCAGCGCCGCGCGCAGGCGCAGGGTCTCGTGGCTCACCCCCTGGATGACGCCTTGCTCGGAGACCACCGCACCCATGTGGACGTTGACCCGGATGAAGTGGGCTTCGGCTGCCGCGGCAATGGCGATGGCCGCAAGAGCGTCGTTGCGCAGGGCATTCACCCCTACGGGCAGGGCCGTCGCCTTGACGACTTCACGCGTGACCGCCGCCAGGGCCGCGACCGTTTCGGCCGGGATTCGTCCCGGGTAAAATGGTTTGTCCCGGAAGTTCTCGACGATCAGGCCGTCCACGCCCCGGCGTTTGAAAATATCGGCTTCGGCCAGTGCCGCGTCGTAAACCGCGCGCATGTCGCCGGCAAACCGCGGGGCTCCCGGCAGCGCCAGCAGGTGGACGCAGGCGATGACCGGTTTTTTCCGGCCGAACAAATCCTGAAAATTCATCGCATTTCCAATCAAAAATGCATGGGCGGCTCCCCATCGAGCAAAAGAACCTGCCGCCGAGCGCCTTACAAGCCGTTGGTGTTGGGCTGCCCCATGCGCAGCGGGCCGCCGCGGCCGGTCGGCCAGGGCGCGCAGTTTACGGCCGAGCCGGGCACGGTGAAAACGTCCATCCCGTGCTCGAAGGTCTGCACGAAAATCTCGAGCTGGCCGTCGCCGTCCAGGTCGCCCACGGCCGGCGCCGCCGGCGCGCCGTTGCCGTTGCCGTTGCCGTTTTGGTCGGGGTTCGGAAGAGCGATGTCGTGCAGCAGGCTGCCGTTCGCTCCCAGGATGACCAGGTAGCCGGAGTCCAGAACGTCTGGCGCGCCGTAGGTGCTGAAAAGGATTTCCGGCGAGCCGTCCTGGTTCAGGTCGGCCACCGTGGCCTCGGAGGCATACATGACGGCCTTGCCGTGGGTGTAGTCCCAGCGCCACAGCTCGGCGCCCTGGGCCGTGAACGCCCGCATGAACCCGTCGTTCAGGGACACGACGATTTCGGGCGCCGAATCCCCCTGGATGTCCACGGTGACGGCGGCCGGAACGCCGTTCGGCGGATACCATCCGGCGACGGAGATGGGCGCCCCGCCCCGCGGAAGGGTTTCCCAGCCGGACTTGCGCATGGCCGAGCGGCTGCCGTCGCCGTGCGCTCCCTCGAGCACCATGATGGCGTAGGCCTGGGTTTCGTAGGGGATATTCACTTCGACGTTGGGTACGCCCAGGACCTCGTTGAGTCCGTCCCCGTCCAGGTCCACGATGTTGGGCGGCGAGGCCGTCCACTGCAGCCACTCCTGCCCGGTGCCGGGATTGGGCCAGGCCCCGGTGTGCAGGTGATAGTGGTTATCCTCGACCTGCGGGTCGGCCCAGCGGATGAACTGCCCCCAGGTCATCCGCTCGCCGGAATAATTGCTGTCGCGGTTGGTGAACCAGGCGGACGCATTGATGGCGACCCCGTTCGGGTCGAAGGCCTGGATGTGGTGGTTGTCGTAAGTGACGATGACCTCCAGCTCGGGGTCGTCGTCGATGTTGCCGATGCCGACGTTCAGTCCGTAGCAGCCGAAGCCGTTGTGGCCCATTTCGTTGCGGTCGGCGTCGCCGCCGTCGCCGATGCCGGAGAGGTTGTTGTAGCGCGGCCAGGCTGGGTAGCTCAATCCGGCGGGCTGGAAAAGGGTGCCGTCGTAAGCAAAGACATAGACCTGCGCTCCGGCGCCCTCGGTGGTGGTCGCTACAACTTCAATAAGACCGTCGCCGTCGAGGTCGGCCGCGGCCAAGCCGCGGACTTCTACATCCGACGATGTCGTATCGGCCGGCCAACCGGTTTTGAGAGCCAGACCGCCGTTGCGCCATTCATAAGCATACACCAGGTTGCCCGCACCGAAGACCACCTCGGGCACCCCGTCGCCCTCGAGGTCCACGACGACGTGGGGGGCGTACACGCGGCCGCTGCCGTGATCAACCTGGTCCAGCAACTGGCCCTGGCTGTCGAACACAAAGATTGAGTAATAGGCGGCGATCAGCTCGTTGTTGCCGTCGCCGTCCAAATCCGCGACCACCGGCGAGGCGTACCAGCTGGTTTCGCCGGCGAGATTCATCAGAAATACCGGCTCCTGGACTTCGCCGGCGCTCTGGCCGGCGCTGCAGACCACATTGCGCACCCCGCCCGTGGCGTTGCCCTGGACCGGCGCGCTTCCGCTTCCGCCGGCGTCCCCGCCGCTGCTCCCTGAGCCGGACCCGCCCCCACCGCCGCAGCTGAGCGCCAGCAGCGACAGGCAGATCAATCCGATCCAGCATCCTACTTTAGAGAGTTTCATAACTGCTCCCCTTTCCCCCATGCGCCATCCACGTTATTGGCAGCGGCCGCGCAGGTCGATCGGCCAGACGTCCACCACCTTGCCGGCCTGCGTGATGTGCAGGCGGTCGAACAGGTTCACGGTGGGGTCGCAGTGCGATACGACCATCTCCAGGACCATACCGAGCTCCGGCAGGAGCGTTGCCCGGTTCGGTGCGGACAGCTTGCCGTATTCGTCCCCGAACCAGTCGTAGTGCAGTCCGCCGTATCGGGGATCCAGCACCCGGGGCCGTCCGCCGTCCCGGTAAAGCGCCTTCAGCCCGGCGTCGAGGGTCACCTGCCGGCCGTGCGGTCCGCTCACCACCGTGGTCAGCATCGTGAGGGCGGGGTGGTAGTCGGCGGCATCCGGACCGTCCGCCGATTCGACGGCCAGGTACTCGGCATCCATCAGGGCGTAGGAGCCGGCCTGCAGTTCGGTCAGCTCCGCCGAAGACAGGTCGATCCGGGCGGTGCCGGTACCCGAGGCGCTGAAGATGGTGCAGGACTCCGTGCGGCTCTGCAGCTGCCTGAAAACCGCTGCGGCCTTGCGAAGGGCCTCGCGCGATGCGGATTTGCGGTCCTCGTAGCGGGGGATGTGCTGCACGTGCCCGGCGTAGGCCTGGATGCCGCGCAGCCGGAGGCGGCTGCCGGAGAGGATGCTCCCGGCCACATCCATGGCCTTTGCCGGCGGAACCCCGGTCCGGCGCTGGCCGACGTCGATGTCCAGCAGCACGTCGAGCTGCCGGTCTTTTTCGGCCAGGCGGCTTTGCAGAAGCCGGATGGTGGCAGGATGGTCGACGACCGCCATCAGAAACGGCGCCCGGCCCAGGAGCGAGACCAGGCGGTTGACCTTTTCCCGGCCGGCCACGGGGCCGGTAATGAGGACCCCGGACATCCCGGCATCCACCAGGGCCTCGGCCTCGGAGATCTTGGCCGCGCAGACCCCGATGGCGCCGTTGGCGACCTGCATCTTGGCGAGGGTGGAGCACTTGTGGGTCTTGGCGTGCGGCCGCAGGGACTTGCCGGCCGTTTTGACCCGTGTCTGCATTTTCTGCAGGTTTTCGTCCAGGAGGTCGAGATCCACCACCAGGCAGGGGGTGTCCAACTCCAGCTTTTTTCTGCCGATCAATTCCTTTTTGGGATCATGCATCGGTCACAGCTCCTTTTTTTCAAAGAAGACAAAGACCAGGATGAAGGCCAGCCCCAGAACCGGGATGACCGCCCAGGCGTTCACGTCCAGAACTCCCGGCAGGGTCAGCTTTCCGAGCCCTCCGACTGCCAGCAGGTTTTTTTCGAGATACGGGTAGGCTTCGGCGTAGAGGGCCGCTCCGGCCAGCATGCCGGCAACGGCGAAGAGCGCATGCCAGCGGCCCTCGGCCACGGCTCCGATCGATGTCCCCGGGCAGAATCCCATGACGGCCCAGCCCAGACCGAACAAAATGCCGCCCACCAAGTTGGCCCCGATCTGGGTCGCCTTGGGGCTGAGCTGGGCGAGGCCTAATGCGACGGCCAGATGGATGCCGACCATTCCAACCAGGATGGCCGACATCATGAACTTCATGATCGTCATGTCCTGGAGCAGCATGGCGCCGACCTGTTTTTCGAAGCGCAGCACGCGTCCCTGCTGAAGCAGCGCGCCGAAGCAGATCCCCGTGATCAAACCGAGCCATTGTTCGTTCATCGCACACCTCTCTTTCCGCGATAGACCAGGGCGGCCATCAGGACCCCCGCACCGAAGAAACAGGCCAGGGCGATGAATCCGCTCAGGGACAGCTGCATCAGTCCGCTCAGGCCGTGGCCGCTCGGGCAGCCGTCGGCCATGCGTGCACCGAACATGGCGACAATGCCGCCCGCAAAGGCGCCGACGGCGCGCCGAACCACACTGTCGCCGAAGCGTTCGCGCCAGACGGGCGGCACGGCCTCGAATTTGAAGCTGCCGTCGATCAGCGCGGCCCCCAGCGCACCGATGAAGATGCCGACGATCAGCATGAACTGCCAGTCGATCTTCACTTTTTCCTTGATGAAATAAAGATTCGCTTTGACATGCTCCGGGTTGACCGACTGTTCGATGAACCCGGCCCCTCGCACGAAGGTAGTGGAGGCGCCCAGAAACTGCGTTTTCCCAAGGACCTGGGTCGAGGCAATGACCGAAAGGGTGGCCAGCACCCCGACCAGCGCCCCAGCAATATAAGGCCTTAAATTGACACGTTTTTTCATATCATGCCCCCCTCGGTTGCAGAGGCACCTCCTAACGGGAGCAGCCCCCTTCATGGCATCTAAATTTGATCATAGTACGATTTGCAGAACGGCTCAAGAATATTGGCAGGCAGGCACGCGTTGACCTGAAAAATGGATGGGAAAACGGGAAGCGGGACGGCAGGCTACGTTTAGGAAGAAAGTCCGGCCGAGCGCCGGATCGTATCGATCAAGCGCTGATAAGTTTCATCTCCCAGGCGCAGCCTGGGCAGCACGATGGCGTATTCGCCGTCGATCGCCACGAACGTACGCTCCGGCGTGATTTCGATCCCGTTGACGCGATCCCAGGTTCGGGTCGTCGTCGAACCGCTGCCGACCATCTCCAGGCCCTCCGGGGTGACCCGGAGGGTCCGGACGGCCAGGGCTTTCGGATTGAGGCGAGCGCCCACGATTCTGTGCATGGTTCGCGCGACCAGCCAGCGATAATAGTAAGGGTAAAAGACCAGAAAGAAGGCGGCAGATGCGCATAGGTAGATGGCCGGCGCTTTTAGCGCGAGAAAGACGTAGAGCAGCGCGCCCATGAGCGCAATGCCCAGGGAAACCCCGATCCAGCGGATGCGGTAGCGCCGCCGGATGGCCGGGGAGTGCTCCATGTGGTGCCTGGCGAGCGCCACCAGGTCGGCTTCATCCAGCGCAAACTCGACTTCCATCTCCTGCAATTTCCTGAATCAAACTAAGGCGCGTTGCGCCATGCCCTGTGGACCGAAATCCCCCCGCCCCCTTTTCAAAGGGGGAGAGACGCAGGGGCTGGGGGGATTTTGCATTCGGCATGTGACCCGTTCCATCCCATCAGCGCGGAAAGCCCTGGATCCGCAGGCACACCTCGGCGATGATGACCGCGCTGAAGAAGACGCAGAACAGCGTGATCAGGGCCGCCACCACGATGCGCCAGCCCTGCTTGCGGAACGCGTCCAGGTCCTTGGCGATCGAAAGGCTCGTGAAGGCGATGATCGGGGTGGCCAGCGCCAGGAAGTTGACCTTACCCACCGCCGCCAGGATCTCTTTGGAGTAGGGCATCCCCGGCATGGTGAGAATCAGCGAAATGGTGCCGATGTATGCGATGGTCGGGACGTAGATCGGCACGAAGCGCGCCAGCAGCACGCCCACGACGCAGATAACGAATATGAACAGCATGCCGGGCAGCGCCGTCACGGGGTCGACCTTGGTGGCCACCCAGTTGCCGATCAGGGTCAGGATGCAGATCAGAACCAGATGGAAGAAAGTCCATTGGAGATCGATCTTGGGGCGCTCCTGCTTCTGCGTCAGCGAGAAGGTCTTGGCTCCCGGCTCCCTCTTTTTGCCCATGATGCGGTAGATCCATTCCGCGAACGGCAGGCCGATCAGCCAGGAGGCGTAAAGCCCGGTGATGCCGGTGATCAGGTTGCTGGCGGCCGCGAAGGCCAGAATCTGATCCTTCCACTGGGGCAGGGCCTCGCCCAGGGTCGCAGCACCGGCGGTCATCATGCTGGCGCTGCCGATGCCCATGGCCATGGCCAGGGCCAGGGGGTGGAAGATGGCCGGCGCCGTCAGGGCGAACACGCTGCCGATGATGCTGAAGAAGGCGGTGCCCAGGACGGTTCCGGTGATGTAGGTCCCGATCACGCCGCGGCCCTCGGGCGAATCCAGGCCGTAGATGTCGGCGATGAGGCTCAGGTTGGGCTCCCGAGCGACCGAGTAGCAGGCGCCGATGACCTCGCGCCGCAGTCCCAGCAGGATGCCGATGGGCATGGCCATGACGATGGCTCCCCAGTTGTTGCCGGCTTCCTGCAGGATTAGGGCAATGCCGGCCTGCAGGAGCTTGGGAACGTTGGGGCCGACCAGCGTGCCGTAGCGGACCATCAACGGGTAGGTGGCTGTCAGGATGAGCCCGGCGGCCCAGGCGGAATCGCTGAGCGTGTAGACCTTGACCCAGCGGCCGGCGGCCTGGGGCGCGAAGAGAACCGCCAGCCAAATGGTGTGCACGAAGGGAACCAGCAGGATGGTGATCTTCTCGATGGGCGTCCAGCGCACGAAGCCGATCAGCTCGGCCAGGACGACCAGGACCAAAGCAACGACATAGACCTTCACCAACTGGGGCGAGACCAGCCCCGGCGACGCCTGGGGTGAGGACTTGGCTGTTTCTGCCATGAAGAACCTCCTTTGAGTTCAGGGTGTGTTCGGGAGTTGCGTGACCCTCAGCAACCGAAACCCGATTGGGTCTATTGGCTCAGACGCTGCATGAGCTCAAGGTATTGCTGTTTGGTGAGGCGCGGCTGGAATTCGTTTTTCACGCGCCGGGCCTCCCTCCCGCCCTCGGCCAGCAGGTCGATGACGCACATGGCCATGAGCTTGGCCGGCAGCACCACCGCCGCCTCGTAGTCCGTGACGCAGAACTCGGCAGTGTGCAGATGGCCTTTGGTCCCGGTCGCGAACGGGTGGACGACGGGGATGAGGTGCGACAGGTCGCCCACATCAAACGACCCGCCCATGAAGCCGGCCTCCAGGGCGCCCCGCTCGCCCAGGAGGGCCCGTCCGTTCCTGCCGGCGATCTCGGTGAGGTTCCGGTCCTGGAAAATCGGCAGGTATCCGGGGATGTTGGTGATCTTCGCGGCCGCGCCGACTGCGTCGCCGCCGGCCTTGAAGGCCCGGTCCACCTTGGCCGAGGCGTCGAGGATGGCCTCGAGGCGCTTGCCGCGCACATAGGTCTCGAGCCGCACGTCCGAAGGCACCACATTGACCACGTCCCCGCCCCGGGTGATGATCGGGTGCACCCGGATGGCGTCGTCGTCCTGGAACGTCTCGCGCTGGGCGTGGACCGCCATGATGCCGATGCAGGCCGCGTTGAGGGCGTTGATCCCACGGTGGGGGGCGGCCCCGGCATGCGAAGGCCTGCCTTCGTAGCGGATGAACTTGGCCATGAAGCCGTTGCCGGCGGCGTTCATCAGGAAAGCCGGCTCGGGCGTGTCGGCAAAGGCGTGCACCATCATGGCCGCGTCCACGTCGTCGAAGTAGCCGAGCTTGATCAGCTCCTGCTTGCCGCCCAGGAAGCTGATCTTGCCCTCGGCCACGAGCCCCAGCCGGTATTCGATCTCCAGGTACTCTTCGGCCGGGCAGCCCAGGAATTTTACCTTCCCGGACAGGAAGGGGGCGATGCCCGCGCCGACCAGACCCATAGCGACGCCCAGCATGCTCGCCACTTGAATGTGATGGCCGCAGAGGTGGGCGGCGCCCGTGACCGGATCGGCCATGGGCGATGTTTTCTCCATCACCGAATCGAGCTCGCCCATCACCACCACCGTGGGGCCGGCCGCCCTGCCGGGCAGCGTACCCTCGATCCCGGTGAGGGCAAGGCCTTCCCGGATGGGCAGGTTCAGTTTCTCCAGCTCCGCTTTGACCAGCGCAGCGGTCTTGACTTCACGGTATCCCAGCTCGGGCTGCTTGAGCACCCGTTGAGCGATCCCAATCATGTCCTCACGGCGCCGGTCGATGTGTTCGCATACCTTGTTTTTCAACGCTTGCGTGTCCATGCCGATTCCTTTCCTCATCCAAGCAGTTGCAGGACCGCGTGCAGGTACAGGCGGGCGGCGTCCGCCACTTCCTGCAGGTCCACAAATTCGCAGGTGGTGTGGGCCTGGGCGATGCCTCCCGGTCCGCAGATCACGGTGGGGAATCCCATGTAGGGCGCATCAGAGCCGGCCACGAATGCCTCCACGCCCGGGTCTTTGCCGAAGATCCTCTGGTGAGCCGCCCGCAAAGCGGTCACCACCGGCTCCTCCGGGGAGATATCGTTGGGTGCGATCAGCCAGGTTGGCGCGGTGATCTCATAGACGAAATCCGGGTCGCCCTCGGCCGCCCGGCGAATGCGCTCATGGAACTCGGCATAGACGCTTTCGCGGGACTCGCCCGGTAGCGTCCGGCGGTCCACTTCGAGTTCGCAGACGTCCGGCACCATGTTGACCTGGACGCCCCCGTGGATCACCCCCGGCGTGAACCGGCCGTGGCCGCAGAGGGGGTGCGGCGTGCGCCCGAGCAGTTCCCGGTTGTAGTCCCCAAAGGCCCGAATTACCTTCGCCATCTGGTCGATGGCGTTGATTCCCTTTTCGGGCACGCTCGAATGCGCGGCCCGGCCGCGCGTAATGATCTTGGTGCTGACGCGGCCCTTGTTGGCTGGGCAGACGTTAAGATGCGTGGGCTCGCCGATGATGCCCTGGTCGGCCATGCGGCCGGCTTGGCCGATGGCTTTGGAGCCGAGCATCTGATACTCCTCGTCGACGATGCCGCAGACGATCAGGTCGCCGTTCAGCCGCATGCCGGTATCCCTGAGCGCCCGGACGACGCCGAGATAGGCGGCGAGCGCCGCCTTCATGTCGCAGGCACCGCGGCCGTACATCCGGCCGTTCGTTTCTTTGACGTCGTAGGCCTCCGGATAGCCCGTGGTGCGGGCGGTGTCCATGTGGCCGGCCAGCATCAGGGCGCTCCGGCCCTGCTTCCCCTTGAGCCTTCCGAACACATTCGGCCGCCCGGGCCGCACCTCCCGGGTTTCGACTTCCAGCCCCAGGGTCGAGAGCTGCCCGGCCAGGTAGCCGGCCATCTCCGTTTCGCGATAGCCCTCGGCCGGCGCGTCGTCGAAGGGGTTTTCGCTGCGGATCAGGATCATTTCCCGCAAGGACCGGAACATCCATTCTCGGTCGATGGCTTTCTGGACGTCCTCGAAACGATCGCCGGCCACGGTCAGCCCTCCAGACGGTCGCGCAAGGGAAAGCGGCGGCAGAGATCCGCGACCATCGCGGCCACGTTTTTCTGGATGGACGGATCATCGGGTTTGGAGAGAA
>JAUQXK010000071.1 GCA_030834695.1 Desulfobacterales bacterium
GAAAAATTCGAATTTGAGAATATTATAATTCCTCGAATTGAACCCTGTAAAGCAAAATTAAAGGTATCGTCTGCCTTGACTCGTTTCCACTGTGTTGAATATATAGAATTTATGTTAACACCCGATGACATTTTGTGCCCATTTTGTGACTAAAACCGTTTAAATTTGAATCTTTTGTGTCTATTGTTTAAACCGTCATGTCTTATTATTTCAATAAGTTGTAAAAATACTGGGTAGTTGCGAAACGCTTGGTTTTCGAATGGGGTTCAAGGGGTCGTTGGTTCAAATCCAATCGCCCCGACCAATTTTATCTAAAAAAACCGGAGGTATAGCAGCCTCCGGTTTTGTTTTTATGGACTGCGCCATTCGATGCCGCGGATGAGCCGATCTTCGGCAATCTTGAATGTGGAAGAAAAATCCAGAACCGGACTTCCGTCCAGATCGAAGGCGCTTGCCTGCCCGTGACGGGAAAATCATTTCAACCCCTTGGCAGCGTGCAGGACGACCTGGTCGGCCATGAACTGGATTTTCACGTACTTGTCATCACTTCCCCAGGTGCAGCTTCTCAACCCCATCACCGAATCGCAGGAAGAGCCGGAGCCCAGGAGTTTCTCGACGTCCTGAAAACTCATGCCCGCTTTAACCTTGTCATAATTCTCCTGCGTCAGTTTGCTGCATCCCGACAACGGAAGACCGAGCAGCAGGATCAGTATGGCGGCGGGGAAGACCCTTGACTTCGCCATCAAACCTCCTTTTTGACCAAGGGTGCGCGCCGCAACCAAAGGTGGCGCGAATCGGGTCCAATTATAGATCATGAACGCCCGGCTTGTCGAGAATAAGGCATCGCCTGTCTCCGCCCCCAAAAAAACCAAACGCAGGCGACAGCGAGGTCCGGTTCCAACCCGAGTCGAAGGGACCGCGCCGCCCCTACGCTTGATAGCCCAACAAAAAGCCCTCCGAACATGTCATTTCAAGCACAGCGAGAAATCTTTCGGGTGCAACGCGCTAAAAAAATTCAGATTTCTTCCGCCGGTCGAAATGACAGATTCTCTCGCATCGACTTTCAAGGAAGTCGGTTTTAAAATTCCCCCACCCCCTTTGCCAAAGGGGGAGACCGAGGGACGTAAGCTTGTCGATTTCGTTGCCAAGCAGGATGGCGCTGCGCGCCATAACCTGCTCTTTACAAGTCCATCACGCTCAGGATCGGACCATTTCCATGAAATACTGATGGAATCGAAGATCGCGGGAAAGCTCCGGGTGAAAGGCGGTGGCCAGCCATTTGCCCTCAACTGCGGCAACGGCCGTGCCGTCCGCCAGTCGGGCGATGACCTGCGCCGGGCTGGAAACTTCAAGCAGGCGCGGCGCTCGGATGAAGACCCCCGGAAACGGGCAGGCCTCGCCCCCTTGCAACACCGCAACCGGCAGGCTCTCCTCGAAACTGTCGATCTGCCGGCCAAAGGCGTTGCGTTCCACGGCGATGTTCATCAGGCTCAGTACCGGCTGGCCCTGTTCGATACGTTTGGCCAGGAGGATCATGCCGGCGCAGGTGCCCCATACGGCGTTCCGATCCGCGAAGCGGCGGATTGGCTCCATCAGATCGAAGGACGCCATCAGCTTGCCGATCGTGGTGCTCTCACCTCCGGGGATGATCAAACCGTCGATGCCCTGCAAATCCTGCGGCAGGCGAACCTCGCCGCACTGAACGCCCAACTCCCTTAGCTTGTGGATGTGCTCGATGAAGGCGCCTTGCAACGCCAGTACCCCGACCTTCAACGTTCCCTCCATTCTATCCGGCCCTGGGGCCTGTTCCCATGTTACCAGCCCCGACCCGCCAGCTTCTGGTTTTCCGCCAACCCGGCGGCGCTGATGCCGGACATGGGTTCGCCCAGATTCGCGCTCAATTCCGCCAGGATGGCCGGATTGCGATACTGTGTGGTGGCCCGCACGATGGCGCTGGCACGCCGGGCCGGCTCACGGCTCTTGAAAATCCCCGAGCCGACAAACACACCGTCGACCCCCAACTGCATCATCAGAGCGGCATCGGCCGGGGTGGCGATACCGCCGGCGGCGAAATTGACCACCGGCAGACGCCCCAACTCCCTGACCTGCAGCACCAGTTCAAACGGCGCCCCGATGCTTTTGGCGAAGGCCATCAATTCCTCGTGGGGCTTGGCCTGCAGCGATCGGATTTCGCCCAGCACGGTGCGCGCGTGGCGCACGGCTTCGACCACATCGCCGGTTCCGGCCTCGCCCTTGGTGCGGATCATGGCCGCCCCCTCCCCGATGCGGCGCAGAGCCTCGCCCAGATTCCGGCAGCCGCACACGAACGGCACGCCGAAGGCATGCTTGTGGATGTGGTGGTCCTCGTCGGCCGGGGTGAGCACCTCGCTCTCATCGACATAATCGACCCCGATGGCCTCCAGGATCTGCGCCTCCACGAAGTGGCCGATGCGGCACTTGGCCATGACCGGGATGCTGACCGACGCCATGATCTCCCGGATCAGGCCCGGGTCGGACATGCGTGCCACTCCGCCTTGGACGCGGATGTCGGCCGGAACCCGTTCCAATGCCATGACCGCTACAGCTCCGGCGTCCTCGGCGATGACGGCGTGCTCCGGCGAGACCACGTCCATGATGACGCCGCCCTTGAGCATTTGCGCCAGCCCGCTTTTCACTTTAAGGCTGGCGGATCTCTGAGCTTCCTTGCGCAATTGCTTTTCCATGGGGTTTCCTCCCAAAATAAAATTGAAGTGGTTTGGCTATAGTTAGTGGATGTGTTAGAATAAAAACAGATACAGATTTTCTGAAAAAAAGGCATAACAGTTCAGCGCTGCTCGCACGGATATCCGCGATGCCTGTCGTCCAGAAACGAACGAAGCAACCGACCGTTCCGCCCCGTGATGCATTTCGCTACCGGCAGCTGGCCGGTGAGATCGAAAACAAAATTTTCAGCGGACTTTACCCCCCGGGTGATCGCCTGCCGTCCATCCGCAGCCTGCATCGGCAGACGAACCTGAGCATTTCAACGATCTACCAGGCCTATCGGGAGCTGGAAAACGCGGGTTTGGTCGTCGCCCGGCCGAAATCCGGGTACTACGTCCAGCCGGTCGCCATGCAAAAACTGGAAGCCCCGATCTTCCGCAAAAAATCATCCGCGCCGCAGCGGGTCAGTCTGGCGCCGGCGATCAACTCGGTGGTCGAGGCCATCAGCAACCCCCGATTGGTGCCCCTGGGCAATACCGCCATGGACCCTGCCCTGCTGCCCGTCAAGCCGCTCGCCCGCATTCTGAAATCCATCACCCACAGCGAGATGCGGACGCTCCTGACCTATTCGCCCTCGGAAGGCAACCCCGAGCTCAGACGCCAGATTGCGCTGCAGACGACGGGGGTGATGGCCGGCATTACCCCGGACGACATCATTGTCACCAACGGGTGCATGGAGGCAGTCGCGCTGGCGCTGCTGGCCGTCACCCGGCCCGGGGATACAGTCGCTATCGAAGCGCCCACCAACTTCAGCTTTCTGCAGTTGCTCCAGGAGCTCGGCCTGCTGGTGGCCGAAATCGCGACCGACCCTCAGGAGGGCGTGGATCTGGATGAACTCGAGAAGAGTTTGGATCGGAATTCCGTGCGGGCCTGCCTGTTCATGCCCAGCTTCCAAAACCCTCTGGGCGCGCTCATGCCCGAAGCCAACAAGCAGCGCCTGGTCGAGATGCTGAGCGCGCGGGACGTTCCGGTGATCGAGGACGATATCAGCAGCCAGCTTTACTTCGGCGAACCGCACCCGCGGCCGCTCAAGGCCTATGACCGCGACGGCATGGTACTGACCTGCTCCTCTTTTTCGAAAACCCTGGCGCCGGGCCTGCGTCTGGGCTGGATCATTCCGGGCCGTCGTTTCAATGCCAAAATTCGTCGGCTGAAAGCGGGCATCACCATGTCCACCTCCACCCTGGATCAATGCGTGGTGTCGCGGTTTCTATCCGGCGGGGGGTACGAACGCCACCTGCGGACCTTGAGGAGTTCGCTCAAAAAACAGCTCTACCGGACAGCCCTCGAAATTCGAAGGCATTTCCCGGCCCAGACCCGGCTGGCCATCCCCCAGGGTGGATCGCTGCTCTGGGTTCAGCTGCCGCCGGGCGTCGACGGCCTGGATGTCTATCAAGCAGCCTTCGATCGCGGCATCGCCACCATACCGGGAGCGGTCTGTTCGAATTCGGACCGCTTCGGCAACTACATTCAGATCAGCTGCGCCGCGCCTTTCAGTCCCAGGCTCAAATCGGCGATCGAGACGCTGGGTGCGATCGTTGATAGCCTTTTTCCGGCGCCGGGATGTTCCCGGCAGGCGCCATGCCGCCCCTGATGCCCGTCGTGGCCAAGAAGCCGATCGCAAGAGCCAGCCCACCTACTCCTACAGATGATTAGCCCTGTCATTCGACAGCCACCAGCGCGGCAGCCTCATCTATCCTGAACCGCGCGTCGAGAAATTGCTCGCACACATAAACGTTGGCACGGATATGGTCGGTGATGCGGGCGGTTTTGATTGTTCCGCCGGCGATTGCCAGCAACGGAATGAGGTTGTCCGCCAGGTGCACGTCCACGGCCGCCTCGGTGTGCAGGGTTTCCATCAATTTGCGGGCGGCTTCGCGGCCGACATCCTCGGCGGGTTTGCCCTTCTCTCCCAGTGCATCCGCGCCCACCAGCGTCCGACCTTCCGCGTCCACGGTCCACAGCGTGATCACCGTCCCGGGCGATGCGCTCCGGCAGTACTCGGCGCGGATATCGACGGCCGGCCCGGAGCCCAGCACGGCGCCGGCCGATTCGGCCTGACGTTCAGCCACGCGTGCCTTTGCCAGAAATTCGGAGGCGGCTGAAATACCCTTTATCGCCGCCGGTCGGCAGCGCGAGCTCACTTCCAATCCGCCGTTCATCCGGCGGGCCGCCCGCCGCCAGAGGTCGATATCCTTGGAGGAGGATGCAGGAACGTCCGGCCGGATCCTCACCTTCAACATCCCCTGCCCTTTGGGGTAAAAGCCGCGATGCATGCCCACCACTTCGATCCGGCAGAATCGCCGAAACACCGGCAGTATCAGTTGCGTGAAGTAATCCACCGGGATGCTCCAGCGGGTGTCCGTGCCGCCGCGGATCGCGAGGGTCGTTTCGCCCCCGGCGAACACGCAAGGCACCAGCAGCGCCTGCATCATGAGCGTGACGGAGCCGGCCGTGCCGATGTCGAAGGAGTAATCCCCAGGCGTCAGGGGCCCCGGCACAAACTCGACCTCTCCGGCGCCGACGCGCGCGCCCCTGACCCGTGCGCCGCTCATGCGGATCAGCGCTTGAATGGCGCTCAGATGCTGCGGCTTGAGGCCCGGGGTCGGACGGTTCTGTCTGATTCGCTCCGCCCGGAAGGGACGACCGGTCAGCACGGAGAGCGCCACGGCCGTGCGCAGAATCTGCCCGCCGCCTTCCATGAGAGATCCGTCGATGTGGATCATATTTTTTACATCGGCAATTGATATGCCATGATTCATTCCGGCAAACCCTGGATCAGGTCCAGGGCAAGCCCCGGAATCCAGACCGGGATCTGATTCAACCCCGCTCAGCGGCCCTTTGCTTTCGCAGAGAGCCCTTCGTCGACCGCACGAATGAAACAGCTCACAATAATGGTGGCGTCGCTCTCCTCGTCATTGTCGGTGCATTCGACGGCCTGGCCGTTCACCGTGACGCAGGTCTGGCTGGACAGGTCGCTTTCGACGTTGGAAGCGGAAATGCCGGTCGCCGCGAACCAGTAAGTATTGCCTTCATTCAACCCGGTCACCCGGTAGCTGGGGTGGGCCGGGTCATCGAAGTCCGCCGTGCGAATCACATCGATCCGTTGATAGGGGGCATCTCCGATGCGCTGGTAGACGCCGTATGCGGTTACAAACGGGTCCGAGCTGGCTTTCCAGTAGAATACGAAATCTGCGGCATCCAGGGCGGGCGCCAGTGCCGCCCCGAGCAGGGCAGAAAGGAGAATCCAAACGAATCGCGATCGCATGAGAATCGTCTTGATGTTGAGGTACCGCCATGCCACCGCAGCGGTCTGCCGTGACCGGCCAAATGGATAAATGGCTGCGGAAAGCCTCCTGAACCCAGTTTCCTAACCAACCAAACTGAAAAAAGCGGATGCGCTTTTCTTCAAGATCCATTCAAGATCCGCATCGGAGAGTCCGGATCCAGACAACCATTTTAGCTCCCGGTCCCATGCATAGGGAATATTCGGGAAATCCGATCCATACATGACCCGGTCCAATCGGTAGCGCTTGAGGTCGACAACTTCCTCGATTGGAAAATAGTCGGTCAGGACCATAGTCGTATCCAGCCAGAGGGTATCGTATTCTTCTATTAGCTTGCGGTATTCGGATAGCTCATCAAACCCCAGGTGCGGAACACATATCTTGAGTCTCGGATAATCCTGCAAAACCCGTTTCAGTTTCTCCGCATTGCAAATTCGGTAGGGGTCGCAGCGGTAGGCCTCGCTTTTGGGCTCTCGGCCGACATGCATCACGATGGGCTTTTCTCTGGACTGGCAGAGGCCATAAAGAGGTTCCATCTCGATGGCGTTCATGTCGAAACACTGCACGTGCGCGTGCAGTTTCAGGCCGGACAGACCCGAATCAAACGCTTCCCGGAGGATGCGCTCGGCGCCGTCTTCGCCCGGGAACACGGTCGCCATGCCGGTTATTCGACCGGGGAATTCCCGGCATTTTTGAAACATGTACCCGTTCAACGTTGCAGCGATCCCAGGCTTGTGGGCGTATTGAAGCGCAACGATGTGGGCGATGCCGTGCGACAACAAGAATTCGAACACCTCGGACGTCGTTAGCCGATATCGAATCCGCCAGGCATGTTCATCAAACCAGCCGTGGATGGCCGTGAAAATCTCGCGAGGAAAGATGTGGACATGCGCGTCCACCACCGCCGGAAGGCCGTCAGGAACGGCAGCACCTTCCTCATCGTCGATCGAGGGCAAATCGGGAGTAAGCATGGGCTTTTTTTGCATCGGCGGCAAACCAGGACAAAAGCGCTATGACAGAAAATAAGTATGCGTCGGGCACAACACATGGGGGCGAGCCGCCGTCGGCCGAATCGTCGTGCAACGGCTGCGCTTCAGGCTCTTGAGCTTGTAGGAGTCGAAAAAATAGATCTGCCGGTCGCTGATCGCATGCACGATGGACCAGTGATCCCACAAGCGGCCGCCCAGGCCGATAAGAATGGCTCTCTTGCTGCCGCCATCCAGAAACGTCATCATCTCAGACCAGAATTCATCCAAGGATGCTTCGGGGCTATGTTTGAACGGCATGACCCGGTCATGCATTTTGCCGTTCGCGACGTCCCGCAGAATGCTGCCGACCGTGTTAAGGCCGATGCCTTCCGTCAGCACCCGGCTGAGGTCCTCACGATCTTCCAGGTAAATCAGAATGTTCTTGAAGAGGTTTTTGGATTCTTCCTCACTGATATCGGCGATGATGCGGGCGGCGTTGACGATGCTGTAGATGGCGCACAGACCGTCCAGGGCTCCCTGAATGTAAGGTTTCATCTCCTTTCCATTCGAATACAAGGAGCCTCTTCGGACGAAAAGCCGAGGCTTTTTCATCGCCTCATTGACGGTCCCCATAACTCCTATCCCCGTTCCGAGCGATCCCGGAAGTGAAGAATAAGCCACTGCGCAGGAATAAACCGAATCCTGCGTAGAACAGCCCAACAGCGTTGATCAGCCTTCGGAGTGAAACGAACTTGTTCTTGAGGGTGTTGATGCTCGGAAGCGGCCTGCCGGCGTATGACCCGTTCGAGCTCTATCGGCACCGCACGCACCCACCTGCGCAAAACCCACAGTGCCAAAATCTCCGGGCACGCCGCTGGTATCCGGCGCCACTGTCATAAAACCTATTACAAAGCGGAAGGCCTGTCAAACTATGGGACGATTAGATTATAACCAGTTGATATTAATGTTAAAAAATTTGATTGCCCTTCTTCGGGAGCTCGATCGGAGTGGATTGCAGGGGGGATGTCGACGATCACAAAGGGGCTCAACCCCGCCATGATCTCGATAGTCTCGACAAAATTCCGGACCGTAGAACGTTTGAAATCGAAATCATTCACCGTACCAGTTTGTTACGGCGGCGGAGATAGTTGCCGGCGTTAAATCAGGACGGTCAGAAGATGGTTGCCTGCCTAAGCCTGGGCCTGGAGGAAAGCCACGCATACCGCACCGGTGATCTCTCCTTATTGAGCTTCCCCTCGTCCATTGCCCGCTTGAGCCAGACGTTCAGCTGGGTTTTAGTAACATCCAGTTCCTTGCGCAGCTCGTCGGCGATGGCATCCAGCACCGCCTTGCGCTCCGGGCTGAACCGCCCCAGGATCAGGACCGCCTTGGAGGTGATGGTGCTCAGCACGTTCCGGAGCTTCTCGCGGTTGAGCAGCAGGTAGATGAACTAGGCCACCTCCAGATCGTCCACCGTAACGGCCGGCTCGTCCGGCCGCGTGATGACCAACCCCGTCTGGCTGGCTCCGGAAAGGGCAATGCCCCATGCGGAAACCCCGTAAACCAGGCATCCGGAAAGATCGGCCTGCTGCAGGTCTGTCTCCACGAGGATCGCGCGTGTAAGGTCGGCGCCCGTGAGTTTCGCCCCCTTCAGGCTCGCCCGGTTCAAGCGCGCCCCGATCAACTTTGCCCCGGTCAGGTCAGCCCCGTCGAATCGGGACAATTCGAGGTTTGTTTCGGAAAGATTGGCTTCGGCAAGAACGGCGCCCGTCAGGTTGGAGCGTGTGATGCGGGCGCGCCGCATGTCGCAGCGGGATATGTCAGCCCCTACCAATATGGTACTGTTCATGTTGGCATCTAATAAGGACGACTCAGCCATTATAGCTTTGCTGAAGTCTGATGCCGAGAGATTGGCCTTTGACAGACCAGCCGATGTAAGATTGGCGCCGTTAAGCCTGGCTGCTCCGAGATTTGCTGAAATGAGATTTGCTTTCTGAAGATCTGCTGCTCGCAGATCCGACTTCCCCAGATAAGCTTCGAAAAGATTCCTCCCACGCAAATCCGCCGCGCTCAGGTCCGGCTCGACGGAAAGGTTCTCCCGCCGCCATGCGTTCCATGATTCCACCCCTTCCGCCAACCTGGCCAGATGCACCGGATTCGCCATGTCGCCCTCTCGCCGGACAACCTGTGGTCATTCGTCAGTTTAAGCTCTTCAGTAAAATTCATCGTTTTTCAAATCACTTTCATCCGCGTACGACTTGTACCTTTATGTAAGTCCATCCATCCCCTTATGTCAAAAGAATGATCGGTTTTTCTTACCGATCATTTTAGGGGCGGCGTTGACAAAACAAGCTGAATTTGATAGAAATTTCGACCGGATAAGAATGTTTATAAATAACAAATTGTGAGGGTATTGCCGATGACGGCTCAAAACCCCGCTTCTCGCTTCAATGAGATGCGGGGTTTTTGTTTGAGATATAAAAATATTGTCCGAGATATCGCAAATCGGCGTCATCTTCTGAAGATTATCCACGTGCAACCTGAGATGGTAGCATGAAAACGAAAGTTTTTGTTTTCATACTTAATCTATTCGCGCTTAGTTATTTTGGATGTGCTGCAGGAGGCCGTCACATTGGAAATCTTTCGGCTACTTCTTCAAAGGTCGAGATTTCTGCGTCAAATCAAGCGGCCGGAAACAAAACGTATCATCATCTTGTTATTCTGGGCGACCCTCATCTACCTGGCAAAAACATCGAAGCTAAAGAAAATGTTATCAAAAAAATCAATTCATGGAACGATGTGGATATGGTCATAGCGGTAGGGGATATCTGTGAAGACCTTGGCACGGACAACGAGTATGAGGCTGCAAAAAAGTTTTTCGACAAGATGGACAAGCCGCTCTTTCCAATTGCGGGCAATCACGACTATTTGTATTCAAGCTTTTTGAGCCCGCAAGGAAAGCGAGTGAGAGCCGATGCGGCATCCATGCAAAAAAAGCTCAACAAATTTCGTGAGACTTTCGGGCTGCCGTCGATCTCTTATAGCAAGATGGCTGGCAGTTATCTGCTCGTTTTCCTCTCGCCGGATGGGTCGGACCACCTATCCGAGATGTCAGACCAGCAAATTGGTTGGCTGCGAGCAGAATTGGAGAAAAACAAGGATGCACCGACAATCATCTTTTTTCACGCGCCCTTGAATGGCACCCTGCGCGACTATAACAGCAACGCGAATACGCCGAATTTTATTGCGCAGCCATATGAAAAAATCCACGAGATCCTTGTGCAGAATTCGCAAGTGTTTCTCTGGGTTTCCGGTCATACCCACACATCTCCCAAAGAGGAGAGCTTTGCCGCGCCTATCAATATTTACGAAAACCGGGTAACGAATATTCATAATACGGACATGAATCGTGAGACGATCTGGACCAATTCGCTGCTCTTGTATCCAGACAAAATCGTTGTCAAGACATACCAACACAAAAAAGATATCTGGCTTCCGGACTTTGAGCGAACTTATCAGTTCCTAAGCGTTAAGCCATGATTTTAGCTTGATTTCGCCTGGGATATTAGAATCAATTGGTCTAATGCTAAGGAAGAGAGGCGCTGAAATTCTTCCCGGGAGCAAAGAGAGAATCCCTCTGTATTTAGCCGCTGTCGCTAAGAATAAGAAATGTGTTCGATAGCCTTATATCGAAATATCGCGGACATGTATCACCGAAAGGGCACTTCTGAGATAGGTTCAGCCAATGCCCTGAGCCGACGGCCCTAAATCTCCAGA
The DNA here is from genome assembly GCA_030834695.1 of Desulfobacterales bacterium. Classification (GTDB taxonomy): domain Bacteria; phylum Desulfobacterota; class Desulfobacteria; order Desulfobacterales; family SpSt-501; genus SpSt-501. Next base: position 10,796 of record JAUQXK010000071.1, read on the forward strand.
TAAGAAACTCATGGTAATTCACAAAAGATTTCAATATCTTTGATCGTCCATCCCAATTCAATTCTTCCAGGTGGGATGTAAAGGCCTGGCGCGGCCTTCTAGAGATCATGCATTTGCAAAAGCAGAAGACCATTGCGAACAGATTTTGCTGTTCCCCGTATAGGCCGAGAGGAGTGCCATGCGACAGCAAAGAATGAGGCTAACGAAGATACTATGGTGGGCGCTTTTTGTGCAACTGCTGGTCTTGGTGACCGGTTTCGGCATTTGGACCTGGCTCGACTTTGCCGAAGCAGAGCAAGAGGCCCGTAGAGACATCGAGAACTCCAGTTTAGTGCTGGAGGAACACGTTCTGCGCTCGCTATCGGCAATAGATGGAGCATTGCTTCAAACAGCCGATCTTGTCCATGAAATCGGCCTGAAGGAATTGCACTTGGAGACCACTTGGAAGCGCCTCAAATCGATAGCGAAGCCGTTGCCTCGTTCTGGTGCCATTTTTATTTATGACCTAAACGGCGACACCATGGCCGCAAGCACTTCCCATCCTGCTCCCGTATTTAATGCCTCCGACCGAGAGTATTTTCAGCACATAGTTGCCCTAAAGGCCGATCACTATATCGGCAAGGCCATAAAAGGCCGAACGGTTCACCAATTTTTCTTCCCCGTTGCACGGTCGATCAAAGCGGCGGACGGCCAGGTGCAGGCGGTGGTGCAAGTCGGGGTGGAGGTCGATTACCTTGCCGATCTGTTCACAAAGGCGGAACTGAGAGGCAAGGCATTCCGTCTTTACCTGAGGTCCGATGGAGCCCTGGTTGCGCGTCATCCAATGACCGAACAACTCTTGGATGAAAGCATCGCATCGCTTCCGTTCTTTTCAGCGCTGTCGGCGGGAACCTCTCACTGGACCGGTTGGGTGAACGAAAAAATGGGCCGTCAGCTTGCTACAGCCCGCCAAGTGAGTGAGTTGTCTCTGCTCTTAACGGCTTCTATGCCTTACGAGGAGGTCTTCGGACACGCTTACAATCAGCTGATGTGGCGGGGGGTAGGGCTGCTTGCGGCTGTTGGGATTCTGATAACGCTCGGGGCCATGTTACTCAAGAGTGTAAGTCGCGAAGAGCAAAGCCAAAACGCATTGCGTGAGGTCAACGAACGTTACGAATTGGTGTTGGAGGGAGCACAGTCCGGGATTTGGGACTGGGACGTCCCTCGGCGCAAGATTGTGTTCTCGCGGGTTTGGAAGACCATGCGTGGGTTCGGAGAACAGGAAGTCAGCGATAACGAGGAAGAATGGAGCCGCAGGATCCATCCGGAGGACGCCCCGAGAGTGACGGCGGCGGTGCAGGCGCACATTGAAGGGAAAACGCCCATATTTAATGAGGAATACCGCGTGCAACGCAAGGATGGCTCGTGGATGTGGATTGCCGATCGAGGCATCGCCAAGCGGGACGCGACAGGCGGTGTGGTGCGAATGGCGGGTTCTGGGATCGACATCACCGAGCGCAAGCAGGCCGAGGCGTCGCTGCGAGAGAGCGAATCCAAGTATCGCAACTTGTTCGAGAATATGACCGAGGAAGTGCATTTCTGGCAGCTCGTGCGAGACGAGGCCGGTCGGATCAAGACCTGGCGGCTGGTGGACGTCAACCCGCCGACGATTAAGAGCTGGGGCAGGGGCTCGGTCGACGAAATCAGGGGTAAAACCACCGATGAGATTTTCGGCCCCGATGCCACTGATCACTACATGCCGGTCGTGCAGAAGATCATGACGGAAGGCGTTCCCTACTCCTTCGAAGACTATTTTCCCAATCTCGGTAAGTATTTTCGGTTTACCAGCGTTCCCTTGGGGGACCATTTCATTACCACGGGGGCAGACATCACGGACATCAGGAAAGCGCATGAGGCCTTGCGCGAGAGCGAACAGCGCTTCCGCCTGGCCCTGAAGAATTCTCCGGTGGTGGTGGCGATGCAGGACAGCAACCTGGTATACCAGTGGGCGTACAACACCCGGACGCAGCGATCTGAATACGTCGTCGGCAAGACGGACATGGACCTCTTTGCCCCCGAGGACATGCCTTCAATCCTGGAAGCCAAGAGCAATGTGCTCCAGACCGGCGAAGTGGTCCGTCACAAGCATTGGCTGACCAGTAACGGACAGCGCGTATTCCTCGACTGCTACTATGAGCCGGTACGGGATTCCGCCGGGAAGATCATCGGGGTAGGCATAGCGGCTGTCAATCTCACTGAGCAGAAACAGGCCGAGCAGGCCCTGCGCGAAAGCGAAGAACTCAACCGCCGCACTTTGCAGGCGCTGCCGGCGCACATCGCCGTGCTCGACCGCGAAGGCCGCATCATCGCCACCAATCAGGCGTGGGAGGAGTGTGCGGCGCAGAATGAAGCCGCCGGCAAGCCATCGGTCGCTGTGGGCGCCAGCTACCTCGAAGTTTGCCGCCACGCCACTGCCGACAAGGATGAGTCCGCCGCCCAGGCGCTGGCCGGCATCGAGGCGGTGATGACGGGCCGGCAAGCGCAGTTCGCGATGGAGTATCCATGCCACGGCCCGCAGGAGCAGCGCTGGTTCTACATGACGGTCGTGCCGCTGGGCACTCCGGGCCAAAGCGGGGTGGTCGTTACGCACTTGAACATCACGGAGCGAAAACTGGCCGAGGAGGGATTGCGGCACTTGAATCTATCCTTGGAGCAGCGGGTCGCCGAGCGCACCTCCGAGTTGACCCATACGGTTGAAGCACTGCAAGGTGAAATCGAGCAGCGCGTGCGGGCCGAGGAAGAGCTGAAGCTGGCCAACGAGCAGCTGGCCCAACGGGCCGTTCAGCTGCGGCGTTTGGCAGGCGAGCTGACCGCAGTCGAGCAGACCGAACGCAAACGCCTATCAAGGATTTTGCACGATGGACTTCAGCAGCATCTGGCATCGGCAAAAATGCAGATAGGAGGTCTGGCAGAGCAGATCGACAACGAGGATCTCAAACAAACCGCGGAGGAGATCGAAAAAATCATCGGCGAAGGCGTGGGCATATCCCGATCGTTGAGTGCAGAGCTCTGCCCTCCCATCCTGCACGAAGGCGGGCTCTCGGAGGGGCTGGAGTGGCTGATCCGATGGATGCGGGAGAAACATCGCTTCAGGGTCGATCTTTCGCTGGGAGCCGTTCCGGAGCTGCGCGAAGATGTAAAAATGCTGGTCTTCGAGTCCGTGCGGGAGCTGCTGTTCAACGCCATCAAGCATGCGCAGGCACCCCGGGCCCAGGTCCGCCTGGAGTTGGGGGGTGAGGGCAAGATGCGGGTAACCGTAAGCGATGAGGGGGCTGGTTTTGATCCCCGCCGGATTTTGCCTGCAGGGGATGGGGGAGGATTCGGCCTTTTCAGCATCCGCGAGCGGATCGGTCTGATCGGCGGCAAGCTTGAAATCGACAGTGCTCCCGGCAGGGGTAGCCGCGTGGCGCTGATCGTGCCTCATGGCCCAGTGGATGCGGTCCCGTTCCCGGCGGATGGTATAAACACTGCCGTCGTTCTGCCGCCAAGAGGCGCTGCGGACGATCAGCCTACGACCATTCGAGTGCTGCTTGTTGATGACCATGAACTTTTCAGAAACGGTGTGGGCCGGCTGTTAAAAATTGAGTCGGGCCTTGAAGTCATCGGGGAAGCCAAGGACGGGCAGGAGGCGATCGAGTTCACCCAGAAGCACAACCCGGATGTAATCCTGATGGACATCGGATTGCCCGGCATCAACGGGATAGAAGCCACGCGGGTAATTCATAAGCAACATCCGGAGATTTGCATCATCGGCCTTTCGATGTACGACGATCCGGAAAAAGAGCAGGCCATGCGCACAGCCGGCGCGGCCGACTATAGGACCAAGGAGTGCGCTGCCGCTGAACTCATTGCCGCCATTCGTGAGGGTCTGCAAATACGGAAGCCCTCACTATAATAAAAACAGCCGGCTGGTGTGGACAGCCTGGTTATCATCCTCACTGGCAGAAAGCCAGATAGACCGTCTCGCTGGGCTATATCGCATGCAAAAAGGCCTGACTCCCTCAGGTGTTGCTGACAGCAAATCAACCAGCGTTCGGTTTTAAAAACCCGGGATGTCAAAATCAGCGGGGCATCCCTGCGTTCATGCATATTTAGGGGTCCATTAAAAATCACCCCTACCCTTTATTTTCCGAAGAAGAGAAAAGCCGTTTCTTGGCAAACAGGAGGATAGGATTAATCGGCTCACGCAAAAACCATCTCGATCACCGGCGCTTCCCATTTCTCCGCCCTGATACGGCCCCTGAAATCCTCCTGCGGGTCCATTCGGTCACGTTCAATCATGGCCACCACGCGCACCTCGCTGATTTCGTCAAGCTTGTCTTTCCATCGGCTGGACGCACTTTGCGACAACCTGCCCACACAGAACCCCTCTTGGTCGCAAATCTTTATTGCCGCGTCTTCGGCTGCCAGAAAAACCTTCTCCCCGGCTTGAATCCGCGCCAGATGCGCATGAACGGCGTGGCTTTGCGGAAACACGCCGGCGTAGTCGAGATAGATGTCGCTCAGCCCCAGCGCTTCGTATTGCCGGAATGCACTTTCCTCCTCCCTGCCGGCGTCGGCCGAGCCCTTTCTGTGAAGGAAGCATTCCCTCTTGAGTCCCTTCAAGAACGGATTCGGCCGCTCCGCCAGCTTCATCAGGGCGAGGGTTTCCCTGGCCCGTGTCATGCCAACGTACAGGGTGCGGCGCTCCTCTTCGATTCGGGCCGGGTCGTCCGACCACGGCCAGCCGCCGTCGAGGATGATCACGTGGGCGAACTCCAGGCCTTTGGTGGAGTGGATGGTGCCGAGAAATATCCCGCTGCCCAGCGATTTTTCGCGCCGCTGCTCGGCGATGAAGTCGTATAGCGCATCGACCGCCCACCCGACCGGCAGCATGGCATCCGCGGTTTCATCGACCAGTGCCTGGACGAAGCCATCCAGCATCTGCCACCAGGGGCTGCCCCTGCTATTCGAACTCAGTTCATCGAGCACGCCCAGCAGCTCCGAGGCTTTGCGGTTTTCCGCCTTGCGATCGGACAACGCCTCGATGAACGCCGCGAACTCGCGCACGCGGTGCAGCGGCAGGCTGGTTTCGAGGAGAACCTTCACGGGAAGCCCGGCCTCCTCCAGCACGGACCGGACCGGCGCCAGGTCCCTGCGGCTCCGCGCCAGAACCGCGCATTCCGCCCAGTCCAGATCCGGCGAAAGCCCTCTCAGGCGTTCCAGCTCGGACTTCACGCACTCGGCCTGGTGCCGGCGGTTCCCGACGGCGACCACCTGCACCCGGCCCTTCGACACCGGATCGAGCAGCTCCCACCGGCCTCCCGGGCTGTTGGGCGCTCTCTCGCGGTTGATGCGGATCGGGTGCTCGGTTTTCATCCGATCCAGGTTGCGCCGGATCAGCTGGTTGGAGGCGTCGATGATGTGCCGGGTGGACCGGTAGTTCTCTACGAGATAAACCACCTTAGCCGGATAGTCCTGCTGGAACCGGCGGATGAACTCCACGTTCGCGCCTCTGAAGGCGTAGATGTTCTGGTCGTCGTCGCCGACCGCCATGATTGAAAGCTTCCCCTCGCCGTCCTCCAGGGTGCGTCCGGCGATGGCCGAGACCAGGTCGTACTGCGCCTGGTCGATGTCCTGGTACTCGTCCACCAGGATGTGGCTGGTAACCCCCAACAGCCGGTCGCGTATTTCGTCCGGCGGGACGCCCGGCACGTCGGACTCGCCCCTGAGAAGGCGCACCGCGTCGACGACGATTTTCCCAAAGTCGATTTCCCGGTCGCGGCTGGCCTCGGCCAGTTCTCGAACGGAGATGCCGGCGATCCGCATGGCGGCCCCGTGATAGGTGGCCACCAACACCCCGCCCGCCTCTTTCCCTACCAGGGCGTTCAACCGCCGGCGCAGGCTGACCGCGGCGCTGTGGTTGAAGCATAAGACCAGGATCTGCCGGGACGGCACCCGCTCGACCTGCAGGAGGTAGGCGCAGCGGTGCACGACCACGGTGGTTTTTCCGGAGCCGGGACCGGCGAGCACGAGCGTGTTCTGCTCCAGCGAGCTGCCGACGGTGGCGATCTGAACCGGGTTGCCGAGCTTTTCGACGATGTTCCGGTAGGTTTCCTGGGTGGTGGCCCTTTTGATCACATCCTGCCGGTCGGCGAAATACTTTCTGACGAATTTGATGCGCCCGAGCGTGAAATAATCCAGCACCAGCGCAAGCGCCCGGGTAATCTTTTCCACTGCCAGCTGCACATACGCCATCATCACGTGCACCTGAAAGCGCTTCTCGCGGTAGTGCACGGCCAGCGGCTTGAAATCCCCCACGGTGTAACGCCGGGCCCGGTCTTCGGTTTTGAGCCTGACGGTCATGGCCTGCCGCATGATCGCCAAACCGCCCTGCAGGGTGATGGCTTTGTGCTCGTGCAGGAACATGAGCGCGCGATCGACCGCGGCCAGCGGTTTCTTGACTTCGGACCTCAATGCGATGTCCGCCAGAACGGCGGCGGTCAGTTCGTTGCTCGCGAAGGACAGGGTCACATCGCCGCCGTTGGCGGCTCCAGGCTCCGTCAGCGTCTTCTCGGCCTTCTCGACCAGCATTTTCAAAATGACGAAGGCGGTCTCGCGCCTCAGCCGGGCGGTCTTCCGGATCGCTTCCCAGCTGCGCTGCAGCCGCACCTGGAACCGGTCCCGCCCGAGGTGCTGCAGCTCCAGGCTCCCCAGGCCGGCGGCCAACCCTTTGCCGTCGCGAGACAGGCCGGTTACCAGCGCCCGGACCGCCAGGGGGGTGGCCTCCGAGTCGTCGGTTTTAACCCTCTGGGCCATTCGCCGCACGTCGAGCTCGACCCAGCGACCGTCGTCGGCGTCCGGATCCTCTGTCTGCATCAGGCCGAGGAGGCGTTCTTCGAGGTCGGACACCCTCTGCAGGACCTGCACGGCATGCCCCCGGCCCCTGGGCCGCAGAATGGCGGTCAGCAGGATGCCGCGGTCGACCAGCCGAGCCTCGGCCATATCGTGGAGGGCGCGGATCACGACCTGCGCCGGAGTCAGGTTCCAGGCCTTCTCCACCTGCTGCAGCAGATCCCGGTCGTGGAACAGACTCTCGGCGATGCCGTCGGCGCTGAGCACCCGGTCTTCGGGGGCGTTGAACAGAGCGCGCAGGATGCTGCGCCACAATTCGGCGACAGACTCGGGCAGGCGCATCCCGGCGATGACGGCCTCGGCCTCTTCCAGGTTTTTGACCAGCGGCCGGCCCTGAAACACCTCGGTCACGTTCTCATCCCGGCTCAGAAAACCGCCCCTCTCGAGCCAGGCGATCGCGGTCCTGACCTTGGTGCCGCCGGCTTCCCGGGCGTCCTCTTTAAATTCGGCCAGGTCTTCGTCGCGCAGCAGTTCGTCGCTCGTGACGACGATCTCACCGGACCGATTGCGCCGGGCACGTCTCAGCGCGCGCAGAACGCGCTCGATCTCGCGCTTCTTGATCTCCGCCATCGCCCCCTTGCGGAACTGCAGGCTGTCGTCGCCGGGCGCGTAAAGCAGCACGCACCGCGCCAGTTCGCCGTCCCTCCCGGCCCGGCCGGCCTCCTGGATGTAGTTCTCGAGCGAGCCCGGCATTTCGAAATGCAGGACCAGCCGCACGTTGGCCTTGTCGATCCCCATGCCGAACGCACTGGTGGCGCAGATGACGGCGACCCGGCCGCCGACGAAGGCGTCGATGATGTCCCGCTTCTCCTTGGCGTCCAGGCCGCCATGGAACGCCTCCGCGGCCATCCCCTGGCGGCGCAGGAAATCGCGGATCTCTTCGGTTTTCGCACGGGTCTCCGCATATACGATCGCGCTGCCGGAGGCGTCTTCCCGAAAGGATTCCGACAGAATTTCGAAGGTGCGTTCGAGCTTCTCGGCGACGCCCACCGGCAGCACCTCAAACGCAAGGTTCTCACGCTCCACCCCTCCGGCGAAAAGCTTCAGCTCCTGGCCCAGTTCGTTGCGGAAATGCGAAGTGATATCCTCGATCACATCGGACTTGGCCGTGGCGGTGAAGCAGCAGACCGGGGGCACCGGCTGGCCGAATTCGGCCGCGAACTCACGGATAAACCGGGCGGCATAGAGGTAATCCGGCCTGAAATCGTGGCCCCACGCGGAGACGCAATGGGCCTCATCGAAGACCCAGCACCCGATTTCGCGTTGGCTCAGCACGGCTCGCACGGAGCGGCTGCGCAGCTGCTCGGGGGCGATGTAAAGGATCGCCACGTCGCCCAGCCGGATGCGCTCCAGCATCTCGCCGCGCTCCGGCGGCGTCTGCAGCCCGCTGACAGCCGCGGCAAAGGGGGTGCCCGTGGTCTTCATAAGGTTGTCCACCTGGTCCTTCATCAAGGCAACCAGCGGGGAAATGACCACGGTCATCAGCCCCCGGCAGCGATGGCGAACCAGGGCCGGAAGCTGGTAGCAGACCGATTTCCCGCCTCCGGTCGGCAGGATCGCCAGAAGCGGCCGGCCCTGCATCCCGTCCATCACGATGGTTCTTTGAAGGCTCTGCCCATCGGAGGTCATCGGCTTTGCCCGGAAACCGGCGAACCCGAAAAACCGCTCAAGGTTCGACTCCGGGTGGTGGTGCTCACGGCAATAGCTGCACGCCTCGTCCCCGCAGGGTGTCTGCCTCAGCCGCGTCAAAACAACGGCGATCTCGGGAAACCGGTAGCGCACCCAGGGAGGGAGCACGGAGTTGGTGCCGGCGACCTGGAGCCACGCCAGGCAGTATGCCAAAACAGGCCTTCTGATGTGATCTTCCAGCAGGCGGGATGCCGTCTCAACGACCGCCTGTCGGCACACACGCCCTGCCGCTGTTTCGACCAGAAACTCCAACGCCGCCTCCGGTGACATAAATCCTTTGGCGCCCACGGCGGCGAATACGGCCGCCAAGCCGTCTCCCGAAAAGCCGTTGAAGAGGCTGGCTTCGAAACAGAACCGGTAAAGATCGATGGGGTGAGATAATCCGCCGCCGCTGCCCCGGAAGCTCTCCCACTGGTCGCGGAAGACCGAAGCGGCCAGCCTCGCGTCGGCCACCGGGTCGCTCACGGAGGATCGAACGAGTTTGTAGTTTTTCACCAGGCGATGGTAGGGGTTTTGGGGGAACGCCAGCGGGGACAAATAGAGGGTGTCGATCACCGGCTTTACCAAAACGGCGAGCCCGGGATAAGCCGCCTGCAAAATTGGGAAGTCGTGGCCCAGGAGGTTGTGCCCGAGGACGAAGTCGGCGGAGGAGGCGACTTCCTCGATTTGAGACAATGTTTTTTTAAGGGAAGATCCGGAGCTTGTCTCAACGATGCGATCGTTGAAAACGGCCCCGATCCGGTGGATTCTCCCGCTCTTGGTCGCTTCAATATCCAAAAGCAGCGTGCGGGATAAAAGCTCATCCAGGGTCATTGATGCCTGTCCAGTGCTTGTTGACATCTGATGTATAAAACATTATCATCAACGCACCATGAGAACAACTGTAGATATCGACGACCCAGTCCTGAAGGACCTGAAGAAACTCCAGAAAAAGGAAGGCAAATCGCTCGGACGATTGATTTCCGACCTGTTGGCCCAGGCGATCGGTGACCGCAAATCCGCGAAGGCCCATAGGCGGCCGATCCAATGGATTTCAAAAGACATGGGCGCCCGAATGGACGTGGCGGATACCGAGGCAGTGTACTCCGCCATGGAAAAAGAACCGCGGCCTAAAACCGGGAACAACCGAGCATGAGTTTTGCCCTTGATGTCAACATCCTGCTTTACGCTTCCGATACGAGCAGCCCCCACTTCGAACGAGCCAGATCCTTTATCGAGTCCTGCATGGTTCAAGATGAGGTTTTCACCGTAGGATGGTCTACGGTGATGGGTTACTTGCGGGTAGCCACCCACCCTGCCATATTTGACCGCCCTTTATCACCCGATGAGGCGATGGCCAACATCGAAATGCTGCTGAACCTTCCCCAGGTGCGCTTTTTATCAGAGGAAGAGGGCTTCTGGAACGCTTATCGCACCACGACGGCAGAGGTTCCGACACGGGGCAATCTGGTGGTGGATGCCCATTTGGCCGCTCTGCTTCGACAGCATGGCGTGAAGACGCTATATACGCATGACCGCGATTTCCTGAAGTTTTCCTTTCTCGATGTCCGCGATCCCCTTTCATGAGCTCCGGCGAACAGCCGATCAGGGCAGGATCAGGGACTCCATCCGTAGACGAACGAGGACATCCCCGACGCTTTTTTCCCGTTGCGGCAGCCGTTGTCTTATTTAGGCAGCAGCGCCGACACCGGGCAGACGTCGATGCAGGCGCGGCAGTCGCGGCAGGACGGGGCGGAGCTGCCCGAGAGGCCGTAGCAGCCCACCACCGTGTCGAAGCCGCGCCTGGCGAAGGTCAGGACCACGTCGCGGTGCTGGGCGCGGCAGACGTGCACGCACTTTCCGCACAGGACGCAGCGGTTGGGATAGTAGTTCAGGCAGGGATGGCTGGCGTCGATCTCCGGCTGCTTGAAGCGCTGCGCGAGTTTGCCGGGTTTCAATCCGACCTTGAGGAATTTCGCGATCCGCTGGAGCTCGCAGCGGCGGTTGGCCGGGCAGTTCTTGCATTCGACCCGGTGCACCGAAAGCAGCAGCTGCAGGCCGGCCTTTTGCAGCCGCCGCACGGCCGGCGCGTCCGTCCTGACGGTCAGCGGTTCCTCGACCGTCACGGTGCAGGCCGGCACCGGCCCGCTGCGGCCATCCACTTCCACGAAGCAGAGTCTACACGAAGCCGCTGCCGGCTGCAGGTGTTCCATGTAGCACAAGTGCGGGATGTAGATCCCGTTGGCCAGGGATGCGGAAAGGAGATTGGCCCCCTTTGCCACTACGATAGTTTTATCGTCGACAGTTATGCTGACGGATTCGGTCATGGGTCCGAAAAAGACTTTGGATTCAGGGCACACGGTGCACGGTACACGGACAAATCAAGATTTCGGGTCTTTCTCCTCGGCCGGCGGCCGTTCGATGACCGGCGCCAGGTGCGGCGGAGACACGCGGCGCACGGCATCATATTCCGGCGGGCAGGCCACCACGCACTCTCCGCACTTCACGCACTTGGACTGGTCGATGCCCCGCTTGCGGTCGCGCGTGATGAAGACCGCGTCCACCGGGCAGCACCCTTCGCAGGCGTTGCAGCCGCGCGCGCATTTCTCGAGATCGATGTAGTAGGCGATCAGCGGCCGGCACATCTTTCCGGGGCAGCGCTTCTCCTTGACGTGCGCCTCGTAGTCGTCCTGGAAATAGCGCAGCGAGGTCAGCACCGGATTGGGCGCAGTTTTGCCGAGGCCGCACAGAGAACCTGCTTTGACGTCCTCGCTCAGTTGCCGCAGCAGGTCCAGATCGCCTTCGCGGCCCTCCCCCTGGGTCAACCGCTCCAGGATTTCGAGCAGGTGCCGGGTGCCGATCCGGCAGAAGGTGCATTTGCCGCAGGATTCCTTCTGCGTGAAGTCCAGGAAGAAGCGCGAGACATCGACCAGACAGGCGTCCTCGTCCATAACGACCATGCCGCCGGAGCCCATCATGGCTCCGGCCTGAGCGAGCGAGTCGAAGTCGATGGGCGTGTCCAGATGTGCCCCGGACAGATACCCGCCGGAGGGGCCGCCGATCTGGACCGCCTTGAATTTCTTTTTTTTGGGAACGCCGCCGCAGATGTCGAAGATCAGGGTCCGCAGGGACGTCCCCATGGGCACTTCCACCAGGCCGGGGTGGACGACGCTGCCCACCCCCGAAAAAATCGCCGTACCTGGGCTTTGCTCGGTGCCGACCGCGCGGAAGGCTTCGACGCCGCCCTGCAGTATGACGGGAACGCTGGCCAGGGTCTTGACGTTGTTGATCAGCGTGGGCCGGCCGTTGAGCCCACCGGCCACCGGGTAGGGCGGCCGGTGCACCGGCATGCCCCGGAACCCTTCGATGGACTGAATCAAGGCGGTTTCCTCTCCGCAGACGAAGGCCCCGGAGCCCTGGAACACCTCGATGTCGAAATCGAGCGCGCTCCCCAGGATCCCCTGCCCCAGCAGCCCGAGCGCCCGGGCCTGCTCCACGGCTCGGGTGAGGATGCGCACGGCCAGCGGGTATTCCGCCCGCACATAAATAATGCCGCGGCCGGCGCCCACGGCATGCGCGCCGATGATCATGCCCTCGATGACCTGGTGCGGGTTGCTTTCCAGAAGGGTGCGATCCATGTAAGCGCCGGGATCGCCCTCGTCGGCGTTGCAGATGACGTATTTTGCGGGTCCTGCGGCTGCGCGCGCGAGGGCCCACTTGCGCCCGGTCAGAAACCCGGCGCCGCCCCGGCCGCGCAGGCCGGACCGCGCGACAGCTTCGATAACGTCTTCCGGCCCGCGTCCCAGGGTGTCCGCCAGGGCCTCGTAGCCGCCCTCGGCGATATAGTCGTAGATGTCCTCCGGATCGATCCGGCCGCAGCGCTCCATGATCAGGCGGTGTTCCAGGTTGAAGCGCGGGAACTCCATCACCGAAGGGATGAGATCGTTGGCGACGGTGGCGCCCAGGATGTGTTCGAGGCGCGGGTCGCCCTCCTTCAGGAACAGCTTGGCCAGCATCCGGGCCTTGCCGGCATTGACTTCGGGATAGAAGATGGGCGGAAAGCCCGACTGCGGATGATCGATGATCACCACGGGCTCGGCGTAGCAGTGCCCGCAGCAGCCCACCGCACGGATGTGCGCCGGCACCCCGGCTTCGGCCAAGGCCTCCTCGAAGGCGGCCCGGGTTTCCTGGGCGCCGGCGGCAATGCCGCAGGTGGCCATGCCGATGTGGATCTTGGGCAGCGCGGACTCATTCCACTCCCGACGCCGCCGGTCGGCTTCATTCCGAAGTTGGCGGTAGCGGTGTGGGGAGGTTTGGCTCATGTTGGCGCGTTTCGCGCTCCTGCTGTTCTTTTTCGATCTTGACGCGCAAGACGATGCCCTCCACTTTGCTCGGCTGCATCTTGCCGTACAGGGTTTCGCCGACGATGGCCACGGGCGCCAGGGCGCAGCAGCCCACGCAGGCGACCCGGTCGATGCTGAACTCGCGGTCCGCCGTGGTCTGGCCGTCCTTGATCTGAAGCTTGCGTTCGAAATTCTCCAGGATGATCTCGCCGCCCTTGACGTGGCAGGCCGTGCCCAGGCAGACCTTGATCGGATGGCGGCCCGGCGGGTTGAAGCGGAACTGGTTGTAGAACGTCGCCACCCCATAGACCTCGGAGGCGGATATCTCCAGGTGATCGGCAACGAGCCGGATCGCCGGCGGCGGCAGATAGGCCAGGCTGTCCTGAACGAACTGCAGCATGGGGATCAGCCTGCCGCGCTCGCGCCCCATCTGCTCCAGCTGCGATTTCAGGTCATCGAGCGTTTTGAGTTCTTCGTCCGTTAGGTCTGGGGCTTCAGCCGGATCGAAAGATGCCACGGGGAGTTTACCACCCTCATATATTGTCCATGGCGCCCAGGGTGGCCTGCACCCGGTCGCGCAACAGGAGGCAGAGCTTCTCAAGCAGGCGGAAACCCATCAAGATGTCGGCGGTCATGCGCTGTCGAAGCTCGGCGCCGTTGATGGCCAGGAGCACGGCCGGCCGCCGGCAAACAGCCGAAAGCATCAGCGTGTGCGGCTCGTTCAGCAGCGTGGACCACCCCCCGATGATTTTACCCTTGCCGAGAACGGCAACCGGTACGGTCCCCTTGCGGGAGCCCACGCTGACGGCGCGCTCGAGCATCACCTGGCCTGCGGCAATGATAAAAATCTCATCGCCGACCCCGCCCTGATGATAGATGGTTTCACCGGCCTCGAAGCGGCAGGGCCGGCAGATGGGCATGATGCCGGCGAGCTGGCCGCCATCGAGGCCCTTGAAGAATTCGCAGGTTTCCAACGTCGTTCGAACTTCATCCATGTGCATCAGTGCCCCTCCTGAGGTGGCTCATCGAGCCCCCCGCATTCGGCGACCGTATCGTAGATCTGCAGCAGCCGGTTTCCAAGGGCCCGGGAAAGCTGCCGGTAGAAGATGGTGCTGCTGTCGGGATCTGCCTCGATCAGCGCTGTCAGGCGGCGCTGATCCATTTTAAGAACCGTGCTCGGCTGGCTGCAGAACGCCGAAAGCGTGTGTCGCTCGCGCCCGATCAGGCTCGACCACCCGAAAACCTCGCCAAGGCTGGCAATCGCAAACACCTCCGCGCCCTCATCGCCAAGGCGCAGCCGGACCTCACCCTGCATGAGGATATAAATAAAATCGGCGGGGGCATCGCGATGGTAGACGAACGTGCCCCCTGCGAAAGCGTGCCGGGTGCCGGTCGCCATGATCGCCTTCAAGGTGTTGGGGTTCAGTCCCCAGAAAATATCCGATTGTTTCAGGCGCATGGCGAAACCCTCTTTGAACGGTTGGATGAGCACCGCCGGGGAACTCTTTATTACGCCTGCCGCCCGGATGTCAAATCCGGCCCCTCACCTTTTTTGTTGAAAACAGAATTTGAGAGTGGTATTGAACTAACCTTTTTTCGGTTCGACAAATAACAGATAAATCTCCAGGTCATTGACGGGTTGAGGAGGACAAAATGGATAATTGGACGTTCGGACTTACCATGCTGATCGTCGGAATGGGCGGCACGCTGGCGGCCCTGGGAGCGCTGGCCGTGATAATGGGGCTATTGAAGAAGATCTTTCCCGTTAAAGAGGAATCCAACTAGGATCATCAACAGCGAGGTTACACCATGTTCGATGCGGTGCTGAATGGGCTAAGCGGGCTGGGAGCGGGAGTGGCTAATTTGCACTGGTCCAACCCCATCATGATAGCGGTGGGATGTCTCCTGCTTTATCTGGGGATCAAGAAGGATGTTGAGCCGCTTCTGCTGGTTCCGATCGGCTTCGGGGCTATTCTGATCAACATTCCTCTGGCGGATTTGATGGGCGATGAAGGTTTTCTGCGGACCATCTACAACATGGGCGTGGCCAATGAGCTCTTTCCCCTGCTCATCTTCATCGGTATCGGTGCCATGACGGATTTCGGGCCGCTGCTGGAAAACCCCAAGATATTTCTGTTGGGGGCGGCCGGCCAGTTCGGCATTTTTCTGACGATCGGCCTGGCGCTGCTTTTCGGCTTCGACAAGCTGGATGCCGTTGCCATCGGCGTCATCGGCGCCTGCGACGGACCTACGGCGATCTATGTGTCCTCCCGCTACGCCCCGCACCTGCTGGCGGCGGTATCGGTGGCGGCGTACTCGTACATGTCCCTGGTGCCGATCATCCAACCGCCGATCATGAGGTTTTTAACCACCGAAAAGGAACGCCAGATCAACATGTCGGAGCTCACCTCAACGACTCCGGCCTCCAAGGCCACCAAGATCGTTTTCCCGATTGTGGTGACCATTTTCGGCGGGCTGATCGCACCCAACGGCCTGCCGCTGCTGGCCACGATCATGCTGGGCAACCTGATGAAGGAAAGCGGGGTCGTAAGCCGTCTGACCAAGGCGACCGAGAATGAAATCACCAACGTCGTGACCCTGTTCCTCGGCATTTCGATCGGCGCCACCATGGACGGCCGCGCGTTCCTGACGCCACAGACCATCATGATTCTGGTGTTCGGCTTTGTAGCCATTTGCCTGGATACGGCCTGCGGGGTGCTCTTCGGCAAGGCCATGTGCGTCATGACCGGTGGCCGGATCAACCCCTTGATCGGCGCAGCCGGCATATCCGCCTACCCCATGGCGGCGCGCGTCGTTCAGAAGGAGGGCCTGAAGTACAACAAGTTCAACTTCCTGCTGATGCATGCGGTGGGTGCCAACACCGGCGGCCAGGTCGGATCGGTCATGGCCGCCGCCATTATGCTCTCGGTGCTGAAAGGGATGGGGATCATTCCCTGAGGTTTCGATAGGAACAAAAAAAGGCCAGGCGGCTAAAGATGCCGCCCGGCCTTTTTTTATTTGCTGTAAAGCTTCAGATAGCCGTCTCGGAGGGAGGCGCTGGCGTCGTAGACGCCCTTCTTGTATTTCTCTTCCTTGAGGTTGATCAGCCGGAACTGTTTGGTTTCCTGGTCCGAACGAATAATGGACCCCGCCGGAACCCAGGTGTTGGCGGGAACCGTGGTGCGCATGATGACCGATCCCACGCCGACCCAAACGGATTCCTCCAAAACCGAATCGTAGACGACCGCCCGGATGGCCACGAAGCAGTCGGCCTTGATGGTGGCGGGCCCGTGGACGATGACGCCGTGGGAGATGTTGGCTCGCGGTCCGATGACCACTTCGCTTCCGGACCGTCCGTGGATGACCACGCCATCCTGGACGCAGGCGTCTTCTCCGATGATGACCGGGTGCACCTTGCCCTTGTCGTCAACCTCATCCGCGCGGACGACCGAAAGCGGGCCGACATACACGCGGGCGCCGATCACCACGTTTCCCATGATTTGCGCACTCGGATCCACGAAGGCCGTGGGGTCGATCTTCGGCCAGTCTCCCACGGGATTCGGCCGTATTCCGTTCTTAGGTACCTGTGACGTCATCGAAGGCTCCTCCTCTGCAGTTGATGGGGTCGCATGAACGCATCCAGTCCGCACCGGAGTCAGTGCATGTGATGAAAAAAACTATATCCGCAAACGAAATTTGCTGTCAATGGGAATAGTAACTCCGGTACCATGCGATGAAGCGTTCGATCCCGCTGCGCAGAGGGGTCGCCGGTTTGAAGCCGACATCGGCCGTCAAATCGTCCACGTCGGCGTAAGTCGCCGGAACATCTCCGGGCTGCATGTCGAGGTATTCCTTGCGGGCCGTTCGCCCGAGAACCGCTTCGATCGTCTCGATGAAGCGATTGAGCTCCACCGGCTGGTTGTTGCCGATGTTGTAGATCTTGTAGGGAACGTAGGACGTGCCGGGGTCCGGCCGGTCGCCGCTCCAGGCCGGATTGGGCGCTGGCGGCCGCCCCATCACGCGCACGACCCCTTCGACGATGTCGTCGATGTAGGTGAAGTCGCGCTGCATGCGGCCGTGGTTGAAGACCTGAATCGGCCGGTCGTTCAGGATCGCGTCCGTGAACAGAAAAAGCGCCATGTCCGGCCGGCCCCATGGCCCGTAGACGGTGAAGAACCGCAGACCGGTGCAGGCCAGCCCGTAGAGGTGGCTGTAGGTGTGGGCCATCAGTTCGTTGGCCTTTTTGGTGGCGGCGTACAGCGACACCGGGTGGTCGACGTTGTGGTGGACCGAAAAGGGCATCCGGGTGTTCGCGCCGTAGACCGAGCTGGAGGAGGCGAAGACCAGGTGTTTGACCGCATGGTGCCGGCAGCCCTCCAGGATGTTCGTAAAGCCGACGATGTTGGCGTCGATGTAGGCATGCGGGTTTTGCAGCGAGTATCGCACCCCGGCCTGGGCGGCCAGATTGACCACCGCATCGAAACGCTTCTCGCTGAACAGCCGGTCCATGGCGGCTCGATCGGCGAGGTCCAATCGTGCGAAGGTGAAGTGCGCATGTCCTTGGAGTTGCGCGAGGCGATCCTCCTTGAGCTTGACGCTGTAGTAGGAGTTCAGGTTGTCGAGCCCGACCACCGCAGCGCCGGTTTCCAGCAAACGCTTCGACAGGTGATAGCCGATGAACCCGGCAGCCCCGGTCACCAGCACGTTTTTGTATTCAACCATCGTTTTGGCTCCTTGTATCTTCTATGCTATTGAATGTCTTCTGGCAGGACGGTTTTGCGGTACCACGCGATCGTCATCTCCAGGCCTTTCTCGAAGCTCACCTGGGGAACGAAGCCCAGGTCCGTTCGCGCGGCGTCAATGGCTGAAACGGACTGGGGGACATCCCCCGGCCGCGGCGGCTCGTGCACGGGTTTTGCGCTGGAGCCGGACAGCGCCGAGACTATTTCCCACAGTGCGCGGATGGTGACCGATCGGCCGGTGCCGACATTGAACACCTTGCCGGGGCCGCCGGGGGAATTCGCCGCGCGGATCAGGGCCTGGACCACGTCGCCGACAAAGACAAAATCCCGGCTCTGGAGACCGTCGCCGTAGATCACCGGCACCCCGGCCGTCAATGCCTTGGTCATGAAGATGGAGATGACCCCGGAGTACGGCGAGGAAGGATCCTGCCTGGGCCCGAACACATTGAAAAAACGCAGGCTCACGGACGGCAGGCTGAACAAGCCGCTGTAGACGCGGGCGTGGTATTCGACCGCCAGCTTCTGGACCGCGTAAGGCGTCAGGGGTTTCGGCGCCATGTCCTCGCGTTTCGGCAGACGCGGGTCGTCGCCGTACACGGCGCTGGAACTGGCGAAGACAAACCGGCGGGCACCGGCACGACGCGCCGCATCGAGCACATTCAGCGAGCCGGCCTCGTTGACTTCGGCGGAGCCGACCGGATCTTGCGTGGTTTTCGGCACCGACACCACGGCGGCCAGGTGAAACACCACTTCGCAGCCGGCCACCGCGTTTTCAACCGCTCGACGGTCGCGGATATCCCCGCGGATGAAGCGAAGTTCTCCGGCCGATGCCGGCAGATTGCGTTCGTTTCCGCTGGACAGATCGTCGAGCACGGTCACGCGGCAACCGCCGGCCAGCAACGCCTCGGCGAGATGGGAGCCGATGAACCCAGCCCCCCCGGTCACCAGGGCGCTTTTGAAGGAAATCAACATCGATTGCTCCTGAGTTGGATGAGTCGAGCAAATTGTATCCCAATACCCCCAAAAACTCAATTTGACTTAAACACCCGCCGCAGGCTATCAAAAAGCCGGACATGGCCCCGTGCGGCCGAGCCGTAAGCGCCCTTGACTTTTTTCGATTTAATTCTACGGTCCGTCAAAGGCCATCGAAAATGCGGCCTTATTTCCCTGCGGCTGGACGCCTCTGCCGAACCGGCCGCCCGGCATGCATTAAACAACCAATCGCCCGATGGAAACGCCATGCCAACCCGCATCAAACTGAAACTCTACGCCGCCCTGCAAGCGCTCGTTCCGCCGGAAGGCGAAGACTACCCCATCTCGCCGGGAATGACCGTCCAGGAGCTGCTCGGACAGCTGAATTTGCCTGCCGATAAGGCCAAGCTGATATTTGTCGACGGCAGGAAGGCCGATCTATTGTTCAAGCTGAACGGCGGTGAACGAGTGGGGATCTTTCCGCCCGTCGGCGGCGGTTGATCGGCGCCCGGAAAGCATCCTTTCCAAATCGCAGGTTCGATCCTTCGGCACCCTGCCCAATATTGGGCAAACCCGGCCCAAAAAAGCCGGCAATTATAAAAAAATACTATTAATTTCGAATTATTATACCACTGCCGGGCCTGGCAAAAATCTTGCTTGTAGCCGGAGTGTCGTAATGGGCGGTTCATCCGGCAGCAACCAACATACTGGAAGGGAGGAATCATCATGCGTCGATCAAACCGGTGGTACCACATAGTCCTGATCGTGAGCGTCGCCCTGGCGTTAGGGCTGGGGGGGCCGTGCATGGCCCAGGACAAACCGTATCCGACCAAGTCGATCACCTACCTGGTCACCTTCGACCCGGGCGGACAGTCCGACCGTGAGGCCCGTCGGCAGCAGCCGCTACTCGAAAAGAGCCTCGGCCAGAAAGTCATCGTCGATTACAAGGTGGGCGGGGGCGGCGCCCTGGGTTGGAGCGAGTTGGTGCGCTCTCAGCCGGACGGCTACCTGATGGCCGGCATCAACATCCCTCACATCATTCTGCAGCCCCTGCAGCAGCAGACCGGCTACACCACCGAGCAGATCGTGCCCGTGGCCATTTTCCAACGCACGCCGCTGGCCCTGGCCGTTCTGAAGACCGCCCCCTACAAGGACATCAAGGAGTTCCTGGCGGCGGCCAAGGACAAGCCCGCCGACATCAGCATCGGCGGGTCCGGCACCTTCTCCGGCCACCACGTGGCCACCCTGCGCCTGCAGAAACTGGCCGGCACCAAGTTCAATTACGTGCCTTTCACCGGTGCCGCGCCGCAGATCACGGCCTTCCTGGGCGGCCACGTCAACGCCGTCTTCGGCAACTCCGACGATCTGGTCAAGCACGCCGATTCGATCCGGGTGCTGGCCGTGGCCGACGACCAGCGGTTCTTCGGATTCCCGGACACCCCCACCTTCAAAGAGTCCGGCGTCGACATGGTCGAATCCATCGATCGCGGCATCGGACTGCCGCCCAAAACCCCGGACGCCATCGTCAAGAAACTGGAAGCGGCGTTCCTGCAGATCGCCAAGGACCCCGGCATCCAGGAGCAGATGAAAAAAGAAGGCTTCGTGCCGTTGGCGCTGGGCCACCAGGAAAGCAAGGCGCACATCGAGAAAATGACGGCTGTCTACAAGGACATCGTCAAGGACATCAAGAAATAAAGCGGGAGCCGTTGCGTGCTTAAGACCAAACGATCCGGCAACATCGCCAGCGGCATCATTCTGGCCATTTTGGGCCTCGTTGCGGCCTGGGCGTCGACGTCGATCGACGAAGGTGCGGGCGGGCACCTGCACCCCCGCACCTTCCCCATGCTGATCGGCCTGCTCCTGGTGGTGGGCGGTGCTGCACTGGCCGTATCCGGGGCGGTGGCCAAGGCCGCCGGGGAGCCCATCGACTGGCCGGATGAGAAGGGCTGGAAGCTCTGGCTGATCGCCCTCGCCGGTCTCGTTCTCTTCGTCGGCCTTTCGCTGCCGCTCGGCTTTCTGGTGTGCAGCTTTCTTTTTATAGCGGCGTTCATTCGCTACTTCGGCCGTTACAGCCTGCCGGTGGCGTTGGCCTGGGCCACGGGAGTGACCGTATTCATTTACATCGTTTTCATCCGGTTGCTTGACCTGACATTGCCCATGGGTCCCTTGGGGTTTCTGGCATAGTTGATTCGCAGAGGTGCTGAATGGAAGCCTGGTCTTCCCTGCTGAACGGTTTTGCCGCCGCACTGACGCCGTACAATCTGCTTTTCGCCCTGATCGGCAGCATTGCCGGAACCCTGGTGGGAGTGCTGCCGGGCCTGGGGCCGACGGCGGCCATCGCCATGCTGCTGCCGCTGGCCTCGCACCTGGACCCGGCCCCGGCCATCATCATGATGGCGGCCATCTATTACGGGGCCATGTACGGCGGCTCGACCACCTCGATCCTGGTGAACATCCCCGGCGAAGCCTCCTCGGTGCCCACGGCCATGGAGGGCTACCAGCTCAACCTCCAGGGCCGCGGCGGGCCGGCCCTGGGGATATCCGCCCTGGCTTCGTTCGCGGCCGGAACCATGGGCGTGGTGGGCCTCACGTTCTTCGCACCGGTGTTGTCACGGACGGCCCTGGCCTTCGGTCCCCCGGAATACTTCGCCCTGACCTTCCTGGGCCTGAGCCTGGTGGTGAGCCTGTCCGGCCGGGATCTCGGCAAGGGGCTGCTTTCGGCCCTGCTGGGCCTGCTGACGGCCGCGATCGGCCTGGATCCGCTGACCGGAGTGGCGCGGCTGACGTTCGGCTCCATGGAACTCATGGCCGGCATCGACTTCGTCCCGATCATCATGGGACTCTTCGCCATCAGTGAAATCCTGACCAACGCCGAGAAAGAAACCAAGTGCATCCTGGAAGCCAAGCGCATCGAGTGGCTGCCCACCTGGCAAGACATAAAGGATACCTGGGCGGCTACGACCCGCTCGGGCGTCATCGGCTTCCTGGCTGGTCTCATCCCCGGCTGCAGCCCGGCGGTCACCTCCTTCATGGTCTACGACCTGGAAAAGCGCTTCTCCAAGCACCCGGAACGTTTCGGCAAGGGCGCCATGGATGCCGTGGCCGCCGTGGAGGGCTCCAACAACGCCACGGCCAGCGGCGGGTTCGTGCCGCTTTTCGCCTTCGGCATCCCGTCGGGCCCGGCCCTGGCGGTGCTGCTCGGCGGTTTTCTGATGTACGGACTACAGCCCGGGCCGCGGCTCATGCAGGAACAGCCGGCCCTGCTGTGGACCATCATCGCCAGCATGTACATCGGAAATGTCATGCTGCTGGTGCTGAACCTGCCCCTCGTCGGGCTGTGGGCGCGCATGGCGCTGATCCCCTTCCCCATCCTCGGCCCGATGATCGCCGTCTTCACCCTGATCGGCGCCTACAGCCTGCGCCATTCTTTTTTCGACCTCTGGATCAGCCTGATCTTCGGCGTGGTCGGCTATCTGATGCGCAAGTTCGATTTTCCCGTTGCGCCCATGGTCCTGGCCACCGTGCTGGCCAAGCTGATGGAAACCTCCTTCATGCAGTCGCTGGTCCTGTCCAAGGGTTCGCCGCTGATTTTCTTCACGCGGCCCATTTCGATCGCCTTCATCGTGCTGACGGCCGTTTCGGTTGTTAGTGGAACCCTGCTGCGTCGAAAGGCCCGGGCGCAGCAAGTCGAACTCGAAGAATCCGACTCCTGAAAATTCAGTTTTTGGCTGAATTTTTAATTCAATGATTTCAATAGCTATTTAAGATAATCTTCAGGCTGGATGTGAAGCTTCTTGATGCGGTATTGGAGCGTGGAGCGCGGCAGCCCCAGGAGTTTGGCAGCGCCCTGCCCGCCGCCGAGAACGCCGCGGGTCTTGGTGAGCGCCTTCAGGATGTGCTCGCGTTCGTTATCCCTCAAGCTCGCCACTTCATCTGGAACCTTCTGTCCCTGCGGCCGCGCCGATTCGAGAATTTTCGTGACGTCCTCGGCTGAAATCCGGTCGCCGGCCCGGAGGATGACCAGCCGTTTGACGAGATTCTTCAGCTCCCGCACGTTGCCCGGCCATGCATATCCGCTCAGGCGATCCAAGGCACGCTGGCTGTAGACCGGCTCGGGACGGTTCATCTGCCGTGCCTGGATCTGGTTCAGCCGGGTCATCAGCACGGGAACATCCTCCTTCCGCTCTCTCAGCGGCGGCACGTGGATCGATACGATGTTCAGCCGATAGAAAAGATCCTCCCGGAAGGTGCCGGCCCGGATGCTTGCCTGAAGGTCCTTGTTCGTGGCGGCGATGACCCGGCAGTCGATCGGCACGGGCCGGCTGTCACCGACCCGTTCGAACCGGTTGTCCTGGAGAATGTGCAGCAGCTTGGCCTGCAGGCCGATCGGCAGTTCGGCGATTTCGTCCAAAAAAATGGTGCCGCCGTGCGCCAGTTCGAAGCGACCGACGCGATGGTGGCTGGCGCCCGTGAAGGCGCCCTTGGCATGGCCGAAGAGTTCGCTTTCAAACAGAGACGTTGCCAGGGCCGGGCAGTTGGTCTTCACGAACAACCGATTGCACCGCGAGCTCAGATTGTGGATGCAGTGCGCCAGGTAATCCTTGCCGGTTCCGGTCTCGCCCGTGATCAAGACAGTGGCGTCGGTGTCGGCCGACTGCCGGATGGTTTTCATGATGTCCGCCATCGCGGCCGATGCGTAGAAGAATTCGTCCTGCTGATAGTCGTCGCTGCTTTGCAGAAGGTAGTTCTTCTCGCGCTCGAGGCTCCGGTTCAGCCTCTCCAACTCGGCGTAAGCCAGCATGTTGTCGACGGCGATCGCCACCTGCCGCGAGACCTCGGTCAGCACCTGTGTGAGTTCGGTGATGTGCTCGGGCGCGCTGCGGAACGAAAAGTGGATCGAGCCCAGGATCCGGTTGCGCACCAGCATCGGAAAAGCCATGGTGGCGTTCAGCCCGGCCTTGACCATGGCGCCGATCGAGGACAAGTCGGTGTACCGCTGCAAGTCGTCGATGATGGTCGGCTGGCGCGACTGGACCACCATGCGCGCGATCGCCCCGTCGGCCAGCGGCCGGCTGTGCCGCGTCATGACGCCGCCGGGTTGGACGCCTTCGGCGGCGGCGAAATAGCTGATGGATTGGGTCTTGGGGTCGTAAAGGTTGATGGCCATGCGGTCGAAGGCGAAGTGCTTGCGCAACTCCTTGGCCAGTGCCTGAAAAAGGTCTTCCCGGTTGGTCTGGGTGACCACGGCATTGTTGATTTCGAGAAGCATCTTGTAGCGTGTCTCGGTATTCCAGCGCATGTCCCACCCGCTCATCAAGCTCGCTATCTCGGCCTTTATGACGGTATTGCGCCCAAAAAGCAAAATCAAAATTCGGCAGAGTGCCGAATTTTGGGCACAAGTTTTCACCGCGAGTTCGTTCGATCATTTTTTATTCTATTATTATAGATAGATAAATTAAAATACGATCTGGCAGCACTTTTGCTAATTGCATCCGCAAAACTTTAAACGGACCCTTGCAATGGTCGAGCTCAAATACGGCACCGGCAAAATCAGGATCGCAATCCCCGCAAAGGCCAAGGTATCCATCCTGGAGCCGCTGCGGGCACCCGTGCTCGATTCGGTAAAGGATGCGCTGGCAGAAGCCCTGCATGCGCCGCTCGGCTGCCCTGCAATTGAAGCTATCATTCAACAGCGCCGGCCCCGGTCGGTCGCCATTGCGGTTCCGGATGAAACCCGCCCCGCTCCGCTGCGCGAGGTTCTGCCTCCGCTTCTGGATCGGCTCGAATCCAAACTGGCGCGACCCGTTTCCGAGACCGTCACCCTGTTTATCGGCGGCGGCCTGCACCCGCCCGCGGATGGCACCGCCATCAAACGAATCCTGCCGGCCGACATTGCCCGCGGCTGCCGGATCGTCGCCCACGATGCGCGCACGGCCGCGATGCGCGATTACGGCCCAACCTCGCGCGGCACGCCGGTGCGCATCAACGCCGCGTTTGCCGAAGCCGACCTCAAGATGGTCATCGGGCAGGTGGACCCACACCAATTCGTGGGGTTCACGGGCGGCTCCAAGGGAGTGGTCATCGGCTGCGCCGCACCGGATACCATCGAGAAGAATCACAGCCTCATGTCCCAGCCCAACGCCCAGGTCGGCCGGCTCGCCGGCAATCCGGTACGCGAAGACCTGACCGAGGCCGGCGAGATGGCCGGCATCGATCTGGCGGTCAACTTCGTGCTCGATGCGGACAAGCGGGTGGTGCATCTGACCGCCGGGATCCCTTCACGGGCGCTGGCGTCCTGTGCGGAGGTCTGCGCCAGGGTCTACGGAGTCGCCATCGCGGAAAAGTTCGACATCGTGGTGGCCTCCTGCGGGGGCTATCCCAAGGACATCTGCCTCTATCAGGCCCAGAAGGGTTTGAACCTGGCCTCGCAGGCCCTGAAGCCGGGCGGCCGCATCCTGCTATTGGCGGCCTCCCCTCAAGGCGTGGGCGATGACATCTATTTCGACTACGTCTCGCAGTTCACCTCGCCGGAGGAGGTCATCCGGGACTTCAAGTCGAGCGGTTTCCGCATGGGCGCCCACAAGGCCTATCTTTTCGGCCGGACGCTGGTTAATTTTGACGTGGCGGTGTTTTCGGACCTGGACCCCGGCATTCTGCGCAAATGTCACCTGCGCGCGGCCGATCCGGCCACCGTCATCGATGAGTGGGTGTCGGCGTTCGAAGGCACTCCGGAACTGGCGGTCATTCCCAACGCCAACACGACGTATTTTTACCAAAAAGAAGGTTGACCCGTTGTCCCGGTCAACTGTTGGCCCGTTCGGGAGGCAGCAGATGCCTTCTTGAGCTAACGGGCAAACGGGTCCACGGGCCAACGGACATACTGAGAAGCATCTCTAACAGGGTTCGGTTTCGATCGAATCCAAAAATATCGAGAGGAGGAAACATGATTCAATTTTTGGTTCACGAAAAAGCCGACAACGTCGGTGTGGCTACGGTCGACATCAAGAAAGGGGAAAAAGTCACGGGCCTGTACATGGACTCTCAGAAAAAGGTCGAGGTCAAGGCCCTGCAGGACATCCCCCTCGGCCACAAGATCGCGCTGACGAACCTCAAGCAAGAGGGCGCCGTGATCAAATACGGCCATGACATCGGCCGGGTCGTGGCCGGCATCAAGACCGGCGAGCACGTTCACATTCATAATCTGAAGACCAGGAGGTGGTAATCATGGCCAAAGCCAAAAATCCCAAAGTTTTCGCCTATCGCCGGGAGAACGGCCGGGTCGGCATCCGCAACCATGTGGTGATTCTCCCGCTCGACGACCTGAGCAATTCCGCCTGCGAAAAGGTGGCCCACAACGTCAAGGGCTGCAAGGCCATCCCGCACGCCTACGGGCGCTTGCAGTTCGGAAAAGACCTGGAGCTGTTCTTCCGCACCATGATCGGCACCGGCGCCAACCCCAATGTGGCCGCCGTGGTGGTGATCGGTATCGAGCCCGAGTGGACCAACCGCATCGTGGAGGGCGTCGCCAAGACCGGCAAGCCCGTGGCGGGCTTCAGCATCGAGCGCTACGGCGAGTTCAAGACCGTCGAGATGGCCAGCTGGAAGGCCAAGGAATACGTCCAGTGGGCGAGCGAGCTGCGCCGCGAGCCGGTGGATCTGAAAGAGGTCTGGGTCAGCGTCAAGTGCGGCGAGAGCGACACGACGAGCGGCCTCGCCTCCAACCCCACGGTCGGCAATGCCTTGGAGAAGCTGGTCGCCATGGGCGGCACCTGCAGCTTCGGCGAGACCAGCGAGATCACCGGCGCCGAAATGGTCTGCCAGGAGCGCGCGGCCAACCGCAAGCTCGGCGAGCAGTTCATGGCCACCTTCAATGCCTACCAGAAGATGATCGACGACAACAAGACCGACGACCTGTCCGGCTCCCAGCCCACCAAGGGCAACATCCGCGGCGGCCTGACCACGATCGAAGAGAAGGCCTTCGGCAACCTGCAGAAGATCGGCAAGAAGATCAGCTACGTGGGCGTGCTGGACAAGGCCGAGGCGCCCACCGGCAAGGGGCTTTGGTTCATGGACACCTCCAGCGCTGCGGCCGAGGCCGTGACGCTCTGGGCGGCGGCCGGCTTCGTGGCGCATTTCTTCCCCACCGGCCAGGGCAACATCATCGGCAATCCCATCGAGCCGGTGATCAAGCTGACCGCCAATCCGCTCACGGCCAAGACCATGAGCGAGCACGTCGACTACGACTGCTCGGCCATCCTGCGCGGCGAGATGACGCTCGACCAGTCGGGCGACAACCTGATCCAGATGCTCGTCCGCACCTGCAACGGCCGCCTGACCGCCCAGGAGGTGCTCGGCCACGAGGAGTTCGTTCTGACCAAGCTGTACGAAAGCGCCTGATCACGCACCGCCGGGAGAGGGCCTCACCGCCCTCTTCCGGGCGGTATACCTATCAGGGTAGAATAGCTTCAAGAAATTGAAAATGGGATTTGTCTCCGGGGAAAAGCCGGAGTGAACCATTCCGATTTCACTTTGCTCCTCAAAATACACGATTGACAGCATTTGATAGCCTGTCCGGCGATGACAACAATGAAGCCGTCGGACGACTGACCTGAGATCCTATCCTCTTTTTTAAAATCCGATCGCAGTTTCTCCTCTCCACCTGGTTTTATTCCCAAAAAGAGAATCTAATTTTTATTGCAGCGATGTCCATGGAGGGGTTATCAACCTGCAAATCACCAACCCGACCGATTTGCGGCCCAAATGGCTATCACAGCGTAGTACTTTCCACAGCATGGTTAATTAATCGGCCGAAGCAAAGCAAAGAAGTCGATTATCAGCATAACTATCTATTTTAAAACATAATTATTGAACGTTATACTAAAAGAATCTTTGGTTATTTATACTTTTAAAATACACTCCTGACAGTATTTAAACGGCCACCTGCCAATGATAAAGTTCGACCTATCGCGGCAGCCAGCTCGCTTTTCACCCCGCCTCCTGCACGTCACGATGATAGCTGAATGACTTTCAATAAGTATCGATTCTAAAGTACTGTTTTTCTCTTTGACCTAAATTTATTTTCAGAAGGGAGGTGCTGAGGATTCGTCTTTCCCCTAGGGACTTCAGCTCATGCTCAACGCGCTTTTTAAGAGACATATCTCTCGCATGCACGTGGGGCATACGCAGCTCCAAGAAGGGCATGGTTGGCAAGAACCAATTATAAAGGAGGTAGCATGAAAACCAAAAGAGTCCCTTACCGGCATCGGTCACATGATGAATCGTCATCGTTGGAAGGGCCCAATCGATTCGGCTCATCAGCTTGGGCCCTGTTGCTTTCCTTCGTTGTAGGATTTTTCTTTATGTGCAATGTCGCACAGGCCCAGAATCAAGCCCAATTGTTCCAACGCATCGACGAGGGATTTCGCCTCTGGACACAGGAGACATGGAACGGCAATGGCCGGACCTGCAGCACCTGCCATATTCCTGCCGAAGCCTACAACATCTTTCCGGCGACCATCAAAAGACTCGGCAAGACGGACAAAGACCTCGTTTTTGCGACCAACGTACCAGGGCTCGAGAACATCGATTTGGTCAGGTCGCATGCGCTGTTCAACATCCTGGGGAGCACCCCCTGCGGCGCCGATGAACCCGAGTGCTGGGAGGAAGCCGAAGCCGAAGGGCAGCATCCCGGGCCGATTTTCCGCAGCACGATGGGAGTATTTGGGCTGGAAATTACCTCAACGAACAACCGTGCGACATTTCCCGGTACGCCCTTGCTTCCTGCGGCGTGCAGCGACGGAGTGGAGAACCAGCTGGCTCAGCTCGGCTGGTCGGGCGACGGCTCGCCGGGTACTCCAAAAATCTTGCCAGATAATCCCTGCCAGGTCCATCACGGCTTCGTTGATCCCGCTGCCGACGGCTCCATCCGCGCTTTCTGCAACGGTGCAATTGCACAACACCACACCAAGAGCCTGGAACGGATACCAGGAGTCGATTTCCGCCTTCCCACCGAAAATGAGCTGGCCGCCCTGGATGCATTCCAGCGGTGGCTGGGCCGACGTCCGCTGACGGCGGAAGAGAACGCGAAGCAGGGCACCTCGGGCGCACCCGCATCGGAGTTCGTCCTCAACCTGCTCAAGTTCAAGGATTCCCGCGTCGCCCTCGGTCGCGATCATTATATCGGTCCGGCTGAGTTCGCAGGACCTGGTGCCCCTTCAAACCCAAACGCCGGAGCGGGCTGCAACGCCTGCCACAACAATGCAGGCGCCAAGAGCGTTATCGCCGGCCCACCCGAGAACATCAACATAAACACGGACGTCGAGCTCGGCAGCGATGACATCGGTCTGGCGGTAGTCGGTGTTGCTTTGCCGTTTGACGAGGGCGCTTCGGATATCTTCGGGCCCCGACGAGCGCCCACGTTCGAGGATGCGTTCAACATCCAGTCCGTCATCGAGGCGTCACAGAAGAAAGGCTGGTTCCATAACCATCGAGCCATCGACGATTTTGAAAAAGCGATCGCCTTCTATATCTCAGAAGACTTCACCACCGCGGGAGCGGGGATATTCACCAGCGAGGCGGTCATGCGGAATGGCAATGCGAGTGGGAGCATCCGTTTCCCCAAGGGGGACGGAATCGAGCATCTAGGCGCGTTCCTGAGGGCGCTGAACGCGTTCTACAACCTGCGCGACTGCGAACGGCTGCTCGACGAAGCCATTCAACGGATCGGCATGGGCATCTCCTCGGAGAACCCAATCCGCCATTGCCGGTTCAACCTGAGCTATGTGCAGCGGGTTCTGAGTGAATCGAAACTTCCGAAATTGCACTTAGACGTTCAAGTCGGTGCCGCACTGAATAACGCTACACTCAAACTCCTGCACAAGCCGACTGCATGGCAGCTTAAACTAATTAAAGCGGCGGTTCGTGTTATGCGCAATTCCATTGCCATCCAAACTTCGCCGCCACCGGCCTCCTAACATAGACGGTTAGGCCCATTTTGCGCACATTATAGATGCCCCGGTTGTCCTCGACGGCCGGGGCATACTTTTGGAAGGAGTGCCGGATCGCATGCTGCCGGGCGAGTTTTTTGAGCGTTTCGATTCTCACTTTGGCGCTGTTTTTCTTTTTTTTTCAGAAAACCGCACAGATGATGAACTTCTGTCGGATATCATCCAATCATCGCTCTATTACGGACAGTGATCACAATCCGGTAAATCACAAATAAGTGGAACTATGAAAAATTTTTATGGGCTGTAAAATTCATTTGATTTTCATCGCTTAGCCGGGATATACTTCAACTGAATCGGGTCATGCTTCTCATCTCTATTCCGGGCCAGAAAATCACCACCCACTTGGCCGACGGCCCAGAGTTCTTCTCTCCTGTCAGTCCTTCATTTCGGCATCGCCTTTTTATTTGGCATAACCAACAAAAAAGGAGGTGTGCGGATGAAAAAACATAGTAATAGGTTTCCCCCCACCCTGCCCCTAAGGGAGTGATTTGTCCTTTAGGGGCTTTTTGCTTCTCCTTGCTGATTCATTGTTGCCCAGAACCAAGCACCGATGCATGGAATCTCTTAGACCAAGGAGGGACGCTATGGAAAAGGGACATGGAAGAAAACTCCCGGCGATCGTTGCGGTGGTTATTCTCTTTTCTGCAGTATCGGCAACCCAAGCATTCGGTTGGGGGTCTGCGGTTCATGCCTACATTGATGACCATCTTGGAAGAAGGGGGCCTGTGAGAAACTTGAACGAGATTTATGGTGCCATGGTGCCGGACGTTTTCAACTTTCTCTTCTCGGACATGGATATGATGAAATATCTTTACACCGTTACGCATTACCAAGGTGTAGGCTATCCTGATGACTACATCAATGTCTGGGAAAAATCTCACTGTATTTTTTCAAAAGCCGTCGCTTTCGGGTTCGTCAGCCATAACGGAAATTTCGGGGCGGATTTGACTGCACACCATTTCAGTCTGGCTCTACCGGAAGGAAATAATGGATATGTGATTCAAAAGGCGGCAAGTCTTAGGAAAAATATCCTGCCGCTAATGCTTAATAATGGGATTATTTTGCCCGATCCCGTGATCGACGAACTATGCCACGACCTCGTCGAATTTGCCTTGGACGTAATGATCACCCAGCAAAACAGAGGCCTTGCAGCCAAAATATCGACAGCAGCGATGTTACGAACTCCTGAATTTCCACTCATTTTAGTAAAATCGTACGCAAAGGGGCTGGTACAACAACAATTCCCGGAAGCGGATAATTATCCAGCAGCAGTGAAGCTGATTTTAAAAGCAGAAAACGAATTTCGTAAAAGCATGATAGCATATGGGCAGGCCCTCATGCAGGATGAAGAGACTGCCATCGATTTAATCGCACAACAATTGGTGGATCTTGCCAAGGCATTTTTAGGCGGTTTGCCGCCCAACGTTGATGAGAAAGTTTTTCTCGGCTTGGCAAAATATGGGCTTGTTACATCAATGGAGATTTGCAGCGAGGATTTTAACCGGGAGCTCCAAGCGACGATCGATTATGTGGCCGACAAACTTGCCGGTAATGGAATTTCCTACTAACGCTACATAACCATGGCCCCCGGCAGACGTTGCGTCGGGGGTTATGGTTATCGATACAAAACGATCTATAATATGTTGAAAGCACGTTGAGGAACAATGCAATCATTCAATAGCAGCACAACCGGGTGATCGTGGAAACCGTCCGCAATGATTTATCGCGATGTTGCCTTCATCTGATTAATCGTCTCGAAATAGTACTGTCATGCCGGACGTGATCCGGCATCCAGAACGGGTTGAATCCACTGGATTCCGGCTAAAAACATGCCGGAATGACGACGTAAAGACAATTATGAGGCCCTTAATAATGGCCCAGCGACGGGAGGCTATGGGTGAACCTCCCAGCAGAGAGGTGAATGTGCCTGATCCCAAGCCCGACTCGAGCGTACGCTTTCAGAAAATAGTCGGTATTGCCCTTATGGGTACTGCCGGGGTGCTCTGGCTCGTCTTCCTCTATGGTCTTTCTTCCGGCGGCTTCGACATGATCAGCGGCGCTGTGATCGGCGCGGTCGGTGCGGCGGCAGCCCATCGAGGCAGGCGCCTATTCAACCGCGCCAGGCAGGTCGAGGCTGCCACGGTGTGCGGCCGGGCGACCACCGCAAACGACAGCCGCCCTCCTGTCCTATACCTCCGATCATTTGCGGATGACACCATCACTGCGGCCGGGGTTTCGAGCGGCGCGGCGTGGCGCGGTTTGGCCGTCAAGACCGAAGAGGAACAGCTTGCCAAGGTCCTGTCTGCCATCGGACCGATTGTCGCCGTCGGAAAGCCGGGGGAGGAACTGCCGGGGTTGGGCGCACATCGCATCTACCTGCGCGGGGAGGAATGGAAAGAACGTGTGGCCGAACTTATGCGTGGGGCCGCTCTTGTGGTTTTGCGGCCTGGCAATACCCCAAGCGTCTGGTGGGAGATTTCCCAGGTCATGACGCATGTGCCGCATGAACGGCGGCTGCTCGTCCTGCCGTTTGATTCGACGCAGTACGCGGACTTTCAGCAGGAGCTCCAAGCAACGTGCGGGGTCAAGTTGCCAAGCTATGACGTGAACAAAGCGTTAAAGCTTGGAAGTATCCGCGCCTTTGTCTATTTCGATCCGAACGGCATGCCGAAGTTCGTCGGAATCAACAAAAACCTCGTATCGTTCTTGAGGCGCGCGGTAAGGGAGCGGCTCGTTCCGTATTTTTTAATCGCGCTCAGGCCTCTGCTGGTGAGATTCGGTGTCAGCTGGCGTCAACCGCCGGTATCGGCCTTTATAGCGGGCTTCCTGGCACTCGCTGCGCTCTTTTTCCTCGTGGTTATTGCGTCGATTCTAGCCGGTGGCTGAAGCCTGCCGCACCGCGGACCGCCATTCGGCTTTGAAGCGCCGCCTACGCGAGGTTAATGGCATCGATGAGCTGCCGGAGCCTCGCAAAATCCCGCTTGTTGAAATCCACCACCAGTCGCGGCAGATTCGCGAGCTCCGGTTCGTCGCACTCCTTGGGGAGCGCGCCGGACAGCGTCATCCCGCCGCCCTCGGCAATGATGTCCGCGTACTCCTGCCGGAGCCTGTCGATCTGGGATTGCGGCAGCCCGATTGCCATCCGAATGACGGCCTTTCCACCCACGAAGCGCAGGCTGTGAAAGCGGTGATAGAACCGCTGGATGACGGCCACGGCATCGGCGACGTCGTGGGTGTGATGGAAGAATGCGCCATCGCTCGGCCCGATGTAACCGGCCGACAGGAGATGGTCTTTCATGAAGTCCATCCATCCGGACCAGTATCGGTCCCCGGGCTGATCGATCAGGACGACCGGTATGGGGTAGCGTTTGCCGGTCTGAAGCAAGGTCAGGGCTTCCATCGCCTCATCGAGGGTCCCGACCCCGCCGGGGAAGAGCGCCACCGCGCAAGCCTCCTTGAGAAAAGCGACCTTGCGGTTGAAGAAATACTTATAGGTGATGTCGCGCGGGCTGCCGTTCAGCACAGGATTCGACTTCTGCTCGAGCGGAAGGCGGATGCCGACGCCAAAGGATTTTTCCGGACCGGCGCCCTCGTTGGCTGCCTGCATGATTCCCGGACCGCCTCCGGTGATGACCATGAATCCGGCAGCGGCCAGATTTCGTCCGAACTCCCTGGCCATTTGGTAAAGCGGGTCGTCCGGCGTCGTCCGCGCCGAGCCGAAAACGGTTACTTTGCGGGCTTCACGGTAGTCGCCGAACACCTTGGAGGTATAGCGCATCTCCTTCAAGGTCGAACACATGACCTTCAAATCGGCTAATTGTGGGTTTTCCTGGCCGGCCTTCAGCGCGGCGATGATCATTTCGCGGACGATCGCATGATGATGGATGGGGCCGGCCAGTTCGAACAGATCTTTGATGGCACGATCCACGACGCCATTGTCGGCGTTAAAGCTGAGGTTCATTGACATCTCCTGTTAAAATGCATTCTTTCCGAAGCATACCAGATTCGCGGCCGGATCAAAAGTTCGACGGAAACAATGGTGCTCCCTTCAGTTTGGGTTTGACAGGAACGGCCGGCGGAGGTTAAGCTGATTCTTGAAAATTTCATCCGCTTTCAGTTTCTTGATTGCCTGAATCCCATCCGGAAGACCGGTCGATTATGAAGAGGGCGTTGGCCTGCAGCTTTTTTATTTTTTTCCTTATCCTCGGCGCTTCAGAGGCCGCCGCGGCTGATCCCGGCCTCTTTATCCCCTACGACGGGTCGCTGCAACTGGATCCACGGTCCGTGAATCCGGCCCTCGTTCTGCGTCAGCGCCTGGTCACGATCCAGTTTGATCTCCTGCCGATGACAAAAGGCCAGGCCGTCGTCCTCAACCTTTTTGGGGACGTGGTGCTGCGGGCGGTCTGCGACGGCGTGGAGGCAAACGTATCCGACGGGTTCGTCTGGAATGGCCACATCCAGGACCAACCCGGTAGCCTGGTCACCTTTACCGTTTCGCATCAAGCGCTGGCCGGTTCGGTGGCGGTGCCGCCTCTTTTGTATCATATCCGCTCCTTCCGGGACCCGGTGCATGTCATCCGGGAGATTCGGCCTCCCGTCCCGCGGGCCGAACGGTCTCTGGCAGATGCCGGGCCGTCCGCGGTGGAGCAGGAGGTCACCGAACTGGTGAACATGGAGCGGGAGATCGAAAATCTGCACCCACTGATTTGGGACGATGCGCTGGGTGCCGCCGCGCGCGGCCATTCGGCCGACATGGCCCAGCTCAATTACTTCAGCCACACGAGTCTGGACGGGCGCTTGTTCTATCAGCGTATCACCGCTGCCGGCTACCCCTACAGCACCTGCGGCGAGAATATCGCCGCCGGTTACAGCAGCGCGCAGGCCGTCATGAACGGCTGGATGAACAGCCCGGGGCATCGCGCCAACATTCTCGGCTCGGGCTTCTGCGACATCGGAGTGGGCTACGCCTTCGGATCGGCCAGTACTTACGGCCATTACTGGACCCAGGATTTCGGCCGGCGGCAGGGAGTGAGCGCCTGCCCGGCGGCGGAATACACCATCATGGCGTCGGCCGGGCTGCACGGAGAAATCGAACCGTCAGGCTCCGTGCGAGTCCCAAGCGGCGCGGGCCAGACGTTTCAGATAACCGCCGATGCCGGCTATCGGATTCAGGATGTGAAAATCGACGGGCTGTCGATCGGCGCGCTATCGACCTACACCTTCGACTCCGTAACGGCGAATCACTCGATTGAGGCGTACTTCGAAGAAGTACCCAAAGTGGCCAAACCAGCGCCATGGATTCCCCTTCTGCTTCTGGACGAATGACTTTCCGCACGGGGTCCTTCCATTCTTGATTTCGTATCCGAATGTCGCCGCGGACCTGGGGCCGACCCGGTTCCTTCAACCCTAGTAGGGTTTTGTATAAATCCTGCCGCCGGCGGTGACTCTTCCCATTGGATTCTTGCCTCCGCGCACGCTGAAAAACCCAACAGTCCTGTTTGTAATTAAAGTTTCTCTGCTGGTTGCCGAAAGCATGATCAGGTGGCGAGGACCGTGCCAATTTCTCCCTGAACCGGCCCGACGGCAGCATGTATTCCTGGCCTGCGCTCCTGCAACGCTCCAACGGTGCCTCTTCTTTCTGCGGAGTCAAGCGCCCCATCCGCAACTTCCATGGGGCAAATTTAACCGAGAGGTGCATCACATGAAGCTGAACACCAAAATCACCATCTTGATCACGACCGCTCTGGCTCTCACGGCTGTATCGTCCGGCCTGGTTTCAACCTGGAAAACCGGGCAATCCGGAAATGAAACGATCACCCAGATCGAGCGCCTGGGACAGAACAATCTCCAGCGCATCAAGGCGGACGGCGAAAAGCAGACGGCAGCTTTCCGTGAAGAGTTGATGGCGCTCAAACAAGAATACCTCAAGTCCCAGGTGCAGACCGCCATGAGCATCCTGGAGGCCGTCGTAAAGGATACGAGCCTGAGCCCTGATGCCAGACAGGCGCGGGGCCTCGCCCTCATTAAAGCGTTGCGATACGGCCCGGAGAACAAGGATTACTTCTGGATCAACGATCTACACCCCCGCATGGTAATGCATCCCTACAAGCCCGAAATGGACGGGCAGGACCTGACCGAGAACAAGGACCCCAACGGGAAAAAACTTTTTGTCGAATTCGCGCGGGTGGGCAAAGCGTCCGGGGAAGGTTTCGTCGACTATCTCTGGCCCAAATACGGTGCGGACAAACCTCAGCCCAAGCTATCCTTCGTACAGCTTTTCAAGGAATGGGGATGGATCATCGGCACCGGTCTCTACATCGATGACATTGAGGTCATGGTCAATGCCCGGCGCGCAGAACTGGAGCGGCGATTGAAGGCGGAAGCCGATCAGCTGAACCAGGAGATCGAGGCGGCGAAACAGAATACCCAGAAGGGCATCCAGGGTGTTATGCTGTGGATCGGCGGCATATCATTGGCCGCTTTAACCGCCGTGCTGCTCGTGAGTTTTGTTTTCACCCGCCGCAGCATCACCCGGCCGATCACTCGGATCGTAGTCGGTCTGAACGAAGGGGCCGACCAGGTGGCGTCGGCCGCCTCGCAGATTTCCTCCAGCAGCCAGCAACTCGCCGAGGGGGCGTCCGAGCAGGCCGCCTCCATCGAGGAGACGTCGGCCTCCTTGGAGGAAATGTCCTCCATGACCCGCAAGAATGCGGACAACGCCCAGCAGGCCGACCATCTGATGAATGATACCAGGAGGGTGGTGGCTCAGGCGAAGGATTCCATGGCCCAGATGTGCCGGTCCATGGATGAAATCACCCAGGCCAGCGAAGACACCTCCAAGATCATCAAAACCATCGACGAGATTGCTTTCCAGACCAATTTGCTGGCCCTGAACGCTGCCGTAGAAGCCGCCCGGGCCGGTGAAGCAGGTGCCGGTTTTGCGGTGGTGGCGGACGAGGTCCGGAACCTCGCCATGCGGGCCGCCGATGCGGCCCGAAATACCGCCAACTTGATCGAGGAGACGGTGAAGAAGGTCAAGGATGGGTCCGCCCTGATGTCCTCGACCAACAACGCCTTCGGCCAGGTGACGAACAGTGCGAACAAGGTGGCCGACCTGGTGGGTGAGATCGCGGCCGCCTCCAGGGAGCAGGCCCAGGGGACCGAGCAGGTGAACAAAGCGGTTTCCGAGATGGACAAGGTCACCCAGCAGAATGCCGCCAGCGCCGAGGAGTCCGCATCCGCTTCCGAAGAGATGAACGCCCAGGCCGAAACGATGAAGGCCATGGTGAATGATCTTTTGGTCATGATCGGAGGAAATATTTCCATGGCCCGGAAAAGCGAACCCAGAGAGAATAAAATGGATGTCGATAAAGGGCAAAAACGGCCGACCAAAAAGAGCGCCGGTAGGCGGCCGGCTTCTCAGGCTGCCGAGCAAATCATTCCCATGAATGAAGCTGATTTATTGGAGTTCTAAGACGCCCGGGCAACGGGGATGCGGATGACCGGAAGGGGCGCTGGGTTCGGCTTGGAACAAAAGGTCCGGCGCCCCGCAATTTCATGATCCAATTTCCGTGGAGGGCACGCATGCCGATAGGCAACGAGGTCGAGGATATCCTCGCCGGCAAGTGCCTGACATTTGCATTGACCGGAGAACCGTAAGGCATTCGGATCATGCAGATCAAGGAGATCAACGGCTAAAATAGGAGGCGGGATTAAGATTCTGCTGGATATTGACCGAGCGTTGTGCGATGAAAATGGCGCAGCCATAAAGCCGGCTGCCTAACCGCCATTTCTGCCGACACGACTTCCGGGCAGTTCGGGAATACGGATGTCCGCAACGCCGCCGGCCGGGATACCTTTACTTTCAGGCAGGAGCATGAGCACCATTCCTCTGGCAGAGAGCCTCGCCGCCGTGCCGCCCTCCCGGATTCGCGAAATCGCCGATATAGCCTTCGGCATGTCCGGGGTTTTCAGGCTCCATTTCGGCGAGTCCAACCGGCCGACCCCGGACTTCATCAAAAAAGCGGCGGCACAGGCGGTGGAGGATGGTTATACCTTCTACACCGAAAACCAGGGGCTGCCCGCCCTGCGACAGGCCATTGCTGCAAAATACCATGAGCTCCATGACGTAACGCTCGACCCCCAGGACGAAATTCTGATTACGGCGTCGGGGGTCCAGGCGCTGCATCTGTCCATCCGCTGCGTGATCGATCCCGGCGACGAGGCGATCGTTTTGACCCCCAACTGGCCCAACGCCACCGCCATCGTGGGCCTGCACGCCGGCCGGGCATACGAGGTCCCCCTGACCTGGAACGGCGAACGCCACGGCCTCGACCTGCCCGCCATCGAGGCCGCCCTTACGCCGCGCACCCGTCTGCTGGTCTATGCATCACCCTCCAACCCGCTCGGCTGGGTGGCCCGGCCGCAAGAGCAAAGCGCCCTCCTGGACTTCTGCCGCCGTCACGGGCTGTGGCTCCTGGCCGATGAAGTCTACGAACGCATTTATTTCGCCGGGCTGGCGGCGCCATCGATTCTGAAGCTCTGCCGGCGCGATGATGCGGTCATCGTGGTGCAGTCGTTTTCCAAAAGCTACTGCATGACCGGCTGGCGTCTGGGTTGGGCGGTGGCCCGGCAGGATCTGGTGCGGAAGGCGGCGCAACTCAACGAGTTCATCGTCTCGCATGCCCCGTCCATGGTGCAGCGCGCCGGGGAAACGGCCCTGCGGGACGGTGAAGCGTTCGTGCGGGAGATGGCGGCGGATGTGCAGGGCCGGGTCCGATTATGCTACGACGCCCTGCAAGGTGCGCCGGGAGTCACGGTGGCCCCGCCGGAAGGCTCTTTCTACCTCTTTCCGCACATTGCTGGACTGATCGACTCGTTGGATTTTGCCCGATCCCTCCTGGAAAAAACTCGCGTGGCCGTAGCGCCCGGGTCGGCTTTCGGCAGGGGCGGCGAAGGTGCGATCCGAATCTGCTGCGCGGCGGACGAATCGGTCCTGGAACCGGCGATGGAACGATTGTGCAAATTTCTGGCGAGTCGATGACCGTATCGTCAACCAGGGGAAAGCGGTTTATCCAGCCTGGATCACGGCTGAGGGCAAGGCGTTCCGCGAACTGAAAGCGGAACGTACACGTTGGTACGCGAGCATTTCAGGGCGCGAAACAACGCAGCCATCGGTCGCGAGACAGGATCCAGAAACCGATTTTCAGACGGGAATCATTACGACCGGGACCGTCGTGCACTTCAGCACGCGCTCGGCCACGCTGCCGAAGTTGAAGTGCCCCTCGCTGCCGCGGTTGGCCATCACGACGATGTCGATCTTTTGCTGGGTGATGATTTTCAGAATTTCCTTGGCCGGCTCCCCGACGGCGATGTGCCGGATGTAGAGCGGGCATTCATTCAGGAATTTGTCACAGATCTCACTCAGGCGTGATTCCGCCGTCTGTTTTTCCCACTCCTGCATTTTCTTCAACTCGTCGGGGTCGAATTGCCCATAGGAGGCGCCGAAGGCCGGGTAGTCCTTCATGACATATAAAATGTGAATTTCCGCTCCGAATTTTTGCGCCAATTCCGTGACCAGCGACAGCGCTTTGCCGGCATTTTCGGAAAAGTCCGTCGGCCAAAGTATCCTGGTGATTCCCATCATCTTCCTCCTTCGGGTGAGCAAGCATTTTGTGTAAGGGCGTCTTTTAGCACCTTCACAGGGGCGGTGCAATAGTTACCAGGACTCGCATATCCGTTTCAGCCCGCACCCCATGCGGTTCGCTGATGTCCGAGATGAGCACATCGCCGGGGGCGGCCGGCAACGTCTGACCCTCTTTCCCGAGGAAAAGCCCTCGGCCCTCCAGGACGACGATGCTGAGCTGGCCGTCCGTGTCGTGCGAGTGAATCGGCAGTTCTTGACCGGCCTTGAAATTGAAATTCAGCACCCGGAAATAAGGCGAATCGTGCACCAGGAGCCTCGCCATGGCCAAGTCGTTGAATTTTCCGTCTTTGAATACCTCGACGCGCTTGAGCATCTACGCCTCCCTCTTGCTGTGATTTTCTGCCTGGAATCGCTTCCAACGGCACCTGCATCGACACAGTAAATCGCAGAACGGATGAAGTCAAACCGCTGTTCAGACGGCCCTAAAACAAGAGGCGGCCGGTGAAGGCCGCCTCATCCGACTGCACCCAGTGAACCGTCCTATCCGCCGCCGACCAGCAGCATGAACCGGATGCGGTCGCCGTCCTTCAGCTCACGCTGGGGCAGGTCCTCCCGAGCCAGGAAGCCCTCGTCGTTCACCATCACCTGAATGGTTAGATCCAGATGCCCTTCCCCGTCGAGGAGCACCGCACGGGCCTTGGGGCCGAAGCGTCCGATCAGATGGTTTACGAGGTCCGTCACCGTCCCGCCCTTGAAATCCAGTTCCGCTTTTTTGCCGATCACGACCGAAAGAGTCGGAAGGCCCAGCGATTCAACGGTGATTTTCACACTTCCCTCGATTTTGAGCAGCCATCATTGGCCTATGTGCTTGGGAGTTTGGCATACCCCAAATACGTGAAGACCTAAAAATACCCCTTTACCCACGCGATGTCACTTCCCGTGCCGCCGCATGAGCTCGGAGTAGCTTTCGGCCGCTTCGCGCATCTTACCGGTCTGCAGCCGGGTCGTTTCCACGTAGTCTACGGCCTTCATGTCGCAGAACCGTACGCATTGAGGCTCACCGTGGCAGAGGTCGCACTTGAACACGCGCCCGCGCTCGGGGTTCCATCCCATCGCGCCGAAGGGGCATGCCTGCACGCACATCTTGCACCCGATGCAAAGCTCGTGATCGATGCGCACGCTGTCCAACTCGGGGTCGCGGTAGATTGCACCCTTGGGGCAGATGGCCAGACAGGGCGCATCCTGGCACTGCTGGCAGCGCATCGGCATATAAAACCCCTCGTTGTCCCACTTGACGACGTGGATTCGGGCCAACGTCGGATTGCTGACGCCGTTGTGCTTCACCGAGCAGACGATCTCGCACAACCGACAGCCGGTGCATTTTTCAGGGTCCGTGATCATTATTTTATTGGCCATGTCGTATCTCCCGTGATGTCATTTCATCCGTGTCCGCCGATGCGGCCCGGTTCAGGCCGCAGTCATCAGGTCCGAGATCTGCAGCCGTTCCAATAGCTCCGCGGTCGGAACACCATTCGCATCCCACGCGTGCAGCCGGTAGTACTCGTCGAGCATGGTCCTGAACTTCTCCCGGTCGATGCATTTGCCGCGGGCCACCGGCAGCCCGAGTTTGGTCGGCTCGTCGAAATAGCGGTCGGGCAGCCAGTCGTCCTTGCGGGTCATGCCTTCCCTCAGGTTGAAAAGACGCTCGGCGGTGTAACCGCGGTTGGCCACATCCCAGATGTCCTTCTCGGAGAATTCGAGGCCCGTGTTGAGATAGATGAGCCGGGCGAATTCCTTGAACTGCGGGTGGTTGGGGCTGAGGAAGACCGTGTGGTACTTGCAGATGCCCACGCAGTCGACCGCCATGTAGACCAGCTCCTGCCACATGACCATGCGCGGCTTGCCCTCGTATTCGGAGTAGCTGTTGGTGAGCGGCCCGTCGTAGCCGTCGGGGTTGCGGTAGACCTTGTCGAGCACCTTCATCGGCAGGTTGTACAGATCGATGGCCGGGCGCCCCCGCAGATGGTCGGAGCCGCGCGAGGACACCGCGATGTTCAAGGCCAGCGCCGGCGTGGCGCGCTCGTCGGAGTGCAGGTTGCTCATGCCCTTGACATGGATGAGGTACTTCAGGCTCTCCGGACCGATTCGCTTCGCCGCCGGCAGCGGGCCCTCCGCCAGGATATCGCCGATGTTCTGCCGGAAGGCGATGCGCTTGACCAGCTCGATGACCGCCTCGTCGCTGCCCCATTCGAGCTTCAGGCCGTCGGTATCCTTGTCGGTAATCAGGCCTTTCTCGTAGAGCTCCATGGCCCAGGCCATCATGCTGCCCACCTCCAGGGTATCCATGCCGTAATCGTTGACCAGGTGGTTTCCGACCAGCACGGTGTTCATGCTGCGGCAGCCGACCTCGGCCCCGAAGGCGCCCTGGCTGGTGTATTCGGGGCCCTGGGCGTAAGTGCCGGCATAGGGGCCCTCCTTGATGATGTAGCGATGGCGGCAATGCACCTGGCAGCCGAAGCAGCCGTCCAGCCCGATCGAATATTTGTCGAGGTTCTCGCACTCGATATCTTCGCTGTTCGGCAGCTGGTTGTACTGGAAATTGCGGGTGCGGACCAAACCGGTGGTGTTGGTGACGCCGAAGATGAAGCCGGTTCCCCAGCGCTGCATGATCTGCGAAACTTTGGTGGAGATCACCTGGTCGATGATCTGCTTGTTGTACTCCAGCGCCTCCTCCGGGAACTTGATGGCGATGCTCATGGTGCCGCGGCAAGCCACGGCCTTCAGGTTCTTGGAGCCCATCACGGCGCCCAGCCCGGTGCGGCCGGCGGCGTTCTTGCGGCCGGTCATGACGCAGGCAAACCGCACCCGGTTCTCCCCGGCTTGGCCGATGCACAGCACCTGGGTCTCGGGGTCGTCGAGTTCGCGCCGGATGAGATCCTGGGTATCATAGACGCCCGATCCCCAGATGTTTTCGGCGCTGCGGAGCTCGATCGCGCCGTTGTGGATGTACAGGTAAACCGGCTTTTCGGCACGGCCGCGGATCACCAGGTGGTCGAAGCCGGCCCAGCGCATCTCCGGAGCGAAGAACCCGCCCATGTTGGCCGATCCGAGCAGGTTTGTGAGGGGCGACTTGGCCATCACGTGGGTCCGCGCGGAGGCCGAAGCCATCGTGCCGACGAGCAGACCGGCGCTGATGAGCAGGACGTTATCGGGGCCGAGCGGATCGGCCCCCGGCGGGCAGTGCTTGTTGAGCAGGTAGGCATCCAGCCCGCGGCCGCCGATGAACTTGCGCCGCCATTCCAGCGGGATGGCCTCGATTTTGACGTCTCCGGTGCTCAGGTCGATATAGGCGATCTTGCGATTCAGGGCCATGGTCACTCCTTTCCTTCAGATCTTCTCGTCGGTGCCGAGAGGATAATTCTCCCAGACCGGTCCCCGCACTCGGGCGGTCTTGGGGTAGGGCCAGGAGATGCGCCACTCGATTCCGCACTTGGGGCACTTGGCCCGATCCGCGCCCTCCGCCGGCCGGAACCGCTCGAAGCAGGTCAGGCAGCGCACCTCGCCGTCGCGCGGACCTTCCATGACTTTGTTGATTTTCATCCGTGCACCTCCTTGCCGGCCGGGCTTTGAACCCGTTCAAGAGCCGCTTCCAACTGTTAGTTTTGCGTTCATTATAAAGAACGAATTGAAACA